>ONHQ01000041.1 GCA_900317685.1 uncultured Prevotella sp.
ATAAAAGTGTTTTGGCGCAATTTGTTTATAATCAATTATTTACTAATATTTAACGCTGTCTGTAAAGATATAAATATGGTCAGGACACTACACTAGCATCTTTACCACCATGAGCAAAACCAAAAAGGTTTTCTGTTTTTTTATTTATCAGTGAGTTTCTTCTTTTTTGTTCTTCTTTCATCTCCGATTTGAAAACTCGTATATTCGACTCTACATTGAGATCATAATTTTCGCAATACTGTTTCACGCGTTCTTCTAAATCAATGGTCCATGGTTCAGCATCGTACCCCCAATGAAATAATAGCCTATGTTTACATGTAAAACCGTGATGGTTATTCTGTAACTTTTTACGAAAAGCATTGGCATTATCAATCATATCAGAGCTGATATATTTAATCCAGCTATCAATTCTTTGATCATCTTCGAATCCAAGCACTCCTCGAATATCGACCGCATGTTGTTGCCATGAACCATGTGAGTAGCTTTTTATAGAAGGAATACTACATAATAAGAAAATAATCAGCCATTTAAAAAACATGTCCATAAATAGGATGTTATGTTTAGAAGATTGATGTAATCCAATTCCAGGCCGTAGAGAACTTGTCTTTAATGCCATTCCAAAATAACTTGTCTTTAATGCCATTCCAAAATACCACGTACCAAGCACTATCATTTTTTTTGTGAGGAACATGCAAAGTTTCGTATTCTTTCTTGTATTTGCTATTAGCAAAAACAATTTTGTTCTTAAACTTCGATAGGTATGGGTCCATATTGTGGGATTCCTCATTATATTTAAACATCAGTTCAGTTCCATTGTTAAAAACTATTCTAATGTAATTTCCTTCTTGTAGTGCAGAATGATAAGGCGTATATAAAAGCTTATTTCCTTTAAACCTCACTTCCGCTCCATTAATTGAGTCCTTTTGTACAAAATCTGTATCTACTGGACCACATTGATAAATGTTTGTATTATCTTTAGTTTGATGATCCTCACAAAAATCAACAATGTCATCTATATCATCTTGTGAAAGTGTGAATTCACTCAATCTTGGATATTCTTCGCTCTTTATTTTGTCAATATCTATATTGGGTTTAAGATAATAGCCTTTTTTATCTTCATCAGATTCCACAAATAAGTATTTCAAGTCCTTATTTGCCTTGAAACAATCTATATCTTGTATCTCTTCATCACTTATAAGATTTATGTTTCTGAAATCCAGTTCTACAATATCGACAGAACTTGCATCATGGTTCTCCCAATATATTTTTGTATCGCTATTATTGATATTTATTCTTTTGGGTAGGACTATGTTTGGTTCTGAGTTAAAATATTTTCCGATCCATAATTGATACCATCTTCTATATGTATAATCAGAAAATGAAACATACTTTGACAATTGATTCCAAAGATTATCTTTACCATTCTCCCAATATAGGTAGGTTCCTAAACCTATATTTGAGGTTTGAAAATATTTATTGAAACTATTGAATAATAAAGAATTACAAGTTAATAATGAGGAGAATTTAGCAGCAGCCAAAAATAAGATGTCATCATCTGAAGCATCAGGATCATCAATTCCCGACAATATCAACGAAAGCCCCTTTGTCGGATTTTTTAATTCGTAAATATAGACTAATGAACATTGAAGAACAGCGGCACTATTGTGTGGTAAGTTCTTTAATGCTATGTCGATAAACTTTTGCTTATCAGTGGGAGATAAGCTAGAGTCAAATGTAAGCAAAGATAAAGCAATGCATCCAGTCTTCTCATCATATCGAAGAATTGGAGCTTTGTTGTACATTGCAATGTATTTCTGAAAATTAAGTTTTGCTTTGTATAGATTTTTTGCATCCAAATAAGCCATTCCAAGATAATAATAGTAATCAGGATATGACTTATATGTATCAAAGTTATCTTCTAATAATCTTATTTTACGAGTGACATCTTCCTCATTAATATAATCACAAAATGAAGAAGCAGTAGATTCTGTTAAGCGTTCAGAATCAGATAATTTGTATTTGCTATATAAGTTAAATGTAATATTAAGGGCCGTCTTTCTTAAATCATTAATCGTTTGTAAATCTTCTTTTCTTAGATCCCACATAGCTTGTAAATCTTCTATGTTGGCCTCACCCTGCATCTGTTTATATTCTACCACAGATCTTGCAGCAGAAGTAAGAACTTGAAAACCTATTTGTACAGCCGTTCCTGGCCCCACATTGCTTCCTGTTAGTAACATTGCAGGACTTAAGGCATTGGAGAGTGCTTCCCATTTCATGTTGTCTCTTTTAATTGAGCCTATTCTCCTCATTAGCTGCCGTTCCTCCTCCGTAATCTCAAACTTACTAATAGCATCCAGCAATTCCACATGAAAGTCGTTGATGTCAGTAAGACCAATGGTTTGCTCCATGTTTAGATTATTAACGATTTGGTCACTTTCATGTTGTAGAACAGGCATGGTCTTGTTATGAATTATATTTGTTAGGGAGGAAACGCAATAATTCATTTGGGCAACGACCTTCTGATTATTTGCAGTGCCGTTTCCTAGAACTGAGATTGTATTCAATATGCTTATTCCCAGGAAGAGAACCTTAAGTAACGTATTCTTTGTCATTATGAATCTTATTATACTATTTTTAGGACTTTAGCCTTCTTAGTATAGTTTGCTATTTAGTTTCTTTTTTGCAAAGATAATAAAAAGTATTCTTGCAACAAATAAATGTACTTAGAAATCTTCTAAATATCGTTTAGAGTTACATTGATAGGCAGAATCCGTCTTTCTACCGAATAACTTAATCTGGTAATAACGAATTCATTTTCAGCACGCTACAAATAGTAGCGTGCTATATTGAAGTATTGTACAACAAGTACTAATAACCTATTCCCTCAGCACCACCATCGCAAACCTGTTAGCCTCTTTGGGCTTAAACTCCCTAATGCCACCAAGACTGACGGCCTTCATCTGCGACTTCTCGATGCCATTATTGATGAACTGCTTGGCAATGCAACGGGCACGGGCAATGCTTAGAGTGCGATTACGGGCGGCAGTGCCGGTGGCATCATCGGCAGCTCCCGTGATGTGGATGGTTAGGTGATGCTCTTGGGCATACTTGGCTATTACGGCAAGGTTGGCCAACTGTGACTTCGTGACCAACTGGGCTGTGTTCAGCTTGAAATAGAAATAGATGGGTACACCGACGGACAACTGGAGGGAGTCGCTTGTTGCGCTGTCATCGGAAGCGGAGGTCGTGGCCATTCGACTGCGGAGTGCGTTAAGACCGGTATAGTCGTTCTTATTGGCTGACAATGCGCCACAGTCCTCCTGCCAGTTGACTTGCTGTTGTAGCGAGTCGTCAGGCAGCGTGCCGACACCATCGTTGGCTTGCATTCCTGCCGCCATCATGGTCAGCAAGAATAGTAGGATGCTTTTCTTCTTCATCTTTTGTCGTATATGGGCGGAGAACCGCAAGGTGCCGTTATCGCCTGAAGCCTTTGGCAGCCCGCTGTTCCCCACCGTTGATTATTTTACTTGTCTCGTATATCTTCTCATTCTCGATACCTTGAAGCCGGCCTTGCGGAACTTCTCCTGCCACTCCAGACAGAGTTCGCTGTTCGAGGCATGTTCTTTGAATGCCTGTGCTACGTTGCGCAGCTGCTGTTTTTGCTCTGGCGTTAACCAGCCGGGAGAGTCTTGCGGCTTCTCCAAGGGTGAGACACCCGATTTCTGATGCAATTCCATATTTTCTTAATTCTTGGTCGGTGATACCCGACGCGTTGAGTCGTTTTATGTATGTACTGTCTATCCTTATGTCTTGAAGTTTGCCGAAGCTGCCATGTCCGAAGGTCGTCATCAACACCACGTTGCCGCCCTGGCTCTGGATGTAGTCACGCAGGTCGCGGAGCTCGGCGCCGGAAGTGATGAAGTCATCCAGGAGAATGTAGTCCACTCCCCGCCTAACCTCTCCCTCAAAGCGCATCCGCTTGCTGATACGGCTGAGGTCACTGGCGTTGGTATGGGAGACATCCGTCACAGCGATTATGTCGTGGTCAACGGTCATGCCGATGGCAGAGAACTTGGCGGCATAGGCCGCCGGTATCATGTTGATGTCCCCACCCTGCATCTTGTGGTTGTAAACGACGTGGGCATGGGGATAGCTCCGGGCGATGTCCGCTATCTTGCTATCCTTGACGAAGGCATCGACCAGCCGCAGGGCAGCGTCATAGTCTCCATGCTTGGCCGCGTGGAAGTCAGAATGCTTGCGTGCCACCCCGGAACTGGTGTGGTTGACGATGGGAGGAAACGAATCCCCCCATCGGCTTCCTTCCGGCATTGTGTCCTTCTGGCGGAGGATGTACATGGCTGTACTCCTGTCTATCAGTATCGGTGATCGGCCTAAGTACATCAGAACTTCCTCATCCTCTCCAAACGTGAACAGCACCTCGGCTTCAAGACTGGGTTCAAAGAGTCTAACGGTGAAATCGGGGCTGCTCGGCACTCTTTGCAGAGACGGCCTCCAACACCTGGTTCTCCTCCTTTATCGTTTGCTCCTGGGCTTTGACCGTTGCCTCCGTGCTGACCGCAGCCGACTTGACATCGCTTCGGAACAGGGGCGTGAACGTCTTGTTCTGCTGGCGGATGTCCGTGAAGTCGGCATCCCAGCCGTCGCGCCTTAACCGTTCGCCGACGGCTTCCATGCGCTGGGTGATGAACGAAGCCGACCGCTTGACATCGTTGAGTGTCGTCTTGATGAACTCCGGATTCTCGTTCAGACTGCCGAGCCACGACTTCAGATAGGCGGCACTGTCGCTTTTCACATGTTTGGCCATACCGTAACGTGAGGCCACCAGTGCGGCGGTGAGCTCGGCTACCAGTTCCTCACGGCTGTAGCCCGCCCGGTCCTGGTCGGGCTTGATGCGGTTGAGACGGTCGGGAGATCCGCTGGCATGGCTCATCTCATGGAGGAGATTGCTGTAGAATGACTCGCCGTCGATGAACTGTGCCTTCTCAGGAATGATAATCTCATCGCGTGCCACACTGTAGTAGGCATCGTTGCCCGCCGTGGGCTTGATGGGACAGACATAGAGGTCCTTGTCTATCATCGCGTCAATCTCCGGCAGACTCACCATGCCCTTGTCGCTCAGTTCCAGTGTGCCCTGGGCTTCCTTGTGGTAGGTCTCATAGAGTTCCGGACGCGTCTCCTTCATGTTGGTCTGGTCAACATTGAACACATTATATACATGCTGTTTGGGAAAGACAGAGAACTCGTTGCGCTCCTTGTCAGTGAGTTGCTTGTAGTCCTCATATTTGATGCGCTCATTTGTCTTCTTGTGGACGCAGGTGAAGGTGGTGATCATCACGGGTGTGCTCTTCTCGCCTTTGTTCACACGGACGTAAGGCAGTTTGTTGCCGTCCTTGTCAGTGAGCAGGTGCAGCCGCTTGCCTTCCTTGTCCTTGGCGAAGTTCATGTCCGTGATACGGTCGAAAGTGGCATAGCGTGCTGTTTGCCAGCCGTGCTTCTCCTGCAAGAACATCAGGATGATGCTGTTCATACCGTTGTAGTTGCGGCCATTGAGGTTGCGGGGCAGCTGGGCGGCACCGGGAGAGATCCAAGGCTGCTTCCAGTCCTGCTGGAGATTGCGGATCTTGTCAATCATGATGTCGGCAAAGACATTCAAGGCGCGGTCCTCGGCACTCAGGCCGTCGGGGTTGGGAGTGTAATTCTTTCTCATAGTGTTAGGGGTTGGTTTCATGAGTTGTTGATGTGCTCGGTCATCTCACGGACGATGCACGAGAGACTGGGAGCATCCTTGTAGAAGGAGATGCGCAGGTCGCCGGTGATGTCCACATGGGCACGCGGGCGTAGCCATTCGGGTATGATGCTCTCGATGGTGGCGTTCTTCTCCGGAAAGCGCATGAAGGTGACCCACGTGCTGACAAAGCTGTCACCGACCTTCTCGGAGGAGTAAGCCGAGAACAGAAGGTAAGGACGGCCGTTCTTCGACGTGCGTTCCTCAAAGATGTTCTCCTTCTTCAGATAACCACGGAAAGATAGCGTGCCGGAGATGGCATCCAATGCGGGTACGTTCTCTACGGTCACCAATCGGGCGGTGAGATAGAAGCTGAGAGCATCGTCCTTGCGGCGGATGTCCATGGTACCGCTCGCGGTAACACGCTGGCCTTCGGTATAGAGACTGAGGTCGCTCTGCTGGGCCTGGGGCAGTGACACGAAGACGCTGATGTCCTTGGTACCCGTTCCGTCGGCCATGCTGACCGACATGAGGAAGGACACGTAAGGCAGGTTGTTCCTGTCGGTGCGGATGGAGGCACTGCGTCGGACAGTGCCTGTGATGGTTACTTCTGCTTTAATCATAGTCATATGGATTTGATGGTGTTACTTTCTTTGCAGACTCTGTTCCTGCGACTGGCGCTCGGAAGCTATCTGCTCATAGTTCTCGGAAGCCTGCTGGCTGAAGGTGACGGCATTGACAAAACTGCCAATCTTCTGCCGCCTGGCAGCATCGTCGCCGTCACCATTGAGGATATTGTTCAGGCGCTGCTGCTCCTCTGTGGAAAGCTCGTGGCGGTACTCTTTCTTGCCGTCGTGGGTGACCAGGACGGCCTTGCCGCCCTCGGTGATGGTCAGGCAGGCGGATTTCAGGTTCGGTGTCATGCTACTGAGGTCAATACGCTTTTGCGTTACTGCTTCGTTGATGGCCGCCATCTTCTCGTCCCGGCTCTTGCCTTCCATCTTCATTGTCAGCATGAGCATGGTCATGAGCATCTGCATCAGACTGCCCAAGAGCCCGTGCCCGCTGTCCATGCCGATGGCAGCGTCCTCGGAGGTCATCAACTTGTTGAGCCAGTTTTCCGGTGTGGTCTGTGCCTGTTCCACCGTGCCGTTGCCCTTGGGCTGATAGTCGGCCAGGAGGTTGCGGCCATTGTGCTGTGCCTCCACTTTCAAGTTGCCTTTCTGACTGATGTCCGCGAGGTAAGCGGCTGGGTTGACCCATTGCAGTTTGCCGTCCTTGGAGACGTTGATGACACCAAAGTGGAGATGTTCGCCCGTCACCCTCGTTCCCGTGGCTCCCGAAACGCCAATCTTCTGTCCGGCATTGACGGTATCGCCTTTCTTGACGGCTATCTCGCTGAGGTGCATATACTGAACCCTCACTCGCGAACCGTCCTCACGGGCATACTCCACGGTGACGGTCTTGCCTCCGGCGGTGTTAGTGCGGTGGTCAACGCCCACGACGGTGCCCTTGTCCTCAGTCGCTAAGACTGCTTCCTTGTTGGTCTTTATGTCGATGCCGTGGTGCACCTGCATCGTTCCTTTGTTCAGCGGATCCTCGCGGTTGCCGTAAGGAGAGGTGACGAGCATGAACTCCTCACGCTTTACGGGCATGCAGTAACTGCCGTTGGGAACAGAGGCCGCCTTTGGCTGGTTCACCTTGGCACCGCTTTCCTGCATGACTTTGGCATCATATTTCTGAAGTCCGGCACCCTCGATGACACTGACGAGCGTATTGACATAGCGTTTGTCAGAGGCATAGCCGCCCCGTTGGATGGCCGCGGCCCACCCCCGGTAGTCATCGGCGGACAGTCCGGCGGTGTGCTTGCGGTAACGCTGGGCCATGAGAACTTTGGAATGGTCCTCATAGCTCTGGCCTACATTGTCGTACTTCTTGAACTTCTCGTTGGGACGGTCGTCGTCGGCCAGGACATAGTTGCCGTGGTAGGTGCCCTTCACGCCAAAGTGGTTGTTGGCGGTGTTGGCCAGGGTGCTACGGCCGTCAGCCGACTCGATGATGCCTTGGGCCAGCGTCACCGAGGCGGGTATGCCATAGCGCCGCATCTGCTCCATGGCATACTCCGCATATTGCTCGATATACTGTTGTCTGGATGGTGTCATAACGTAGCATTGTTATCGGTGCATCCCTGTGCGCTGCTCCTCCTGACGGGAGACTACTTCCTTGACCTCCTGCTGCGGAGCGTCCTTGGCTTCCTCGCCAGTCTCCTTCTGTTTGGGCACGGTGAGCTGGTCACAGATGGCCACACGTTCACCGGCACGGATGAGCTTCGGCAGATAGACGTCGAGGGCATGGTGAGGAAAAATGGCGGTCTCCAAGGGTTGGCCGTCCTTGTCCTTCACCTTGTTGTTGGTCGTCAGCGTGATACCCAATATTCTTGAAGTCTTAACGGCATCGGTGCGGTAGGTCTCATAGAAGTCGCCGGTGCGGAACAGCAGGATGGCATCGGGGTGCTTTGCCTTCAGTTTGTCGAACTGCTTCATGATGGGTGGCAGCTGGTTCTGTCCGGCACTCTCCTTGACGGTCTGTTGGCCGTTCCGCTGACCATTCTGCTGCTCCTTGTCCTGCTTGCCGCTGAGCACATCGGCATAGAGCGTGGCGGCAAGGTGCTGTTTGTAGTCGCGTTTGTCGTCAGCGAGCCACAGCCGCTGCCACTGCGACTGGCTGATTTCCCGTGGACGCTGCTTCTCACCATCGATGTTGGCCATGAGCAACACCTTGTTGTCATTGGTCTTGAAGGCATTCACACGATCGATGCGGTCAAGGGTCTCCTGCGAGGCGCTGCTCTTGAAGATATTCACCTCACGGTCGGGATGCTCAGCCACGACGGAATAGTATTTCTGGGCGAACTGCGTGCGGAACTTCTCTATCGAAGCCTCGTCGTGGTCGTTCTTCATCATATCGAAGTACATGCCGATGTCGGCCTTGTCGGGATGGACGGCAAAGGTGCGGCCTTCCTCAGGGCGTGCGGCCAGCGTCCACTTGCCGTTGTCGTCTTTCAGCATGGCGATGCGTGAGAACGTCTCCGGCACCTTGTCGATGGGGAACTGCGAGGCCCAGGCCTCACGGCTCTTCTCCGACGGCTTCTGCATGGGCAGGATCTTCACACCGCTCTCGGCTTTCTTCATCATGCCCACGGTGCGGTTGACATCTGCGAGGATGGCTTTGCCTACCTCTGGGTCTTCTTTCAGTAGGTCGATGACCGACGGCAGGTGCTCCAAGGTCTCAGGATGGAGCCTGGCGGGAAGACCCATCTCCAACATCTTGTGGGAGGCCACCAAGTCCCTTACCAACAGTTCTCGTTGCTGCATGGCCGCATCGGGCTGTCGTCCACCCTCTACTTCCACTCCCCTGCGGCCCAGGCGTTGGGGAACACCCGTGGCATGGGCAATCTGCCGGACGACCTCCTGGGCATAGTCGGGATAAGAGGCAAAGTCCTTCTGCGGCGGGATGTGGAGCGTGTCGGTGCGGCTGTCGTAGTGCGCGAGACCAGTGCCATCCTTGCGGATTGGCACAAGATAGTCTTTCATCTTCTGCAAGAACTGGTTGAACTCCATCCGCATGGCCTTGTCATCCGTGCGCCCATTGGCAGAGAACTGCTCCACTTGCTTTTGGTAGTCGTCCTTGTGAACGTGTGCCATCGTCGTCTGGTCGATGTTGAAGATGGTATAGACATCCTCACGTGGATTGGCCTTGTACTGCTTGCGGGCATTCTCGTCGAGGGCGAAGTAAGCTTTGCGGCTGATCTTGTCGTCGGGATTGTCATTGTTGACATACTGGTTGGGGTTCGTCCATAACACGGCCACGCCTTTCTGTCCCTTACGGACGGCCTCGCCACGGTCGTGGGTCTCGCGGAACATCGTATAGACGTTCGTCTTGAACCCGCCCGCATCGCTGTGCATCGCCATCACCAGGGTATTGCCCGGTGAAAGGCGCAAGGACTTGTCGTAAAAACTCGGAGCCGGCTTGCGGGCCGCATTGAGCAGCACGCCGCCGTTCTCCCTGGCTCTCTCAAGGGCAGCGACGAGAATCTCCGTCTGTCGCTCTGCGCCCGTCTTTTTCTGGATTACTTCTTCTGCCATTGTATCATATCATGAATGGGTGAAAAAATATAGGGAAATAACTCTCTGTCTCTGTTATCGGATGCCGCGCGTCTGACTGCGCTCCTGGTTCTGCTCATAGCTGTCGGCGGCCCGGTCCATGCTGCTTCTGTTGCCTACAGCCATCTCATTGACTTTGGCGAGGATGCAGTTGGCAAGGGTGTTGAGCGGCAGGGCCCCGGTCTGATAGGCATCCACTACCCGCGGGGGAAGCGTGACGATACGCGGCACACGGTCGATGTCCACCAAGAGGACGTTGCCCTCAATCTGTGGATTGTTCAACCGCTTGTCCAGCGGTTCGTCGTCGTAGCGTTTATAGCGTTTTGCGCTGCTTTGGTTCTTCCGCTGCTCGGCCAAGGCCTCCTGCCCGGCTATGTTGAACAGACTGGCACCGCCATAGAGCATGAGCGGGATCTTCATCAGCGGATTGGAGGCGAAGGTTCCGGCCAGGAGCGAGGCCAACGGCACCATCGTCTGCTGGTTCAGTCCGATGGATTTCGTCCTGCCCGTCAGTACACCCAAGAGCATGTCGGGAAGCATGGCCAAGGTGAAGCCGAGGTGGTTGAAGGTGTCGCCCATGCCGTCAAGACCGATGTTGCCAAGGAGGGCATTCCAACCGGTGTAGTCGCCGGTAGCCGTCGGTTGCTGCGCTGAGGCTTGGGGAGCTGCCTCCGTCGTTTGCATCGTGCTTTTCTGCATGGGAACATTCTCCTCCGCTTCGGCAATATTCGTGTAGCTCACGGCATCCTTGCCCGATTTGCGGTAGCCTTGTTCGGCGCGGATGGCCTTGGCAAAGGCCTCATACTCCATAGCCCGGACGGTGGCATCGGAGACGGACAGGAGGGTGTTGCGGCCGCTGGCCTTGATGGTGCGCTCACCGGCATCGAGGGCTTTTGACACCTTGTTGCGGTAAATCTTCGCGTTGTCCGTCGCCCATTTCAGTGCAATAGCCAATTGTCGGTCAGTGGCATACGCCATTTCGCTGAAGCCCATTTGCGAGTGCATCCATCTGGGGACGGAGGCTTTCTTCCGGTTGGCTGCCGCCACCTCCTGCCGTCCTAACTTCCGTTGCTTTTCCAAATAGTCTTTCTGCTGGCCGGAGCCTACACGGTCCACGGCCTCGACACTGCCGTCGATGGCAGCCTGACCGATGAGACCGCCGACACCAAGTGTGGTAGCAGCATTGATGAGCCACGAGCCGATGGCGGATGAAGCCATTTCCAAGAACGAGGGGCTGTATTTTTTCTCCGCCTCCTTGTTGATATGGTCCTGCATGGCACTCTCTCGGCTGCGGTTGGGGATGTGGAAGAGCGTGCCCTCCATGGCTTTGCGCGAGATATACTCGGCGGCTGACTTCGGGATGCGCTCGTGGATGAGGCGATCGACCATCTTCTTCTCCATGACGGAATCGACAGTGATATGCTGTCGTTTCAGCTCGGCCTTGACCATGCTGATATAGTCCTCCACGGTCTTCGTGTTCCACTTGCCGGTGTAGTTGACCTGCGAGCGGTAGCAGTCCATGGCTGCCATACCGCCGTCTGGTCCTGCCGCTCCGGCCATGAGCATACGGTAGGAAGCGTTGTGGCGTGCGGCTTCTTCCGCCTTCTGGCGGTTGAGCTCGTCACGCACCCTGTCCATGATGGGGACGACCTTGGTGGTGAAGATGTCGGGTTGTCGGGATGTTGCCATATTATGCGAATGTTTGTCTTAAATGGTTGATGACCTGCTCACGGGTCTGCGCGAGGGCAGCGTGGAGCACTTCCATCTGTCGGGGAAAATATTCTTCGAGCCATTCGTCCTTGCCGATGCTGTCGTGGATGAATCGGATGGCGAGCTCACGGTTGATCTCCACGGCCCGCTCTCCCCGCTGCTTGCCGTTGAACCAGGCTTTCGTCCACCAGTTGATGCCGTCCTTGTCGGGATAGACGCTGACGAGGCGCTGGATGTCGAAGCTCTGGATGTCGATGTCGAAGCCGTCGAGCGGGTCGATGAAGCCCTGGCTGGCTATGGCGTCGTCAGTAGCTTTTTTTTTTCAATCTCGGACATGGATGAAAGGAACACGCCGTGGATGAGCGCGAGGTAATTGAGGAAGTCGTGGATGAGCAGTGTCTGCACGCGGCTGATAATGCCCAAGCTGCGTTCGCCGAGTCCCAAGGGATTGAGCAGGCTCGGTGCGTGCTCGTAGTAAGCACCGGCTGTGGCACCTTCGGCCAGTACGTTGCGCAGGGCGGCCTCCGTGGAGCCGGGCACCCGGTAGCGATTGGACAGAAGGTCAACCATATAGCGGCCGAAGAAACGGCTGTACATCTGGTCGATCTCCGGCTGCTGGGCATCATAGGGCGTGGAGACCGGCATGTCGAGTGTGGCGACCTCCGGATTATTGCCCATCATAGCTTTCTGTTCCTGCATCAGGAGGTTGTCTCTCACCATCGTCAGGAACTCCAACGGGTTGACTTCCTCGCCGTTGAAGCGAACCTCCACATGGAGCAGTCCGTCGCAGACAGCGATATTGTCGCCGGCCTTGACATTCCTGCCGAAGCCGCCTACGGCCTCGCGGATATGGGAATAGGTGACGTCGAACGAGCTGTTGTCTCCAGCGGCATAGTTGCGGTAGTGGACCGTGATGCTGAATCCTTTTCTGTTGTTGCTGGCGATACCCGAGACAATGCCGGTGGCCAGGGCCTTCAGCCACGTCTGCGGTGCGACCTTGAAATCGACACCGTGATGGAAGAACTTTTCTCCGGTCTTTGGGTGTTCCTGCTCGCCGTAGCCAAGGGTGATCACCAACGGACAGGGCTCCGGCAACTCAAAGGGCATGGCATAGCCACTCGGTGAATGGAGGTTCATGGACGGATTGTATGCTGTCTTTTCCATATTTTGTTGGTTTGGTTTGTCAGTTTATCGGTGCAGTCCGGTTGGCTGTTCACGCGCCAGTTCGTTCTCCTCGGTCTGGGCAACGGACTGCACCTGCTTTTGGGCGTTGTTGCCGACCATCATCATCGCCATCAGCGCACCGCCAATCTTGCCCAGCAGTCCCGTGCGGCCGAAGATGAGGTAGGACGCGGCGATGAGTGCACCGATGCCCAGGCCCGACACCTTGCCGTGGACGAGATTGTCGAGGAAGTTGCCGAACATGTTCGTGCCATTGCCGCCAAAGAGGTTGCCGAGGAAGTGGCTGATGCCGCGCAGTGTCTCGCCCAAGGTGCCGAGAACGCCCTTGGCCTCCACAGCCGTGTCCTTCACGTCGGTGAGGACATTGGTAGCGGTGTCCTTCACGTCCTCCACGGTGTTCTTGCCCGTGAAGCCGTTGACGACATCGTGGGAGAAGTCGCCGGTGCCGTCAACGCCCTTGCGGAGCGTCTTGCCGACCGCCGTGCCGTAGGACTCGTCGCTGTGGGTGAGCTTCTGCCAACCGGCAAAGGCGGCGACACCACCGACAACGGCGGTCTTGGGGTTGCGGGCAGCGGCTGAGGCTACCTTCGCCGTGGCGTTGGCCACATTGACTGTAGCGGCCTTACCGCCCTGCCAGAGTGTGGATGTGGCTTTCAGACCGCTGCGCCACAGCTTGGGCACGGCCTTGGTGAGTAATGATAACCATCCCATAATGCATTATTTATTGGGTTTGACATGTTTTGCGTTGACGCGCCAGGTGTCAAGACACTCTTCTACGATTCCGGCCTTGCCCTCCCTGTGCGGCAGTGAGTTGTATTCGATTTGGTGCCATACCAGTCCCATCGTGGTATTCTTCACCAGTTTGGTGAGCATAGCCAGCTGATGGTTCATCGCCTTCAGTTGCGGACGGATGGAGAACACGAGGGTGACGCGCTGCTGCTCGGTCATCTTCTTGTCAAGGCAAACGTCGCGGACGGTGTTGACAATCCCCATGCTCTTGGTGAGGATGCTGATGTAGATGTCGTTGCGCTTCCGGTGCAGGGCCACGGCAATGGCATTGGCCGGGGCCTCGCTGAGTAGCCTCGACAGACTGCCCATGTTGTCGCACAGCCGGTTGATCTCATAGTAGAAGCCGTAGGCCTGGGCAGCGTAGGCGATGGTGTTGCGGAAGGAGCTCAGGTAGTCGTCAAACTGCTTTTGCAAGTCCTTCGTGGCCCCGACCTCCTCGTTGAGCCAGATATGTCCGGCTGACTCGGCTCCCATCAGCTTCAGCTGGGCGTTGTACTGCGACTCGGCCTTCTTCGTGAACTCGATGATCATGCCGGTCAGAACGGGATCGACCTGGGCGTGACCGGACAGCGGAACGAGGGTGACGAGGAACAGGAAAAATATGAACTGCTTCATCTTACTGGATATTACTTGGCATAGAGACTGACTTCCTTGGCATAGCGCTTCCAGTGGGACAGCGACTGCAAGGCGACGTCGCGGTGGTCACGCTCTATCATCCCGGCGGTGGCGCGGTTCCAGACATCAGCCATACGGTAGTGGCGGATGCTGAGATAGAGCTGCTGGAGCTTGTGGGAGAAAGCCGACAGGCGGTCCTCCAACGCCCACAGCGTCTTGGAACGCTCGGCTCCCGTGAGCATGTTGGTCTCGCCGCCCTTGGCAACGGCATCCTTCAGCAGGGTGAACACGCTCAGCATCTCTGTGGTCGTCTCCATGTAGAGGTTGTTCATGCTCACCGTGGCTGCAATGCCTTGGGGATTGTTGTTGATGGCCCGTCGCAGTTTGTCGAGGGTGATGAGGATGCGCAGTCCGTCGTCATAGATATGCGTGGCGACCTTCAGGGCTGAGGCATAGCCGTTGGCGGTTTTCAGATAGCTGTTGTACTTCTTCTCCCAGCCCTTCATCATCGTGAACTCTGCTGCCATCGTGTTTTGCAGAACGGCAGTGCCGCGCTGGGCTTCAGCCTCCTTGCCGACGGTCTCGTTGATGAGGGCGTTTCCGGCAGCTAAGAGAGTGTGCTCGCCGGGATTGGCGGTCACGACTTGGGCCTGGCCTCTGACTGCGAAGAGCAGAAGCATCAGCAAGGCGAGGATGGCGATGAGCCAAAGCCTTAGCCGTATGGGATTGTTGGATATGGGTAAACTCATAGTTGTCAGTCTTTTATCTGCTTTTTCCTAAAGCGATTTTCTTCTCGTCGCTCTCGTTGATTTCCACCTCTCCGTCCCCGTCGAGGTCGATACCGGCGGTCACCTTCTTCTCCCCCGTCGGTCCCAAGATTTCCGTCTTGATGCGCTCTATCTCCTTTTGGAAGAGCATGTCGTTCCAGTCCTTTGAGCCATCGGGCGGTACCTCACGCTTAACGGTCAGATTGGGCAGTGCCACACCATCGCGCTCCGAGGGATGGAAGAAACGGACGGCGTAGGTCTTGACAGCCAAATAAGGCGACTCGCCCCGGTCGGTGACGGCATGGTCGTTGCGCGGGCCAAAGGAGGGACGGGTGTTGAACTCATGGGTGTCCTCCCATCTGACCTCCGAGACAAAGCCTTGGGGGAAGTGCTTGTCGAGAAACGTGTTCAAGGCGTTGGTCTCATCCTCCGTCAGTCCGTCGTAGTCGCCGTTCTCCATTGCCGGGATGGCCCAGTCGGGAATGTCGTAGGTGCCGAGGTCGCGCAGATGGCCTTGCTCACGGCCGATGCTGAGTTTGTCCATCAGCTTCTTGTAGTAGTCCTCATGCAGCCGCATGGCCTTGCGCGTCTGCTCCTCTATCTCGAAGTCAGGACACAGCCCGGAGGTCTTCATCGAATAGAGTTCGTCGGCCTCGTTCTCATACTGTCCGTAAGCATCCTGCAAGTCCTTGGGCAGCCGGTATTCGTCTCCGGAGAGCAGGTCGTCGGGATTGCGCAGCGAGGCCATATAGTCCTTCATGTCCTCGCCGACCTTTGGCAGCCGCTCACGCACGTGGCGCAGCTCGGTATGGAAGTTCTCGGCAAACTGCCGCCCGGCCATGTCGTTGTCGAAGCAGAGGTGATGGCAGGCCCCGGGAGCCTCCTTGATGACACCACGGAACTGCATGACCGTGGGGTTGCCACCCGTGGAGAGATAGACGGCTTCCTTCATGTCGTCGTTGCCCCTTGCATGGAGCTGGTAGAAGGCCATGGCATCATAGGCACTCTCGAACCACAGCACGTGACTGGCATCCTTCAGTTCGGTGCCCTTGGGACTGGCTATCCACAGTCCTTCCGAGGCATTGCTGCCCAAGGCTTTGCCCTTATAGCCGCTGGAACCGTCGAGGCGCGGACGGCCACGTTCCTCCAGTCCCACGATGTCCTTACTGCCGGGAATGGTCAGTGGAAAAGCGAGGTTGGTTCGACTGATATTCTTCTCATTATCAACTTGTTTCGCAGCGAGCATGAAGTAAGACGCAAAAGCCTTCTGAACGTAGGGCTTGATCATACGGCTGTTGAAGAACGGTGCGAACTGGCGCATGTTCTCGGCGTTGAGTTTCTGAAAGTAGGTGAACTGATAGTCCTTGACACTGAAAGGCCGGGACTGTCGTCGGGGCTCGATGATATTACGCATGGATGGGTCGATGGGTTGGTTGAGGAGTCGGTTGCAGACGAGGTTGACGAGGTGATGGGGATTCATGCCGGGACGGTACTCCTGGAAGAGATCGGGATGGTTGACGATGAACGACACCACGCTATAGACCTTCATCTCGGGCGGATGAAAACAGCCCTTGCCGTTGGCCGTGACGATGAACTTGTCGCCGTGGACGCGGCGGCCGTCGCTGTCAACCCTCACATACGACGGCCAGCGCAGTCCGTCACGCCGGTTGAGGTGGTAGCCAGCGTCACGGAGCACGTTCTGGATGTCGATGCGCTCGCGGAAGTCGTCGTATGTCAAAGGTGTATTCATCTGCTGTCGTATTAAGTGTTATCTGCTATGTCCGCCCATGTCACGAGCATTGAGTCCGGCGTTGAGTCCGGCATCAAAGGCGCGCTCGGCGATGTCCTGCGGGGAATCGACACCGGGCTTGACATAGATGCGGCCCGTGCCGTGAACCTCCTGGTGGAACTCCGGGGCGGAATGAGGATGCTTGATATGCTCTACGTTGTGGGCGATGTCGGCACCGAGATAGGTGGCATCGCTGAGGGCGGTCAGCCCGGCACCGAGGAAGGCACCAAGGTTGAAGCCCTGCCGCATCTCAGGGCGTGTCTTCATATCAACCTCGTGGAAGATTTTCGACATCATGCGCTGACGCTGGTAGTCGTCAACGGCCATGTACTTGTCGAACTGCTTCTTGCTGATGTCGTGGGTGATGACTTCGCCGTTGATTACGGCGCTCATGCGGTAGGTGAACTGCGCGTCCTTGCCGTCGGCTTGCTGTTTCTCATCAGTGGCCTTGGGAATTTTCTCCACCCAAATGTCGCCCACTTCCACGTCTCTGCCGTGCCTGCCCTCCCGGTACCAGCCCTTGCGGTCGTTCATCGCCTCCAGGTCACGGCCATTGGCATAGCCCTGCTCAGGGTCGAGTGTCGGAGCATGATGCTGTCCGGCCAACGGGTCTGTCGTAATCTGTATTCGGTCGTCGGCTGATTTACGGCTGTTCAGCTGTGCCTCCACCTCCGGCTTTAACCGTAGGGAAACAGGCTCACGGCTGTTGAGCGTGTCCATCGTGATTTTGTCCTGGAAGTCACCACTGATGACACGGTTCAATATGCCCAAGCGCTCCTTCATGGGCGTTGACTTCAGGGAGTTGTCAGTCAGCTTGCGCACTTCCTCTTCGGTCAGGTCATAAACGAAATCCTGCCGGGTGGCAGAGGACTGGATGGTTAGCGTTTTCTTCTCCGCATCGACGAGGATGCCGTGAGAGGCCAGTACCTGCTGCCATTTCTCGTTGGTGAAATAGACGTTGGAGGTAATCAGCTCGTTATAGGGCGTGGCGGGTTCCTGTGGACGCGGACGGCTCACGGTCTGCGGAAGGATTTGCTGCATCTCCTGCAAGGGGTCAGTACCGCTGCCTTTATAGTAGTAGCCGTAGCCGCCACTCTGCAGCTCGCCGGGGCGTAAACGGCCGTCGGCGTGCTCGGCCACGATGGGCGTGACGGCGACACCGGCCATACGGCGCAGGTGAAGTCCCTCTTGCTGGCGCGGGGTCCAGCCGAGGAAACCCATAGGAGGATAACTCACGGGACGCTCGCGGTAGCCGTGGAGTCCCATTGCCACCCGTCCGTTGACATTGCGGGCAGCGACATAGGACGACGGCACATCGAAGTCCTTGCCGACAATCTGGTTGAAGGTGCGGTAGGCTTTCTTGTTGGCGTAGTTGCTGCCGCCGTCGCCGAGGGCACGGAACTGCTGTTCGCTGATGTCGTAGGACAGTATCGGCGAGTCGTGGCCCTGCACGAGGAGTTTATAGCGGTCCTGCTCAACGGCGAGCTGAGCCCTCATGCCGTTCTTGCGAAGCAGCTCACGGAGCTCATAGGACACGTCGCCGCGGTAGGACATGGCTTCTGATCGGATGCTCATAATGGTGATAGGTGAAGGGTTACTCATTGCTGACACATTCCTCAAACAGTGCCTCGCGGAAGTCGAGGAAGCACTTGGCTGATTCCTCACTGTGAGGGAAGATGTCATTGTCATGGCAGAACTGCTCGTAGTCCTCGGTGATCTCCTTTGACTGGAGGGTGACGAAATCAACGGCATTGATGTTGCCTGCCTCATACTGTTCGCGTAGGGTGTCGTAATCCGGGTAGTTCATAATTTATCAGTTTGAAGGGTGAATAATTGTCAGCAAGAACGGGTGAGCTGCCGTGCTTCCTCGTTGGGTTGCAGATAGCCACGCTGAAGGGAATAGCCGTCGCTGTCGCGCTCGTGGTCGATGCCCACGCCATAGCGGTTGGCCTGGCGGAGCATGGCGTCGCAGATGTCCTGGGTGAACTCGTCTTCGGGGACATAGTTGAGGACACCGTTTCTGTTGACCCAGCAGCCATCGTTGCCAAAGGAGTATTCCGGCATCTGCCGGCGCACCATCTTCTCCCAGCGGTTGGCATCACCGGCCACGACGACAACGCCATTCTCGGAGAACAGGTCGAGGCCGATGGTGATGCGGTCGTCACGGTCGAGGAAGGTCGTGGTGACGAGGGCACCATGCTGGAAGCTGAGGATGTCCTCAGGGGTGAGGTCGAACTCATTGTTGATGTTCATGAGGTTTCTGCCGATAATCTGCGTCGGGGAATAGACCACGCCGTTGGTGTCACGGTCGAGCTGTACGAAGGCTTTCACTTTCTGAGTATGCTCCTCGCCATCGTCAGACAAGACGGTCTCCCCGATGTCGGAGACGATGACCTTTCCGGCGAGCAACAGACTTCGCTCCTTGTCAGTGAACGCAGAAAGGTCGGCCTCCTTCAGTTTTGGTGAGAACATGACGTCGATGCCTTCCTCCGTCTCTATCAGACAGAACTTGGCATAGCAATGGGTGAGGCCGAAAGGCTGCTTGACGCTGATGGGCAGCAGCGGTGATTTCAGTCCCGACTCGATGCGCTCGTGAACATAGTCCGGGAGGTCGTAAATCATCTCCTCGGTCAGTCCGAACTCGCTGAGGATGTCAAGAGGATATTCCTCTCTATGGAATGGTTTGTATGGCATAAACACGCTTTTTGGTGAACATTACGATAGCAAAATTAAGCAGGAATTTGGCTTGTACCTAAGTTGAAGCGGGAAATCAGCCGTTTTACGTAAGTTGTTGATACATTGGTTCTAAACAGAATACTCAATCGAACCAAAATAGAAGAATAAGGGCTGATTGGCCGAGTTGTCGGTGCGCAATTCTTTTCATGGGGCTGTTGCGTGCTAACTTTGTGGCATGCTCAGACGAACTACACTCATCGAAGTTTTTCTGATGGTCTGTTCAGTCCATAGTTGGGCACAGATGGCATCAGGATATTTCCATACCATTGGCCAAGGCGAGAGGTATGGAAAGGTCGTTGCTGCCTCTGATTTCCCACGTGATTCGGTAGCAATGGAAAGCTCGCAGCCTTCAGAACAAGAAGCACAGATGGTGAAGCCTGTTCCTATGAAGAAGTATCCAAGGACGCGAAGCTACAGAAACTGGGAAGAGAGGGAGCTGACCATGCTCAACCTCTTGGAGGTCATCAGGGAAGTAGGATTGACAAACGGTTTGATCGTCCTTGCCCAGGCACTCTTGGAGACAGGTTATTTCTCAAGCCGCGTCTGCAAGGAGTACAACAACCTCTTTGGATTGTACGACAGTAAGAACAGGGAGTATTTTCGTTTTGCCCGGTGGGAGGACAGTGTGGTGGCATACCAGCGGATGATACAATACAAATACAAAGGCGGCAACTACTTCCAGTTCCTCAAAAGAATTGGCTATGCCGAGGACCCGCGGTATCTCGTCAAGTTGGCTAAGGTGGTTAAGAGCATTTATAAGGATGTAGTCACGAGGTAAGAAATGCGCAATTCTTATTCAAATAAACGCTATAATATTTTGATAATCAACAGATTTTTCGTATCTTTGCAATGTAAGGCAGGGGTGTTTGTCTTCGTTATGGCAGGTTGGCTGGTAGCAGCTAATGGCTATGCGCAGACGAGCAGCGCTTCTCCCTTCAATACGATTAGCGAGGGCTACAGGAGACGTCCGGCTAAGGTGAGAGACCTTGGAAAGGACTATAGGCAGCATCCGACGAAGGATAGTGACCTTGGAGAGCCGAGCGACACCATCGATGCAGCCGATGTCCTGCAACCGCCAAGAGATAGTCTGAGCGCTTACCTGCCGATGGTGGCTCTTCCGCTCCGTCGTATCAGCGTCAGCTCACCGTTCGGCTTCCGCATGGATCCGATGGACAGGCGTAGGCGAAGGATGCACAGCGGATTGGACCTGAGGGCGCATTACGAACCGGTATTCTCGATGTTGCCAGGAACCGTCACCACCGCGTCGTACTCTATCAAGGGCGGCTACTATGTGACGATAGACCACGGCTTCTTCATCTGCTCCTACCTTCATCTGTCAAAGATACTGGTCAGCGCAGGACAGCGCGTCAGTGCAGGGCAACCGATAGCCGTCAGTGGAAACACCGGGCGCAACACAACCGGTCCCCATCTTCATATCTCGTGCCGGTGGGGAGACGCCAAAGGGAAGTACTTCGACCCTACCCTCATTCTTGAATACATCACCACGCAACTAACAAACAAATAACACATTATGGGAGTCATACTTATCCTCGTCCTCATCCTGCTCATCTGGCGGGGAGGCAAGAAAAAGCAGAAGAAACGCCGCCGTCGGACCTACACCGGTAAATCTGACTGGGAGAAGATGTGCGATGAAGGCGGAAAGTTCTATGGGTGGTAGAAGTTTTTAATAAACTTATTCAGTATTGTTGATAAACTTGATACATGGAAATGGACACCATAGTTGG
The DNA here is from genome assembly GCA_900317685.1 of uncultured Prevotella sp. Taxonomy (GTDB): domain Bacteria; phylum Bacteroidota; class Bacteroidia; order Bacteroidales; family Bacteroidaceae; genus Prevotella. Next base: position 21,243 of record ONHQ01000041.1, read on the forward strand.
TAAAAACAATAAAGGGGCAATCGTGACTATAATAGACAGAAGCACAGACTGGCTGCTTATGAGAAGCCTCATGGCAAAGATGCAACGGAGGCGGCCAAGACGATAGTACATCTGTTGGAACCTTACCGTAAATGGATAAAGACCATCACAACAGACAACGGATCAGAGTTCTTCCGTCATGAGTACATAGCCAAAAAATTAGGCGCTAAGGTGTACTTTGCCGAACCTCATGCGCCTTGGCAGAAAGGCGGAATAGAAAACACCAATGGACTCATACGGCAATACATTCCTAAAAGTACTGATTTTAAGGACGTAAGTCAACAGAGAATTAAGATGATACAAAGAAAAATTAACGCAAGACCAAGGGAAAAATTAAATTTCCTCACTCCAGATGAAGTCGTTTACAAAAAGACTTCGTAAATTTGCACTTGCTAATTGACTCCGCCCTAATCAAAAAGCAAAAAGAATGAAAGTTATAAGCAATCTTAGAATATCAGAGCAAGGCCTTGAAGCCAAAGGGAAGAATGGCAAATGGTGTCCGGTTCTCCTATCCCAAGGAGATATGGATGGTGCATGCTCTGTTTATTCACTCATGATGGATCTAATTTTAATAAGAACAATTAATCGTTCTGACGTAACAATTAGAAAGAAAGCTGATGGACGAAAGGCCAAAGGAAGATTGCTCCATGAGTTTCTGGATAATCACGGACTAGTCGTAAACGGATTTAAGTTTGAGGAACTAAAAGCATTGTTACAATCCAGTTTCCTGAAAGTAGTTACTTCTGAGTATATTGATGAAGACAATATACTTGACAGGATAAAAGGTTCCATTGATGACGACATGCCAATAATTATAGGCATAGATTTCAACAATAAGGATGGGCACGCATTGGTTGCCATAGGCTACGACACTAATAGCGATGGGGGACTTTCCGAGATTTACTGTCTAGACCCAGGTCAGCCCAAGACTAATATCGGCTACTGGAATGCTGTCATCAAGGTGAATGAATACAGGAATACTCAATACAAGCATCTGTACCTGCCAATTAATGACAGAGCCTCTCTCTGCGATGCATTATTAATCACAAAGCGATAATAAAATGGACAAAGAATTGATAGACAAAGTAAATTCATACCTGGATTCTTTAGACAAAAAAAGAAGAGAGGAAGCAAGAAGAAAAGCAAAAGAATTAGAAGCAAAACGCTTCAAATTAGGCTTTGTCCTTGGTTCTTCTTACATCGTTGATACAAATAAAAAACCGACAGGTTCTATTGTTAATTTCATATCAACGGAAAAGCGTACTTTATGCTACTTCATATCTGCACACAGATATGATGCACAAGAAAAAATAAGAGTTCATATTACCCCTTGGAAAGTAGATTTAAACTATAATGGTGTTGACGATTTCATCGAAAAAGATTTAGAAATTACTCCCATATTTTATAGAACAGATGTAGCTGATGATATAAGGGTAAAAGAATGTAAACCAATTAGAAAAGAAAATTTTTTCTTCAATGTTCCATTTAGTCAATATGAATATGACAACAATTATGATGGGATAAAAGAAATAATCAATAAGACCATAAAGGAAACATTTCAAGAATATGGAGTGTTTACTAGTAGCCCAATTGAGGATATTAGCCCCAAATTTTATTTTAGTTATTTATCTTCTGCTAATAACAGAATAGATAGAGAAATACAAGAACTGAAAGTTAATGAAAATAAAACACTACATGATTTTATTAGTATACTTTGCTTAAGAAGAGATAATTCTCACTTGAGATTAAGATCTAATTTATTCCCTTCAGATAAATGTAAGGAAATAATTGAAAGTAAAATAAAAGAACTAACAGAATATGTAGATTCTTGTGACCTCAAGTCAATAGTCGATAGTTATCATGTTTATATTGATAGTGAAGCACATAATAAAATTGGAGGAGATGATAGCTTAGAAGTTTTTTTGAAGACGCAAAAAGATGAAAGGATAGACAGCTACATAGAGACATTACTCCCTTTATATTCTGTATTATTATTTCAAGGTCACGGATATTCAGAGGCATACAGCCTTTGTCCTACTGAAGATTGGATAAAATTCAAAGAAAAAGCAAAAGTGCTAGAAAAGCAAAATAAAGAAAGTTTTTTCAAGAAATATAATAGGAACGACCACATCGGCTACCTTTTAAACAAATATTTAGAGAATACTTGTAAGGAATATTATGCTCCAAAGATTGAAAGTTTTTACAACCTCTACAAGATTGCAGAACTTCAAGGTAAATTGCTAAAGAAATACGACCTAAATAGACCACTTTTCATGTATACAAATTTACATGGAGAGGAAGAAATTGCTAATTTGATAAGGAAATACAATTTACATGAGTTGTAATATGATTTCAATGAAACAGCTTACAGAATCAGATATTAAGGGTATAAGAATATTAGCTGACGAAGGAGATGCGTCTGCACAATATGCATACGCACGAATTCTGAATGCTTCCAAGGATTTTGATGCCATAAAGATAGTATCATATCTGAAAAGATCTGCCAAACAAGGAAACACTAAAGCCTTATATATGTTGGCATACTTTCTCTTCTTTGGAGAAGGTATCGAAAAAGATATAGAACAATCCGAACAAAATTGTTCCAAGGCAACTATTCATGGGTACACGCCTGCAAAGCGCTTTTTAAGAACGATAGAAGAATACAAACTTCTTACCACTAAAATGCATGAGCCTGCAGTGGCATATAAGGCCATTTATATGTCTATCAAACAAAGAGATACACAGATTATAGAGCCATTGTTAGAAGAAGATGTTTACTTCATTGACTGCCTTTTGAAGCCGGTTCAAGGCAAGAAAGAAGTTATAAAGTTACTGGCGAATAAGTTTGATATTTTAAGCAAGAAAAAAATTAAAGACCAAGTGAATTATATTCCAACACCTCGCTATGGTACTATCGTTGAACATTATACCAACGGTTATAGAAGATCGCTTATTCTATGCCGTGTAAATCAAGAAGGCAAAATAGACAGAATCACCAGACAGCCATCTAACTGGGGGCTAAACATGGAGGGAATATATATTAATGCAGGAAGTCAACCTCTTACCCGAACAAATTTACTTATTAAAGATAATGGATATCATAAGGGGCACATGTTTTGTATGAATTGCGGCACATTATCAGAAGATCTTAAATGGGTAAGATGCTCAAAGAATATTCCCAAATTTGGAATAACTTTAGAAGGCAGAATGAGTATCTGTCCAAAATGTCAAAAAGAAGTAGAGTTTATTTTTGAAAAATCAAATACTTTGAGTAAATTTGCAGACATCAATCACTAAATTTGCACTTGCTAATTGACTCCGCCGAATTTTCCAATAATTTTGATCATTAAATTTTGTTTATAATTTTTGTCCGTGGTCGGGAAAAGATTATGTTATTGTTTCATATTCTGGATAAGACTCATAAGAAACAGGATGAGTATCAATCTCATGGAGTCGTTGGGCATTTGCAAACTCCTGCTTATAATAATTACCAAGTGATGTCACAAAGTAGACATTGTCATATTCTTTGTCGTCAGTTGGTATATACAACATGATTGGAGCTACTATTGCATTACCTTTCACTCTCAGATGCGTTTCTTTAAGCCATCCGCGCAAAGAGTAGTCTGGAATAGGCGCCTTCCGATGTGATGTCCAACTGGCCAAAGCCAACGTGCGGGCTGTCAGCCGTAAACGGTACGAACGCTTCGCAATCCTGATGCTCAGTAGCCTTCAGAGCAGCATCCCGGATGGACTTGACCGACTGACCGATATCCTCAATGTAATGATGCATGCCGGAGACGCTGACGCCATTTAACCGGCAATAAGCCGATAGGTTCAGCTTGGGATTCTTGATAAGAGCCTGCTTGTATCGTTCAAGCAGACTCTTGTACTTGTCTTTGCTTGCCATATTCATAATAATTTGTGCGCGCAAAGGTACGGACTTTTAAGCGAGGCTGAAATACGGTAATGCCGAGACGCTTACTATATATCTCTAAAAGTAGAACCGTTTCAGATTCGCCGAAAAAGCTATGTACCATGTGTACCAACAGTGACATCATTGGCTTTCTAGCACTTAACTCCAAAATGGAATGTACCATCTACTTTTATCCTAAAACTAAGAAGTTGTACCATCTAGTGGCATATATGAAGATTTTGTACCATCACTATAAAATATAACAAAAATATAATACATTGATTATCAGTAAGTTTAATAGTAATTTAACGACTTTGGAACAGATGGTACAGCGTGCACGAAAAAATGTGTCCAACTTTTAAAAAGCATAATATTAAAAGAAAATATTAAGATTCTTGAAACCTGTCACGCAAAATGAGACATATTATATTTATCTTTGTATCAGAATTAAAAAAATAAGGCTATGAAGATAAGAAATAATTACCTCACTCCAAACCCATTGACACATTTGTCCAAATGCGAGATACTCGTTTTCGGCGCAAATATCAAAGGAGAGCATAAAGACGGAGCAGCTAAAATCGCATACGAGAAATTCGGAGCAGAATGGGGAGTTTCGAATGGTCCAACAGGACAATGCTATGCTATTCCGACCATAGGACTACGGTTATACGAAATAGAGCCCTATATTAAAGAGTTCGTCAAATATGCCAAGGCACATAAGGAGAACCGATTCCTGCTTACGCTTATGGGCTGCGAGCAAGGAGCGCACAATTATAAGAACCTTGCACCTTTGTTTCGAGACACGACATTCCTGTTAAATGTAACATCACCAAATAAGATGTGGTATATATGGATGATGCCCGAAGCCTTTGATGGTTGCAAAACTCCCGATACCGAACTATATGAGGAAGCACCATCAGTAATCAATGAAGACATCCTCAATGAACTCTGCATAAAACATCGCTATGAAATAGGAACTCACATGACAGAGTACCTTCCCAAGATTAAAATTCGCTATGTACTTGACAACGGCAAGTTCGGCTACAAGAACTTCGGTGACTTCTTCTTTTGGAATGACGGAGGCTTATACGTTTGGGAAACTGACGACAAGTTTGCAGAAGACCACAATCAAGATGTTGTCGAAGATTTCTTCGGCGATGAGTGTGAACAGCGAGGATACTGTCACAGAGCAATATATGCCGGAGTACAGACAAATTATAAAGACTCAAAAGGGCAATATATATACACTGGAGACGTTATCAAAGTAGAACCGAATGACGGATTCCAAAATCCGCTGGCACTTGCCTCATACAACGATATAGATTACGGATTTCCGCTTGACAATCACTTTCTTTTACTCAGCGAGTGCAAAGACAGAAAACTTAAACTTACAAGAGTAGGAACCGTATTCTATCAACTATCACGATGTGATTTACCACTAACAATGTGGCAGCGTGCCGGAACATTCAACTATGCATTCGACACAGAAAAAGACAAAAAGTTCAAGGCTCTTAAAGCTCGATTTACTCCAAACTTCGACCAAGAAGACTGGAAGTATATCGGACTTGACGGAATGGGAGCGCAATATAACTGGGATAAATAACTAAGTATGGAAAAAGACTGGATCATAACTATTCAAGCCTTATTGAACGGCAGAAGTGAAGAATTTGACAATGCTGACAAAAAGCAAGTCAGATTAGTGAGACATAAGGACAACCGTATAGTAAAAGTTATAGACGGAAAAGAGTATTCAAATTCTCTTTACGACTTGTACTTAAACGACCATGACGTTTTTCTAAGTTACCAAAGCGAGCAGCTTGAGAAAAATTTCAAGGACGTTACATATATTGTAGCATTTATAGGTGAGGAAAAGAATGAGTCTCGGTTCGTTGGAGTTTTCAGAAACGATGGCATCATACGCGAAATTGAAGATTATAAGGGCGACAAACAAGTTAAATTCAATTTCACTGAGTTAGATGGTTTCGATAACCTTAAGGAACGCGTAGTGATAGAATGGAAGAATCCAATAAGTTGGCGACAGAATTACAAGAATGAGATGCCTGTTATCCGCATTGACCGTGGACTTCGTGAAGGCAATATTCCTATTTTCTCCCGCTTTGAAGATGTCGTGTTAAATTATAGTCAGCTTCAAAGCATCTTTAAGACAGAAAACGCGGAATGGAAATCAAAACTTGAAAGCTGTAATTGTATCTATCTCATACTAGACAAGAACACAGGCAAGCAATATGTTGGATCAACCTATAACAAGGATGGAATTTGGGGTAGATGGAAAAGTTATGCATTAACAGGACATGGGGATGATAAAGATTTGAATAAACTGCTTGACTCTGACCCAGATTACGCAAAGAAGTACTTTCAATGGTGTATTTTAGAAACTTTGCCCTTAAAAATTCTTGAGGAGCAAGCTATTGACCGTGAATCTCTTTACAAGCGCAAATTCGGTACACGTGAATTCGGCTATAATAACAATTAAAATATGCCACAGATTCAAAAGTACATTTGGGTTATCAATACCATTCTCAACAATGGCAAGATAACCCTGAAGGAACTGAACGAGAAATGGAAAGCCAACGTTGACTTAAGCGGTGGCTTGGACCTGCCACGCCAGACATTTGACCGTTGGAAAGGTTCAATACTTGACTTATTCGGAATAATCATCGAATGCGAGAGACGTGGCGGCTACAAATACTACATTGAGAATCCCGAAGTACTTGAGAATGGGGAACTGCGCAAATGGCTGCTGGACACCTATGGAACAGCAGATACATTGTCAAACAACTTAAGCCTTCATGACCGGATACTTACTGAAGAAGTACCATCCAGTCAAAAGTTCCTGTCAACAATACTGAATGCCATGCAGTCAAACAATATCATTAAGATAGCCCATCAGTCTTTTGGCAATCAAGAGCCTATAGTATCCACCGTAGAGCCTTATTGCGTAAAGATGTCTGGACAACGTTGGTATTTACTAGCACGGAATATAGAAAAGGACAAGCTTCTATTATACTCACTGGACAGAATACAAGACATAGAAATAACAAAGGAAACTTTTCATTTGCCAAGCGATTTTAATGCGAAAGATTTTTTCTCAGAGTACTATGGAATATACATCGACGACAAAGTTCCGCTGCAAAGAATTATCCTCAGAGCCGACAAATGGCATAAATACTATATGAGGACTCTTCCATTGCATCCCAGTCAAAAGGAGATTAACACTACTGATGACTATGCCGATTTTGAGGTAACATTGAGACCAACTTATGACTTCTACATGAAACTGCTGAGCTTTGGTAACATGATAAAAGTCATAGAGCCAGACAATGTAAGGAACGAACTGGAAAAGTGGATAAAGAACACAATGGACGTTTATAACCTATAACATTAAGCATTATAAGAATAAGTTTGCATGCCATACAATAAAGAAATAAATGGAATAATAAAAAACATCCGTGAGGCAGTAAATAATGATTGGTCACAGACAAGCAGCTCCTTCAATGATACCCTGTCAATAAAGAGACTTGCCGAAGACGCACGCATGTCCACGACTAACTTCAAGCGGTTCTTCAAAGCCAATATAGACACACACGAAACAGTCCATCAATTCATTTCCCGGCTCAGAATGCAGCATATTCTGAAACTTATCAAAGAAGGCAAAAACTTTGATGACATAGCATCAATGGTAGGCTTCGCCAATACTCCAGCTCTGAACAACACACTGCGCAAAATCAAAAATGCCACGCCAAGCGAATTAAAAGACTTGCTGCAAATTAAGGACGTAAAAGCATTCCCATACAAAATAGCCCCACCAAGAATAGAAAAATCCGTTGACTTTAATATTATAACAAAGGACTTTGAGTCCGGATATAATCAAAGCGATTCATCATGGGATGAAATCTACAATTTCGCTAAGGCAATGCTCACGCTAGCCTAAAAATGACCCCCTTGCGCTAATTGAAAAATGACCCCCTTGAAGATCACCAGAGATCGACAACGTAGGGGGTGCCTCGGGTC
>ONHQ01000025.1 GCA_900317685.1 uncultured Prevotella sp.
GATTTGTGGTGAATACAAATATATAACGGAACTAGGCTTCTTTTTGTTTTGGGAAACTATTGAAAACATGCCTTACCAACGAGAAAAGCGGAAGAACCGGAAAAGGGGCGCTATTTGTTGAAGAGCTGGATGCAGAGGCTGAGGCTTTGCCCGTCGGTTGACAGTGCATAACGGCTGTGCTCTCCTGTGATCTTGTCACCGAGCCAATAGCCTAAGAGCGTGCTGCCCACACCGATGGCTGCTCCTGCTGTGACATCTTGCCAGGCATGGCGGTTGCGTGCCACCCGATCGACGGCCACGCCTGTCGCCACGGCATAACCCGCCACGCTGATCCAGGGAGAGACATGACGATACTCCTTGTCGAGGATGACGGCTCCTGTAAAGGCCAATGCGGTATGACCGCTGGGAAAGGAACGGTTGTCGGTCCAGTCGGGTCGCCGTTCATGGATGCTGTGCTTAAGAGCCCAGGTGGTGCCGACGGAGAAGGCGTAAGACACGGCGGTGTTGACAGCCATTCGTTTCCAACTGCTCTCGCTCTCCACACCACACGCCTTGAGTGCATACGCTGCGGCGACGGGCACGAAACGCAATGCGTCGTCGGGTCCGTCGCCGTGGTAGGCTCGCTGTGCCCAGGTGGGCACGGCGAGCAAGAGAGATAGGGCAAAGCCCAGGAGTCTATTCATCTTTGCTAAGTTATGATAGCGAGAGTATCAAAGGAAGCCTATCGTTAAGTTGTTCTCCTTCTGGGAGAAGTACAGGGGTGAGCTTTCTCCCCTCTCTTGGGAGGGGCGGGGGTGGGCTTTTATTTTTCCTTGATAGCGCTCACGCTCAGTGCGCCGAGGAAGAGGGCAACACCGGCCACAATCATCATGTGGCTCTGTACGCTGCCTACAAGAGCCAACAGCGTGCCACCGATGGCGGCAGCGACGATCTGCGGGATGCAGATAGTGCCGTTGAAGAGTCCCAGATAGGCGCCCATGTGGCCGTAGCCCTGCAGGGCATTGGTGACAAAGGTGAACGGCATGGCAAGCATGGCGGCCCAAGCACAACCGATGAGCAGGAAGGGCACGAACAGCAGATATTGGTCATGGATGAACGCACAGGAGGCGAAGCCGATGCCACCTAAGAGCAGACTCACGGCATAGGCAACCTTGCGGTTGGTGAACTTCGGCAGGATAGGGGCCCAGATGACGGAGCCGATGGCCTGTACGGCAAAGAGGATGCCTACCCAGTTGCCGGCAGCCTGGTAGCCCTCACTGGTCACGTCGGTGGTGTTCCAACAGTTGGCGGCTACGGTGCCGTTGGTGTATGTCCACATATACATAAATGCAAACCAGCAGAAGAATTGCACAAGGCCTACCTTCCAGAAGGTGGAGGGGGCGTTCTTCAACAATGTCAACCAGTTGCCACTGCCTTTCTCTTCTTCCTTGACGGCTTCCTTCACGCCGTTATATGCTTCGTATTCCTTTGGATTCCATTCCTTTACCTTAGCAACGGTGTAGATGACGCAAAGGATGAGGATGGCAGCTCCGACATAGAAACTGTAGATGACCGAGTCGGGGACGACACCCTTGGGTGCGGTGTTGGCAATGCCTAAGAGTGCAAAGACAAACGGGAAGACATAGCCCACCAGCGAACCGGCGTTGCACAGAAAACTCTGAATAGAGTAGGCCGCAGCCTTCTGCTTCTCGTTGACCATGTCGCCAACGAGCATCTTAAACGGTTGCATGGCCATATTAATAGAGGTGTCGAGAAACATCAGTGCAATCAGGCCAAAGGTCATGGCTGTGGACACGGTCATGCCAAACGAACCGGAGTTCGGCAGCAGACACATCACCAGTACGGCAATGGCGGCACCGATGAACAGATAGGGGATGCGGCGACCGAAACGACACCATGTCTTGTCGGAACAGGTGCCTACAATGGGTTGCACGATGATACCCATCAACGGGGGCAGTATCCAGAAATAGCTCAGACTGTGAGGATCCGCACCTAAGGTGGCAAAGATTCTGCTGATGTTGGCACTCTGCAGTGCGTAGGCGATCTGTACGCCGAAGAACCCAAAGCTCAGGTTCCACAGCCCCCAGAAGGATAGATTTGGTTTTTCTTTCATATCGAGGTAATGTATAATGTATAATGTGTAATGTAGAATGGACAATGTAGAAATGTAGAGCTGTCCACTTCCTGCTTATCTTGTAGTGCCGCGGATGATCAGCCTCGTGCGCACAACGCGCTTGATGACCTTGTCCATGGGTATCTCGCCTTCTACCTTGCTGATGAGAATGTCGGCAGCCTCTTCGCCAACGAGTACGCCACGCTGCTCCACGGTGGTGAGCATCGGATCGCAGGCCACGGCACGCTGGCCGTTGGTGAAGCCACAGATCGAGATGTCCTGCGGCACACGGAAGCCCATGCGCTTGGCGGTATACAGAATGCCAATGGCGGTGTCGTCGTTCACGGCAAAGAAGGCATCGGGCTTCTCATCCTGCGAGAGCAATTCAGGGGTGATGGCCTCGGTGTCGGCACGGTTGTCGCAGATGCGAAACATCTTCTTGTCGGGCTCCAGACCGTAGCGCAGCAGGGCATCGCGGTAGCCGTTGTAGCGGTTCTTAGAGATCTCCAGTGTCATCGGCGACATGTAGCAGGCGATATGGCGGCAACCAGTCTCTATGAGATGGCTCACGGCGTTGAACGCTCCTTGATAGTCATCGACGACGACGCGGCTACAGTCCACACCGGTGCAGATGCGGTCATAGAACACCAGGGGGACGCCGTTGTTGATGAGCTTCTTGAAATGGTCGTAGTTCATCGTGTCCTTGGCCTGGCTGACGATGATGCCGCAGACCTTGTTCTGATAAAACTTATCACAGAGGAGCGTCTCGCGGTCGTACTGCTCGGCGCTTTGTCCTACCATGATGGTATATCCACGTGACATGGCTTCCTGCTCAATGCCGCTAAGGATCGAGGAGAAATAGAAGTGCTCGAACTGTGGAACGATCACTCCGATGATTTTCACAGGCTTTGTGCGACTGTTGCGCAGGTTCTCTGCAATCACGTTGGGGATATAGTTGTGCTCGCGCGCGTATTGCTGGATACGCTCGCGCTGCTCATCGCTGATGCGGGGACTGTTTTTCATTGCCCTCGACACAGTTGCCACCGACACGCCAAGAGCTTTGGCGATGTCTTTCATGGTGATAGGTGCTGGTTGTTCCATTGTCAAATTTAGGTTGTACGGCAGACTTGTCGCATAGGTTTGGCATGGCCGTGGCGGACGTGCAAACCGTCTGCGCCGTATATTTGCTCTGTATATAACGCTTTTACTTGCTTTTACGCACACTATATGTGCTTGCAGTGCAAAAGTAGCAAAAAAAGCAAGAGCCCTCCTATATGCGCCATGATTATTTAAGGATTATTTACGCAAACGATTGCGCAAGCGGCGCGCGGCTCGCAGGTCAGCGGCGGTCTGCGCTGGGTAGCGCAAGGGTTGGCGCAGGATAGCACAAGGGTTGGCGCAGGTTAGCACAAGGGTTGGCAGTGGTTAGCACAAGGGTGGGCGCTGGGTAGCACAAGGGTGGGCGCTGGTTAGCTCTGTTCTGTACGATGCTGCTGAGCAGCATCAAACTGAACCCAGCGCACCCTTGCCTTTCCTTTTCCTGCCTTCCCATGCCTTCCCTTTCCTTTTCCTTCCCTTTCCTTCCCTTTCTTTTCCTTTTCCTGCCTTCCCTTTCCTTTCCTTTTCTTTTTCTGCCTTCCTGCCTTCCCTTCCCTTGCCTTCCCTTTCTTTCTTTCTCTTCTCTTTTTCCTCTTTTCCTTTCTCTTTTCCTCTTTTTCCTTTCTTTTTTCTCTTTCCTCTCTAAATTTTTGCCCGCAATCCTTGTCGCCTATTTCTTTTTGCCTTATCTTTGCAAAAACCGAAGAAACAAAGATTGCCTATGGACGAAGAGACGCTGAAGAAAAAACTGAAGTACGCCGGACCGAAGATCGCCTCCATGAACCGGCGCTTGCAAAACCACGACTACCAGGCGCGTCAGATCTATCTGATCACAATGTGTGTGGAAAGACGGCGGCCACTCTTCGGTGAGGTGGTTGGCGACGTGCACCAACCCTTGGGTGCTCCCGATGCCCCGCGCCTGTTGCCCAGCGCCCTCGGCGAGACCATCATCCAGAACTGGCAAGGGATGCTGGCACGAGTACCGCAGATGAAAGGCATCGCCTTTCAACTCATGCCTGACCACTTCCATGGCATTCTCTTTGTCACAGAGCACCTCTCCTGCTCCTTGGGTAAGATACTCAACGGCTTCAAGGTAGGCTGTAGACATGATTACCTTGCACTTTGCCCTGATGAGTACACCGCCGATAAACAACGTCAGCATCAGGATGAACACCGGAAGGATCGCCGTCATGGCATCCTTTATGAGATCAACTACAATGATAAGATACTTCTTAGGGAAGGACAACTCGATGCCTGGATACGCTACGTCATGGACAATCCTCGCCGTCTTCTTGTCAAGCGCGAGCACCCGGAGTTCTTCCGTGTCCAGCGATCGCTGACATGGAAGGGCATGACTTTCTCGGCTCTTGGCAACCGCTTCCTCCTCCGTAAACCCTTCCTCATCCAAATACAGTGTTCACGAAGTCTCACAGAAGAGCAGATAGAGGCGGAGAAGGCAAAGGCGCTGGCACTCTGTCGTCAAGGTGCTATCCTCGTCTCGCCATCGATTTCCCCGGGTGAGAAAGCCATCATGCGGGCGGCTTTCGACGCGGGCTTCCCGGAGATCATTCTCAAAGACAACGGCTTTGCTCCTTTGGCAAAGCCGTCGGGCAAGAGTTTCGATGCTTGCGCCCTCGGCCAGCTGCTCTTCCTTGGTCCCACCTATCATAGCAATGAGCACAAGTCCATCAGCCGCACGGAGTGCCTTGGACTCAACGACATCGCACGGCGGCTGTGCGAGTAACGGGCGCGCTTCGTTCTATAAGACACTGCCAGCAGTGCCCTACGGAGCCATGCAGCACCCCGGAACCATCGCGCTCGGCCCCAGCGACACCCTGGAGGCATCATGTTCGGGGCGCAGCGACACCAGAGTTGCCAGAAATACCGATGACCAACAGTACGAAAAGAGGGCAGCCCCAACAGGAGCTGCCCTCTATAGCAAAATATGATAAAGCGGTAAAAACCTTACTTCTTCGTCAGCGTGCAGTAAGCCTGACCGTCAGCCAAGGCATGGAACACGATGTCGTAGGCAGCTGATTTTGGTGGCTAACAAAAGCTCATTTGCTGCGTAGGAAAAGATCATTCCCTACGCAGCAAACGATCTTTTTCTATAAGATTACAATGTTGATCATACGGCTTCGTCCCCCTCAAGAACATAACTTCACCCCCTCAAGAACATGACTTCACCCCCATGAGAGCATAGTTTCGTCCCTATAGGAAAATGACTTCATCCTTTCATGGTCATAGGCAGGATTTCATACAAAGGCACTATCTACTGAGCGGTATAGGCAGACTCAAAGTTCTCCACACCTATTTATATATAGTCCTACCCGTTTCTCTCCTATAGAAAGCCATCTGCAAGAACACGCATTCTTCCCTGTAACAAAGAACGAACAACGGACTTTTCATGCAAACGGCAGTGCAACTGTTAATAGACACCAGTGGCTTTGATACACTATTGCAAACGTTTGCACGGATAAAACCATGTTTTTACCGGAAAAAATCGACAAATTTAAGTTAAAGAAAGTACTTTTGCACATGAAGATGTAGCCTAAGACTGCTCACGCAACCTATATATGTAATAAGGAGGAACCTAAACAGCAGCCACGTGACCACGGGATGGCCGAAGGCAGACATCAACGGATAGATAACTAAAAACAATGCAATAACATTAACTTAAATTTAAAGCAAATGAAGCAGGTAAAAATCAAATTGCCGCTAAGGACTCTCGCTCTTGCAGGCGGTCTGTTCCTTTCCGCTACGGCCTTTGCTCAGTCTGGTGCTGTCAAGGGTCAGGTCAAGGATGCTACCGGCGAGCCCGTCATGGGTGCTACCATCTCTGCCAATGGCAAGACGGTGGGCATCACCGACATGGACGGTAACTACAGCATCAATGTAGCTCCGGGTACCAAGCTCACATTCACTTACTTGGGTATGGCTCCGCAGACCGTTGCGGCAGGTGACAACATGGTTGTCACACTCAAGGCCGACGAGAAGACGCTCAACGATGTCGTCGTCATCGGTTATGGTGTGGCCAAGAAGACCGACCTCACAGGTTCCGTCACAGCTCTCACGCCTGATGGAAAGAACAAGGGTCTGGTCGTCAATGCACAGGACATGATCCAGGGTAAGATTGCCGGTGTGAACGTTACCAACGCAGGTGGTACGCCGGGTGCCGGTGCCACCATCCGTATTCGTGGCGGTGCCTCTCTGAACGCCAGCAACGACCCGTTGATCGTTATCGATGGTGTAGCCATGGATAACAATGGCGTGAAAGGTCTTGCCAACCCGCTGTCCTTGGTCAACCCTCAGGATATCGAGAGCTTCTCTGTCTTGAAGGATGCTTCTGCAACAGCTATCTATGGTAGCCGTGGTTCTAACGGTGTCATCATCATCACCACCAAGAAGGGTCATGGCGGCACGAAGGTATCATATAATGGTAGTGCTACCGTGAGCATGAAGCGCAAGACACTTGACATGATGAACGGAGATGACTATCGTAGCCTCATTGCTGATAAGTTTGGCAAGGAGAGCGACGCTTATAAGGTTTTAGGAAATGCCAACACCGATTGGCAGAATGAAATTCTCCGCACCGCTTTCAGCCAGGATCATGCTGTGACGGTCAGCGGAACTATTGGCAAGGTGCTTCCTTATCGTGTGAGCGGTGGCTTTACCGATGAGCAAGGTATCTTGAAGACCTCTGACTTCAAACGTTTCACCGGATCTCTCAACTTGAGCCCGACGCTTCTCCAGGATCACCTGAAGCTGAATGCCAATGTCAAAGGCATGTGGGCCAAGAGCCGTTATGCCAACACCGACGCTGTGTGGGCCGCTGTGTCTCAGGACCCGACACAGCCTGTCTATTTCGACAGCAGTGTTTCCGATGCTGCTAACTTTGGTGGCTACTGGGAGTGGACCGGAGATGGTGCCACGTACAACAATCCACAGTATCCCCATGGTGTCAACACTCAGGCTACTAAGAACCCGTTGGCAATGCTCGAGCTCAAAAACGATCGTGCCATCAGCCGTGACCTCTTGCTCAGTGGTGATGTAGACTATAAGGTACACGGTTTCGAGGACTTACACCTTCATGCTTCCGGCGGTATTGATATCGCTTATGGTAACCAAACAACAACTATCGACCCACGCAGTCCGGAGGCTTTCTATTATGGCAGCTACGGCTTCGACCGTATCTTGAAACGCAACTTCCAGGGTAGTGTTTACGCTTTGTACACACACGACTTTAAGGACAAAGCCCAGAACCACTTCGATATCATGGGTGGTGCCGAGGAGTCACATTTCTGGAGAAACCAGCATAAGCGCATATTGAGCTACACAGATGCTTGGAACGGCACATGCAGCACAGTCTATCAGGACAATGGTGTAGATTATGATGGTGATGGTGTGAAGGATCCTTACCATTACAAGACAGAGAACTATCTCGTGTCGTATTTTAGCCGTGCCAACTGGAGCTTGATGGATCGCTACTTCCTTACCGCCACGTTCCGTGCCGATGGTTCTTCCCGCTTCAAAGACCACTGGGGTTACTTCCCCTCTGCCGCCTTCATGTGGAAGATTAAGGATGAGAATAAGTTCAAGGAGATGAAGTGGCTCACCGACCTGAAGCTTCGCCTCGGCTGGGGTCAGACCGGTCAGCAGGAAGGTATCGGCGACTATGGCTATATCACCAACTATACCATGAACTCCGGTGCAGGTTCCTACTACTATGTTGTAGGCAACGGTAATCTGGCTCGTCCTAACGCTTACAATGCCGACTTGACTTGGGAGACGACCACTACATACAATGTCGGACTTGACTGGGCATTGCTCGACCGTCGACTGAGCGGTAGCTTCGACTGGTATTTCCGCAAGACTACAGATCTGCTCAATACTGTTTCTGTGCCTGCCGGTGCCAACTTCCGCAACCAGGTGACCTCTAATATTGGTGATATGACCAACACTGGTTTTGAGGCCGCAATCAAGTGGATCGTTCTCGACAAGAAAGATTGGAACTGGACGCTCGACTATAACTTCACCTACAACCATAACAAGATCACCAAGCTGATCAGCAATGACAGCGGTTACTATGTTCCTACGGGTGGCATTGGTTCTGGTACAGGTAATACCTGTCAGGCACATGCTGTAGGCCATGCAGCCAGCAGTTTCTATGTCTATCAGCAGGCATACGACAAGGACGGAAAAGCCATTGAGGGCGTTGTCGTTGACCGTAATGGCGACGGACAAATCACTCCCGCTGACCGCTACTTCTATCACAGCCCCAATGCTCCTGTGACCATGGGCCTGTCTTCTCGCCTGGAGTACAAGAACTGGGACTTCGGCTTTACTTTGCGTAGCAGTATTGGCAACTATGTGTATAACGACATCGCTGCCCGTCAGGTCAACGTTGCACAGAATGGTCTCTATGTCCAGAGTTCGTTCTTCGTCAACCGTCTTTACAGTGCTGTGGCCGACAACTTCAGCTCCAGTGAGGTCTACACGGTGCTCTCAGACCGCTTCGTCCAGAATGCTTCGTTCCTGAAGATGGACAATGTCACGCTTGGCTATTCTTTCAACAATCTCTTTAAAGGCAACAGCTATCATGGCATTGGTGGACGTGTTTACGCTACGGTTAACAATGTGTTCACTGTTACAAACTATAAAGGTATTGACCCGGAGGTCTTCGGTGGTATCGACGGTAATGTCTATCCGCGTCCTATCTCCTTTATCTTAGGTCTGAACCTGAATTTCTAAATCTATAAAGGGAAACAACAATGAAAAAGTTCATTAAATATATCGTTCCTTCAGCGGTGGCCGTACTGTCCATGGGTATGACCTCTTGTGCCGGTGATCTCGACGTGTCACCTATCGATCCCAATACTACCACGTCGGGCGAGAACTTGGGCGACAACCTGCTGAACAAGTGCTACGCCAATATGGCTGTGGCTGGTCAGGGCGGCGCTAATGGTGATTGCGACATCGACGGTCTCGATGGTGGTACCACTGGTTTCGTGCGCCAACTCTTCAATGCTCAATCGCTGACAACCGACGAGGCTGTCTGTGCATGGGGTGATGCTGGTATTTCCAACCTCAACTTTGGTACTTGTGATGCTTCTCATCCTATGCTGGCTGGTCTCTATTACCGTCTGTATGCCGGTATTGACTACTGCAACCAGTATCTCTCTGCTTATGGAGGACAGGATGAAGAGAAGACCGCAGAGGCTCGCTTCCTTCGCGCTTACTACTATTCTGTCTTGATGGATGGTTGGGGCAATGTACCTTTTACAACTACCATTTCTACAGAAAAGCCGCATCAGATCATGCGTGCTGACCTCTACAAATGGGTGATCAGCGAGCTACGTGACGTGGAGGGTAAGTTGTCAGCTCCCACATCTGCTCCTAAGGAGAATGAAAGTGGCTATGGACGCGCAAATAAGTATACCGACCAACTGCTTCTCTCTCGTATCTACTTGAATGCCAAAGTTTATGCTGGCGTAGAGAAGTACGACTCGGCTGCTTACTATGCTCAGGAGGTCATCACCAAGTCACCTTATAAACTGCATAAGACAGCCAAGACAAGTAACTGGACTGCCTATCAAGAGCTCTTCATGGGTGACAATGGCCAGAATGGCGCTACCGAGGAGAGTCTGCTCTCTCTTCCGCAGGACGGTATCTCTACAACGTCTTGGGGTACTACAATGCTCCTTATGGCTGGCTCCATCGACAAGAACGTCCATATCAAGGATGCCAATACCACTGGTGTTAATCTTGTCATTACTCCATGGGCTGGTAACCGTATGAAGAAGGACCTCGTGGAGAAGTGGTTCCCGAAAGACGACGCACCTGAAACCGGAGCTTACGCTATGCCGGCCGCAGCTGGTGATGACCGTGCCATCTTTGACTCTGAGGGGCGTAAATTGGAGAACACCGCTACAACACAGTTTACTGACGGATATGCTACCGGTAAGTTCAACAATTTCTATACGGACGGCACCAGTGGCCATGCTACAGACTTGCCTGACGCTGACTTCTTCCTCTTCCGTATCGCTGAGGCTTATCTCAACTATGCTGAGGCTACAGCACGTGCCAACAATGGCTCTCCCACACCGCGGGGTATAGAATATCTCAATGAGCTGCGCGCTCGCGCCCATGCTGCACAGAAGACAAGCTACACGCTCAACGACATCTGTGATGAGTGGGCACGCGAATTCTACTTTGAGGGTTACCGCCGTACTACGCTGATTCGTTTCAATCGCTTCGCTGGCAACGTGAACTACAACTGGGCCTGGAAGGGTGGTGTGCTCAATGGTACTAACATTGACAAGCACTACAACCTCTTCGCTATTCCTGAGCAGGACCGCAACGCCAACAGCAACTTGGAGCAGAATCCTGGTTATTAATCTGAATATCATCTGAGAGAGCCTCGCGCTCTCTCATGAAGTTAACCATTAAGAACAAAATGAAAATGAAACATTATCATATCATTGCAGGCATGATGGCGGGACTGGCCATGCTGATGTCGGCTTGTGACAGCGATCTCGATCACAACCCTACGCTGCAGACTCCCACCAAGTTCGTGCTCAATACTCCGGCATCTGTCAACAGCACGATAGACCTGGACAACTCAAAGACCATCAACCTCACGTGCAGCCAGCCTGACTATGGCTTCCCAGCTAACACGGTCTACACCGTGGAGGTGGCTACGAAAGCAGACATGAGCGATGCTGTCAAACTGAGCCAGACCTTCAACTCTGCCACCCTCCCTCTGGATGCTGCTGAGTTGGCATCTGCACTCACGACGCAGGAGGTGGCCCAGGGCAAGTCCGAGGCCGATTTCCCTATGACGATCCCTGTCTATTTCCGCGCTACAGCTCAGGTGAAGTCTGCTTCTACCAATGAGTTGTTGGAAAGCACTAAGATACAGTCAAACATCGTCTCTCTGAAGAACGTATGTCTCAAGTTCGCCCTGCCTCCTGTGACCTGCCCAGATAATCTGTATCTTAACGGCAGCTTCTGTAATTGGGATTGGGAGAAGAGCATAACGATGTCCGAGGTTTATGGCACTCGTGACAACGCCAACTCTACCGTTACATTCTGGCATTTGGTCTACATTGACGGTAGTGGTATCAAGTTCAATTCTTCTAAGGCCTGGGATGGAAGCGAAGTAGGATACAAGGGTATTACAGTCGACCCGGCTAGTGATAACGCAGGTACTATCAAGGCTTCTGACGACGGAAACATTAGCTCTTCCGCACCGGGCTGGTATCTGATGATTGTCAAGGCTACTGTCAATGGCCGTAACATCGACTACACTGTGACATTCAACAAGCCTAACGTCTACCTTATCGGTGTGGCTGTCGGTGGTTGGGATGAGGCTAATCCTGCCGGACTCTTCACTGTGCCTTCAACGGCAGACGGTGACTTCGTCTCTCCGTCTTTGCCAGCTCTTCCTGGCGATGACACGGGTTGTATCCGTATTTACTGTAAGGTGCCGGGCTATGACTGGTGGAAGTCTGAGTTCATCGTTGGCGGTAAGTTTGGCAAGACCATTACCTATCGTGGCAATGGTGGTGACCAGGAGCGTGTGGGCGCTGCTGCTGGCACAAAGGTCTATCTGAACTTCTCTACCGATACCGGTGATGTGAAAGAGTAAGGTCTCCTCCTTTAATCGAATCTTAACAAACGCTCTGACAGTGGGGGGTGTCCTCCTCCTGTCAGAGCAAAAAGAAGAAAAACAATAACTTATGAAAAAGCTTTCGTTATATATTACGCTTGCTCTCTCGGCCTTGTTTATGGGCTCTTGTAGCGGCGATGATTATGAAAACTGGGCGGATCCGCAGTCTAATCCACAGGAGGATGCCATCACGCTGCCCGGATACAAGGCTGAGGCCGTCAATCCTGTCAACTTGGCTGACGTGGAGGGTGACTCCGTTGCTATTTTCTCACTCAATCAGGCCACTCTGCCTGAGGGCTACAGTCTCACTAATGCTCGTGTGGAACTTACTCCCCAAGGCGTTGACGCTGCCACTACATCAACGGTAAGCACCAGTGTAGATGGCAAGGCTGCCAAAGCTGACCTGCAGGCTCTTATCGAGTCTGCCTATGGCAAGGCTCCTGTTGCACGCACCCTTGCGGGACACGTCTATACTAATGCCATCAAGAATGGTGAGGCTTGCCTCATCGATGCCGGTACTGTTAATGTGGTAGTCACACCGGTGGCTCCTAACATCGAGGCTGCTTATTATGTTGTTGGTGGTGCTACTAATGATTGGTCAAAGGCTTTTGCACTCACACAGAAGTTCAACCATAGTACCAACAACGTCTATGACGATCCTGTGTTCACTATTACCATTAAGGCTGCCACAGACAAGGATGGCAATCCTGCTGACACATGGTTCGCCATTGCTGGCGAGAAGGTTCTCGACGAGATGGCTGCCGGCAAGTGGAACAATGTGCTTGGTACCTCCAAAGGTAACGGCAACAATGGTCTGGATGTCACTGAGAAGATGGATACGCGCGCTAATCTTCAGGCAGTAGACAAGACTTTGGGTGACTGCTCGTTCAAGGTTCCTGCTTCTGCAAATGCGAAGTACATCCGCATCGAGATCAACATGATGGACTATACTTATAAGATTACTCCGCTGTCTTTCGAGCCTTTCATCTATGAGACTGG
Organism: uncultured Prevotella sp.; assembly: GCA_900317685.1. Lineage (GTDB taxonomy): Bacteria > Bacteroidota > Bacteroidia > Bacteroidales > Bacteroidaceae > Prevotella. The sequence goes on from ONHQ01000025.1 coordinate 12,882, forward strand.
CAATAATACTTCATGGGGAGACGGCTTGGCACTCTACGGTCCTGCCAGCGATGGCAAGTATTATGGTGCGTTCTACCTGACTTCTGGCTTCAAGTTCCGCTCTAATCTTAAGGATTGGAATGGTAACTTGAACCTTGGTCTGGGCGCAGCTGTTGAGGATGCAACTTCTGGTGATCTTTCTAACAGTGGCAGTTCGTCTGACATTAAACCAATCAAGGATGGATTCTACAATGTCTATGTAGATGCAGCCAAACTCACTTATAAGTTGACTCCGTTCAGTAGCATTGACATCATTGGTGATGGCCAGCCTGGTGGTTGGAATAAAGGCACGGTGATGACTTATGACAGCAAGACACGTACTTGGTCGGCTGTTGTAGAGCTGACTGCTGGTAAGAGCATCAAGTTCCGTTCAGACCAGAGTTGGGACAATGTCAACCTCGGCGGTTCCTTCTCTGCTCTTATACAAGGAAGCAATGACAATATCCCTGTTACGAAGTCTGGCAAGTTTAAGGTTGTCCTTCACTTGGAGAACCAGGAAGCTAAGATTCCTTATGCAGAGTTGATTGCACAATAGTAAGTTTTTACCGCTTTATCATTATATCATGAAGGGGCAGCTCCTTTCGGGGGCTGCTCTCTTTTCGTGCCCTTTTGTTAAAGATGGCATAATTATTGTATAATTGAAAAATAAGCCTTATCTTTGCAAAATATACATTATTAATACAATTTATGATGGGAAAGATAATTCACCAGACAATGACGCGGATAATGACTGATGATGGTCAGCACTTGATTCGTCGAGTCACGAAGGTGTTGATGCCTAATGGCAGGTATCGCTATCCTGTGGATTATTTCGATGCTTCATCTGATGTGGTTAAGGTGTCGGATAGGGAATTGGATAATCTGCGCATCCCGGGATATACAATGCTTGTCTGATGGCAGAGATGCAAGATGGGTATCCCTTTATCTTTCAGATGATTGATAAATCTGGGACAGATGAACTTTTGATAGAGACTTTGCAATATCGTTTTAAATCAACAAAGTCTCATCATACCTATATTGTGCGTGTTGAGAAGTATGTTTCTCACTCCTATTGTCTAAAGTTCTTCGATAAAGCGAATATTAATAGTAAGAACAAGTTTAGCTTACGCACTAATACTTTTGAACCAAGAACCATATTCTATACACTTTATCATATTATGCTTGATGTACTGCATAAAGATGAAAAAGCCTCTTTCTTCTTTATTGGCGCGGAAGACGAAAAGGATGAACTTGGATTGGCTACAAGACGTTTCAGAGTTTACAGACGCTTTGTTTCTTCCACTGTCAGTGACCATCTATTTGAGCATTATCGGCGTAATGACCTGTCACTATATATTTTGGTAAACAAAAAAGCGGTTATGAATCCACATTGTTATGCGGAACAGATAGCTAAACATGTTATAGAGGCATATCATTAACATCTCTTGGGACATCAACTGGGGTGGCAAGGGCTTGGCTGCTCTGACACAGGTCCGAGACAACCTCAAGGTTGAGGCAGGCATTTACGATATCAAGCTCTTCGCTTGGTGCAATGGCAAGGCTTATGCCGAGATGACAAGAAAGAAAGTTTTTACCGCTTTATCATTATATTATGTAGAGGGCAGCTCCTTTCGGGGACTGCCCTCTTTTCGTGAGCTTCGGAGGATAAGGTCGGTTCTTGTCTTTCTTTTTTAGAATAAACTTCGGTTTAAGTTGCAAGTTTCAAAGATTATGCTTAACTTTGCGAATGTGATAAAATGCTTGATTATGGATATAGCTCTGAATTCTACGGATAATTATTGGAACCTTCTTAAACATCTTAGTTCTGATGTTAAGTTGGAACTTATAGCTCGTTTGAGCAGATCGTTGCAGAACGATAAGGCTGATAGCAAGAGCGAGAACGTCTCTGCTTCTTCTTTCTATGGCGTATGGACAGATTCGGACTTCCCCATGGATGCTGACAGCATGGTTTCTGAGATTAAGAATTCACGGTCTTTTAATAAGAGGAATATTGAAGCCTTGTATGATTAAATATCTCTTGGATACAAATATTTGCGTTTTCCTTCTTCGTGGTAAATATCATGTCGATGAGGTTATCAATGAACATGGGTTATCGAACTGTGGTATATCGGAGATAACCCTTGCAGAATTGAAGTATGGTGCTGAGCTAGGACGCCAAAAGGGTATTGGCTATCGAGAGCAAGCGTTAGATGCTTTTATTGATTCTATTCAAATAATTCCAATTATTGATAGCCTTGATTTATATGCTGAAGAAAAGGCTCGCCTAAGGTTAGCGGGTACGCCTGCTAACGATGACTTCGACTTGTTGATTGGTTGTACTGCGGTCCATCATCATTTAGTAATGGTTACTGAAAACACAAAGGACTTTAGAAATATTCGTAATATTCGATTAGATAATTGGGTTCAGAGAAAATAGAATATAGTTATTATCATGCAAACGTTTACATGTTAAATCGCTTCTTGACGTAAATCAATGCAATGCAAGTTGCACAGAATATCGTAACTTTGCCATATCTATTATTATATGAAGCAAGCATTACATAAGAAATACGGTAAATACAGATTTAATATGAAGAAGATTTTCTCTACTTTTGTGGCTCTTCTCGCCGCTGCCAACATGATGGCACAGGGATGGCCAGCAAACTACGGTGGCGTCATGCTGCAAAGCTTCTACTGGGGCAGCTACACCGAGTCGTCTTGGAGCAGCCTCACACAGCAGGCTGATACACTCTCAAAGTATTTCAATCTTATTTGGGCGCCACCTTCGGGATACCCGAACACCACGAGCAACAACATGGGTTATTACCCCATCTACTGGCTTGATCAAAAGAGTGCCTTCGGTACAGAGGCAGAGTTGCGCACGATGATCAAGACCTATAAGGAGAGGAAAACAGGCATCATCGCTGATGTGGTCATCAACCATAAGAACGGACCTTCGAACTGGTGCTCCTTCGCCAACGAAACGGTCACTGTTCAGAACACCGGCAAGACGTACTCCGTGACTTGGGACAATACTAACTACACGCAGATCTGTAGTGACGATGAAGGCAACACCAACAAAAGCTCTGAGGCATACGGAAAGATAAAGGGCAACAAGGATACCGGTCTCGGCGACGGTGGCTGCCGCGACCTCGACCACACCAGCACCACCACGCAGAAGAACGTGGAGACCTACGAGGACTTCCTGCTCAACGAGATGGGCTACGCTGGCTTCCGCTATGACTTCGTGAAAGGCTACGACCCGAAGTATATTAATATGTATAACACGGCCGCCAAACCTACCTACTCCGTCGGCGAGTACTGGCAAGGCTCGGTGACCGACACGAAGAGCGGCGACCATCCCTTCGGAGGCGTGAAGGACTGGGTGGATGCTACCAACAAGACGAGCGCTGCTTTCGACTTCCCAATGAAATACTTCATCCAGGATGCCTTTGGCAATAGCAATTGGATTAAACTCGCAAACTATAAGACATCCACGCTGATGGGTGCTGATGGATATGCTCAGTATGCCGTGACCTTCATCGATAACCACGATACGGGTGATCCACACGACAATCCTTCTCCTCTCCGTGCAAATATCGCTGCAGCCAACGCTTACATTCTCGCTATGCCGGGTACACCATGTATATGGATTAGCCACTGGACAGCTTACAAGACCCTCATCAAGAAGTGCATCCTTGCCCGTAAGCTCGCAGGAATCACTAACACCAGCACCGTGGAGCAGTCAGTTGGCTCTTCTGCCGGATACTATGCTAAAGTGAAAGGTACTAAGGGTGAGGTGCTCATCGTGATTGGTGCGCCATCGGTCAGCACCACTGGCTTCCAGTTGGCTTGCGAGGGAGAGAACTTTAAGTACTATGTATCCAATGGTCTTGACCTCAGCGGTATCAAGAGCATTAAGGACGAAGCCACTGGTTGGACTGTTCCTTCGTTCTGCAAGGTAAACAGCGGTGAGACTTGCGCATTTTTCGAGCAGCCAACAAGCAGCAACTGGGCAGGAACCATCAGCTGCTGGGCTTGGGATGATAAAGGTAATTACACGGGTGGCTCTTGGCCTGGCGTAGTCTGTACAAAGGTGGGCACTACTGATGCTGGCAATACTGTATGGAAGTGGACATGGAATGGTAAATACACAAGCACAACAGCTACAACTCCTAGTCATATCATCTTCACCAATAAGGATAATGGTTCTATGCAGACCAGTGATATGATTTTCAAGAACGGAAACTACTATGGATATAATGTTGTCCTCGGCAACGTCATCGATGCTACTACCGGTATCAGCAAGATTAAGATGACAACAAATACCGTTGACGCTCCTGTGTATAACCTCGCCGGACAGCGTGTGGACAGCAACTATAAAGGTGTGGTGATACAGAATGGAAAGAAGGTAATGAAAAAATAGAAAGAGTCCTTTCCTCAGGCCCTTCCCTAACCCTCCCCAAGGGGAGGGAATGGCAATACCCAAAGAGTGGCAGGGAACTATGCTCTTATATGAGAAAAGGCTCCTATATATAATAAGGTGTAGAGCCGGTGTGAGGCCTGTTCCTTTATAAAAGGAAAGTAACAAGGACTGGATAAAACAAAGATCTGTGAGATCTGTGCTATCTGAGAGAAGTGATTCTCATGGAAAGCACAAGTCTCACAGATTTTTTGTTCTCACATCTCTTTTGTTCTCACAGATTTCATGGATGCCACGGATTTTCCCATATGTCACCTTCTGTGTTTTAGTATAGCAGCACGAGACCGGCAAAAGCGGCGTAGCCAATCATGCGGATGGGATTGATGTGAAGCCAATAGGTACCGACAAACGTAGCGACGAAGAGGGCTACGCTGATGGAGAACTGCCACGGATTCTCGGCCCACGAAGAGAAGTTCTCTTTGTCGATGAGCATCAGTGTGGCGGCAGCCAGCAAACCGACAACACCTGGGCGCAGTCCTAAGAAAATGTGTTGGACCACCGGCGTTTTCATGTATTTCATGAACATCCGTGCGATGACGATCATCATGATGAATGATGGCAGTACGAGCGCAAAGGTGGCAACGGCCGAACCGAGTGTCGATATAATCATGCCGTAGCCTGCGTTGTTCACGGCTGTGTAGCCACAGTAGGTGGCGGAGTTGATGCCCACAGGTCCCGGCGTCATCTGCGAGATGGCGACGATATTTGTGAACTCCGCTGTCGACAGCCAGCCATGTACGTGTACGGTCTCGTTCTGGATGAGCGAGAGCATGCCATAGCCGCCGCCGAAGCCGAAGAGGCCGATGAGGAAAAACGTATAGAAGAGTTGTAAGAAGATCATAGGTTATTCGTTGGTGAGATATTTGCCATAGACATACCCGCCCAGTCCCGTGGCAATGATGATCCAGATGGGGTTGACGTGCAGACCCCAGATGAGCAGTGCTGAGGCTATGGGTATCCAGCAGTTGGACAAACTGATATGGGCACTCTTGGCCAGTGTGAACGTCGGTGCGGCGATGAGCGCCACCACAGCGGGACGTATGCCACGGAACATGGCCTCTACCCAGTGCCACTCCATGATATGATGCAGGAACATGGCGATGGCGAGGATGATGAGGAAGGAGGGTAGGGCAGAGCCCAGCGTGGTGCACAGCGCTCCTTTCTTGCCCTTGAGCTTATAGCCGACAAAGGTGGCCAGGTTGATGGCGAACACACCGGGACAGCTCTGTGCCACGGCGACGTAGTCGATAAACTCCTCCTTCTTGATCCAATGATATTTGTCCACGACATCAGCCTCAATGATGGGCAGCATGGCGTAGCCGCCTCCCAAGGTGAAGGCTCCGATCTTGAAGAAAGTGGTAAAGAGCAGAGAATATGAACTCATCTGATAATGGATACTTACTTTTGTGTAAACGCTCCGCTTGGCGGAATAGAGAATATTTCCGGATATAATATATATATGGTATTCGTTTATATTCTTAATGCCATCGACGATGGCACGTTTAAAGCTATAAAAGTCCCTGTCACACGTTCCTTTCGGAGCGTGTGAGGGGGACGAACTATTCTTGCTTACTTCTTGCAGTTCTCAATCCACTTGCGTGCATTGACGAAGGCTTCGATCCACGGCGTGACATCGTCGTTGCGATGCTTAGCCGGATACCATGCGTTTTGCCATGGGAAGATGGCACGCTCGGGGTGCGGCATCATGGCCAGGTGGCGGCCGTCGGCCGAGCAGATACCAGCCACGTTGTAGTCCGAGCCGTTGGGATTGCCGGGATACTCAGCGTAGTTGTATTTCGCCACGACATTGTAGTGGTCCTCAGGCTCGGGCAGATAGAAACGTCCCTCGCCGTGAGCTACCCAGATGCCCAGCTTGTCGCCGCTCAGACTACCGAGCATGACGCTGTTGTTCTGTGGGATGCTCAGTCCGAGGAACTGGCTTTCGAACTTCTGGCTGACGTTGTGGGTCAGGTGCGCGCGGTGCTTATGCTCCGGGTTGATGAGGTTGAGCTCCACCATCAACTGGCAGCCGTTGCAGATGCCGAGGCTCAGTGTGTCCTTACGTGCGTAGAACTTGTCGAGGGCTTCCTTGGCCTTCGGGTTATAGAGGAAGGCACCAGCCCAGCCCTTTGCCGAACCGAGTACGTCGCTGTTGGAGAATCCACCACAGAAGACGATCATGTTCACCTCTTCGAGCGTCTCGCGTCCGCTGATGAGGTCGGTCATCATCACGTCCTTCACGTCGAAGCCTGCCAGCCACAGCGTGTAGGCCATCTCGCGCTCACCGTTGGTGCCTTTCTCACGGATGATGGCAGCCTTAGGACGTGCAGCCTGCTGAGCGTTGTCTTTCCAACGGTCGGGGTTGAGGCCGAGCGACTCGAAGGAACCCTTGAAGTCTTTGCCGAACTTCATCTCCAGCGGCTGCTTCTTATAGTTGAGATAGCGCTTGCGTGCCATGCCGTTCATGCTCTGGTCGCGGTCAAGGAGGTAGGATGTGCGATACCAAACATCGCGCAGGGCATCGATGTCGAACTCGTGCTTGTAGTCGCCCTTCACCACGACGAGCTTGCGCTCATGGGGTGTTGGATAAGCGATCTTGGCGTAGCCGATGCCGTTGTCTTCGAGATACTCGCGCAGCTCTTTCTTGTGCTGGTCAGAAACCTGAATGACCACACCGGGGTTCTCGGCGAAGAGCATCTTCACGATGTCGTCGCTCTCAGGCTGCACGTCGTGGAGGTTGACATGCATACCGCCCTCGGTGTTGGCAAAGGTCATCTCCAGCAGTGTAGTGATCAGACCACCGGCACTCACATCGTGTCCGGCCATGATCCATCCCTTGCCGATGAGCTCCTGCACGGCATTGAAGCAGTCGGCGAAATACTCGCTATTCTTCACCGTAGGCACGTCGCTGCCGATGCGGCCGAGGCTCTGTGCGAAGGCCGAACCGCCAAGACGCTGCTCGTCGAAGCTGAAGTCGATATAATATAAAGAGGAGTTCTTGTCATTGACCATCACGGGGCTGACGACCTTCTTCACGTCGCTGACCTCGGCACCGCTGGTGACGATGACTGTACCCGGAGCGATGATCTTGCGGCCATCGGGATATTGCTGGCTCAAGGACAGTGAGTCTTTTCCTGTCGGTACGTTGAGGCCAAGCTCGCAGCAGAAGTCGCTCAGAGCCTGCACACCGGCATAGAGGCGTGCGTCCTCGCCCTTCTGGCTGCGGCACGGCCACATCCAGTTGGCACTGAGGTTGATGTTCTGCACGGGATAGGGATGATCGTGATCCGTGGCAATAGGAGCCCAGATGATATTGGTCAGGCTTTCTGCCACACTCAGCACACTGCCTGCGGCTGCGTCGGCCATACCGGCCTGTGGTGCATGGCCCAGTGCAGTGGCGATGCCTTGCTGGCCACGGTAGTCGAGAGCCACCACACCACAGTCAGACAGTGGCAACTGTATCTGGCCCTGTGTCTGCTGGCGGGCCACCTTGCCCGTCACAGAGCGGTCGACCTTGTTGGTCAACCAGTCCTTGCAGGCCACTGCTTCGAGCTGCAAGACGCGGTTGAGGTATTCGTCTATCTTGTCGGCTGAGTAGGTCACGTCCTCATAGTGGTGCTTGACAGTCTCGTCGACCATCACCGTCTTGGGCGAGTGGCCGAACATCTGTGCCACGTCGAGGTCGAAAGGCTTCACGCCGTCGCCCTGCACAAAGCTGAAGTGAGCGTCGCCAGTAGTCTTACCGACGACATACAGCGGGGCACGCTCGCGCTCAGCGATCTTTTCTACGTGCTCAAGGTGCTTCTCGTCGATGAGCAGTCCCATGCGCTCCTGACTCTCGTTGGCGATGATCTCTTTTGCAGAGAGCGTCTTGTCGCCGATGGGCAGCTTGGTCATGTCGATCTCGCCACCGCAGTCCTCGACAAGCTCAGAGAGGCAGTTGAGGTGTCCGGCAGAACCGTGGTCATGAATGGAGACCACCGGGTTGACGTCTTCCTCCACGAGGGCACGCACGAGGTTATAGGCACGCTTCTGCATCTCAGGGTTGGCGCGCTGCACAGCGTTGAGCTCAATGCCGTTGCTGTATCGGCCGGTATCTACCGACGAAACGCTACCGCCACCGAGTCCGATGCGATAGTTGTCACCGCCGACGACGACGATGTCGTTGCCGGTCTGTGGCTCCTTCTTCAGGCAGTCACGTTTCTTGCCGTAGCCCACGCCACCGGCGAGCATGATCACCTTGTCGTAGCCATAGACCTCACCAGCCTGCTCGCCCTCGACAGGCTTGCCGTCGGCTGTGGTGGCGGTGTCGCCCGTGGTGCTCTGATACTCAAAGGTCAGCAGCGAACCGGTGATCAGCGGCTGACCGAACTTATTGCCGAAGTCCGAGGCACCGTTGGAAGCCTTGATGAGGATCTGCTCCGGTGTCTGATAGAGCCATGGACGTGGTGCGATCTTGTCCTCCCAGTCGCGTCCGGCTGTGTCGTTGTCGGTCTTCAAACGCGGGTAGCTGGTCATGTAGACCGCTGTGCCGGCAATAGGCCATGAGCCTACGCCACCGCCCATACGGTCGCGGATCTCACCGCCCGTACCCGTAGCGGCACCGTTGAACGGCTCCACGGTAGTGGGGAAGTTATGCGTTTCGGCCTTGAGCGAGATGACGCTCTCGATAGGCTTCACGCGGAACCAGTCGCTCGTGCTCTGGTCTTCCGGTGCGAACTGCTCAATCTCGGGACCTTGCGCAAAGGCCACGTTGTCCTTATAGGCCGAGAGGATCTTTCCCGGATGCTCTTTGGTTGTCTTCTTGATGAGTGCGAAGAGGCTGGAGGGGCGCTCCTCGCCGTCGATGACAAACGAGCCGCCGAAGATCTTGTGACGGCAGTGCTCAGAGTTGATCTGTGCGAAGCCGAAGATCTCGGAGTCGGTCAGCGGCCGTCCGTTTTGCTTTTCTATCTTATGGAGATATTCAATTTCTTCCGGGCTCAGGGCGAGTCCTTCCTCCTCGTTGTACTTCTCTATGTCGTCGACATGCTTGATGGGCTCAGGCTCATGGTTGACGGTGAAGATCGTCTGGTCGAGTCCTTTGTACATGCGCTGCAACATGGGGTCGTGCTCAGCGTCCTCGCTTTTGACGGGGAAGTACTCCTCAATACGCGAAATGCCGGTGAGACTCATGTTTTGCGTGATCTCAACGGCATTTGTGCTCCATGGTGTAATCATTTCGCGGCGTGGTCCGACGAAGAAGCCCTCAAGCTTCTCGTCGCTGAGCATCTCGGCGTCGCCGTAGAGCCAGCACAGTTCCTGCTTCTCCTGCTCACTGGGCTGGTGGTCCATCTCAGTGGCAATGACAGTCTCCTTCGGAGTCTTAAAGAAAAGAATCATAGTCTCTCTAAAGTTTTATATGAAAGATGTGTAATATTACAAGTGCAAAGATACAAGAAATTCTCCATAAATCGTAACGTCTCTTTCACATTTTGTTGTTGCAGCATGTAATTTTTTCAAGTGGTACTAGCCTTTAGCGATAAGTATATGTTAGGTTCCCTCTGCTTTATTATGGTTATAGACCTTTTGGATATTTTATCCATGTTTTTTGTGTTACTTGTGTCCTTTCTTTGAGTAGGTTGTGGGACTCCACGATGTGTCTATATATAATATGGTGTATAAAGCTAAATATCGTGTACTTTTCTTTGTGAATAGCAAATTATTTACTATCTTTGCAAGCATATATAAGTATAATAGAAGGTAAACATGCAGGTGTGGCGTGTTTATGCTGATAAAAAATAAAAACTTTACTGCAATGAGAATAGCAAAATACGACTATGAGGCAATGCCGCGGGAGACGCGCAACCTCTATCTGCTGATGATGGACAAGACAGCAGGCGGGCAGACCGCCTTCGCGCAGGAGATTGACGTGCGCCAGCAGACGCTCACGCGACTCTTCCGCCCCGACCCGCGTAATGGCCGTTATCCGGCCATCAGCCCCGAGATCAAAGAGAAGGTCTGCCGACGCTATGGCCTGGACCAGTCTTTCTTTCTTGCTGACACAGAGGGCAGTATGCGCAATACCGATCAGACACGGCCGCGTATTGACCAGACGGCATCGGCGGGCAAGCTCACCGAGGAGATCGACGTCTCCTACGAGCGTTATCCAGTCATCAAGCAGCTGCCCGACTACGACTTCACCATTCTGGTGAAAGGCGACAGCATGGAGCCGGAGATCAAAAGCGGCGACGAGCTTGCCTGCCGCGTGGTGACCGATGCCAGCTTCATCCAGTGGGGCAAGGTGCATGTGCTGGACACTGACCAGGGCATCGTGGTGAAGCGCATCTACGATGATAAGGATGGGCTCAAGTGCGTGTCGGACAATCCCAAGTATCTGCCCTTCACGGTGCCGAAAGACCAGTTGCGCAGCGTGTGCCTGGTGGTGGGACTCGTCAGGTTTTAAAACGAAAATCGCTGGAATGCCGAGCATTCCAGCGATTGCTGTTTTGTAGAGATAGTCCGTCAGAAAGCGATTGGGCTGTGGTCAGTCTGTTATGGCTCGCCAAGATAGTAGAAGATCCATTTGACTTGCGCTGGTGTGAACGTGCGTTGATGGCCGGTGTAGCCAAGGTCTTGCAGGCGTCTCAACAGGTCGGGACAGTGCTCTGTCCATTGCCGCAGCTTTCTCCAGGCGGCTCCTGGGGTGTCCTGAGGGCAATACATCATGGCGAGTTCCGTGCGTCCGTATGCCCGAGCCTTCATTTCTGTTTCTGTCTTTGTTTGTTCAATCATGCTTTGTTGTGTTTACTAGTATTAAGGGTTGTTGTTGATAACTCTCTTCGTTCATATTCTTCTTATTGAATGTTTTTTTGATTAGTCTATGCGTAGGTCTGTAGAGGAAGGTGATGCAAAGATATAAAAAGATTGTGAATACAACAAATTTAAACCTATAAAAATATCATTTACAAGCAATATTTCGCTTTTACGAACTTGCTTCCTTTGGAAACATGTTGGTGAAAGGACAAAAACAAAAACACCCCGCAGTCATCGCGACTACAGGGCGTGGAAAGTGTTCACAAGAGAGATTACATACTAATATTGTGTGTTTTCAGGATCCCAGTTTGCCCAGCCTGCTGTCCAGTCAGTGCCATCGGCGAAGGCTCCGGCAGTCTTGGAAAGTTTCTGGTTGGCCTCGATGATGCTCTTGATGCCGTCCCAGGTCATAGCAGTCCAGTTGAGGATGCTGTTGTTGTTGGCAGCGAGCATGAAGAACGAGCTGGAGAACGATGGTTTGGAAGCATCGGTGGTCTTTGTCTTGTAGTTGTAGAGATGATCCTCGTAAATCTTGTTGAAGTCAGAGCCCGCGATGGTCATGCCTGCGAAGATGTTGTTCTGCAGTTTCATCAAACCTTTTGTGGCAGAGCCCTGCGTGTCACCTTTCTCGTTGTCGAGGATGATGCCGATAGGCCAGCCTACGAATACGCTGTTGAGCACGTTGAGGCGAGAGTTGCGGCGGATGTGCATGGCAGCCTGGAACTTACCCATTGACGAGCCATTGCCGGGGTTCATGCCACCACCGTTGATATAGTCAGTGGTGTTCTGGAAGTTGGCATCGAAGGTCGTCGGACCCAGGATGGTCATATACTTCAGTGTAGCGGTCGTGTAGGGCTCTGCCGTAGAGCCGCTGGCATTGTTGTCGCTTTCGAAGCTGTTGCTCTGTGAGGCATCTGCAATTTTGGAGTCACGGACGCTTAGCCCATAGGTTACGCTGCCGGCGAATCCGTTGTCGGTGTCGAAGTCATCGTCCCATCCGCGGTAAGCGATGAGGTGCTGGCAGTTCACCGTGCCACCGAACCACTCGTAGGAGTCGTCGTTGGAGTAGCTCACCTGCACGTGGTCGATGGTCGTTCCGGCTCCCACGGATCCGAGAGTCAGGCCATTGATCTCCTGGTCTTTTTGGAAAGGATAGCCAGCGAACTCAATGCGCACATACTCCAGGTCGCCAGAGTTGTCGTTGGCATCAGTGCCTCCGTGCTTGGTGCGGGGACCTCCCTCGATCTGTTGGTTGAGCACGCCGTTGTTGTTAGGAGCCTTTCCGCAGAGGATGATGCCGCCCCAGTCACCGGGCTTCCGGCTACCGGCAGCCATCTCAGAGGTGAAGACGATAGGGCTTGTCTGTGTGCCTTTGGCGATGAGCTTGCCGCCCGGCTCGGCGATGAGGGCAGCCTTGGTGTCCTTGTCGCCCTTGATGACGGTGCCCGGCTCGATGGTCAGTTCAGCACCGTCAGCGATGTACACCCATCCTTTGAGCAGGTAGGTGCCTTTCTTAATAGTCTGCTTGCCCTTGAAGACGAAGTTCTGGTCGCCGTTGCCGATGACGACACCGTTGGCATCGTCCTTGCCGTTGTCGTCGAAGAGAATGTGATCGCAGGCTTTGAAGCCACCGTCGGTGGACCAGTTGTAGACGACAGACGTTCCGCCGTTGTTGCCGCCGTTGTTGCTGCCGCCATTGTCGTCGTTGTCACTGCTGCACGCTGTCATCGAGGCAGCGAGGGCCAGGATGCCCATGCATCCTAAAAACATCTTTGTTGCTTTCATCTTATTGTTGTTAAGAGTGATAATCTTTCTTTTCTTTATATTTTCTATAGCTTCTTTAGCTTCTATAGCCTCTATAGCTTCTATAGCCTTTATAGTCTTCTATAGCTTGACTGTGACAGAGGCCTGCAGGTTGCGTCCGGGCTTATAACGTCGGGTGACCTCCTGTACTTTCTTGCTGCTGCCGTTGCTGCTTACCGTGGTGAACTGCTTGAAGGTGATATTCTGGTTGAGCAGGTCGCGGGCGGCGAGCTTCAGTTCAACACGCTTGCCGAAGCGCTTGCTCACGGTCAGGTCGATGGCGTCGCGCGGCATCTCATAGCTGTTGGGCACCTTCACGTTCTTGTCCATGCCTTCCGAGCGACCGACGCCGACGATGCGCTTGCCGATGCGGTTGTAGAGTAGGGCGATGTCGAGGTCGAGCGGCTGGTTTTTGTAGAACAGACCTGTGTTGATCAGATAGGGCGATTGTCCCTGCATGGCACGGCTCTCTTCGTTGCTGCCCGGTTCGAAGTTGACACGGCTGTGGATGAGTGAGCCGTTGAAACTCCAGTTCAGGTCGGGCAGTCCCATGAAGGCGAGGTTCTTGCGGATGTCGAGCTCCAAGCCGTAGTTGTTGGCTGAGCGGGCATTGGCATAGGAGTAGATGACATCGGTGCCGCCCGCCATGGTATAGACCCACTCGATGGGCGAGTCGAAGTGCTTGTAGAAGGCTGCTAAAGATATCATCTCGCCGCGGCTGGGATACCACTCATAGCGTAGGTCGAGGTTGTCGATATAGCAGTTCTTCAGGTTGAAGTTACCCTCTACGTTGCTTGCCAGGTCGAAGTCGTAGTAGACCGATGGCGAGACCTCGCGAAACTCCGGGCGGTTGACACTGCGGCCATAGCTGAGCCGGATTTGGTTTTTCTCGTCGAGCTTATAGGTGGCGTTAGCAGATGGGAAGAGGTCGCTGTGACGATAGTAGTGGCTCTCGTGGCTCGTCTCATAGGATTTGCTGTTGGAGATGAGTTCCATCTGGTTGTATTCAAAGCGGACACCGGCATGGATATCCAGTCTGCCAAAGGGGAGAGCAGCACTGACATATCCAGCCCCCAGTGTGTTGTGTCCGCTGTAGTCATTGATCTTGTTGACATCTTCGAGCAAGTAGAGCTTGTCGGCACCGTAGTTGTCGGCATTGCTCAGCAGGCTTGTCATCTCCATCGAGCGGAATCCGCTGGGCAGGCTGTTGCCTTCGGCGTTGTACCAATACATGAAGTTGCGGGTGGTGTACTTACGGGTGCGGTACTCGCCGTAGGCACCCACCTTCACCTTAGGTTGCCAGTCACCGAAGGCAAACTGATGCTCGTCGTTGACATTGGCAGAGACGATGTGCTCGTCGAGAGAGGTCCACTCGCGCGAGATGTCGTTTTGATAGAGCCACACATAGTTGTCGCTCTTGCTGTCATCCTCGTTGTAGAGGATGTATTTACGACGGTCAGGCAACCGGCGATTGGCATACGCATAGCCGACGCTCCAATCAAGTGCATCGCCACTGAGGGTATGGCGGCCGGTTATCTGACCGGTATAGGTTGTTCTGCTACGATAGTAATATTCTGCCGAGCGTTCGGGCTCGGACTGGGCACTGAGGCCTTCACGCCAGGTGTATCGGTTGTTGCCGATCTGGTTGAAGACGTTCTTGAACTGGTATTTGTTCTTGCCGCTGGCACTGAGCAGGGTCATGTTGAAGAGCGCGCCGAGACGTACGTTGTGGTTGTACTGGTTGTCGGTGGAGAGACGCAATGGGTTGGAGCGGTCGTTTTCGGTGTCGTAGGCTCCATAGAAATTGTTGAGCATGTCGCGATAGACGCGGTACTCGTTGGTGTAGTTCACGGCGGCGATGGCGCCGAGCTTTCCGGCGGGCAGTGTCCAGCTATGGCTCCAGTCGGCAGCGAGCTTCAAGTCGCCCCAGGGATGTTGGTTCTTCACTGCCCAGTCGTTGTTGAGGTGGTTGTCCGAGAGGCTGTACATGGTGTTGCCGCCGCTGTTCTTTCCGAGGTTGGCCAGGGTAGCGTCGATACCGCCGTGGAGCGAGCGCAGTCCGTTGTCGAAGCCGAGGAAGTCGGTGCGGCTCTGCTTGGTGGCAAGGAAACTCTTGAAGGCAGACGCACTGTTCCAGTTGCCGCCCACAGAGACGTGAAAGGCATTCTCCAAGGGAATCTCTTTGGTATCGATCATGATGAAGCCACCTGTGTAGTCGGCAGGATATTCCGGCGTCGGAGACTTCACGATGGTGAGGTTGTCGATCTGGTTGCTTGGAATCATGTCGAAAGAGAAGGCTCGCTGGTCGGCCTCACTGCTGGGCACGGCACCACCATTCATCCACACATTATTATATCGTTGGGCCAGGCCACGCACCATGACGAATTTGTCGTCGATAAGGCTCACACCGGGCACGCGGCGGATGACTTCGCCGGCGTTGGCGTCTTGGGTGAGCTTGATATCCTGGGCCGAGATGTTGCTCACGATGACGGGACTGTTTTTTACTTCGAGCACGGCGGCCGTGACCGTATTTCTTCGTTTCACGCCGGTCACCGTGACTCCTTTCAGTTGCTGTTCATCGGGCTTCAGTGCGACGGTGAGAACGTCTTCTGCTGCTGAGGCCTTTGAGAGAACCCCGTCAATGGTTGTATTCTTGTACCCCACGTATTTCACCAAGAGGGTGTAAGGCGTGGTGGTCGAGAGATGGTCAAAATGAAATTGTCCGTCGGTGTCGGTGACAGTCTTCGTGTCAGTGCCTTGCAGGCTGACGACTGCACCGATGAGCGGTTCTTTTGTCTTGGCGTCGACCACACGTCCGACGATGCTCTGTGCCTGGGCGGTAGTGACGGCTATCAGCAGCACGGTGGCTGCTATTCCCCTTTGTAGCTTTCTCATTGTTACTGATTGTATCCTTACTTATGTTTTCTGTTGCAAAGTTAGCAGATAGATGTTTCCTTTTGATGTCCATGTGTTTACAATGGATAGACGTAAGTACTACAATCCTATGACACAAAAAGCCGTGCCCGGCAGTCTCTGCTGGGCACGGCTACAACGATTACACAATTGTCAAATAAATATGGGAAGGCCCTTTTGGGCTTGAGAGAGTCTGTTAGTTCTCAATGAACTTCTTGGCAGCACGCAACTGGTGGCGCATGATGTTGAGGAACTCATCGGTCTCCTGCAGAATGTTGAGGTAGACGAGAGACACCTGAAGCATCTTCGTGTCAGACGACTGCTGGATGTGGTCGATGAGGCTTTTGCGCAGTGTCGACAGTTCGTCGCGGCAGAGATCAGCCTCGGAGAGAATGTCGCGGTAGTCATCGTACTTGCCGTTGGTGATCATGTCCTGCGTCATGTGCATGAGGTCGTTGACCTTCTGGCGCACGGGCTGGAACTCATGGACATACTCGTTGGGGATTGGGTTGAAGTTGTTGTCGACATGCTCGCGTACCGGCTCGAGCATACGGCGCAGGCAGTAGATGAACTGCTGGTCGGAGTTGGCCCCAAGGTGGAACCAGGTGTTGCGCTCGATGGCAATGTCCTGTGGTGACTTCTTCAGTCCGAGCATCTCCTGACGACGGTATTTCTTCAGGTTGTCCTGTTCTTTATGGAGAGACTTGCGGCAACGGCTAAGCTCACGTGTGCTCTGTCCGTTGAAGCCGTCCATGATCTTGTTGAACATGTCAAGGGCATATCGGTTCATATTGCACTGCGTGCTGCTCACACGCTTCTGAAGCATGTCCCAAACGAGCTCGGGGTCGCGGGTGCGCATCATCAGCCGGAAGCTGTCCTCGTCCTTGGCCTCCATCTCTTTCTTCTTCTTGTATTGCTGGTTGCTGTGCCAAAGCAGGTAGACGACGAGTGCCATGAAACCTACTTGCAGTACGATGCCGCCATACCACATGATCAGTGCCACCAGGGAACAGGTGATGAAGGCTACGCCGGCTGTGATGAACCAACCACCGATGACGCTCAGCACACCAGTGACACGGAACACGGCACTCTCACGACTCCATGCACGGTCGGCAAGACTTGAACCCATAGCGACCATAAACGTCACGTAGGTGGTAGACAACGGCAACTTGTGGTTGGTACCGAAGGTGATCAGCATGGAGGCAATCACCAAGTTCACGGCGGCACGCACCACGTCGAAGGCGGCTTTGTCATCGACAAGCTCCACCTCGTTGGCGTTGAAACGGCTGTTGATCCAATTGCGCAGGGAAGCGGGGAAGATATGTGCCACGCTCTCCACGCCCCACTGGCAGAAACGGACGATGGCACGGGCTGCCTTGGACGAACCGAACATCTCGTCGCCCTCGTCCTGACGGGCCAGGTCCACAGAGGCCTTGATCACGTTTTGGGCTTTCTTAGAAGTACCCATTGCCACGATCATGATGATGCCGGCTGCCATCAGATAGAAAGGAGGAGTCTTGGCACTCTCCATCAACGATTTCATCATGAACGTGTCTACACCGGCACCGTGAGCGTTGGCGGCATAGTCCTGATAGGAAGCCAGACCGGCCAAAGGAACACCGATGAAGTTCACAAGGTCGTTGCCGGCAAAGGCCATGGCAAGACCGAAGGTGCCCATGAGCACGACAAACTTGAAGATGTCGATGCGGCACAGATGCAGGACTTCCATGACGATGGTAGAGCCAATGAATGTATAGATCAGCAGCAGGTTGATGTTGCTGTTGATATAGTCGCGCACGCTCTCGCTGACGTAGGGACTGTTGCCGACACCTTTCATAAAGATGAAGTAGGCCAGCACGGTGAACGAGATGCCACCGAAAATGGCGATGGCGTAGCGGCTGTGCTTCTTGTAGTTGAATGTGAATACCACACGGCTGATCCACATCACAATCATGCCGACGACAAACGAGATCGCCACGCTCACAAAGATGGCGATGATCACGCTCAGGGCCTTGTCGGAGTTGAGCAGCATGCCATAGTCAAGACTCGGGTCGCCCATGATCTTCAATGTCGAAATCATGAACGCGCCACCGAGGAACTCGAAGACCAGTGATACCGTGGTCGACGTGGGCATGCCTAATGAATTGAACACATCGAGGATGATGACATCCGTGACCATGACGGCCAGGAACACGGTCATCACCTCATGGAAGGAATAACGGGCCGGCATCATGATGCCGTGGCGCGCAATGTCCATCATTCCCGATGACAGCACGGCTCCTAAGACCACAGCGACGGAGGCAATGATGAGCACCGTGCGGAATGTTGCCACACGAGCACCTACGGCCGACTGCAGGAAGTTCACCGCATCGTTGCTCACACCCACGAACAAGTCGAAGACCGCCAGACAGAGCAGGAAGATGACGATACACAAATAAATTGTTTCCATAAATGATAAGTTATATTCTTTTTGTGCGCAAAGTTAATCAGTGTATATTACAAGTGGTTTAAACACATATTACAATAGTGTTCACATGTATTACAATCATGTTACAAATAGAAATTGACTGGCTCTTTTTGTTATATGTAGTATTTGAGTCGAGTTTTTGGAAAAACAAACTGAAGGGGGAATCAAAAAATGAGGAAGAACGCAATAATTTGTGAATGCGGAATGTCGTATTATGAATTATTTCTTGTAACTTTGCGCATGAATCCACAATGAAATGAGAAGGGAGACAACCCTTTTTTATCGAATGACGAATATTATGGAAGACAATGATATATTCTTAAAGAGCGTGGAGATGATGACACGTGTCTCTGACGATGAGCGCCGGATGGCCCCGCAGGGCGATGCTCCGTTGCCATCGGTCGAAGCACTGCGCGAGATGGTGGAACTGGTGAAGATGGTCGTCTTCCCCGGCTTCTTCGACAAGCGGCAGATCGACAGCGACATCCGTTCCTACCATATCGGCGTGAACATGGAGAGACTCTGTAGCCTCATGCGCAAGCAACTGACCTTGGCTCTTTGTGCCGATGGCAGCGATGAGCGCAGTGCCGAGACGGAGGCCGCAGAGAAATCCTTAAAGCTGATCGGACAACTACCACTCATCAAGCATCTGCTCTACACCGACGTTGAGGCTATCTTCGACGATGATCCGGCAGCCTCTTCGCATAGTGAGGTCATCTTTTCCTATCCAGTCATTCATGCCATGATTCACTATCGCTTCGCTCATGTACTTCATGAGATGGGTATCCCTGTTATACCTCGTATCATCACTGAGCAGGCACATGCCAATACGGGTATCGATATCCATCCGGGTGCCAAGATAGGGGAGTACTTCTCCATCGACCACGGTACGGGTGTAGTTATCGGTGAGACTTGCGTCATTGGCAATCATGTGCATCTCTTCCAAGGTGTCACACTCGGTGCGGCACACACTGAGAATCCTTATTACACACTCCATCAGCAGCCCAGCGAGGAGACGCGGCGCGACCGCTCGCGTCTTGTGCCCCGCCATCCGGTGCTTGAAGATCATGTCACGGTTTACTCCAACTCGACATTGTTGGGGCGTATCACCATCGGGCATGATACGGTCATCGGCGGTAATGTGTGGCTCACTCACAGCGTGCCGGCCAACTCCACCATCATGCAGAGTAAGGCGATGGATGTGAGCTTTACCGGTGGACTGGGGATTTAAGAAAAGCAAGATGACGAACCCGTCATGATATAGAAACTTTATTATTTCTCATGTATGAAGAAAAAGAGTATTGTCAAAGAGTTGCGTGACTACCTGATGATCACGATAGCCATGGTTTCCTATTGTATCGGGTGGAACGTGTTTCTGTTGCCCAACAACATCACCACGGGAGGCGTGCCGGGTATCTCCTCTGTCGTCTACTGGGGTACGGGCATTCCGGTGCAGGTGACTTATTTTGTTATCAATGCCTTTTTGTTGATTGCTGCTCTGAAAATCCTGGGATGGAAGTTCTGCGTGAAGACGATCTACGCTGTGGTGGTGCTGACTTCACTGACCGCCTTGGCGCGCCATAATCTTGCCGACACGCATCTGCTGTCCGACCAGCCGTTCATGGCAAGCATCATCGGCGCCATCTTCTGCGGCAGCGGCGTGGGACTGGGACTGGCCAACAACGGATCCACGGGCGGCACGGACATTGTGGCTGCCATTGTCAACAAGTACCGCGACATCTCTTTGGGGCGTGTCATCATGCTCTGCGATATTGTCATCATCACCTCTTCTTATCTTGTTCTTCACAACTGGGAGCAGGTCATCTATGGCTATGTAGTGCTGATGGTCACCGCGTTCTGTATCGACCAGGTTGTCAACTCCATGCGTCGTAGCGTGCAGTTTTTCATCATCTCGGACAAGTATCGCGAGATAGCCTCGCGCATCGCTGTCTATCCCCATCGTGGTGCTACGGTCATCGAAGCTCATGGCTTCTATACGGGTCATCAGGTGAAGATGCTCTTCATCATGGCCAAGCGTCGTGAGAGCAATACCATTTTCCAGATCATCAACGACATCGACCCTCGTGCTTTCGTCACTCAGACCAATGTCATTGGTGTCTATGGTGAGGGCTTTGACAAGTTCAAGGTGCATAAGATGACCAAGAACGGTTACGAGATCATCAACCGCGAGAGAGCTGAGATAGAAAAACTCGAAGGACAAAACTAAATACGCTATCAATCGTCTATGGCTACTTCAGAGAATGATAGGTTTAGAATACCTTATATAAATATGATCATTCGGGCTTTTGGAGCTCATTTCCAATTGTCTGTCCAACAGGCTTGCAGCTATCTTTATCGCTGCAAGGGTATTCACTATTTAGTGGATCATTATGATGTGGAGCATACGTTGCCGGTGGAAGACACGATTGAAGCCTTGGCCAATGTGTGCCGAAGAAATGGAGGATTGCTTGCATGATATTGTATCACGGAACAAATGTAGACTTTAATAAGATAGACATATCAAAATGCTTACCTTATAAAGACTTTGGGCGTGGCTTTTATCTTACCGATATTCAGAAGCAGGCTAAGAATATGGCTCAACGCAAGTTCGATGCTTTTGGAGGTGACATGATTGTCCAAAAGTACGATTTTGGCGAACAGCTTCTTGTAAATGGCAGCCTTGCTGTTCTGAATTTCAGTGAAGTCTCTGTAGAGTGGGCTCAATTTATTTATAAGAATCGTAACCGCCAGCTGCATTTTCATCATCGTTATGATGTTGTTATAGGTCCGGTGGCTGATGACGGTGTAGCATTTCTTATGAGCCAATTCCAGCATGGCTATATAAATGAAGTGACTTTTGCAGAGCAGCTGAGGTATAAGCAACTCAGTAGTCAGTATTGTTTTTTGACGCAAAAGGCAATTAAAACATTGAAGAGATTATGATGACAAAAGATCAAAGATACCACTTCCTTGTGGATAGTGCAGTTGACAGTATGAGTGAACAGCTTATAGAAGATTTTCATTTGCCTGTTCCAGAAGCGCTCAACTTTATCTACCAATCTTCTACTTTGAAGATTATCCAAGATTCAAGAACGCTTCTTTATACGGAGAGTCCTGATTATCTGTATCTCATCTTAAAATACGAATACCAAAACGGCAAGTTGCCTCAAACGGCGTAAATGTCTTTTGATATAATCACAATAAGGGGGGCTATGCCACGCGGCATAGCCCCCCTTCTATATATAGGTGTAATCCTTACTTGTTGTTGCTCTCTTCAGGAGCCTTGTCGATGAGGTCCATGAACTGGTCGAGCTTCGGAGTGATGATGATCTGAGTGCGGCGGTTACGCTGCTTGCCCAGTTCGGTGTCGTTAGTGGCTACAGGATTGAACTCACCACGTCCGCCGGCGGTCAGGCGCTTGGGTGCCACGCCGAAGTGGTCGATGAGATACTGCACCACGCTGGAGGCGCGCAGGGCACTGAGGTCCCAGTTGTTGCGGATGTTCTTCATTGAAGGAGCGGCGGTGTTGACAGGCACGTTGTCGGTGTTACCCTCGATGAGCACGTCATAGTCCTTGTAGTCCATGATGATCTTTGCGATCTTGCTCAGTGTCTCCTGTGCGCGGTCGTTGATCTCGTAGCTGCCACTCTTGTAGAGCATGTTGTCAGCAAGGGAGATATAGACGACGCCCTTGAGCACTTGCACGTCAACCTCTTTCATCTCCTCCTTGCTCAGCGAGCGGGTGAGGTTGTTGGTGAGCACCATGTTGAGCGAGTCGCTCTTGCTCTTCACCTCTACGAGGTGACGGATATACTGGTTTGACTCGTTGATCTGGTCAACGAGCTTTGAGATGTTGATGTTGTTGGCGTTGGCGTTGCTGAGGCTCTTGTCGAGTGAGCCTTGCAGTGAGGCATAGTCTTTCTTAGCCTGAGCGAGCTGATCCTCCAAGGAGCTGACACGGGCCTGAGAGGCAGCGAGCTTCTCTTTGGCATCCTGATAGTTGGCCGTCAGTTCACGGTTCTCGGTCTGACAGTTGACCAAGTCTTTCTTGCTGGCGCAGCTGCTGACGAGCATAGTGCCGGCGAGGAGAGCTACAATAGCGATGTTAGTCTTCTTCATATTATCTTGTTTTTAATTTAATAATGTCGTTTCGTGTGTTGCATAGGCTCGGAATTCTTTGTAATAGAGATTGTGGCAGAGCCATTTTATTGCAAATATCGTTATTATGACGCAGAAAAGAAAGGAAAGTTGCGTGAGGTTAGTTTATTTTAACCACATAAGTGCGCTTTTTAGTTTCTTTTGGTAAGAGAAAGCAGAAAAAAAAATATCCACGTATCGGAAGTGCCGATACGTGGATATTGCTTTGGGATATGCTTATGGTTTCACCTTCGCGGCTTTCATGTCCCGGTAGAGTCCGTCGACGATAGAGTCGGCCAGCGAGATGTTTGGCACCATAATCTCGTCACATCCGAGTTGCTTGCTCACGTCGAGGAAGATGCGGGCGGCGGGGACGATGACATCAGCACGGTCGTCCTTGAGGTTGAACGAAATCATGCGCTCCTCGATGCTCATCGGCTTGAGCATGGAGTAGAGACGCTGCAATTCAGCGATGGAGAGCTTCTTGTTTTTACTTTCCTTGCTGATCTTGAACAGCTTGTTGATATTACCACCGGAACCGATGATGTGGATGTTGGGGTAGAGCTTGGCATAGCCTTGCAGATCTGCCTCCATCGCTTTCCAGGCTTCGGGTGTGACGCGGTCAGAGAGCAGGCGCAGCGTACCTATATTATAGGAGTGGCTCTCGGCGAGGGTGCCGTCGTGGATGAGCGAGATCTCCGTGCTGCCACCGCCCACGTCGACGTAGGCAAAGTTGCCCTCATTGGAGTCGGTATTCTCCACGAGGTTGTTGACGAGCAGCAGAGCCTCGTCGGGGCCCTTGACCACTTCCAGGTCAAGACCACTTTCTTTCTTAATCGTCTTGATCACCTTCATGCCGTTTTCGGCATCGCGCATGGCCGACGTGGCACAGGCGCGGTAGGCATCGACGCGGAAGACCTTCATCAGTTGTTTGTAGGCCTTCATCATGTGGATCATCATCTCCTCACGCTCTTTCGACACCTTGCCGAGCGTGAAGACATCTTTGCCCAGACGCAGGGGGACACGCACGAACATGAGCTTACGCACACGCTCCAGTCCTACAGCCTCGTCGTCGAAGGCCTTGATGAGCAAACGGGCTCCGTTGGAACCAATATCAATAGCTGCTAACGTACATTTCATATCTCTTTCTTTAATTGCGCGGGTAGAGTGATACAGACTTCCTTCTACCCGTTGTGTTCCAAATAATATTTGTAGAGCTCTTCCTGACTGCGGAAGATTTCGCCCTCTTGCAGCTGGTCGGTGCCCTTGCCGTCGACAAGCCGACCATTGGCCGTGTCACGCAGGCCATATTCCACCGTACGCCGCAGGTCCTCTTTGAGATCCTCGTCATAGACCGGTGTCATCACCTCGATGCGGCTGAGCAGGTTGCGCGGCATCCAGTCGGCTGAGCCGAGGAAATACTTGTTCTTACCGCCATTGCAGAAGATGAGGATGCGGCTGTGCTCAAGATACCGGTCGATGATGCCCACGATGTGGATATTGTCAGACACGCCCGGGATACCCGGCACGAGAGAGCAGTTGCCGCGCAGCACGATGTCAATTTTCACGCCGGCCTGCGAAGCCTGGTAGATTTTTGCCACCACGTCGGGGTCGGTGATGTGGTTGATCTTGATCTTTGCCCATGCCTCTTTGCCCTCTTTGGCATTCTTGATCTCTGTATCGAACATGTGGAGGATGCGGCTCTTCATGGCGTTGGGCGAGACGAGCAGTTGCCCAAAGCGCACCTGTTGGAACGGACGGTCGATGAATTGGAACACCTTTGCCACCTCTGAGACGATAGACGGACGTGCCGTCATCATCAGATAGTCGGTATATACCTTGGCGTTGCCCTCATGGAAGTTACCGGTGCCAATACATGCGATGTCACCCTTCTTGCTGCTGATGTAGAGCAGCTTGGAGTGGATCTTCAGGCCTTCAACGCCGAAGATGACGTTCACGCCTTCCTCTTGCATGCGCTTGCTCCACTTGATGTTGCTCTCTTCGTCGAAGCGGGCGAGCAGTTCCACCACGGCTGTCACCTTCTTGCCGTTGCGGGCAGCACAGATGAGAGCCTTGACCACTTTGGAGTCCTTGGCCAGACGATAGAGCGTGGTCTTGATCTCTTTGACTTCGGGTTTCAATGCTGCTTCGCGCAACACGCGGATGTAAGCGTCGAAACTGTGGTAGGGAACGTGGATAAACCGGTCTTTCTCACGGATGAGATCTAGGATGCTTTGCTCTGAGAGGAACTCTGGTTTCATCAGATGTTTCCATTTCGGATTCTTCAGTTCGTCGTGGCCGCAGTCGGGAAACGTCATCAGATCCTTATGGTTTTGATAGCGTCCGCTGGCCAGTGAGGTGTCGAGCTCCCGGATGTCGAGTCGTTCCAATATCTTTTTCTGCATACTCTGTGGCATGTCGCGGTCGTAGAGCACACGGATCGGCTCACCCCGTTTGCGGCTGTCCACGCCGATGGCAATACGCTCCATGGTGCCATAGTCAGCATCGTTGTCCACCTCCATCTCCGCATCCTTGGTGAACTTAAAGCTGTAGGCACGAAAATAGCTCGGTCTGAGTCCTATGAAGATAAACGGCAGGCAGAAGCGGATGACATCGTCGAGATACATGATATTGTCGTAGCCGTCGGAAGCCGGGATCTTGATGAACCGGCCAAACGTCTTGTCGGGTACTTTGATGATGGCGTATTTCGAGCGGGCATCCTTGATGATCGTCTTCTCCACAATCAGATAGATGCGGTTGTCCTCCAAGGTGCTGAGGTCTTTGATCTCGCTGAGCCAGATGGGATTTGTTGAGCCGTTGAGTTTGTCGTAGTAGAAGTTCTCCAGCCATTTCTTCTGCTCGTCGTTGAGTTGCGTCTCGTTGACCATCCTGATCTTATGCAGTTCCAGTTCCCGGAACACCTGTCGCGTGGCCTCGGTGTACTCCTTGCTGTAGCTCTCGTTGAGCAGGTTGATGGTTTTGATGGTGCGCTTCACATCCTGTTTGGTGTGCTTGTCCACATCGTTGCTGGCCAGGACGCGGTTGAGCGAGGCCACACGCACCCGGAAGAACTCGTCGAGGTTGTTGGAGTAGATGCCTAAGAACGACAGCCGCTCCAACAGAGGCACATATTCTTTCTTGGCTTCCTGCAGGATGCGGTGATTGAAATACATCCAACTCACGTCGCGTTTGACGTAGAGGTTCTTGAGTTTGTCTTCCTTTGTCATGTTGCTATATCGTATGATGCTTGTTGAGGCTTACAATGGTCTATTTTATGTCGATGGACTTAGAAAACGGGGGCAGGGCACTGTCGGCCTTCATTTCTTCTTTCTTGCCTTTCTGCTCTTCCTTCTTCTTGTCCTTTATATCTATCTTCTTGTCGCTTTTCTTGTCGCCTTTCTTAGCAGCCTTTTCGTCTTTCTTAGCGGCCTTATCGTCTTTCTTAGCAGCCTTTTCGCTTTTCTTAGCGGCTTTTTCTTCTTTCTTATTTTTCTTTTTCTCCTCTTTTGCTTTCTTGCTGTTGTCTTCGTTGTGTCCTACAACCAGATAGTTGATGTCTCCGTCGTTGAGGTGGAGCGCCTTGCGCAGCGCCTTGACCATGTCGTCGGGCACCGAGATGTCGTGCAACTCATCGCAGGAGTCGAAAGCCTTACGGCTGACTTTCTTCGGTGCACCCTCAAATACCACGCGCTTCAGCCGGTCACAATCACTGAAAGCATACGGCTCGACCGTCTCCACGCTGGCTGGCAGCACGATTTCCTCCAAAGCGTCGCAGTCAGCGAAGGCTTCGCGGGCAATTGTCTTCAGTCCTTTGGGCAGCACAACCTTTTTCAATTGTTTCTTACGGGCAAAGGCCATCTCGCCGATGGTCTGCACAGAGGCGGGGACGCTGACCTCTTCGCGGTCGCCACGTGAATAGACCAGTTGTGTGCGATCAGCGTTGTAGACAGCATCTTCGTCAAAGGCGAAGTCTTCGCTATCCAGTTTCTGCAATGCCAGTGTCAGGACGGCCGTCTCGAGCTTGCCGCCCTTCTTTGACATCTTTGCAATTCTCTCCAGTAACTCTTTCTTATTTGCTTTCATATGATTGTAAGTTGATTATCCCCTTCTGTTTGCAAAATTACCAATAATCTTCAACACATATTGTTCATATCTGTTACAATAATGTTACGATATTGTTTCAAAGACTGTTGTCACGCTTTTGTAACATCTGTGTCACCTTTTCTAAATATGACAGAAGTAACTTTGCGGACGTAAACACAAGAATGCAACATATATGAAAAAGATTCTGTCGCTTGTGCTGTGTCTGCTGGCAACATGGTCGGCGCTGGCTCAAGATGTAGACATGCTGCCGCAGGTGCACGGCACGTTGCGCGGTAAATATGAATATCAGACTTCGGAGGGCGAGGGCCGTTTCGAGGTGCGCACGGCACGTGTCAGCGTCAGTGGAAAGCTGATGCCGGAAGTGGAGTACAAGGCCGAGATAGACCTTTGCGACGAGGGCCAGATCAAGATGCTCGATGCCTATACGAGGCTCAAGCCCTGGCGCTACTTCCAGTTCACCATCGGACAGATGCGTGTGCCGTTTACCATTGATGCGCATCGCTCGCCCGACCAGCAGTATTTTGCCAACCGCAGCTTCATCGCCAAGCAGGTGGGCAACGTGCGTGACGTGGGAGCAATGGCTGCCTACGACTTCCATGTGGGCTTCCCCATACGTGTGCAGGCTGGACTCTTCAATGGCTCGGGCCTCACGGGGCAGAAAGACTATTGGACCAAAGGTACGAACTTCTCTTCCAAGGTGCAGTTCTTCTTTCCTTTCCATACCGACTTGGTACTCAGCGCACAGAAGATCAGTCCCAATCACAATACAATCATGATGTACGATGGTGGTCTGACCTATCACCGGGGACCGTTTCTCTGTGAGGCAGAGTATTTGTTCAAACGGTATTCCCACCATTTATATAAAGATGTGCATGCCGTGGATGTCTTTGCCAATTACGACATTCCCGTCCGTGACAAGCGCTGCTTGATCAAGAAGGTGTCGCCGCTGGTTCGCTACGACTTCATGACCGACCACGCCGACGGCACGAAATACGACGAAAGCGGTGCCATGGCCACCACCGACTATCAGCGCAATCGCCTGACAGGAGGCGTGACGCTCAGTCTGGCCAAGCCGTTTGTCTCCGACATCCGCATCAACTACGAGAAGTATTTCTATCGCAAGAGCGGCATCCCAAAGACCTCGGAAAAGGACAAGATTGTCATCGAGTTCATGACACATTTCTAAAGTCTCAGCGAAAAATGGGCTTTCGGAGGCCCAAGAAAGAAAAAATGATTATCTTTGCAATATAACAACTATAAGCAATGGAAGAAGAAAAAATCTACAAGATACTGGTCGTCGACGATGAGGACGACCTCTGCGAGATTCTCAAGTTTAATCTTGAAACTGAGGGCTATCAGGTCACTACGGCCAACTCGGCCGAGGACGCGCTGAAACTCGATATAGCCTCTTTCGATCTCTTGCTGCTCGACGTGATGATGGGTGGCATGTCGGGCTTCGCCATGGCCAAACAGCTGAAGGCTAATCCCTCCACGGCCAACGTGCCCATCATCTTCCTCACGGCACGCGACACCGAGAACGACACAGTCACGGGCTTCAACCTCGGTGCTGACGACTATATCTCCAAACCGTTCTCCCTGCGTGAGGTGCTCGTGCGCGTCCGCGCCGTGCTCCGTCGTACCTCTGAGCGACAGGGTGTGGAGCCGGCTGTGCTGCGCTATCAGGGACTGGAGATGAACCTCGACAAGAAGACGGTGAGCATTGACGGTGAGAACGTACCCTTTACCAAGACCGAGTTTGAACTGCTCCATCTTCTGCTTGAGGAGAAGGGACGTGTGTTCTCCCGCCAGGAGCTCATCGATAAAGTGTGGCCCAAGGATGTGCTCGTGCTGGACCGGACCGTGGATGTCAACATCACACGACTGCGCAAGAAGATCGGGCGCTTTGCCAAGTGCATCGTCACACGACTGGGCTTCGGCTACTATTTCGATGCTTAAGGGATGTTTCCGGGTATTGTGTGCTTTAAATCTAATTGAGTAAATGAATGAATATTTCAGGAAGATGAAGGTAATCTCAGTCGGCAATAAACTCTATTTGACGGTACTCTCTCTCTTCGTGGTCTTTGCCGTGGCGTTCATTGTCTTTCAGCAGGCCAGGGAGAAACAATACAAGATAGGGCTGCTGGAATCGCGACTGGAGAGCTTCAATGCACAGGTGCATGAGGCGATCCATGGTAAGCAGCAACCGTTCGACAGCACCTTGACCGCTTTGGAGCACAGCTTTAACAACAAGGAGCTGCGCGTGACGCTTGTGCGTAAGGACGGACGTGTGCTCTACGACAATTTCCGTCACAACTATGCTCACATGCCTAATCACGCCTCGCGTCCGGAAATTAAAGAGGCTCTGCGCCTGGGACACGGCACATCGCTCGCACGCCATAGCAGTACCTTAGACCGCGAGTATTTTTATTCCGCTACTTATTTCAGGGAAGACGGTATCGTTGTGCGCACGGCTCTGCCTTACGACAACAATCTGGCAAAGACGCTCCAGGCCGATCAGCACTTCATCTGGTTTGCTTTGGTGGTCATGGCGCTGCTGACACTCGTGCTCTACCGCTTTGTCAACCGCTTGGGTACGAATATCACCAAGCTTCGCATCTTTGCCTCACGCGCTGACCACAACGAGAGTTTGGAGACTGAGGACCTCGCGGCCTTCCCCGATGACGAGTTGGGCGAGATTGCCGAGCGTATCATCAAGATATATAAGCGCTTGCAGAGCACGCGGCGCGAACAGGACATCCTCAAGCGACAGCTCACGCAAAACGTGGCCCATGAGTTGAAGACGCCCGTGGCCAGCATTCAGGGCTATCTCGAAACCATACTTGAGAATCCCCATATCGACGAGCCTACCAAGGAGATGTTTCTCAAGCGCTGCTATGCGCAAAGCGAGCGCCTCACCTCGTTGCTGCGCGACATCTCCACGCTCAACCGGCTCGACGATGCACCTAACATGCAGAACTTCGAGGATGTCAATATCTCAGAGATGGTGCAGAACATCCAGAAGGAGACGGCCTTGCAGCTGGAGCAGCGCCACATGACGTTCCACAATTATCTGCCCGGAGAACTCATCGTCAAGGGCAATCAGTCGCTGCTCTACAGTGTCTTCCGCAATCTCACCGACAACGCCATTGCCTATGCCGGCGAGGGCACGTCCATCACGCTCACCGCTGAGCGCCACACCGACTACTGGACGTTTGTCTTCAGCGACAATGGGGTAGGGGTGCCGCCCGAACATCTCTCGCGTCTCTTCGAGCGCTTCTATCGGGTCGACAAGGGACGCAGCCGCAAGATGGGAGGTACTGGCCTCGGCCTGGCCATCGTCAAGAACGCTATCCTATTGCATAAAGGTACCGTCAACGTGCGCAACAACCCTGATGGTGGTCTTCGCTTCACGTTTACCATAGCTATATAAAAGATTCTCTCCGCATTCTATCCATGAGAGGAGGAGTCTTCATTGCATGTTTTTTCTTATCTTGTGAAGGGTACCTGTCGTTCCATTCCGTTTTGTCCTCTTACCGTCAGCGTGTAGGTCTGTCCCTCCACAAAGGGGTAACGACGGAAGTCGGCGAACGTGGCGACGGCTTTGCCGTCAATGGCCATGATGGTGTCGCCCTGGCGCAACCCTGCCCGGTACTCGTCACTGCTCTTTGTCAGCAGCCCGACTACGGGGCGTCCGTCTCTGTCCGGCACGTATGCGACGGTATAGGTTTTGTTGTTCACTTCCACGTTGTCACCGCCTTCGTAAGGCTGGAAGAAGATCTTGTGGCGGAAGCCGTTGATGATCACCGTACCATAGCGCAGGATGCTTGCGCCGATGCGGCTGGCGCCCTGTGTGGTCATCGCTTTTACGTTTTTAAAAGAAAAGGTGTCCCATCGCAGTCGGTCGAGTTTCATAAACACTACCTCCGACGGACGCTCGGCACCTAACTGCCCAATCGTGAACGAACCGTTGACACGTTCCTCCACTTGGCTCTCCACATTCTTGCTCTTATAGGCGTGCACGTCGAAGCTCTCTTTGTTCATCGTGAAGAGCTGGGGCGAGCCCGTGTCGAAGAGCACCTCGTCGGTATGGCACTTAAACGGACTGACAAGCACATAGGGTACGAACCACTTCAGCCGATAGTGCAACCCCACACCAGGCTCGCGGTCGAAGTAGTCGCGACGGTCGGTGAGGATTATGTATCCCCGGCGTGCGTCGATCTTGCAGCACAAGCCTTTGTTGAGCAGGTCGAAGCCGAGGATGGCATCGTATGTGCGGCGCGTCGTCTGCGGGCGGAACACCGAGGCAACATAGTGCTGGAGTGTCAGCTTGCCGATGGTCAGTGACGGCAACTCCACCACGGCTACCGTGTCGAGATTGCCGGCGGCGTCGCGACTGACGACATTGCCCAACGGACGCAACCCTTGTATGCCACTGCCCATATAAACAGAGCCTTGGCTCGATCCTGTGTCGAGGTTGAAGCGGCAGGGACGTCCGCCCGCCGTGCCCATGATGTATATCTGATCGTCGACAACCTCTATAGGAATCGTGTCGACGAAGTTGGTCTGGGAAAAGGTGAAGCTGGTGTCGTAGCTGTGCATCTGTGCCTTTGTGTACAGACAGAGCAGCAAGCCAACCAGCAGGATGATCGTTCTTCTCATTTCTGCATGGTGTTTACTTTGCGGCAAAGTTACAAAATAAGTGCTATTGACGTTTGTCCTTTTGATGTTTTTTCTTAATTTTGTTGCCAAAACACGATGACTATGAAAACAGAATTTGAGAAGATGCGCTCGCAGGAGCTCTATCGCATTGATGACCCAGAGTTGGAACAGAGTTGCAACGACACCAAGAAACTGATCTTGGCGTTTAACCGGACCACGTTGACCTCGCCCGATTACCGCGCGTTGCTGCGGCAGGTAGCACCGGGCATCCCTGACTCGTCGACGATCTGCCCGCCGTTTTTCTGCGACCATGCCAGCAGCAACCACATCGGGGAGCATGTGTTCATCAACTACAACTGTACGTTCCTCGGCGGGGCTGTCATCACCATTGGCAACCATGTGCTCATCGGACCTAACTGTCAGTTGCTCACGCCACAGCATCCTATGAACTATCTCGACCGGCGCAAACCCATAGAGACGTCCTATCCGATCACTATTGGCGACGACACCTGGCTTGGCGGTGGCGTCACCGTCTTGCCCGGCGTGACGATCGGCAAGCGCTGCATCATCGGTGCCGGAGCCGTTGTCGTACATGACATTCCTGACGATAGCCTTGCTGTGGGCAACCCTGCTGTCGTGAAGCGTCGCCTCAATGATGAGAAGACAAAGACCGAATGATCTTTAGACATCAGCGCCTATTAGATAGAAAGGCCGTGGAGCAGATGATTGAAAGGCAGTGTAACATAGGGGCAAAGCCTTTTGGTGTCAGTACTACGGGCAGATTACTCCAGTACAAAGGCGTGATTACTCCAGTACAAAGCCGTGATTACTCCAGTACTTCACCGTAGTACTCAGTCGGTTTCGCCGCAGTCTTCCGTCTACATTCTCCGCAGTCTTCCGCCTAAAAAGGGATTTGAGTCACTCACTCTTGCAGTTTCGGGCTTCCGCCTCTCGTAGTGCTGGGCTTCCGCCTCGTAGTACTGGGTTCTCGGTCTTTCGTTGTGCTGGGTTCTGTATGTTGCTGCTCTGCAGCGACGCTATTATCGCTGGCTTGCCCTTTCGCCGGTCTCGCGTGCCTTCTTGTTTTCCTTCT
>ONHQ01000028.1 GCA_900317685.1 uncultured Prevotella sp.
GAAGGTGGAAAATGGAGCACTGCCACCATGCTCAAGTACATCGAAGAGCTGGTGACTGTGCTTGGTGTATAGTGTCTGAAATGGAGGTTTCTTTAATCATAGGCTTGTTGTCTTAAGGCAAAGCCTTTTGTCTTAAGGGCAAAGCTTTTTTGGTGTCAGTACTACGGCCAGATTACTCCAGTACTAAACCGAGATTACTCCAGTACTACGGGCAGATTACTCCAGTACTTCACCGTAGTACTCTGTCGGTTCCGCCGCTGTCTTCCGTCTACCGCCGCTGTCTTCCGCTTATAGAGGGCTTCGAATCACTCACTCTTGTAGTTGAGGGCTTGCGTCTCTCGTAGTTGAGGAACACACAAAACACTTGCTGTGATGCCGGGCTTCACCCTTTGTTTCTCAGGTTGTATCACAGCAAGGAAAAACGTGAAAACAGGCTGGCACGGTGTTTGGCGTATCGAGATCATAATTGGGAATTGGAAGTTACATAGCGATAGCCTGTTTTTAAGGTTTTGCTTTGTGTCAGCGCCAATATTCGACGTAAGAGAATCTGCCATTTGTGGTTTGAGGGTGGTGAGAGGCGTGTCTCTCATAAGCCCTCAAACCGAAAATGGCAAAGGGCCTTAGCCCTTGGTGCTGACACAAAGAGGTTTTCCTGGTTTTGGTTCAAAAAAAATTTTTCTTGAGCTATGCCCCCTCTAACCAACTACGGATCTGTAACCAGTGAAGTAGACTAACATCCGACCCACGGAAAATATCCACTGTGCCATTTTTACTACTATATAACGGTTGCCAGCTGTCTATTTTTCCCGTCCTTATTCCTTGTCAAAGTCTATTTTCCACTCAAAGGTGACGCTTTTGCCGCTACGGGGATGGTGAAAGGTGAGCTGCTCGGCGTGCAGACACAACCTTCGGCCACGCTGACCGTAGAGCTCATCGCCCACAATCGGATTGTCCAAACCATCGGGATGCGCACAGTGCACCCGCAACTGATGGGTACGCCCTGTCTGAGGATAGAGTGCTACATGGCGGTCATCGATCTTCTGAAAATAGGTCGTCGCCGCCTTGCCATGAAGCTTATCAACCATTTGTCGCGGACGATCATCGAAATCCGGCCGAAGGGGCAGCGACAAAACGCCGTCTTCCGTCTTCATCTCATGGCTCAACCGAGCCACATAGCGTTTCTTCACCTCGTGATGCAAAAACTGATCTTGTAGGTTGTGATAAGCCTCCCATGTCTTTGCTATCACCATCAGTCCACTCGTCGCCATGTCGAGCCGATGGACGATCAGCGGCCCTTCCGCCTCAGGGCAGTGGGCTTTCATCAGACTATAGACACTCTCCCGCGGGCTCTTCCCCGGCACGGAAAGCATTCCCGCCGGCTTGCACACCACGCAGATGTCAGCATCCTCATAGACCACTGGTAGCTCCTGATGACGCGCATCGTCAAGAGGATTCGGTTCCACATCCATTCCCTGCAACATCCACCACAGCAGTGGCTTGCACTTACCATTGCAAGCCGGGTAGCACTGGAGATGGTGCCTCACCTCTTCCTTCGGACTTTCGCCCCACCAAAACATAGCCATGCTCAACGGCTGCATCCCATGTTCAAAGGCATATTGCAGCAACTTCGGCTCACAGCATTCGCCACTACCTGCCGGTGCCACCATCTTTCGCCCTTGCCATTGGCCGTAATCGTGAAAAATCTCCTCGATGTCCTTTACCTCTCCGCGTGCGTTGCGCAGGCGGAACTGACGGAAGAGCCACGACTGCAAGTTGTCGCTCTTTTGTCGACGTTGCTGGCGAAGACGACGCAACGTGCCTTCCAACTCGTCGACCGTACGCAATGCTTGCTCCACTTGACCTCGGTAATCCTTCCGCAAGCGATGGAGCTCCGCGTTCTCGAATTGCCGCCGTCGGATATAATCCTCATTGCTCTCCCCTACCCTCGCCCCACTGGGATGACGCGTTTTAAAGTCTTTGACGGCCTGCTCCTGCCGGGCTTTCACGGTTTCCAACCGCCGATGGGCATCACGCAAATCCTGTCCCTGCTCCATGTCGCGAATGCGCTCATTGAGAGCCGAGATCCCAGCCTCGTGCGTCTTGAAATAGCCATTGGGCTGAAGATAGTCATAGACTGCGGGCACAAAATCGGGCCAGTCGCTGCGTCCGACAACCTGTCCGCTGTAACCGGCTATGTAGCCCAGCTCACCATCTTGCCGCACGATCACTACACCAAACATCTTGCCTTTGGCAATCTCAGCCTGAAAGATAGTGTCTACCGCGCCCTTTGCAAAGATCTGCTCTTTGTCACCCCGCAGATATGCCGCTACTTGCGCTATTGCGAGCCGACAAAGCGCATCCGGCTCATAGTAGAACGGATTGTTCAACCTGACTGGCGGCTGTATGGATGTATCGAGCGGATGGAAGATCATAGCATCGTGGGTGATATGTCAGAAGAAAGGGAAAGAAAAGAAAAAAGTGAGCCGACCCATAAGGCCGGCTTGTCTGTTAAGTGATAAGATGGAATAGCGACAACACGCTGCGTGAAGAGGATCAGAGCGAATAACGCTTCTTCATCTCTTCGTAAAGCGGCAACGCCACTGCCTTGGCATCAGGATGAGGAGCACCCGTAGTGCCTAAGGCACGCAAATCGAAGAAATGCTTCCAGTCAGAGAGGAAAGCAGTATGAACCAACTCCGTGTTGGTGTCCAACGGCAACACCACGCGGGCTTCCTGAGGCTTGCGGCCCAAAGCTGTCAGATTGAGGTAAGCACGCTCGGCAGCTAAGTTGGCAAAGAGCCAGTTGTCGGCAGCATCGGCCTCACCCGCAACAACTTTTTTGGTCAAAGCCAGGAAAGCGTCATCGTCAAGACTTACCGTGCCTTCCTTGATCGTCGATGTCCACGCGCCGTCAGGCAGGTCTTTCACCCATTGGGGCAGGTTGATGGTGATCTCTGCCCCAAATTTCTCCTTAGAGTAATTGCAGTAGCGGGTACTTTGCTCTGCCATGGAGTTGACACGGTGACGGTTGAACTCGCGTGTGATAGCCACCTGAGTAGTGAAATGCACCGTGACGCGGCGCTCATGGTGAGCCGTCGGCTCACAGAGTTCCTTCAGGTCGTCCATTCTGTCGTTCTCCACCAGCACGCGCAGATTGGTGGTAACGTAAGCCTTTCCGTTCACCATGTTGACATGCGTGAAGCGGTTTTGGCGGTAGAAGGCGACACGGTCGTCGTGCTCGTCCAACGTCAGATAGACCGTGGCATGTTCGAGCATTGCCGTATGCTTGCTGGCGATCATGCGCTCCACAAACGGGCGCGCCGAATCCGCCGTCTGATGATTCTCACTCTTGTAGCACACTCTGCCGCAGCGCTCCACCTGACGGTAGACGCCGTCTGCACCGGGCATTTGCTCCCATATCTCGAAAGAAGGCTGATTGATTTTCATGTATTTGTCGTTTTGCTTTTGGCTGCAAAGTTAAGAAATAATATTGAAAAGCATCGGCGTATTCCGTCTGAAAGTGAAAGTTTTCAGCCGTTCTCTGCCTCATGCTTGATGTTTCTGGGATGATGCAAGAGGATTTCCTGCCGCAGCGACTCGTCGTCCATGTGGGTATAGATCTCCGTTGTGCCGAGGTCAGCATGTCCGAGCAGCTCCTGGATGATGCGCAGATCGGCTCCGCCCTTGAGCAGAGCCGTCGCGAAGGAGTGGCGGAGTGTGTGCGGCGAGATCGTCTTCTTGATACCCGCAGCCTCAGCCTGACGCTTCACCATGATCAGAATCATCGTACGCGTGAGGTGATGCCCGCGTCGGTTGAGAAAGACATAGTCCTCCTCGCCGGGCTTGATTTCCATCTGCCGCCGGTCGTCGAACCACAGCTCCAACTCATGGATGGCGCGCTCCGAGATGGGCACCAGTCGTTGCTTGCCGCCTTTACCGTTGACGCGGATGAAGCCCTGCGACAGGAAGAGGTCGCTAAGTTTGAGATTGGTGAGTTCCGAGACACGCAGTCCACAGGAGAAAAAGACTTCGATGATGGCGCGGTTGCGGTGCCCTTCGTTGCTCGTCAGGTCGATACTGTTCTCCAAAGCATCCACTTCTTCGGTGGACAGATATTCGGGCAGATGCTGTGGCAGATGGGGAGACTCCAGCAGTTCAGTCGGGTCCACGTCGAGATAGCCGTCCAAGACCAGGTAACGATAGAACGAGCGCACACCGCTGAGGATGCGTGCCTGCGACTTTGCGCTGATGCCATGGTCGGAAAGCATCGCCGCAAAGTGTTCCAGATCTTCGAGTTTCACGCTCAACGGGTCAAGTCCTTCTTGCTCTAAGTAGCCCAGCAACCATTCCAGGTCATGCTTGTAGGCCTCAACGGTATTGGGCGAATAGCCCCGCTCCAACTTCAGATAACGTAGATAATGCTTTGTTAATTCCACATTCGTTTCTCCCTAACCATTCATCACTCAACACTGATCAAGTCATCATTCAACATTCATCATTCAACATTGAACAACTCATCACTCAACATTCATCATTCAACACTCTGATGATGGTCAGCCCGTCTCGCACGGGTACGATGACCTTTTCCACTCTTTTGTCGTCGCGTACGTAGTCGTTGAATGCCCGTATGCCGAGCGTCTGATGGTCGTGGTCATACGCCGGGTCAATGACATGTCCATCCCACAGCGTGTTGTCGGCGAGGATGATGCCACCGGGATTCATCAGCGGCAGGATAGCCTCGTAGGTCTCCACATAGCGCCGCTTGTCGCCGTCGACAAATGCCATGTCAAAGGTAACGCCCAACCGAGGTGCTTCCGCACAGGCGTCGCCGATGCGGAAGTCTATCCACGACGATACCGCACTGCCCTCGATCCAAGGCCGGGTGAAGTCCTCCATCTCGTCGTTGATCTCAAAGGTGAAGAGCTTACTGCCCTCCATTCCCGCCTCGCGCAGTCCCTCAGCCATGCAGATCGCCGAGTAGCCCGAGAACGTGCCGACCTCAAGCACATACTTCGGCCGCTGCATCAGCACGAGCATCTTCAGCAGTCGCCCTTGCAGATGTCCGCTTTGCATACGCCCGTGGATGGTATGTATGTTCGTAGCGCGGTAGAGCCGATAAAGGTATTCGTCTTCCGGATCGCTGTGGTTGACGATATAGTCGTCGAGCTGTTGCGTGTCGGTCATGCTTTGTCGCTTTGGTGTGCGAGGATGCCACGGATAGCCAGCTCATAGCCTTGCAGGCCAAAGCCACAGATGACGCCGAGACAGCCTGCCGAGATCATCGAGTGATGGCGATACTCTTCGCGCTGGTGCACGTTGGAGATATGCACCTCCACTGTAGGGCAGCGCAGCGAGCGGATGCAGTCGAGCAGTGCAATACTCGTGTGGGTATAGGCACCGGCGTTGAGCACGATGCCGTCGTAGTCAAAGCCTACCTGTTGCATCTTGTCGATGAGCGCGCCTTCTATGTTGCTTTGGAAATAGTCGATCTGCACGTCGGGGAACAGCGCTTTCAGTGTGGGCAGATAGCTCTCAAACGAGTTCTTGCCGTAGATACCCGGCTCGCGCACACCGAGCAGGTTGAGGTTGGGTCCGTTGATAATCTGTATCTTTCTCATGACTTACAATGTTTGTCCATGCAAAGATAGTGAAAACGAGTGGAATAGAAAAATAAAGCCCAAGCTTTATTTTTGTATTCCCGAGTGCATCCTATCTTATCTAAAGATAGTGAAAACGAGTGGAATAGAAAAATAAAGCACCTATATAAATAAGGAGGATACATAGTCTACATACTGTAAAGAACAGAAAAATAGAAGTTTTTCTTTGTCCTTTCATTCTTTTGTACTATATTTGCAAGTAAGAAATGAAAGGTTACAATTATGGCAATGACAACATTAAATATCAATGTGAATGTGCCACCCGGCAAGATTGACATGTCCGAGCTGACACATCAGGTAACGATTTATGCCCAGTTCGTTGTAAGTAATATGACAGCTGGCTCTACCCCAAAGAAGCAAAGGTTCTCTTCTTTCAAAGGTGTGCTAAGCGGATCGGAGCATGCGTCTGACAAAGAATTACTTGACGAATATCTACAAAAGAAATACGGCTTATGAAGGTCTTTGTTGACACTAATGTCGTTATGGAGATGCTTGACAGTAGAAATGAAGCTGACTTGATAGGCTCCATCTTTGATTGGTTAGACAATCATGACATTAAGCCGTATCTCTCTGTAGGCTCGTTTTATACCATCACCTATTTATCAGAGAGGCTTTTACATAAACAAGGTCTAACTCGTCCACAATTAACCGGTAAGCTACGTGAACTCTTAATCGGCATCATAGACGAGTTTCAGATATCATCCATTGGAAGCAAAGAGTTGCTAAAAGGTGTCAGCGATGAACAGTTCACTGACCTTGAGGATAGTTATCAACTCCAATCTGCTTCATATGCAGACTGCGACATTCTTATCACTATAAACACAAAAGACTTCAAAGACTGTACTGATTCACAGATAAAGATATACTCCCCTCGACTATTTTTCAAAGAGTTTATAGAAGAATAGCCATTTTCTCGCACTACACTTATATAGATTGGAACCTAATAAAGTTGTGTTACCTCTCTTGTAGTACAGATCATCTCCTTCCCCCCTCTCATTAACTACTTTTAACCACAAAACCAGCATTGTTTCGACAAAAAGCACTACTTTTGCAATGCAAGCATACCAAGCACAGACTCATCGTCTGGTATGTAGGGGGATTACACCACATTTGCGATTCGGTCTTCCGCACAGGAGGCTGAAAGTGCTGGGACGGCTCTTCCTCCTTTAAATAGAATATCACTGCGTCCCGTCTTGCAGCAACACACCGAGGAGCCTGGCTTCCCGGAAAGAGATGCAAGACATGACCGTACCACCTTTTATTATATATCACTCTTTCAAGAGGGTTGCCCATCTGAGCAGCTCTCCCTACTCTTATTGTCTTTTCCCGTCTCCTATCTACTGTTAGCCTCAAAAGGCTGCAAGCCGATAAGCATACAACCATAAATTCATCAAAGATCGAGCGACTCGAAGAAGGAAACCCTCCACACCTGCCACCTCTTGCCTGTGACAGAAGGAGCGAGGCTTTTGGATAGTTGAGTCTATATACATTGTCGCTCTATAAGATCTTTGCATGAAGTGCTGGTGAGATGCTGGTGATGTTCACCGCGTCTCACCATTTTTTATTGCCGATTTCTTTGCCATTCCACATGTTTGCGCTATCTTTGCAATACAATGTCACAACCATCATCCATACAAACCCTGCAACAACAACGGCTGCTGTTGCAGTTGGAGTACCAGACCGAGCGCGAGGCTTTCCGCAAACAAGCCGACACCATGGGCATGGCACGCCGCGTCAAGCGTGGCGATGCCTGGTATCCCATACGCGTGGGCAAGAGCTATTACAACTCGCTCAACCAATTTGCGTTAGAGGTCTACCGCACTGCTGACGAAGGCATCGAGCACAATTTCGAATACGGCAAGCCCGTGGTCTTCTTCCGCATGGAGGAGAGCCACAGCAACGACAAGGCAGGGGCTACCGCCAAGGTGAAGACCAAACTCTTCGGCTTTACTGGCACGGTGTCGTATGTCGACGGCGACCGCATGGTGGTGACCATTCCTGAAGGCCATGCCCTCGACGTGCAGAGCAGCGAGGCACCCGTGGGCGTGCAGCTCTCGTTCGACGAGACCAGCTACCGCACGATGTTCGACGCCCTTGACCGTGTGATGCGCGCCAAGAGCGGACGCCTCGCCTACCTGCGTGATCTCTTCTACAGTCATGTGCCGGCCCAGCGCTTCCACTTCGGTCCCATGCGTTTCCCATGGCTCAATGCCACGCAGGAACACGCTGTCAATGAGGTACTCTGCGCCAAGGACGTCATGGTCGTGCACGGTCCTCCTGGTACGGGCAAGACCACAACTCTCGTCGAAGCCATCAACGAGACGCTTATGCGCGAGAGCCAGGTGCTCGTCTGCGCACAGAGCAACATGGCTGTAGACTGGATCTGCGAGAAGCTCGTAGACCGCGGCATCAACGTGTTGCGCATCGGCAATCCCTCACGTGTCAATGACAAGATGCTCGGCTTTACCTACGAACGGCGTTTTGCCGACCATCCCGACTATCCGCAGCTGTGGGCCATCCGCAAGGCAATGCGTGAATTGCGCAAGAGTAAGCATGGCCGCGACGAGAAATATCATCAAAAGCTGGAGCGGCTGAAGAGTCGCGCTACCGAACTGGAGATCCGCATCAACGCCGAGCTCTTCGGTGAGGCGCGCGTCATTGCGTCCACACTTGTCGGCTCGGCCAGCCGTCTGCTTGAGGGCATGAAGTTCTCCACGCTGTTTATCGACGAGGCAGCACAGGCTTTGGAGGCTGCCTGCTGGATACCCATGCGCCGTGCCGGACGCGTGATCCTTGCCGGTGACCATTGTCAGCTGCCGCCCACGGTGAAGAGCATTACCGCTATGAAAGCCGGACTCGGCAAGACGCTCATGGAGCGTATCGTCGAGAACAAGCCCGAGTGCGTCTCGCTCCTGCAGGTGCAATACCGCATGAACGACGCCATCATGCGCTTCAGCTCCGACTGGTTCTATGGTGGCAAGGTGGAGAGCGCACCGCAAACAGCTCACCGCGGCATCCTCGACTACGACATACCGATGGAATGGATCGACACGTCGGAGATGGAGGTAGGCCCTGACGAGCCCAGTTTCCACGAACAGTTCATCGGCGAGAGCTTTGGCCGCATCAACAAAGGTGAGGCACAACTCACCCTCAACACGCTGCGCGACTACTATACCAAGATCGGCAAGCAGCGCGTCCTTGACGAGCAGATCGACGTAGGTGTCATCTCGCCCTACCGTGCACAAGTGCAGTATCTGCGCGGACTCATCAAGCGCGACGCTTTCTTCAAGCCCTTCCGTCATCTCGTCACCGTCAACACCGTCGACGGTTTCCAAGGCCAGGAACGCGACATCATCCTCATCTCCATGGTGCGTGCCAACGACGACGGACAGATCGGATTCCTCCGCGACCTGCGCCGCATGAACGTGGCCATCACCCGTGCCCGCATGAAGCTCATCATCCTCGGCAATGCCGCCACGATGACGAAGCACCCGTTCTACAAGAAGCTCTTCGACTATGTGCGGGGGCTGAGAGAGGAATAACACAGAACTCTCTTGGGAATAAGCAACAAATTATAAGGGAAAAGTTGCAGGAGTGAAAAATAAATACTATTTTTGCATTAGGGAAATAAATACATAAAGGATATGGAAACGACAAGATTTAATCCAATACAAATTCATCTGCTAAAGATGTTTGAATACGATCAGTCTGACACTGGGTTAAAAGAATTGAAGAACGTATTGTACCAATACTATTCAAAGAGAATGGACCAAGAATTGGATAAGCTATGGGACAACGGCCAACTAGACCAAAAGAAACTAGATGAAATAAGCAATATGGATTTGCATAAATTATAAAAAGATGGCTCGGCTTGTGCTTGATACTAACAGTCTTATACAATGTCTACCATCAAGAAGCAGATATCATATAGTCTGGAACTCCTTTATAGAAGGGACTAACATTCTATGTGTTACAAATGAAATACTGGAAGAGTATATTGAAATTTTGCAAAAACTTGTCAGTGTAGACATAACAGAGAATATTATAAAGACTATCTTAAATAGCCCATTTACAGAATTCATTACTCCTTATTATCATTTCGAATTGATACAAGTAGATATGGATGATAATAAGTTTGTTGATTGTGCAATAGCCAGTAACGCTAAATGCATCATTACAAATGACCATCATTATGATATCTTAATGCAAATACCATTCCCGAAAGTAGTTGTTAAGACCATACAAGAGTTTACTTCAGAACTTTTATTAAATAGAACAGTAGATTAATGAACAAGCTCTTGACATTCTTGAAGCAGTGGACATTAGTGGTTGCGCTCTGCGTGGGCTCACTGGTTTATCTGCTCTTCTCCGAGATACCCGTGTTGGAACCTATTGGCGACTTCATGGGACCCAAGTTAGTGGCGCTGTTGCCCTACGTCATCTTCCTCATTCTCTACGTCACCTTCTGCAAGATACAAGTCAAGGAGTTGCGGCCCCGCACATGGCATTTCATCTTGCAGGGAATCCGTGTCGCGCTCTCAGCCATCTGCGTCGCACTGGTAGCCATTGCGCCTTCGCCAGGCTGGAAGCTCATCTTCGAAGGCATGTTCATCTGCTTCATCTGTCCCACTGCCGCCGCCGCACCGGTGATCACCGAGAAGCTTGGAGGCAGCATCGAGTCGATGACCGTGTATATCCTCATCGCCAACTGCGTCACCTCTGTCATCATCCCTCTTTTCTTCCCAATGGTGGAAAAGAGTGCCGACATCAGTTTTCTCTTTGCCTTTCTCATGGTACTCAAGCGGGTGCTCATCGTGCTCATCGTACCACTGTGCCTGGCCCTGCTCACACGCCGCTACTTGCCGCATGTGGCCAAATGGATTCGTGACCGTCGCAATCTCGGCTTCTATCTGTGGAGCTTCAATCTCTCCATCATCATGGGACTGGCCATGCAGAGCATTCTCCATGCGCCTGTGTCGGGCATCACGCTGGTAGCCCTTTGCGTCATCCCACTGTTCATCTCGGTATTCCAGTTTGGTTTGGGCAAGCTCGTCGGCGCACACTACGACGACAGCATCAGTGCCGGACAGGCCTTGGGACAGAAGAATACGGTGGTGGGCATCTGGCTCACGCTGACCTTTCTCAACCCTTACGCCGCTATCGCGCCCTGCGCCTATGTGGTATGGCAAAACATTATCAATGCCGTACAACTCTGGGCAAAGGAGAAATACGGAACCCTGAAGTGGTAAGGATGACACTCTCCACCCTCCCCCAACAAAAGGGAGGGAGAGCGCATCACCATATTCTTGACATTCACTATGCCTTCCTGTAGACTCGGATGATCTGTCCGTCGTAGTCTTGCTGGCTCTCCAGTTCAATTCCTTCAGGCAGCTGTGGCGCACGCACGCCAGCGGTGAGGGTGACGGGTGCTGTCTCCACGCGCAGCTCGTCCCAAAGTCCACGGTCGAGAAAAGTCTGCAAGGTCTGGGCACCACCTTCTACAATCAGGCTCTGCTTGCCCTCGGCATAGAGATGATCCAATACTGCGTCGATGCTGTCAAAGGCCGAAAAGCCCTCAGGCACACTGGCGGGCTGATGGGTGAGCACGATGCGCTCGGGATCACGCCCCGTCCACAACCGCACGTTGAGCCGGGGATGATCACCATCTAACGTGCGCCGGCCGACAAGGATGGCATCGTTCTCCGCCCGCAATTTATGTACAAGCATCTGAGTGAACGGCGACGAAAGAGCGACTTGTCGTCCGCCCTCGCCACTGATGAAACCATCGGCAGATTGTGCCCATTTCAACAGAATGTAAGGACGATGATGCGTATTGAACGTGATGAACCGCTTGTTCAACGCCAGAC
Source organism: uncultured Prevotella sp. (assembly GCA_900317685.1). Lineage (GTDB taxonomy): Bacteria > Bacteroidota > Bacteroidia > Bacteroidales > Bacteroidaceae > Prevotella. The sequence continues at coordinate 11,525 of ONHQ01000028.1, forward strand.
ACTCTTTTTCCAACACGCCGACAGTAACCTCTATGCCCGCGTCGCGCAGTTTCTTCACGCCACGTCCCTGCACCTTGGCAAAGGGATCGATGCATCCGCAGACCACACGACGCACATGCTTGCTGATGATCAGGTCGGCACACGGTGGCGTCTTGCCCCAGTGACTGCAAGGTTCCAACGACACGTAGACAGTGGCTCCGCCGAGCAGTGCCTCATCCTCCGGTTTCACGGAAGCGAAGGCGTTGACCTCAGCATGTCCCTCACCACAGCGCACATGGTAGCCCTCACCGATGATGCGGCCGTCGCTGCTGACAATCACCGCACCGACCATAGGATTCGGCTTGGCGTTTTGCCGTCCGTTGACGGCGAGCTCCAGGCAGCGCCGCATGTATTTTTCATCTGTCTTCCTGTTGATTTCTTCTGTGTTCATAGTCCGAAATGCTATTCTTTTATTATCTTTGCACTATGACTTATCAGCAACTATGGCATCAGCTCACGCCTCTCTACGCCGTAGAGGAGGCGCAGGCCATCACCCGACTGGTGTTGGAGACGACCTTTGGCTTCAGCCTCACTGACCTTGTCTGTGGCAAAGTTAGTGAATTATCGGCAGACGACGAAACAAAGCTGCATGAAATATGGCAGCGGCTGGAGGCCGGCGAGCCCGTACAGTATGTACTCGGCGAAGCCGACTTCTACGGTCGCTCATTCCATGTGGCACCCGGCGTGCTCATCCCGCGCCCCGAGACCGAAGGCTTGTGCCGCCTGGTCTTGGATGGTCTGCCCACCGGCGCGCATGTCCTCGACATAGGCACCGGGTCGGGCTGCATCGCCATCACCATTGCTTTGGAAGCCACGCAAGCCCTGGTGGAAGCCTGGGATATCAGTGCCGAGGCCTTGCGACAAGCGCGAGACAATGCCTTTCGCTTAGGTACGCAGGTGCTCTTCCGACAAAACGATGTACTCGCGGAGGCAAGAAAAGATGTGCTTACAGAAGCGAGAGGAAACGTGCTTTCCGAAACAAAAGAAAACGTTTTTGCGGAAGCGAGAAAAGGAGAAGAAAGTGAAGAAGACTGCCTTTACGACTGCATCGTCTCCAACCCGCCTTACATCGCCGACAAGGAGCGCACGACAATGGCGCGCAACGTGCTCGACTACGAGCCGCCGACAGCACTCTTCGTGCCCGACGACGACCCACTGCGCTTCTACCGCGCTATCGCAGAACTGGGGCTAAGACGGCTGCGACCCAATGGCCGTCTTTGCTTCGAGATCAACCCACTCTATGCCGCGGCACTCAGCAGCCTGATGGTCTCTTTGGGCTATGAAGCAGTGACGATTCGCGAAGACGACTACGGCAAGCAGCGGTTCGCGACCGCAAGAAAGCAAGAATAGCGACTATAGAGGCTATAGTTTCTATAGTCGACTGTAGATAGCTATAGCCTCTATAGATACTATAATCTCTATAGCTTCTATAAAATCTATAAAAGGAAACCGACCATGATCAACGAGGAAACCGCGCGAGCCACGGCAAAGCTCGCCGCCCTCTGTGCCAAAGCCGAGCACTGCACGGGCGAGATGGACAAGAAACTGCGGCAGTGGGGCATCAGCGCCGAAGACCGGCAAACGGTCATCGACTATCTCGTGACCAACCACTATGTCGACGACAGCCGCTATACCGAGGCTTTCGTCGAAGACAAGATACGCTTCAACCAATGGGGACGCCGCAAGATCGAGCAGGCACTCTACGCCAAAGGCGTGTCGGCAGATGTCTACACGCCTGTGCTCGACCGTGTGCCCGACAGCGCTTATCTCGAACAATTGAAACCGTTGCTCCGCGCCAAATGGCCGACCATCAAGGCCGACAGTGACTACGAGCGCAGCATGAAGCTTATCAAGTTTGGCATGGGACGAGGCTATTCGCTCGACCTCATCCGACAGTGCATCGACAGTGTGAGCGAGGAAGATCTCGACGGCGATGGCGAGTTGGATTGACCGTTTGCTCGATTTCGTCATGCCACGCTTCTGCCCGATCTGTGGGCGACGGCTGTCTCTCAACGAGCCTCAGCTCTGCTCGTCCTGCCTGCTCGAACTACCCTACACGGGATTTCTGGAGCGTCCTTACGACAATCTGATGGTCGACAGGCTCTATGGCAAGATACGGAACTTCGAGCGCGGTGCTTCTTTATTTTATTATATGTATGACGACCGTCGCAACTTCCTCTTTGATCTGAAATACCACGACCGTCCCGAGATGGGACTTTGGCTGGGTGAGGAAGCCGGTCAGCAGATGTTGCAGACGGGCTTTCTCGACGGCATCAACGCGATCATCCCCGTGCCGCTGGCAAAAACGAGACTGCGACAACGGGGCTACAACCAAAGCGAGATCATCGCTCAGGGCATCAGCAAGGTCACCGGCATACCGGTTCTCACTCACGTAGCGCGCCGCACGACATTTGCCAAGAGTCAGACCAGCCTGAGCACTGCGCAACGTTTCGAAAACGTGAAAGATGCCTTCCAGCTCGTTAATGCCGACGCGATCCGCCACCGCCACGTGCTCATCGTCGACGACGTAGTCACCACAGGGGCCACCACCACGGCACTGGCCTCTCAACTCTCCACGGCAGGCGACGTGCGCATCAGCGTCTTCTCGCTGGCTATCGTCAAGCAGCATCATCGTTAAGACAAAGGGAAAATGCTACATACAAAACAGCAACAGGAAGTCCTATATATATAATAGGTGTATCGTTCAACTTTAATATCAACATATCATGAAACAGATTGCAACCAACAACGCTCCGGCAGCCATCGGCCCATACAGCCAGGCCATTCAAGCCGGCAACTTCGTTTTCGTCAGTGGACAACTTCCCGTGGACCCGGCTACAGGTGAGTTCGCACAGGGTGGCATCAAAGAACTCACACGTCAAAGTCTTACCAACATCCAGCACATCCTGAAGGAAGCCGGACTGACCATGGCCGACGTGGTGAAGACAACAGTCTTCCTGGCCGACATGGCAGACTTCGCCGACATGAACAGCGTCTATGCTGAGTTCTTCCAGGCTCCCTACCCTGCCCGCTCAGCTGTCGCCATCAAGACATTGCCGAAGAACGCGCGTGTCGAGATCGAGTGCATCGCAGCAAAAGCATAAGCATAAGCCAAGCAGTGTGCCCAACTGGGTACACTGCTTTTTTGTTCACTCAAAACGTCACATAGGGTTCCAGTCGCTTGATTTCTTCCGGTGGGAAGTCCTTGCAGAGTCTCAGATCATTCAGGCTGTGAATAGGCCCACGCAACCGGCGATAGTCCACGATGGCCTTAGCCTGGTAATAGTTGATATAGGGATGCCGCTTCAGTTCGCCCAATGTCAACGTGTTCACGTTCAGCTTGTGCACATCGCCCAACGCTATCTTCAAAAAGGGAATAGCTGACTGTGGGAATTCGTCGTCGATCTCCTTCAGCTGGCTTTGCGACACGAAGCCGCCCAAGCGTTCACGATAGTTGATGATGCGACGGGCCCAGTACGAGCCGATACCTGGCACACGCTTCAGCATATTGGTGTCGGCGAGGTTCAGGTTCACATGTTCTGTCGCGCTGAGTTTATGAGGATAGTCATAGTGCCGTGTGGTATCGTTTTCCGTACGCATCGTCTGCGTCGTCCCACCGTCGTATCTTCGTCTTTCGTGTCCATAATAGTCTGCCGCCGGCTGATAGTCGCTGCCAATGCGGATGTAGGGTGCCAGCTCCTCATATTGTTTCTTTGTCAGTCCGTAGAGCCTGGCAAAGTCTTCCTTTTGTCGGTAGACACCGCCTGCTGCCCGGTATTTATAGATGCTGCGCACCTGCCAGGGCTGCAATCCCAGTCTCAGCAGTTGCGTACTGTCGGCGGTGTTCGGGTCGAAAGCGAAACGGGCGTGCTGAGCCACCGGTTGGGCATAGTACACGTTGCCTTTCCGCTCTTCTGTCGCCACGGCTATGGAGTCAGCTGCTGTCGTGTCTACGCCATCGCCGCCCACATAGAACATCAGGGCGATGCCTGCCAAGGCCAGTGACAACAGAAAGATCATCACCAACCTGTCGCTATGCTTATAGAGATAGGACTTGCTCTTCATCGTACTTCCGTTTAGTGGTTAACCGCAGCACCGTCTCTCCGTGCCGCTTCCTGCTTGCAAATATACGATTTTATCTCTTACCTTGTCATCGCCAATGGCAAAAAGATGGAAAGAAAATCAATATCAGCAGCAATACTTATTGGTTTTGACAGTTCACGCCCTCATTTCGTCTTTTGCAGTACCATCATCTATTTCCTCCTTCTTTCGTCCCTTGCAGCATATCACTCCCCTCTCCTTTGGAGAGGGGCACGGGGGTGAGGCTTTTTTTGGAGAGGGGTACGGGGGTGAGGCTTTTTTTTCGAGAGGGGCATGGGGGTGAGGCTCGGTATGGGGATGTGAGGCAACTTTGCAACCCGGTTGCACGCCAAACTTCTTACCTTTGCACCCAGAAACAAAAAAAAAAGAAAGCGATGAACAAGAAACTGCTGAGAATCATTCTGTCTGCCGTGCTCCTGTTGGCTGCATGGCTCGTGACCCGTAATATAGCGCTGCCCGTATGGGGACAACTGCTGGTATTCCTCGTTCCCTACCTCATCGTAGGCTACGACGTGCTGGGCGAAGCATGGGAAGGCATCCGTGAGGGCGACCCGTTTGACGAGGACTTCCTTATGGCAGTAGCCACCATCGGCGCTCTGCTCATCGGCTTCCTCCCCGGTGCCGAACCACAGTTTCCCGAGGCTGTCTTCGTGATGCTGTTCTTCCAGGTTGGCGAGCTCTTTGAGGACTATGCCGAGGACCGCAGCCGCGAGTCGATCACCAAGCTCATGGACATTCGCCCCGACACCGCCAACGTAGAGCGCGGAGGCCAGGTCACCGTCGTAGCACCCGCTGACGTGAAGGTCGGCGAGACCATCGTGGTGAAACCCGGCGAGAAGATCCCACTCGACGGCACCGTCATTGAGGGCAGCTCCAGCCTTGACACTGTAGCTCTCACCGGCGAGAGCATACCACGCGGCGTAGACGTTGGCGGTGAAGTCATCTCCGGTTGTGTCAACATCTCCGGTGTGCTGCGCATCAAGACCACAAAGAGTTTCGGTGAGTCCACAGCCTCGAAAATCGTTGACCTCGTAGAGAACGCCAGTGCCAACAAGTCGCAGAGCGAGACGTTTATCACCCGTTTTGCTCATATCTACACGCCCATCGTGGTGTTCATGGCGCTTGCCCTGGCCTTCATTCCACCCTTCTTCGCCTCGAGCTATGCCGACGCCTTCGGCACGTGGCTCTATCGTGCGCTGACGTTCTTGGTGGTCAGCTGTCCCTGTGCGCTGGTCATCTCTGTGCCTCTGACATTCTTCGGTGGCATCGGCGGTGCGTCGCGGCGCGGCATCCTCATCAAGGGCGGCAACTACATGGACGTCCTTGCGCGCTGCTCCACAGTGGTCTTTGACAAAACCGGCACGCTGACCAAGGGTGTGTTCGCCGTTGATGCCGTTCACCCCGACCGGATGGATGCCAACGAGCTGCTCCATCTCGCCGCCCACGTGGAGCGTTTCTCCACCCACCCCATCGCCGCGGCACTGCGCCAGGCCTATCCCGACGAGCACGACCACTGCCGCGTCGAGGACATCGAAGAGGTGGCTGGCTATGGTGTGCAGGCCATGGTCAACGGTCACCGTGTCTGCGTGGGCAATGAGAAGATGATGCGCAAGGTGGGCGCCGAGGTGCACAGCTGCGTGAAATGTCAGGGACATGTGGGTACCGTGGTGCATGTTGCTGTCGACGGAAGCTACGCCGGACATGTCGTCATCTCTGACCAGGTGAAGCCCGACGCCCGTGAGGCGGTGGCGAGCCTGAAGCGTCTCGGCGTCCAGCGCACGGTGATGCTCACCGGCGATCATGAGCAGGTGGGGATGTTCGTAGCCGACGCGCTCGGTCTCGACGAATACCATGCCGGACTGCTGCCTGCCGACAAGGTGGAACATGTAGAGCGTCTGCTGCATGAGAAACCAGCAGGGACGAGTCTTGCCTTCGTCGGTGATGGCATCAACGACGCACCGGTCTTGGCACGCGCCGACGTAGGCATCGCCATGGGAGCCTTGGGCAGTGACGCTGCCATCGAGGCTGCTGACGTGGTGCTCATGGACGACAAACCGTCGAAGATCGCCGTCGCCATCCGCGTGGCACGCCACACACTGCGCATCGCACGGCAAAACGCAGGCTTCGCCATCGGCGTGAAGGTCGCCATCCTCGTCCTCGCCGCCTTTGGTCTGGCAGGCATGGGTCTCGCCGTCTTCGGTGATGTTGGCGTGATGGTCCTCTGCGTGATCAATGCCACACGGGCACTGAGAGCGTAACAGAGCAAGGTGCCTTGTTCGTATTTTCCTTGACAAAAGTCTGTCAGGATTTCCTTTCATTCCAGAGAAGAAAGAAAGGGGATTGAACGACCAAACCACGGCCGGAAATGGCAAAAAGCATGGGCTTTCACTCAAAACAGTGGAGTCACAACTTCAAAAACCGTTTTTCTCACTGTCAGAAAGCTGAGATGACACGATAAAAAAGGTACTTTGACGAAAAATTCTCTAGAGAATTTTTCGTCAAAGTACCTTTCTGACAAGAGCGCAAAATCGTCATTTTTCATACATCGCTGTAAATCAACATATTACAAAAACGCCCGAAAATCGCAAAAAATCGACCGAGAGGACTCTTGCTCGCAAAAATCGCATTCTCAGTGCCCGTTTTTTGTCAGTTTATCCAACAAACAAAAAGAGCCCTTCCCTAACCCTCCCCAAAGGGAGGGAATTGCAATACCCTCAACATTGCTATGTCATAAGAGTGTTAGAATTTGGTCTAACGCTCCGCTACGCGGAATCAAGAAGATAAACGAATATAGAGAATATATAAGTTACGACTGTTATTCATGGTGTATCCTTTCCAGGGACATCTTACCTCTTTTGTACGATTCTTGCATGATTCTTGGACGATCGTTGCGTGGGGTTTGGAAATAATAGCGTAACTTTGCGGAAAGGAAATCCTAATACACATTATATTTATGAAACGACTTTTGACTTTCGCTGCCACCATAGTCATGCTGTTGCCCACGCAAGCACAGAAGCGACTCGGCGGCTATCCGATCACTCCCGTGACATTCACCTCCGTGAAGGTGGCTCCCAACAGCTTTTGGGGACAAAGGCTTGAAGCCAGCCGCAAGGTCACCATACCACTCGCCTTCAGCAAATGCGAGGAGACAGGACGCTACAAGAACTTTGAGCATGCGGCCGAGCATCTCAAAGACCCGTCCAAAGTCTTTCCCATCTCTGGTTACAGCTTCGACGACACCGATCCCTATAAGACCATTGAAGGAGCCAGCTATATTCTCCAGACCTATCCCGACGCCAAACTGAGACGTTATATCGACAGCGTGATCACGATCATCGGCAGTGCGCAGGAGCCCGACGGCTATCTCTATACTGCCAGAACACAAAACCCGCAGCATCCTCATGAGTGGGCTGGCGACAAGCGCTGGTCGAAAGAAGAGGACCTCAGCCACGAGCTCTATAACCTCGGACATATGGTAGAGGCTGCCATCGCACACTACCAGGCCACGGGAAGCCGCCACTTCCTTGACATCGCCATACGCTACGCCGACTGTGTCGTCCGTGAGGTAGGACCGAAAACAGGGCAGGCCTGCGTGGTGCCGGGACATCAGATCGCCGAGATGGCACTTTGCAAACTCTATCTCGTCACTGGCCAACGCAAGTATCTCGATGAGGCGAAGTTCTTCCTCGACTACCGTGGCAAGACACAGGTGCGGTCGGAATACTCTCAAAGCCACAAACCGGTGATTGACCAGGACGAGGCTGTCGGTCACGCCGTGCGCGCCGCTTATATGTATGCGGGCATGGCCGATGTGGCAGCGCTCACCGGCGACACGGCTTACATCCATGCCATCGACCGCATCTGGGACAACATCGTCAGCAAGAAACTCTATATCACCGGTGGCATTGGTGCCACGAGCAACGGTGAAGCCTTCGGCGCCAACTATGAGCTGCCCAATATGAGTGCCTATGCCGAGACCTGCGCCGCCATCGGCAACGTGTATGTCAACTACCGGCTTTTCCTGCTCCACGGCGAGTCGAAATACTACGACGTGCTGGAGCGCACGCTCTACAATGGCCTCATCAGCGGTGTGAGCCTCGACGGCGGAAAGTTTTTCTATCCCAATCCGCTGGAGTCCATGGGGCAGCATCAGCGCCAGCCGTGGTTTGGCTGTGCCTGCTGCCCAAGCAACATCTGCCGTTTCATCCCCTCACTGCCAGGATATGTCTATGCCGTGAAGGACCGCAACCTCTATGTCAACCTGTTCTTGGCCAACAGTGCCACGATGAAGGTCGGCGGCAAGGAGGTAAAGCTGAGTCAAGAGACACAATACCCTTGGAATGGCGACATCGCGCTGAAGATTGAAGACAACCGGGCCGGACGCTTCAATATGAAGATACGCATCCCGGGATGGGCAAAGAGCCGACCCGTGCCGTCAGACCTCTATGAGTATTCCGACGGCAAGCGACCCTCTTACTCCGTGCTTGTCAACGGCAAGAAGATGGAAGCCGCTCTGGAGGCCGACGGATACTATACCATCAACCGCACATGGAAGAAGGGTGATGTCGTGCGCATCCACTTCGATATGGACGTGCGCACCGTACGCGCAAATAATAAGGTGGTGGCTGACCGCGGACTGATCGCCGTGGAGCGTGGACCGCTGGTCTACTGTGCTGAGTGGCCTGACAACAACTTCGACATCATGGGCATGCTCGTCAACCAAAGTCCGACGTTCGCCGCCGGAGAGAAGCCGATGGCTGCCTTCATCCCCGCCGACCGCCAAAAGCAACTCACACTCTTCAAGACACAAAACATCACCACACTCTCCACCGACGCCCAGTTACTGGCCTACGACAAGCAGGGACGGCTGACCACAACAGACGAGCGGCTGACGCTGATCCCGTATTTCGCCTGGTGCCATCGTGGCAGTGGCAACATGAAGGTATGGATGCCGCAGGATGTGCGCGCCACCCGTCCCGCCACACCGGCCACGCTGGCTTCGCAAGCCACTATCGCCTCGTCGACACCCTCAGCATCGATGAAGAGTATTGCCGACGGACTGGTGCCCGCCGACGAAAACGACCGTTCGGTACCCTATTTCCATTGGTGGCCGAAACAAGGAACTACGGAGTGGATCACCTACACCTTTACTGAGCCACAGCAAGTGCAGTCCGCAACCATCTACTGGTACGACGACCAGCCCTGGGGCGGATGCAAAGTTCCGCAGTCTTGGAACATTGAATACCAAAACGCGCAAGGCCAGTGGCAGCCGGTGGCAGATGCCGACAGCTATCCCGTCAAGAAGGGACAGCCCTGCACCGTACACTTCACGCCCGTAAAGACGAAGGTGCTTCGCCTCAACGTCAAGCAGCCCGAGAAATACTCCTGCGGACTGTTTGAGTGGAGCGTGAAGTAACATCAAAAATGTTCCGAAGAAATGGCATGGCAAGATAATTGCGCACATATTTGAGAAGAACAGATCTTATCGATACAAGAAATGGAGAAAGGGAAGTAAAACGGTGTACCCTTTCTCCAATTTCTTATATTACCACAAGAAAAAGACACTCCCCCGAGAAACAATATCCTCAGAGAGCTCTATCATTGTACAATGATTAAACAAACAACTCATAGATGTCATTTCTATACCAATCCTGCCTTACGCAAGACCTTATCCACAACACTGATGTCGATTTTGATTTTTCTTCGTTTGCTACGCTCTTCGGGCGAAGCTTCAGCCAATTTTATAAATCTTTCAGCGGCTTCGCCATGAAGGGTTGGAATTGCTTTGATTTCTAATGCCATAGTTACCTCCTCTTTGTTTTTAATGCAAAAATAAGTTTTTATCTTGAAACAGGCAGGCATTTCCCTATTTTATTTTTCATGGGATGCAGTTTAATTGTTATATCTTTGTGAGCAAATTGTCCAGAGACATACGTTTCTTATCTTTGGACTTGTAGGGTAGTAAGCCCTACCTTTCGTCCCTTGCAGCATATCACCCCCCTCTCCCCTTGGAGAGGGGTTGGGGGTGAGGCCGTAGAGGGGTTGGGGGTGAGGCTGGTAAGGCTCTCTAATATTCCCCCGGCTTCACTCCAAACTGCTTTTGGAAGCACTTTGAGAAATAAGACGGATTATTGAAGCCCACCTGATAGGCAACCTCTGAGACACGGTACTGTTTGGTCTTGAGCAGACGGGCAGCCTTACGCAGACGCACGATCTGGATCATCTCGTTGGGCGTGATGTCGGTGATCGCCTTCACCTTGGCAAAGAGTCCCGAACGACTGATGTTGAGTCGCTCGGCCAGCATTTGCACGTTGAAGTCGGGATTGTCGATGTTCTCCTCTATGATCTCATTCATTTGTCGCAACAGCGCGTTGTCCATCTGGGCCTTGGCCAACTCTGGTACCGGCTCAGTGGGCGTGGCGGCAAAGTGCTGCATCAGCCGGCGACGCATGGCAATCATGTTGCGGATGCAAGCCTCGAGATACTGCATGGAGAAAGGCTTTTCGATGAAAGCGTCGGCGCCACAGTCCATGCTCTCCGCCTTGCTGGCATCGTCGGTCTTGGCCGTAAGCATGATGAAGGGGATGTGGCTGGTGTTGGAGTCCTGTCTTACACGCCGGCAGAACTCCGCACCGTCCATGTTGGGCATCATCCAATCGCTCACGATAATGCTCACATGGGTCTGCCTGAGCCGCTGCAGTCCCTCGTTGCCGTCAGCTGCTGTCAAGACCATGTAGGCGTCCTGGAAGTTGGAGGCAATGAAGTTGCGCATGTCATCGTCGTCGTCCACGACCAGCATGACGGGCTTTGCCTCTTTTGCAGCCGTCCCGCTCACGACCTCATCCTCGTCGGGAGAAAGACTTGTCGGCTCCTCCTGTTTGACAGCCAACGGTTCCTCACTCTCTTCCGCCACCGCGACATCCTGCTTGACAGGCAGCGTCACGGTGAAGACAGCGCCCTCGCCCTCGGCCGACTTCACCTCCACCATGCCATGATGCGCCTCGGTGAGCATCTTCACCGTGTTGAGTCCGATGCCCGTTCCTGGCTTGTTGTCCTTGGCCTGATAGAAGGCGTCGAAGATATGGCCCTGTTCTTCTTTGCTGATGCCAATGCCATCATCGCTGACACTCAGTTGGAAGGTGTCGCCAGAGATGTTGCCGCACGTCATGCGGATGGTGCTCTTGGCGTATTTGGCCGCGTTGGTCATGAAGTTACTAAGGATTTTTGTCACCGCCTCACCATCCACGACCGCCGTGAAGCTGTCGTCGGGATAGCTGACCTCGAACGTAATGCCTTTCTGCTGCAGCGTCGGCTCAAACCTCACCGCCACGGCGCGCATGAGCTGGGCGATGTTGCAGACGGTGAAGTGCAGCTTCATGCCTTGCTGCTTCACCTTGTTGTAGTCGAGCAGCTGATTGACGAGGTCGAGCAAGCGGTGGGCGTTGCGGTCGATGACGTCCAAGGTCTGCGTGGCGCTATGGCTGCCGCGTGCATGGCTGTCGAGGCCTTTCTGCCCCAGGGTCTGCATCTGTTCCTTGAGTTTCTCAAGCGGCCCGATGATGAGCGTCACGGGCGTGCGTATCTCGTGGGCAATCATGGTGAAGAAATGCAGGCGTGCCTCGCTCATCTCCTTTTCCTTGCGCTCGTTCATCTCCTTGATTTCCCGTTGATGGCGCCGCTCGGCCTTGCGGCTCTTCCGCTGGATGATCCACCACACTAGGAAGACGAAAAGAGCCAGATAGAAGACTTTGGCAGGCAACGACCAATAGAAGGGAGGGTGCACCACTATCGTCAGCTGAGCAGGCTGCGAGGCCCATACGCCGTCGTTGTTGCACGCCCTGACCAGGAAGGTATAACTGCCCGGCGGGATATTGGTGAAAATGGCTTTATGCTCGGTGCCCGCTTCTATCCATTTATCATCGAAGCCTTTAAGCATATACTGATAGCGGTTCTTCTGCGGCGACACGAAGCTCAAGGCAGAAAACTGGATGGTGAACATGTTCTCCGACGCGCTCAGCTCTATCTCCTGGGTATGGCTCAGGATGCCGGAGAGGCTGTCCAGCGTAGCCTGGTCGTGGTGAGGCAGATAAAACGACGTGATAAACACCCGTGGCTCGTTCTTGTTTTCCTTGATCTCATAGGGATAGAACGTGTTGATGCCATTGACCGACCCCATCCACACTCGTCCGTCAGAGGCCATCATGCACGCGTTGGGCCGGGAGGGACCAGCCAGCAGGCCGTCGTAGCGGTTGTAGATTTCCGTTGGTCCTCCGGGCACCAGTTTGATGAGTCCCGTCACCGACGACAGCCAAAGCTCGTCGTCGTTGAAGACCAGTCCCATGAAGCACTGGTCGCTGCTCTCTACGCTGACCCTTTTGAAAGCGTCGTTGGCCGGCAGATACTCATAGAGGCCATTGCTGGTAGCCACATACAACCGGCCACCAAAGCCCTCACGCACGCAGTTGACGTCGTTGCTGCCTATCGACGATGCATGGGCGCTGCAGACGTACTGCCGCCACTGTCCCTTGGATGAAAGCATCCACAGGCCCGCTCCCTGCGTGGCAAACCACACGTTGCCGGCATGGTCCTCTTGGATGTCGACCGTAAGGCTGTTGAAGCGTCTGACGATGCGGAATGCGTCTGTCGCCGGGTCGTAGAGGCTGACATTCTCCATCGACGTGGCCCACAGCCGTCCACGGCAGTCGCGCATCACCGCGTAGCAGTTGCCTGATTTCTGTTTGCCGTCTATCACATAGCTTTTCGTCGCACCCGTCGCCGTGTTCAGCCGGATGAGTCCATTGCCATAGGTACCTATCCACAAGCTGTTGTCCTCAGCCCACAGGCCATGGACGTTCAAGCTCATCAGTGCCTCGCGGCCCGGGAAACTGGTGAAGGCGTTGCGATGCATGTCGAAGCAGCTCAGGCCGCCGTCGTCGGTGGCTATCCACACCTTTCCCGATGACTCGCAGAAGCGGCTGACCACGCTGCCCTTGAGCAGCGGGTTGTCGGACGTGAACGTGGTGAACCGCTCGCCCATGGGCGAGAAGTAGGTCACACCACCATAGAAGGTGCCCATCCACAGGCCACCCTCGCGGTCGCGCGTGACGGCATAGACGAAGCGTTCGGAGGTGGGTGCATTGCCGTTACCCGTGACGACGGTGGTGATGCGGGTCTGAATGTTATAGTCTATCAACCCCTCCTCGCAACCCAGATAGACATGGTTGGAGACATCGTTGTAGACGGTACGGATATGAAGGTGCAGGCCATTCACCACAGGCGGGATGAGCTGCGTCACGCGACCGTCGCGAAAGAGTTGCAGCAGTCCGTGCGTCCAGGTGGCGAGCAGCACGGAGCCTTCCGGCCCCTGAGCCATGCGCATGCCGTCGATGTCTTTCGTGAAACCGCTGACCGGCACCACGTCGAACGCCTTGCGTGCCTTATTGAAATGATAGATGCGGCCCAGCACCTTGGAGAAAGCCCATACCTGATTGGTGTTGTCGGCAAACACGTCATCCAGGATGCCATTGGCCTTCCGCATGGGGTAATGGTCGGCGTGCTTCGTGGACGGGTGATAACAATAGATGCCTTGTCCACGGGTGGCCACCCATGCGTTGCCGTCGACATCCACGGCAAAGGCGTTGACGAGGCTGTTGAGCGAACGGTCGAGCTGGTTGAAGCGTCCCGTGCTCACGTCAAAGAGGAAGGCGCCGTGCGTGGATCCCACAAGGAGGTTCCTGTCATAGGGCACCATTGCGCTCACATACTGGTCGGAGCCCAGCTGCCGGTTGTGATAGGGCAGCACGTTGTAGCCGTCGTAGCGGCACAGCCCATTGTCGGTACCCATCCAGATGAAGCCATCCTTGTCCTGCGTGATGCTGCGGACGGTATTGGTGGGCAGGCCGTCGAGCATGCTGATGTTGCGCCGCGACCAGAGGTTGGACTGGGCGGCGACAGTATGTACAGCAAAGAATAACGCGATAAGCGACAAGAATAGCTTCTTCATAATCAATGGTTTTATTATAGGAAAATGTCCCTTTAGCCCCCCCTAATTTCTAACTTCTAACTCTTAACTTCTAACTCAAAATAACTCCTAATTCCTAACTCCTAATTCCTAACTCTTCTCACCTTGAACTCATAGGGGAACTGTCTCGACGAGGGGTCGAGGTCGTGGGTCTTCGGAGCTCCCATCACGACGAGGTAGAGACACTTGAGCGGCGTGTCTTTCGGCAACGTGAAGACGAGCGTGCCGCGCGGCTTCGACGCCACCTTTCCGTAGAGGCAACGGTCGTCCTCGGTCACGCCGACAAACCCATAACGATAGCCATTGGCGGACAGCGCATGGAAGTCGGCTCTTACCTTGTCCTGCTTTCCCTGTGGCAGGACAATCTTGATGGCGTTGAAACCATAGTTCTCTGGCGTATGCGCCGAGTCGGGACGCATCCATCCCTTGCCGCTTGACTGCATGGGCGTGTCGAAGGTGCAAGCATACTGACGGGTGTTGGCCCGCGCATACTGGAAATCGAAGTCCACCAAGTGGCGGTAGCAGTCGAAGATCTCATCGTTGAACTGCTGTTGCGTCAGCCCATAGAGGCGCTGATAGGTCACCACCGGGTCCTCGCCCACCTTGCCGGCACGATAGAGATCGGCGATGGACGTAAGGCCATGCTTCTCGGCCCACCATTCGATGACGTAGGGCGAGTGATAGATGTTGTCCAGGGCCAGGAAGCCTTTGTGGGTGAGCTTCTTGAAGGCATCGAAATGGTATTGTTCATCCTTGATCCAGTCGGGATTGACCCGCCACAGCATCCATTGCGAGGTCATCTCGAAGAATCCGCTGCCGCCCCACGCCTCACCGGTCTTGTCGGCCATGATCTGAAGCTGGAAGCTATGGCCGAGCTCATGGGCCAGAGCGTTGAGCTTTGCGTCCTGGATGCGGTTGGGACTCACCCACAGCGCACCAATGAAGTCGTCGTAGGTACCGCCGTAGGCCGTGCCGTCGAGCGAGTAGTTGACCATCACCATCATCTTGTAGCGGTCGCTGATGCTGCCGGGCAGCGTGAACTTCAGCGTGTCGCGGAAATAATGGTAGAAGCGCTCCAGCCGCACTTGCAGGTTGCCGAGGTCGAAGCTCATAGGCTGTCCTTTCAGCCGCGGTGCATGGTAAGGGTCGTTGCCAAAGCCCTTCTGCCAGAAGAACACCAGGTTCTCGGTCTGTGCGCTGTGGCGCCACGACCACTCCGCCCCGTCGTCGTTGAGGTTGTAGGGACGCAGGGAATCGGGGATATAGACCAGCTTCTGTGGTGCGACAGGCCTGCTGACGCTGTCGGCCTGCCCAAAGGCCAAACAGGGACAAAGCAGGAGTAAAAGACTCAATAGTTGATTCATGGATGTTTTCTTGCGGATATTTTCCATTGCAAAGATAAGAAAAAACAGGAGAATAACTGCTTGTGAAGCTCAGAAAAAAGCCACGGGTCTTCGACTGTTGCGAAAGCCCGTGGCCCTAACGAAGCCTTATGAATGAATGTTCATGCTTATTCTACGATGAAGTTGACGTTGATGGTGACCGTATAGATCTTGCCATCCTTCATATAGCGGAGCTCCAGCACCTCGGGATAGGTCTCGCCACTCTTGATGACACCCGGCATGAAGCCTACTTCCAGTTCGTTGATGCTGTTGAACTTCGTATATGTCCTTGCGTCAGCGCCCCAGCTCTGCTGCTTGCCGGTAGCGTCGCACCAGAAGCCGGCGAACTGTCCGCCGCAGTTGTCCTGAGTGGCATAGCTGCCATCGGGCTGCTTCAGGCGCATGCTGATCTTTCCTTCGGTCAGTTCTGTGGCGCTGGTCACCAAGGCATTGGTAATCTCGTTGGGCATCAGACAGAACGCATAAGGAATGGCGGCATTGTCGACATAGGCGAGGTTGTACTTGGCAAACTCATAGCCAGAGTCTTTATTGCCATGGACATTGATGGTCACCGATGCATCCGACGGCTTGCTGTTCGGGTCGATGTTGATGTCGACGACTTCCTCATAGCTGTTCACGTCGGTACCTTTCACGGTGATGGCGTAGGGCCACTGCTCGTCGTTGCCCTCGTCGCTGTTCCATGCACAACGATGATACTCGTCAGGAGCAGCCTGGATGACGAAGTAGAGCTTCTCCGTTCCGGCAGGCACAGTATACTCGGCGCTGCCCAGATCACCGACGCCACCCTTGGCAGGATAGTACATGGTGGAGTAGACAGGCTTGCCACCCACGATGGCGACATAGCCACAACGATAGTTAGAACTCTTGTTGGTCTGCTCGTTATAGGTCTTGGTGGTCTTGACGACTTTACCGTCAGCATCCTTGACCTCGCCCTTGTCGGCCTTCACCAAGGCAGAGCCGGGCTCCAGCGCCTCGATGTCGACCGACACCTTGGTACCGGCAGCAGGTGTCTTCAACTGGATGACGTTGAAACCTGTGGTACCCGGACAAGAGGCGTAGCCCACCTGATACTTCTGATCGCCCACCTTGTAGAGTGTCGTCGAGTAGTTGCCCTTGGCCTCCTCAGGCACGACAGGTGCGGAAGCGTTGCTGGAGTATACCCATGGGATGTCGTAATAGACCATGTGCGAGGCATAGGTGTAGAGATCTTTGTAGAGCTTGTTCAAGTCCTTATTATAATAGATGCTGTCGTAAGCCTCCAAGGGATCCTGCGGATACTGGCTGTCGCGCCAGAGGCGCCCGAAGACATCGATGTCGTTGCCCTGAGCCTGAATGAGGAAGTAGGGCAGGAAATCGCTGGCGTAGCGCATGAACTGATGGTTGAAGTGGCGGTGGCAGTTCTCCTTCCACACGCTGAACCAGTCGGAGAAGGCCTCCTGAGGATAGTCGAGGTGGGCCTGCCATTGTGCACATTGCTCCCAATAAGCGCAGCCACCTTCTCCGTTGGCACCGAAGCCATAGCGGAAGCCATGATGCAGGTCGTCGGGATAGCCCTGCTTGTTGATCTTGTCGGCATAGACCTGATACTGGAATGAGTGTCCAATCTCATGGGCGATGGTAGATCCTACCGGCTTGCAGGTGCTCGGGTTGACCCACAGCGCACCAATCTTGTTGTCATAACCAGAACCCGTGGCGAGCCACTCGTCTTGATAGATGAGGTAGATCTGCATCTTATAGTCATCGAGCATCGACTTGCCCTCGCCTAACTTAGCCATGCCCAGCTTGTTGACGTTGGTGTCGAAGAAGTGCTCAGCCTTGGCCAGCAGGTCGTCGACATCCACACGCATGCTCTCCTTGACATCGTCGCCATTGGGGTCGTCGCCAAACTCCGGCGACCAGAACACAAAGAAGTGCTCGCTCTGCTTCATGCGGTGCCAAGAATAGTAAGAGTCCTGACGGAGCATGTAGTCGGCTCCATTCTCAAAGTGAGGATTGGAGGCGGCAGGACAGATATATTTGGCATAGTCGGGAATGTCGTTCGGGTCGAGGATCACCACTTTGTAGTTCTGTCCGATGGTGAAAGCCTGTGCCGTTCCCTTCTCTGTGGTAATGGTCACGGTAGCCTTGCGCGAGTTGGTCTCACTCTCGTTGGCCTGCAGATGTACGACCAATACCGAGTCGTTGACGGTTCCGCTGTCCGTTGCCAGCGTAGCCCAACCGGTTCCTGCCACGGTGTCGGTCTCGACGGTGGCTGACCACTTCTGGTCGCTCTTGAAGTTGATGGTTACATCCTGCTCATTGGCGTCGACGTTATAATCGGAAGTGCCGAAAGCAATCTTGCCCTTGTAGCGGGGATCGTAGTCGGGCAGAGACTTTGACATGTCATCATCGGCACAGCTGTTGAGGACTGGCATGGCGCCTCCCAGCAACAAGACCACTGCCAACAGATGAAGGTATTTCTTGATGTTTAGATTCATGATGGAAAGTATTAGGAGGTGCGCCACGAGGGCGCACCGTGATTGATGATTATTCGAAGGTCAACGTGAAGTTGATGGTCAGCGTCTTGTCGGTGGCTGCGGCATCATGCTTCTTCAGGACGATACTCAGATTGAGCACAGAGCCCGAGGCTGGCGTGTCGTTGGACAGACGTCCGATGTTGAAGCCGCCACCGTCAGCATAGTAGTCGCTCTTCTCGTCGTCCCAGATGGTGGGCTCAATGAAGAGGGCAAAGTCATCCTTACCCCAGCTGACGATGTTCATCTTCTGGTCGAGCCAGTAACCAGCGCCATTGGCCGTGTATTTACCAGGACCGCCACTCAGCGTTCCGTCAGCGTTCATGATGTAGACATCGTAGACATCGTTATCGGTGTCGAGCCCCTTGGCGATGTTGTAGAGATTGGTCTCGCCGAAGGCAAACTCGATGTTCTTGGCGATGTCGCTGAACTTGAAGGTGTTGCTGGCATAGTCGCCCTTCGGGATGGTCACAGCCACATCGGCAACGCTGGCATCCATCACGGTCACCAACGACTGGATGCGGATGTTCTTGGAATAGGCAGAGTCGTCGGTCTTGACCAAGCCAAAGGTCACAGGGATGATGCCTGCTGCCGCGTTGCTGGTCAGCTTGATCTGCACCTGCTTTGACGAGGGAATGAACTGCATGATGGCTGATGCGCTGGCCTCGTCAGTCACGACGCCACCGGCAGAAAGCGCCCAGGTGTTGTCGCCGGCATTGGCCGGTGTCTTGTCCCATTGGCGACGGTTAGGATTGACAGGCAGGAAACGCACGCTGCCGTCGCTCAGACCATTGATAGCCTCGTCGAGCGAGATGCCCAGCGTCTGCTGTATCTGGTCGGCATAGTCTGCCAGGTTGATGGTGGACACCTCCCTACCCGCCTCGGCTTGCCGCATCTTGACAGAAGAGGAAACCAGGTTGGTGGCATCGGAGCCTTTGAGTGGCGGATTCTCACTCTCACTATATTCGTGAGGAGAGGTGGCGTCGGCATAGTCGTCTTCACACGAAGTGAGCGCGCCCATGGCAAGTACAGCCATCATTGCAAATATAAATATCTTTTTCATAAGATTGCTTCTTTAATGTTACTTACTTCGTATAACCATCATTCTGATGGAGTTTAGGATTGGCATTCAGATTATCCTTCAGGATGGGGAAGATGTCGAGATGATGGTCATTGGCGTTGGTGTTGGCAGCCTTGCTGAACCACGACTTGCCATTGAAGACATTGCAGCCATTGGTCATCTTGAAACGGATGAGGTCCTGACGGCGGTGGTGCTCATAGACAAACTCCCAAGCGAGATCGTCGAGAAGGCCACCCAGCTCGATGTCGCTGCCGCCTTCATGGGTCTCAAGTTTGTTGAGGTTGGTGAGCTCGCCCGTGTCCTTGTTGTAGTCGCCCTGGGTGCAGCGCATGCCATAGTCGTAGACGCTGGGGCCCTTGAGCTGAGCCACGGTACGCACGGCCTTCTCGGGATGCTCCTTGAAGTCGCGCTTGCGGCACATGGTGATGATGTCGGCAGCCGTCTGCTCAGTCTCACCCTTGTAACCACCCAGGCGCAGCAGGCACTCGGCCTTGATGAAATAAGCATCGGTAAGACGGAAGAAGGGTACGTCGTCGTCGTTGACGGTCGGATCGCTGCCGTTGCTGGCTGCCTGAATCTCGTATTTCTTCAAACGCGCGCCCTGCATGCTTCCGGCACCCGGCTTCTCGATGTCATAGACCTCTGGCGTGTAGTCGAGGGCCTTGCCATTGATGTAGATCTGCTCACCCGTCTTCTTGCTCTTCTGTGGCCCCCATACCCAGCAGTCGGTCTTACGGGTGTCGTCGGGGTCGTAGGTGTCGAGGAACTGCGGCACACAGGCACTACCGTTCCATGCGTCACGTTTTACACCGAAGATATCCTGCGAGCCGGAGAGATACCACTTGCTGTAGTAGTTGGTGCCCATACCTGCGTACTTGTTGTCGTAGACAAGTGCGAAGATGGTCTCCTTGCTGTTGCTCTGTCCGCTCTGCTTGGCGCTGAAGGGAGTCAGGTAGTCGTCGTCGAGCTGATAGACGCCACTGTTGATGACCTCGTTGACCTCGTCGCAAGCCTTCTGATAGTAGGTCTTGTCCTCAGGCTTGTTGGGGAACCAGGCATTACGATTGAGATACATCTTAGCCAGAATCATGCAGTCGGTCCAATAGTTAATCTGTCCATGCTCAGCCGTCTTGGTCAGATAGGGCTTCGACTCTTCCAGTTCGTTGACAATCCAGTTGAATGTTGAGTCGGGATCGCTCTGTTCAGGCATGTAGCCACTGGGTACCTTGAGCGTAGTCTCCAAGGGGATGTTGCGCCACAAGTCGAAGAGAACATAATAGAACAGAGCACGATAAGAGCGCAGCTCGGCCTTGGAGGTCTCGTTGGATGAGATGTTCTCGTCGTCGAGGAGCTGGTTGCAGGTCGTAATGCCCTGGTAGCACGAATACCACGGACGGTAGAGGTGGTTGATGGTGCTGTGGAACTCATGCTTGTGGAGCGAGACGTACTGTGCGCCCCAGCCTGAGGTCTCATAACGGAAGGGCGTCATGATGAGGTCAGTACACTCTTCGCTGATGTCCTGATAGCCTTCCCAACCATTATACATATCGCGCAGACGGTCGTAGATGACGCCATACTGTGCCTGTATCTCTTCTTCAGAGAACTTATAGCTGCCGTCGCCAGGCAGTTCGCTGTAGACGGTCTCGTCCAGGTTGGTACAGCCAACGAAGGAAGCAGCGCTTAAAGCAAGAACAACTGTATAGATGCTCTTTTTGATGGTATTTAGTTTCATGATGATAAGTCTCTAGAATGTTACGTTTAAACCGATGGTGAAGGAGCGGACCGTAGGATACTTGTCACGGTCGTCAACACCCGCTGTCCAGAAGTTGTCACTTCCAAGTTCAGGATCCATACCTTTGTACTTGGTGATGGTGAACACGTTGTAGACGCTGAAGTAGCCGCGGAGACTCTGGAAGTACGTGGTGTTCTTTGGCTTCCAGGTATATCCGAGCGTAGCCGTGCTCAGTTTGAAGTAGTCGCCATGCTCGATATAATAGCTCGTCACCACCTGTGACTGTGAGCCTGAGAGCGGAGCGATGCCGCCAATCTTGTCGTTGGCTGTCTTCAGCTTGTTGTATGCGTGGGCGTTGTTCTCATAGAAGACTCGCTGCTGGTTGATGATGTAGTAGCCGAACTGTCCGTTGCATTGCAGCGACAGGTCAAAGTTCTTGTAGCGGAAAGTGTTGTTCCATGCCATCGTCACCGAGGGAATACCGTTGCCAATATACTCGTACCAGTTGTCGTAGTCGTTACGCATCTCCTGATAGAAGTCGGCAGCCTGACCGGTCTTGGGGTTCTCAATGAGGAATAGGCCGTTGTTCTGGTCCACACCGACAGCCTTGAGGCTATAGATACGTCCGAACGACTTGCCGACCTCGACCTTATGAGTGTACTGGGTCACAGGATCGCCTACGCCCTGCAGCCACAGCACGTTGTCGGTCTGATAGAGGTCGTTGGAGAGGCTCAGCAGCTTGTTAGCATTGTGCTGCAACGTGATCTGCGTGTTCCATTCGAAGTTCTTTGTTCTCACGGGTGTGCCTTGCAGCATCAGCTCCACACCCACGTTGCGCATCTCGCCGACGTTGGCCGTGGTGCTCGTGTAAAGATTTGGTGGAGAAGGAACGGCATAGTCGTAGAGCATATCTGACGTCTTCTTATGATAGAAGTCGAAGCTACCGCTGAAGCGGTCGTCCCACAAACTCCAGTCAACACCGATGTTGAACTCCTTGGCTACCTCCCACTTCAGGTCTGGGTTGGGGTTTGACACGGCTTTCATGCCTTTATGCCAAGAGCCGTTGCGGTAGTAGTTGCTACCGGAGAACGTGTAGCGCAGCATCGAGAGATAGGAACTACCGGGGATGACACCCGTCACACCATAGCCAGCACGGAGTTTGAGGTTGCTGAGCCAGGAGCGTGTCGACTTCATGAACTTCTCATTCATGATGTTCCAACCCATTGACACAGAGGGGAATGCACCCCACTTGTGGTTGTCACCGAACTTAGAGCTGCCCTCGTAACGGAGGCTGGCAAGGATGTTATAGCGGTCGGCGAAACCATAGCTCACACGACCAAAGAAACCTATCAGCTTGTTGGAACTCTTAGAAGAGCTCATGCTGGCCTTGCCATCCGTCAGATAGGTACCTGCGCCCATGTTCCAGATATTGAAATAGTCGGAGGGGAAGTTGGCATTCCACATCGACGCGTCGTCGTAGGTCTCGTCGGAGTAGCTATAGCCCACCAAGCCTTCAAAGCGATGGATGCCTGCCCAGTTAGCCATATATTTCGAGGTGAGCTCCAGATAGTTGGCTTCATCGGTGTAGCCGCTCTGTGAAGCCGAACCGGAATAAGTGCCCTTGCCATTGACACCGTTCATGGAGTGGTTGCTGGTGTAGTAGTATCCACCACGGTTCATAGCCTCATCGCGCGAGAGCATGAGGTTGGTCTGCCATCCTTTGATTGGCTCGAAGGTGATGTTGCCCGTCATCTTCAACGACTGTGACTTGTTCTTTCCGCTCTGCTCGTTCTGCAGGGAGACGGGGTTCCAATACTGCAGGAGCTGACCCTCGTTGTAGGTGCCGTCCTCATTCCATATAGGTGATGTGGGGTTGCGGATGACGGCTTGGCGATAGATGGTCGTGGCGTCGCTGACATCATACTTATATTGCTGGGCATTGACCTTGAGGTTGATCTTCAGCATGTCGTTGAGCATCCAATGACTCATGTCAAAGTCCACGCTCATCGACTCGTTGCCGGTCTTCTTCATCACGCCTTCGGCGTTGCGGTAAGTAAAGTTGCCAAAGTAAGAAGTCTTGGCGTTGCCTCCGCTCATGGAGATACTGTGGTTATGTGTGACGGCGGTACGGCTGACAGCCTTCAGCCAATCGGTGTCGTAGCCCTCATCGTTGAAGTTGGTCTTTCCTGCGCGCACATCCTCCGGTCCCATGAAGTCGGCCTTTTTGGCCCAGTTGGAGAAGGACACATAACCATTATAGGTCACCTGAGTCTTCTGCTCACGCATACCTGTCTTGGTCGTAATAATGATCACACCACCTGCTCCACGCGTACCATAGATGGCGGCGGCAGAGGCATCTTTCAGCACGTCGACGGAGGCAATGTTCTCTGGCGGCACACTGCTCAGGTCGCCGGGGACGCCATCGACGAGTACGAGCGGGGCAGCATTACCTGAGACGGAGACGATACCACGCAGGCTGATCTGTGTGGACTGTCCCGGGTCGCCAGAAGGCTTGGTAATGGTCAAGCCCGCAACCTTACCACGGATAAGGTCTCCGGCGTTGTTGACGTTGCCAGCATTGAAGTCTTCCGGCTTCACGCTGACAACAGAAGAGGTTACATCAGCTTTTTTCTGGGTACCATAACCGATGACGACGACTTCGCTCAACGACTTTAGGTCTTCCTGGAGAAGGACCTCGCCGCCCTTGGTGTCCTGTGAGGTAAATCCAATGTACGACACGGTTAGCGTGGCACCCCGTGGAACGGTCAAGGTATAACGACCATCCAAGTTGGTAACGGTACCGTTGGAGGAATTGCCTTTCTCTACGACGGTAGCTCCGATGATAGGTTCGCCATTGGCATCCTTGACGACACCTTTGACGGTGACAGTACTTTTCTGTTGTACTGCCTGTACTGATAGGCTTGCACTGGCATCAGTTGCCGCCAGGACATACTGTCCTCCTGTGGCAAAGGCCAAACACATGAGGGCTTTTGCATATGCGTTGCCATGCAGGAAGCCCGTAGCTTGTTGTGCTTTTTTCATGCTCTTATGCTTTAGGTTTATGATGATGATGTGAATGTTATTCTATAGCTTTCTTCAGCCGTTCAACGGCTGCATGGATCATGTCCTTGGTACCGCTGCCGTCCATAACATAGCGGACGACCATCTGACCATAGTCGACAGCCTTGCGGAGCGCATCCGATGTTGTGCTGTCAGGCGTGCCTGCACGACGGAGCAGGGCGGTGAGCGGACGAAGGTCCTCCACCTCAGCGAGATTGCCGGGACGCATCGTGTTGATGGCCTTGCTCAGCGACGTAGTCGCCGTTTCCACGGCATCGGCATCGAGCAGGCGGGCGTCCTTTGCCATGAGCTCACGAGCCTGTGCGATGGCTTCCTGCATGCGCTGATAGCCATGAGGCGCCCACGGGGCGTAGTCGGGAACCTTCTTCGTCATACTGTTCCATTTAGTCTGATTGCTGACGCGCTTATTGGCCAATGCGACGAGCGATTTCAGTTCTGTAAGGTCTACGGTCTTGCTGGCCCTGCGTTTTTTACTTTTCGCATCGTTGGACACCAGACGGTAGTAATGTGTGGAGTGTTCATTGCGATAGTAGTCGGGCTCGAAGCGCTTGCCGTCTATCGTCAGGGCTATCGGTTCCTGGCCTTGAGCGGGCACCACGGTGGCCTTTTCTATGTCGTTGGTGGAGAGTGTAGCCTGGCGCCAAGTGGCAGCGCCAGTGCCTGTCATACAGAAGGGTCCGTACATCACCACGCCGGTCCACGACGATTTCAGCGGCGTGCCGTCAGCACTGGCCACTTCTGCCGGCAACTTGTCCATACCATATTCTATATGCGTGGTGAAAGGCATGACAATCTCCACCTTGTCAGCCGATGTCCAATGGCGGTAAGGAATGGTGACATAGGAACTCGGCAGATAGCGCTTTTGTATGTTCTTGCCATTCAAGAGCACTTTAAAGCCAGTGGTAGCCCAGTAAGGCACACGCAGCTTCAGCGCAAAGTCGCCCTCGCCCTGGTCTACTTTCAACACGGACTTCTCGGCAGGCCATGTGCAGTCTTGCGTGAGAGTCACGTTCTTGTCGGCCCAGCGTAGTGTCGTCGGCATGTACAGTCCCACCCACAGCGTGCTGTCGTTATGGAAATAAGTAGCTTGTTGGTATTTGGTATGGTTTTCCGAACCCGTACCGCCACAGCAAGTCGACTGCGGTGTCTCGTTGCCAAAAGGCTTCGTCGCATTCAGACCGACAGCATACTGATAGGTTGTCTGATACTTGTCGGGGTTGAGCGATCCGATGATCTGATTGTAGAGGCCGCGCTCGTAATAGTCCATATAGGCCGCACGGTCGGGGTTGTAGGCATTCAGGTCCTTGGTGAGCTTCAGCAGGTTATACGTGCAACAGGTCTCGTTGAGGTCAGGGTTGGCCTGCGCCTCACCCTCCTGCATGCCGTTCGTAGCCATGCTCAGCACCTGCGTGTAAGGCTGACGGAACATCTCTCCATTGCCGACGCCGCCCATAGCATACATATACCGGCCCTCGACCAGTTGCCAGAAGTTCTCAGCGATATGATAATAATAAGGTTGATGATTGTTCTTATAGGACTGCAGGGCTCCGACGATCATCGGGATGTGTTGGTTGGCGTGCCGTGTGCGGATGTCGTCAATGTTCTGTGCCAGCGGTTCATAGAACTTTGGCGCGTCGAAACATTGTGCGGCTTCCATGAGACGGGCGCTGTCGGCCTTGTCGCTGACCATTGTAGCCAGTCGTGACAAGCTCTCCTGCATACCACCCACCTCGCCGGCGATGTACATGTCCCACATCTCATATCGGTTGCCGGGCTTGGTGCGCCTTTCGGCTTGTGTGCCGTCTTTCTTCACGTAGGTGCGGTAATGCATGCGGTTCCATACCCACAGTCCCATGTCCTTGGCGATGAGCAGCGCCTTGGCAGCAATCTCTTTGTCGTCGAAATAGGTGGCGATGTCAATGAGACCGGCCAACTGCTTATGTACGGAGTAGTACGGTGCCCACACCCAGTCGGAGTTGTTATAGGGGCGATACATCTCTATCAGAGCACAATGCTGGGCAGGAATAGCGTTCAGATAGCCATAGCCGTACCGCTCGGGATGCTTCTTGTATGTGTCGAAGGCAGCCCAGGTACCTTTCATCTGACGAAGTTCGCTTTCCGGAGCGAAGTCGCGCGCCTCCCAATAGCGGCCCAGCGAGTCGTTCCACACGAAGGTCTTCTCCTGACAGGCACGCAGCTCGTTGACCATTCGCGTGATGTTTTTGCGGAGGATTGCCTTCTGCTGCGGGTCCTTTGTCACGGCATAAGCCTGGGCAATGGCCGACATATAGTGTCCGGAGCCGTGGCCCTTGAGCTTTGTGTCGGGCGAGTCCCAACCATCGGAGGTGGTGTATCCCTCCGTCGGCATGTTATACGTGTCGCGGTAGTTATAGAGTTGCTGCGTCACATCCCAGGAGCAGATTTCCTTGAGTGCCTCGTCGCGATTGTGGCTGAGCCGGTTGATACCATTGATGGTCACGTCGGAGAGAGGAAAGGTCATGGCCTTCTCCTTGGCAGGAGTGGGAGCCGGAGCGCTGACCACTACGACGGTAGCCTCTACGGGGAAGCCGTTGTCCGTAGCGTTGTCACCGACCACATAACCTTTGAGACGGTAGCTGCTGCCCACGGGGTGCTGGCTGGCATCGGCTTCCTCCTCTTCTATAGACAAAGGAGCATTCATCCACTTCACCTGCCTGTACTCCGCGCGACCATCCTTATAGGTCACCCACAGGCGGTTGGGCAGACGGGGCGACGTGCCTACAGGGCAGCTCACGCTTACGGGAGCAACCTGCTTGATGGTTCGGGTAGCTGACACCGACAACGTCGGACTGACTGCCAGCAGCGCTACGAAAAGATGATGCCGCATTGAGATCATGTATAGTTCGTGATAAGTTTTAGTTTTTACTTTTGTTTGCAAAATTAAAGGAAACAATAAAACAAGTGTGAAAATATCGTCCAAAACTGATAAAAATATCGTCCAAAAGCCGATGATTAGACTATTATCTCTGCTTATTAAACGTTTTTCGGCCCAAGGGGGATTGTCCGTGGCGGGCGGATGCCGCTGCCTAACCAAAGACGGTAATACATCTATAGAAAAAGAAGGGTATATCCCTTATCCCCTTTA
>ONHQ01000021.1 GCA_900317685.1 uncultured Prevotella sp.
TTCAAGGTTTTCCTTGCTGTGAGGCAAGCCTGAGGAACGAAGGCTGTTTCTTCTTCGGTGCCGGTTTGCCGAAGCTTGCTTCGGAGCAAGCCGACACCGAAGAAGAAACAAAGGGCGCAGCCCTTGCATCACAGCAAGTGTTTTGCTTGTTTTTGTCATGAGCTCTCTTCTCCAAATACAGGGTTGGTCCTGTGCACCTATATTCGGATATATTCTTGATTCCACGTAGCGGAGCGTTAACTTAAAAACGTATCATAGTTATGCCGCAAAGGGCAGCGGCCCTCCCGACAGCTGCCCTCAGCACTACTTTCCTATTAACTTCTGTAATCGATTCAGAGAAGAAGCATCATATCTGACCCACGGAAAATATCCACTGTGCCCCTATTTGTCTTTCGGCAAGCTCCTGAGAATGAAATAAAATTCTGCGGGCGTCACGTTCGGTGGACAAGCGGCCTTGCGCTCCTCCGTCGTGGCATTCTCTGGCAACTGCTCGATGGCATGGCGGATAGCTTTCACCTTCTCACCATCGATGATCTTGTCGGCACTGATCTGACCGGAACTCACGTAAACAGCCAGATGACTGAGGATGGTGCTGAGGGCCAGGTGACGCTCATCGGCAATCTGCTGTGGTGTCTTGCCCTGACGGAAGAGAGTGTAGGTCTGAACGTAGGTGGACACACGGGGTGCCTTGGCAGACTTGGGTGTGGTGCTATCTGTTGAAGAAGCCGACGCAGGCGAGGCCACGCTGCTCTTTCTCTTGCGCGGTCTGCTACCCGGCATCACCACATCCATGGCATCGAGCGTAGCCTCCTGCTTGGCCTGCATATAGGCCGAGACCGTGAAGGGCGTCTCTTCCATGGCCCGCAGCAAGCGGTCCTTGGACAGGTAGGCCAGCCAGAGATCTTTGTAGCGCTCGTCGAAGAGCTGCATACCGCGCTTGTTGTTGGTGCTGGCCATCTTTGTCTTCTCGATGGCATCGGGCAGCATCTTCTCCAGTTCTGTGACGAAATAAGCTGCGCTGCGCTTCACCCTTTCGAGAAAGGCAGGGGCGTGCAAGCCCTCGGCCGTCGTCTGCTGGATGACTGTGCGCCAGCGCAGCGCCACGTCGATGACCTTCTGCTTCAGCTGATCGATGACCGTGCCATGATAGTTGGTGAGTTTGGGAAACTGCCGGAAATACTCCAGCAAGAGGCGGTGGAGCTGCTGCTCAGCGGCAAAGAGCGGCATGAAGTTAAAGAGATCGTAGAGTTGGGTGCGGTAATATTCCTCCTTGAGGGCGGGCAACGCCTCGATGCTCTTCTCGGCTTCAGTCTGCTGTCGGGCGATATAGTCGTTGACACGTGCGTCGCCGATGATGTTGCGAGGCTGGATCTGTGAGGCGAGTACGAGTCCCTCCAAACTCTTGCAGCGGCTCAGTGCCACATAGACTTGTCCCGAGGCGAAGGAAGCACTCGCGTCGATGATGGCGTGCTC
This sequence comes from uncultured Prevotella sp., assembly GCA_900317685.1. Taxonomy (GTDB): domain Bacteria; phylum Bacteroidota; class Bacteroidia; order Bacteroidales; family Bacteroidaceae; genus Prevotella. The sequence goes on from ONHQ01000021.1 coordinate 1,474, forward strand.
AAAGGTCAGACCTTGACTCTTGTGGATGGTGATGGCCCAGGCAAGACGCAAAGGGTATTGGCGGAAGACACCGAGCACCTGCGGTTCGATGACCTTTGTCTCCTCGTTGATGGCGTAGCGTGTGTTCTCCCATTCGGCAGGCTCCACGCTGATGGTGTAGTCGTCGCCGGGGCATTTCACCACGATCTTTCCCTCCTCAAAGCCGACAACATGACCGATGCGTCCATTATAATATAGGTGTGAGGGTGAAGGATCATTCTTGATGAACATCACCTGGGCACCCTGCTTCAACTCAAGGTTGACATCAGCGGGATAGCTGCTCTCGGGAAACTCTTTCTCTATCTCGGCCTTGAAGACATAACGTTTGCCGGGCAGCTTATGCAACTCATTATCGTTGTAGCTGTCGGCCATGCGGTTATGGGTGGTCAGCCGTATGTATCCCTCTTCTGGCTTCGGTATGAACATCGGTTTGCAACGTGCGTTGAGACGGGCGAGATCCTCTGCCGTCGGCACGCCGTCGCGCACATGGTTGAGGATGTCGATAAACACCTGGTCCTGCTGACGATAGACATGGGTGAGCTGTATGGTGACATAACTCGTCTGCTGAAGCGCATGACTGCCAAAGAAATAAGGCGTATCGTAGTAAGGGCGCAACAGTTCCTCGTCGCGCGGTGTGACCACCGGCGTGAGCTGGTGCAAGTCACCGATCATCAGCAGCTGGACACCACCAAAGGGCAGTGTCGGATCACGATAGCGCCGCAGCACATTGTCGATGGCGTCGAGCAAATCGCTGCGCACCATGGAGATCTCGTCGATGACAAGCATGTCGAGCGTACGGATGATGCGGCGCTTCTCCTTGCCAAAGTCATAGCGATCCTTGAACGTAGTGCCCGGCACATAGGGCGAGAGCGGCAATTGGAAAAAGCTGTGGATGGTCACACCGCCTGCATTGATGGCTGCCACACCGGTAGGTGCCACGACAATGATGCGCTTGGAGGAATGCTCCTTCAGTGCCTTAAGGAAGGTGGTCTTGCCTGTTCCGGCCTTTCCGGTAAGAAAGATACTGATGCCTGTGTGCTCGGCAAATTCCCATGCGTTGCGCAACTCTTTGTTTTCCATATTGTCTGCTGTAATCGGTTTGTTCTTACAAATTTAATGGAAATTAGCGAAACAGCCAAAAGATATAGTGCTTTCTTTGCTGTCATTACCGACAACTCTGCTCCGATGGTGCTGATCCACGAGAGCAACGATGCCGTACGAGCCACCGCTATTGTGAACCAGCGACTGCACGAGGTCAGTCCCCGCACTCCTATCCTGCATCAGCCCGTCGCAGTGCCTAAGATTGAGACTGACCTCTGTCTGACAATTGATAATTACCGCCTCTTTCCGTGGTAATGGTAAGGTTGCTACTCTTGTCGAGTACGGGCTTCAGCCGCCGGATGAGCGTGTAGAGGGTGTCACTGGCATCGGGCTTCTTCGGCCAAAGAGCCTCACAGATATCCTCCTTGCGCAAGCTGTGGTGCTCATCAGCAAAGAACATCAGCATCAGCTGGCGTTGCATGGCGGTGAAGTGAACAGGCTCCTGCTGCTCGTCGTAGAACGTCTGCGTGGCTTCGTCGAGACGCAGACCGCCAAAGCCATCGGCAATCGCCACGACCCGACGGCGCATCCACATCAGTGAGCCTGCCAGCCAAGCCAACGACAAGACAAACAGCGACAGCGGCATGCGCTGATCTGACAGGGCCAGCACCGAAGCCACGGAACAGTTGGCATAGCCCCGGAAGGCTACGCGACGCCCTCCCCGACCCCATGTCATTTTGTTGCTGGCGACCGTCTTCGGATCTACGTCCTCGGCATAGCACAACAAGGCGTGACGACGGAGCACTGCCAGCCGCAGATTGCTGCGATAGTCGCGGATGGTGTCGGGGGTGATCCACGCCTCCTGCTTATGACGCAATGTCTGAGCCAGTGCCTGATTCATATCGGCAACCATCTCCTCTTCGGCACAACGATAGCTGTGCATACCTGCCCACATGGAGCAACACAACAAGGTCACAAAGACCACGATAGTATAGAGCGGTTTCATCGCAGAAATATCAAATTAGTGTTTCAATGATACAAAAGTAAAGAAAAACAAGCAAAAAAGCAAGAGAAAAGCCATTTTATAACAAGAAAAACGTATCTTTGCAATAGCAACATACAACCCAACAAACATGAAAAAGATATTATTCATCATTGGCTCTTTGCGCAAGCAGAGCTTCAACAGAGAACTGAGCGAGATGGTCAAAGGCATGCTCCAAGGCAAAGCCGAAGTAACAGAATTGGATTACTCACAAGTGCCATTTATCAACCAGGATGAAGAATACCCAGCTCCGCAAGCTATTGCCGACGCACGCAAGGCTGTGGCAGAGGCTGACGGTGTGTGGATCTTCTCGCCGGAGTATAACTATTCCTACCCCGGACACGTGAAGAACCTCATCGACTGGCTCTCACGTCCTGTCGATCCTGCCGACCGCAACGCACCGACAATGCTTGCCGGAAAGAAGTTCACGCTCACAGGAGCCGGGGGCAAAGCTGCTACAGCCGGATGCCGCAAGTTGCTCACCACGCTGCTCACCGTGCTGAAAGCCGACGTGATGACAGAGGGACAGACGGGTATCGCACTCAACCTGGAGGCGTGGACCGAAGGCCGCATGATTCTCTCTGAGGAGCAGAAGGCACAACTCGCCAAGCAAGCAGAGCTGTTCCTGGAGTTCATCAAATAGGTTTCCCGTTTTACGGCTTGATTCCCCGTTCTACGCACTTGATTCCCCTAAATAGAGAAGGGTCTTTTTCTACCTGACAAAAGATCCTTCTCTACTTAGCGAACGATCTTTTTCTATAGGATTACAATGTTAAAAGCACTTGAATGGGGACATCGCAACCATGTGCTTGCCCCTATAAAAGCAACGATTTGCCCCCACAAAAAAGCAAATTGCTTTGCTCAAAAAAGTTGAGATCCTCTGTCTTTATCAAGAGTTTGAGAATAAGAGAATGCCCTTCGCTTGACCGTGAACTCATGAGAATCGTTTCCCGTAACTGTTCTGTGAATGTCGGTTTTCATCAAAAAGAATAAGTCTTTCTACGTATTACTCGAACTGTCCGAATGTGTTTACTCGATTAATTCGTTTCTTTCGTTGAAGAAAATAAGGGGTGAGTATATGAGCGAGGGTAATGGTCTGCAGTTCTTTGAGAATAGTTACTATTTTCAGTAGAACTTGTTATAATTAAAGAAGAATTCTTTCGTTTATCTGTAGTTTTTTGAAAGAAGTAGCGTCTAATGGGTGTTACAATTCAATAAAGACATGGCAACAAAACCATCAGAGCAACAGTTTGCCCAACTCGTCAAGGAGCAGAAGAGCACCATCTACACGGTTTGCTATATGTTCTCCAAGGACGAGGATGAGGTGGCTGACCTTTTCGAAGAGGTGCTCGTCAACCTTTGGAAAGGATTTCAAGAGTTCCAAGGACGCAGCAACCCGCGCACATGGGTCTACCGCGTGAGTCTGAACACATGCATCTCGGCCGACCGAAAGAAGAAGCGGCGGAAGACGATACCGCTAAGTATGGACATCAACCTCTTTGAGGACAACGATGCCGACTCACGACAGGTACAGATGCTCCGCAACCGTATCGCACGCCTCGGACCTTTCGACCGCGCCATCGTACTGCTATGGCTTGAGAATATGAGTTATGAGGAAATCGGGAAAGTAGTGGGCATCTCCACCAAGAACGTCTCCGTCAGACTCTTCCGCATCAAGGAACAGCTCAAAAACATGAGTGAAGAATAACCCGAATAAAAACATCACTATATATAGGGCCTATATATAATAATGTGTCAAACAATAAAAACTACAGAATCATGAATCCACAAGAAGACAACACCCTCGAAGAGATGCGCCGCCAAATGGCTATTCTCCAAGAGAAACTCGATAATGAGACCATCGTCAACGAACGACTGCTGCGTGAGTCGATGAAGCACAACTACTCCAGCATCAACCGCTATCTCAGTGTGGAGGCGACCATTCTCATGCCTATCATCATCATCGCCTTCCCCGCCTTAGCGCTTATCTTCCACCTGTCATGGGGACCGGTCATCGCCGTCATCCTGCTCTGTCTTGCCGATGTGATCTTTGACTATAAGGTCAACCACATCAAGGACGAGGCTTTCATGGGCGACAATCTCATCCCCACAGCCCTGAGACTGCAGCGGGCCAAGCGGCTGACTGTCCTGCAGATGATGGTCAGCCTGCCTTTGATGATTCTATGGTTTGCCTGGTTCATCATCGACTTTTTCCAAAGCATTGACTATCAGGATGAACTGCTTACCGCTTCTGCTTACGGTGGCATCGTCGGTGGTTGTATCGGACTGGTCTGCGGTCTCATCTTCGCCATCCAACTCTACCGCAAGCAGCAAAAGACACGTCAGCAGGTCATTGACCAAATCAATGACCTGACGGCGGGAAACACTCCGGAGAGTTAGTATTTGCTTCTGCGATTATAGCGCATATAGAAGTTCATGTCGGCAAGGCGCTGCTTGTGCGTGCTTTGCTGACTGAATGCATAATGCTGCTCGGCATCGGGAAGCAGCTCATGGTCGATGAGATAGTTGACCATGTTGGACGTAGCGCCGTCGGCATTCCACAAGATGTTGACGGCGTCTTCTTTTGCCTTCTCCGCATCGTAGTAGGGATTGTCGGGGTCCTTGATGCACTGTTCCAGGTCCTGCGTAAAGAACTGCGGGTCGACTTTGTCGACGGTATCGATGAACATGCAGGGACTCTCCATTGTAGTCAGCGGGCTGTCTTTGAAAAGGCTATCGGGATATTTCAGTTTCTCCTGGAGATACTGCTTCATCTCAGCGGCATCCTTGAAATAGACGAGCTGACGGCCACCGGTACTTTTCAGCAGCATCTCTGCCGTCATCAACTTCGTACCGGGACGAGGTATGTCACGTTGCTGTGCCTTGACCTTCTCGAAATCGTCGGCGGAGAGTTGCAAAGGCACCAGCACACCGTTGAGCCGCCATTCACCCTTATAGAAGACAAATCCGGCCACACAACCATTATGCTGCTTGAGCACCTCCGGCTTGAGATTGAGTTCTGCGAGCGACACCTTGATGACTTTGCCATGAGTGTTTTCCAATGTCAACGGGTCTTCGTCGCCCGACGTAAATTGATAGGTATCCATCGGCAACACCTCGATTTCTTTGAGCTGAGCGGCAACGTCATCGTTTCCTGTCGTCTCTGCCAACTGCTGCAGCCACTCATAGGGTTTCAACGCCAGTGGGCCTATGCGATCCTCAAACTTTATGCCGGTGATGACGAAATACTGCTTCATAGAGGGCGTCATGCTTTCGAAGAGCTCCACACGCTTCATCTCTTTGGCCTTCTCTCCCATCAACTTGTTGATCCAGCTGCCCGAAGTGATGTAGCATCCGCCAAGCACCCAGTCGAGCACATTGCGCAGTTCGTTGAAGCCCTCGGTAGAATAGTGGAGCATGTCATCCATCACCTTCTTGGCATCCTCGTTGATCGGAGCCTGCTCAAAAGCATCACTGAGCAAGCGGTAAGCCTCCTGTCCCATTTCCTGCAACAGACGGTCGGTTTCAAAGATACGGTCAGGAAACATCTCGTTGGCCACGTCCCAAATAAGGTAGCGCACGGCATCGAGGCTGGGCTCGTCTGGATAGTATTCCTCGTCAGCGTGATACATGGGCACAGGATAGCCGTAGAGCTTCATGCACAGATCAGAGAATGAGTGCCACACACCCATGTCGGCCACGATGTCCTCGAAGTAACTGGTCAGCTTGCGGGCCAGCACATGGGTGAAATTCTTGTCCGGCAGATCCTTGCCGACAAAGCCCCGCAGACTGTCGAAGAGGCGGTTGGCGAAACGAGTATAATAGAGGTCTGTAGCACAGTCACACATTCCGGGATGTGCCAGACGAATCTCTTGGGTAGTAATGATTCCTTTCATGGTTTTGGTTGATACTTATTTTTAGACTACAAAAATAATCATTTGTTTTCTATCGGACAAAACAAAAGAATAAAAAAAAAGCAAAAAGCACAAAGAACACTGGGCAAAGTCAAAAAGAACGCAACGGGCTACCATACACCCATACGAACAGATTCATCATTTACGCACACACATGCGCCCCTTGTCATCTCTTTTTTTATCTAACGCACCATCTTCGATGGCATCAAGAATATAAACGAATATAGAGAATATATATTCTTGATATTCGGATAGTATGTCCCAGGCGTCCACCCTCTTCTTTTATCGCACTATCTTCGATGGTATCAAGAATATAATTACCCAATAAATTCAAAAAGGCTGCGGCCAGTTGGTCGCAGCCTTGCTGTCTTTTAGCTATCAAGCGGAATAGCCCTTACTTGATCAAGATCTTCTTTCCGTTAATAACATAAATGCCCTTAGCAGGCTTGTAGATTCTTCTGCCTTGAAGATCATAGATCACGTTAGCATCCTTACTGTCTTCAGCAATCGCATGGATGCCAGTTGCGGGCGTCACAGTCACTACCACTTGCGCTGACTTGCCGGTTCCATCTGTCGAGAGAACGGTAATCGTAGCTGTTCCTTCCGATACAGCAGTGACAAGCCCATTGCTGACTTTGGCGATGTTTCTGTCAGAAGAAACCCATTTCAAAGTCTTATTCGTTGCGTCTGCAGGAGATATTGTTGCAGTCAACTGACAGGTTTCGCCCACTTCCAAGGAAACAGACTCAGGACTTACGACGATACTTTCTATGAGTCCTTTCTCCACCATATTGAGCAGAGGCCATGCGTGACCCTCATCTATACTCCAGACATCACTGAAGTTCCAGCCAAGTCCGGTGTAGGTGCTTTGCTGTTCCAGTTCTTCCTCCGTCTTTGCGTATCCGTCGAGGATGTTGTCGGAGACCTTCTTAGGAACACCGTTGACTGACAGTATGATCGTGTTCAATGCATAGTTGTTCTCTCCCGGTTGCGCGGCACCGTTCTTGAATCCGCCCAAGACACGGATAGTCCAGCCACTCTGGTCACTGATGTCAACCTTCGGATTTCCTGCTACACATCCGCTGATCGAAGCATCTGCGCCGTCATTGTATCCCACAACACCAGCACCATAGTATTGGCTGCTGACATTGCCTTTAGCATAGCTGTTGCTGACCGCACCATAATTGTAGGCCACGAGTCCGGCAGCATAGAGCTTCGACGAGGCACTTGCCTGACTGTAGCAGTTGGCAACCGTTCCGCTTGACAAGTTTTGACCTAACAGGCCACCGGCGCAAGTGCCTGCTCCTGTTAATGTCACAGAGCCTTTTGAATAAGATACGCTTATATCGGAATTAGCAACACCTGCCAAGCCGCCGGCGATCGTATTTTCGCCTGTAGCCTCCATGTCTGCATTGGCAGAGCATCTCGTCAGCTTGCCGCCGTTTGTCTCTCCGGCAATACCTCCCAACTTCGCGTCCTTGGAAGTTGAGGTGACCTTGCCGGTGAAAGAAGCGCTGTTAATCGCCAGGTCCTCGGCACCGCCAACAATACCGCCGCCACGACAAGTGGAGGCTACATTTCCTTCTACGGTAACATTGTTGATGGTTCCTTTGGCGAATCGGCCTATCAATATTCCGGTATAGTCACCACCACTGACGCTCTTGCCGTCAGCAACTTTCACGTTCAAGTTACGGATATATCCACCAGGGAAATTGGAGAAGAGACCATTGTATCCGGCATCTGTCTTGCACCACAAGCCGGACACAGTGTGGCCGCCCCCGTCGAAGTAAATCTCCGATATGCCGTTCTTGCCTATGGCAGGCCATCCCTCCTTCGGACTCTTGGCGTTAATCCACTCTGTCAGGTCTACATCGTTCATCAACTTATAATAGCCCCGTTTGTAAACACCCTGCAAGTCGGAAGCCGTATAGACAAGATACGGATCAGCTTCAGTGCCTTTACCGGGATAGCTGACAAACTCATCGGTATAGGGCGACTGCCATTTTCCGTCACTTTCGGCATACAGCCGGACTTTCTCTCCCGATTGCAAGGCTGGCACGGTGAATGTGAATTCGTTGCCGTTGCATTTCATGGATGCCTTATATCTGTCACCTATCTCTATATATACCGTTCCGCCGTCAACGCTCTTGCCCGTAATGGTCGTACTCTGTGAGACCAATCCCGACTCTACGTAGGGAGGTGCGGTCTGCCAGGGCTTGTAGGGATAAGTCTCTGTCTCCTGTATTGCCCAGTCGTTGTTGAAGTCCCAGTCATGAGCCACGTAGTTAGCCTTGAGCTTCAGTCCTGTGCTGCTCATGCTCGTACCATTCTGCTCATCATCGTTAATTTCCTGCACGACCCCGGCCTTCGAGACAATCATGGTGGACAAGGCGAGATTGTCATCTGAAGAACCTAATGTGCCTACAGTTACATAATTACATTTGACGCCATAAATTCTACCTACGTGGTCAATAGAAAGAAGGCTACTTATGAGAGCTACATTTTGTTTCAACTCAGGATAACGATGTTCAAAATCACCACCAGCTAAATTTCCACATACTCCTCCGACAGTGGAATTAGCGTTTACAGAACCAATACTTTGACATTTGATTATTGATAAATAACCTGCGTAACCTGCAATACCACCTATATATCTTCCTCCTAATATGTTTCCGCTATAGTAAGAGTTAGAAATTGTAAATAGGCCCATAGCCACATGATCATTAAAATCCCTATAACCCACTATGCCACCGATATTGTCTCCAGTAGCTTGAATATCACTTACAGAGTAGCAGTTGCTAATATTTACAGTAGAAGTAGGAGTAGCAGAAGAAGAAAAGCCTATAATTCCGCCTACTGAAGAATGAGCTTTTATAGTTCCATAAAAAGCACATTTCTTAAGAGAGAGTCCAAACTGTGATTGCCCATTTAATCCTCCCACATTATCATTACCAACAATGCTACATTTCGCAATATTATTATCTAAAGAGCAATGGGAATTTGAATATCCTAATATTCCTCCAATACTGTTTTTCCCTTCAATCGTTGCGGAGACATCGTTTGAAGTGAAAGTGGAGTTTTGCGTATAACCTACGATACCACCAACATTATCAATTCCATTGATCGTTGTGTTAGTAACTTTATTGTTAGTAAAAGTACCACTTGCAGAACCAGCAATTCCTCCTACCGTGTTGCCTTTGGCATTGATGGTTGCAGTTACCTTGCAATTAGAGAATGTAGATGACGACGCGTTTCCGCACACCGGGCCTACGTCGCCATTTCCATTTATCGTTGTTTCGTCAATGACGATATTCTTGAACGTAGCTCCATCCGCATATCCAAACAGACCGACACCGCTTGTTGAAGGGCGGTCGATGTTAAGATTGCTGATAGTGTAGTTGTTACCATCAAAAATACCTTTAAATTTGGAAGAGGACACACCGATTGGTTGCCAACCTTGATTGGGCGAGTTCTCCTCTATCCAGTCGGTCAAGTCGATGTCTGACATCAACTTGAAATAGACGCCACTTTTACCAAGAAAGTTCCTGACCTGCGTCAGCTGGTCGGCATAAAAGATGAGATAGGGATCATTTTCCGTTCCTGACCCCGAGCCACTGAACTGCGCAAAAGTGGCAGTCAGTGAGCAAAGGCATAAAGCCAAAGATAATAAAAATCTTTTCATAATTACTTTGGATTAATGAAAGTTCGTGTTGCAAACAAGTGTAATAAAATATGGACACACAGCAATAGCACATAGAATGTGAAAGACAAGGATGCGCAGAATAAGATCCGGAATGCATTGCCTTGTGGAAACAATAATGCGATAAGCGTAAGAATGATGGTTAGAACTGCCACACAACTCGTAAATACCATGTTGCCAATTATTTCTTCGTAGGGGATGTTCCCGTTGCGTGCCACCACCGCCATTCGACGTACAACGTTTTCTGGCAGAGAGTACATAATCGCCGAGGCTGCAATAAGAAAGCCGAGTATCCCTGAGATTACACCCGACAAGGTTTCCAAATAATCACGGGCTTTCCCATCATCAATCTGCAGTGTGAAGAACAAAATAACTCCCACCATCATACAGACTACAGGCAAACAACATCTTACTCTGCAATCTATCGTCTTGCGCAAATCACAGATTACTTCAATAAGGCCTTTATTTTCTGTCATGTTATAAATATTTTACCATGACTCCCTAATGGTTATTATGATTTTTTAGATTGTGCTATCTACGAAAAAGCGTGGGAGTCTTGCCTGTCACTCGTCCCACACACAGAGGCTCTGGCATCGCCCATCACGGTTGAACGAGCAACGCAGAAGCCCACGCCTGTATGTATATCAGAGCCTTGGCATACCTTATTTATATAAGGTACACCTTCAGTTAGTGTATACACACCCATGGACATCTATCGTTGCCTCGCCCTTGACCGTGAATAGAAACTGCCAGATTTCTGTGTGTCAAGAACAAAGCGTTAGATAAACGCCTTCATCATAAATATGATCGCCAATGTCAGAAAGCCACACCTGACTTTGCATACCCGCCCTCCCTGTAGGCTTCTGCTATTACAGCATTTGCCTTAGAAGAACTTGGACATGGTTCTCGGTTGCAAATATATAAAGAAAAAACGGAAAAGAGAAGTTTCAATGGTCTTTTTTTGTAAGTTGAGAAGTAAATTTTCATCAAGAAGCTGAATCTTTCTTATAATGAGAACAAGTATAGCTAAGGGATGTCCTAAATCATATAGCCATCAGCATATTACAAATGGAAAAGTATTTGTAACAAGACATGAGTCGTTAGCGAAAAAGCATATGTTTCTGAAACAATTGTCATTGTTGTTGTCAGCAATAATGAGTAACTTTGCACTAATATTCTAAAGGCTAGATAATCATTTGACAAAATACTCATTCAATAAAGATATGAACAACTGCTTAAACTGTCTCACCACGCTTCTCCTTCTCTGCTGGAATCTCGTAGCCGCTAACGCCAAGACCAACGAAATGCGAACTGTCACGGTGAATGGAGCCACACGCTCCTATTGGCTTTATGTCCCCGACAAGGTATCTGCCTCCGCTCCTCTGGTACTGAGTCTTCACGGCACCGGTGGTCACGCTACCGACAAGTCGCCGTTCCGCACATCGGTTGCCGACCAAGTTGGCTGCATTGTTGCCTATCCGCAAGGTGAGAATATCTTCTTCCCGGTCTTCGGCTCTACGCTTCCGGGATGGCATGCAACGGGAGAAGACAGCAAAGACATCGACTTCTTCAAAGCCGTCATCAACGATGTCGCAGCCCACTTCAGCATTGACCGCAAGCGCGTCTACTGCTGTGGCTTCTCCAACGGTGGCATGATGACCTATACAGCGGCATGCGTGGCCAGCGATGTGTTTGCAGCTTTTGCCTCTATCAGCGGTTATCCTATCAATGAGTTCCATCTCCATCAGGCTGGTCCGCGCCCCGTCCCATTCTTACATATACATGGTAAGGCCGATGACTTCGTGCGCTATCGCCACATGCCTGTCATCGTAGACAACATGGTGGCCCGCAACGGATGCAACCCCGTACCAAAGAAGACACGGGGAACAGGCTATGACAAGAGCGTGTATGAAGCTACGGAAGGCAGCTTTCCTTATGTCTACTACGAAATAGATAACATGGGACACAACGACTTCACCTCACAAACAGAAGACGGCAACTCGGCCATGACGATGTGGAAGTTTATGAGTCAATATACGCTCGACAGCCCCTGCAACACTACGCTCGTATGGCAACCACACATCGAGGCAGTAGGATGGGATCCTACCGCGCACGGCTTTGACCTGAACAACGCGACGACACTCTTAAACTTCGGCGGTGAGCAATCGACATGGGACAACCAAAATGTCTATCACTCCTTGCAGCTCAGAGTCGGACACTATCAGCTAAGCTTTCATGCTGAAGGCAATACATCTGCCCGCATCACAGTACAACTGAAAAGCATTGCAGATGGAAAGACATACCTCGACAAGACGATGAGCTGTGGAGATGTCTCCGTCAACTTCAGTGTAGACAAAGACTGGGCAGAATACCAACTGACCATTCTCCGTTCCTCCGCCTTAGAAGCCATCAAGCTTTCAAATCTCAGCATTCACACTGCGGAAACGTCCACAGGAATAACTGTCATCAGACCAAACGACCAGCCTGCTCGCTATTACACGCTTAATGGCAACAGAACCAACGCATCTCAGCGTGGGATGATTATCAGGCAAGAAGGTGGACGGACGGTGAAGTATATTCTAAAATAGTAACAACAAACAGAGAATCAGCAGAGCGACAACTCACCATTATATCTTACAGACCAACCTCCCTAAAGGCATCATGGCATTGATGAGACTCACCTGACGATAGCGGTTCCAGTCCTCTGCCTTGATGTCTTGTTCTGTCAGCACTCCGTCGTCGAGTAGTGACTGGCGCATGGTGCCACGGAGCAGAGGCTGACGAGGCGTCACCCAACGGCTTCCATCAAAGAGAGCTATATTGGAGTAGGAAGTGTCGGTGAGCAGTCCATTCTTGACGATGACCACCTCGTCAGCCTCTCCACGTTGGGCCGCCAAAGCCTCAAGACGGCGACGGTCGGCACTCTTATAGGCATAGCCGATGTCATTGCAGACAACAAGGCGCAGACTAATGATGTGACGGATATGATACTCGTCGGCCTTGACAAGCGTAATGCCGCTGGCATCGTATTCCACGTGTACTTTCCACGTGATGTCAGCAGGCCAGTCACGCCGCGAGAGGACGGTGGCAAGCGAGGGCACCGACGCGCCAGGGAAGAAACGTCTCATGGTCCTGGCCATACGTTGCTGATGATAACGGATATTGTGGGCCACGCCCTCCTCTACTCTTATGGTTTCAACAAATGGGTACATAGGTTTTCTCTTTGATTTCCTGATATTCTTTCTGCCAGTCGCTCTTGGCCGTGATGCCTCCTCCTGCCTTGAAGAACAACCGGCCTTCTTCCTTGTCGATGAACCGGATCAGCACACAGCTCTCCATCTGCCCACGGTCACAGATGCCAGCGACTCCCGTATAGAAGCCACGCTCATAACCTTCAGCCTCGCGGATGATGGCCATTGTCTTGGGCTTAGGCGCTCCCGTGATCGACCCGGCAGGCAACTGAGCCATGAGGATGTCGCCAAGATGGCGGCGATAGTCATCGGGCAATTGTCCCGCAATCTCTGAACTCGTCTGCAAGATGGGCCCGTTGCAGGTCTCCAAGCGCTCCACATAACGATAGCGCCGCACGCTCACATGGTCGGCCACCCGACTGAGGTCATTGCGAATCAAATCAACAATCGTCGCGTGCTCAGCCGCCTCCTTGACATCATTGAGAAGTGTCTGCTCGGCATTGGGCACATTGCAACTGATAGTGCCCTTCATAGGATAACTGCTGATAACACCGTCACGGATAAGCACAAACGTTTCGGGAGAGAAACATACGAAAGCATCTTTGACCCACAGTCGATAGCGAGCTTGAGAATGCAGAAAGATCTCGCGCAGCGAGAGATTGGTGTCCAAAGGAATGCGGCACGTCAAATTGGCCAGATAGCTGTTGCCTGCCAACATGTTGCGATGGACAATTTCAAACTTTTCGTGATAAGCCTCAGAAGAGAGCGGATGGGACTGCCAAATCAGCGGCACCGCATTTTCCTCTTTACGGGGCGCATTGCTGTGCCCGGGAAAAGCATAGAGCAGTTCGTCGGCGGACAGTTCATCAATATGCTCCACCAGCCAACGACGATGGAGATAATCGGTCAGGAAGAAGAAGGGACGATCGTCGGCTCCCCATGCGTTGAGTCTCGCCAACGCTGTGTCCATATCAATCCAGCGCAAGATCATCCTCCTTATTTATGTGTTTTCCCTCCTTATTTATATTTATAATAGAAGCCAACAGATGACGGCAGCCATCCTCTATCAAGTCCAACGCCAACTCAAAGTCGGAACCGTCGCCATAGTATGGATCGGGAACAGAATGCGCACTAGGATGGTCGAGTAGATAGTCCGACATTCTGATGATTTTTCTACGGTCAGCCTCAGACATAGCCTTGGACGCGACAGCCCGATAGTTGTCCTCGTCCATCACCACGATGCGGTCGAAAGTGCGGAAATCAGACTTGGCATTGAACTGCCGCGCAATATGACTGATATCCAACCCTCGCTGTGCGCCATGCTGACGCATCCGACGGTCGGGAAGATCACCCACATGCCAAGGTCCAATGCCTGCCGAATCGATGAAGAACCGGTCTGTCAACCCAGCCTCATCGACATTGCGCTGCATGATGGCATGAGCTGCCGGGGAGCGACAGATATTACCTAAACAGATAAACAGCAATGCTACTTTCTTCTTTTCGTGATTCTCTTTTGCCATGATTCTTATTGCGATTCTCTTTTCTGATGATTATACACCTGCAAAGGTAGGCATTTATTTCGGTACCGCCACTCTTCCATGCTTGCTTTTGAGCGAATTTAAACTTCAAAGGGCTCTATAGTTCTCCATAAGTTTAGGAAGCACCAACTTGGTAGCTTCTTTTCATCAAAATTGTAACTTACGCAATATTTTTATGCAAAAAAGTTCCGTTTTGTTTTGCTCATATCGTTTTTTCTCTTATCTTTGCAACCGAGAAATTAATAACTATGAATAAGAGAGATGAGAAGATTCTATTTTGACACATTCACCAAGCAAGCCCTGTCGGAACTACACCGATACAGAGCCGTCATGTTTAGTCCTACTGTGGTCGCATAAGTGCTGAGCCCAAAGAATAGGGTGTCAGCATTCTCCGACCTTGCAAAGTACACGTTGATGTGTACACCTTATTATATATATCAGACAACCACTAAACATGATTACTATGGAAAAACCGACCATTCAAGAAGTAGAGACTTGGCTCATGAAGCTGTACACCACCAGCCAAGAGAGCATCACACCTGCTGAACGACGCGAGCAGAACATGTATGCCACCATGGTGGAAAAGCCCGGTGACAAGAAGTTCCTCGTGAAGATGCTCGACGAGAGTTCACAGATACGCGACGACCGTAAGCTGGCCAAGCGCATCAAAGTGCTCATCGACGAGTATGGCGTGCCCGAGTTCCTCAATGCCCGCGACCGTCTGCTCTTCAAGATGTACCAGGCTTTTGGTTATCACTTCTATCCCATTGCCATCCCCATCATCAAGAAACGTCTGCGCATGGACACCTCGCGTGTCATCCTCGACGCCGCACGCCCGGCACTGACTAAGCACTTGGCCGAGCGCAACCAAGAGGATATCGGACAGAACGTCAACCTGCTCGGTGAGGTGGTGCTTGGCAATGAGGAAGCCGACCGTCGCTACTACAACACAATAGAGGCGCTCAAGCAGCCCGACATCAACTACATCTCGGTAAAGATCTCGGGCATCTATGCCCAGACCCATGCGCTCAACTACGAGGAGTCGTTTCCTGAACTGGTGCGTCGCATGTCGACACTCTACCAGACAGCCATCGACTATCCTTACGTCACACCCGACGGCAAGAAGGAGCCCAAGTTTGTCAATCTCGACATGGAGGAATACAAGGATTTCGACATGACTATCCGCGTGTTCCTCACTACGTTGTCCAAGCCAGAGTTCCTGCACTATTCTGCTGGTATCGTGGTTCAGGCCTATCTGCCCGATGCCTACGGCTTCCAGACCAAGCTGCTGGAGTTTGCCAAGGAGCGTGTGGCCCGTGGCGGTGCCTGGATCAAGATGCGTATCGTGAAAGGCTGTAACCTCGACATGGAGACCGTCACCTCGTCGCTCCACGGCTGGCCATCACCTGTGCGGCCCAGCAAGACCGAGGTCGACGCCAACTACCTGCACATCATCGAGCGTGGCCTGCTGCCCGAGAACTCAAGGTGCCTGCACATCGGTATGGCGTCGCACAACCTCTATACCATTTCCTACGCTTATCTGCTCACACAGAAATACCATACACCAAAGGACACCTTCTGTTTCGAGATGCTTGAGGGAATGGCTGACCATGTGTGGCGTGCCCAGTCGAAGCTCGGCAACCATGTGGTGCTCTACGCTCCGGTTGTCCATGACAAGGAGTTCCTCTATGCTGTCTCGTATCTCGTCCGCCGTATGGACGAGAACACGGCACCGGACAACTTCCTGACACACTCGTTCAACCTCAAGCCGGGCACCGAGACATGGGAGTTTCTGCGCAAGCAGTTCGAGGACGCCTATGCCATCAAGGACAAGCTCAACCACACGCCGACGCGCACACAGGACCGCCGAAAACCCTACATCCCCATTCCGCCTCAGGACATGATGGTCAATGAGCAGGATACTGATTTCGACCGTGAGTGCAACCAGGAGTGGCAGCGTGACATCTTCAAGAAATGGAAGAAGAGTCCTGCCGACAAGCCCGATGTCATCCCGACACAGATAGGCGGCAAGACCGTTGTCAATGACAGCCGATATAAGTATTACGATCGCTCGCAGGACGAAGATGTGGAGATCTGCGAGATGTCGAAAGCCAATGCCCAGCAGGTGGAGGAGATCGTCAATATAGCCGCTGAGGACCCGGGCCACTGGCGCGACACCACCATCGAGGAACGTCATAAGATCATGTACGATGCAGCCAACCGCATGGGCAACATGCGTGGTGATCTCATCGGTGCGATGTGTGCCATCACCGGCAAGACGGTCGTTGAGGGCGACGTGGAGGTATCTGAGGGTATCGACTACTGCCGCTTCTATACCACTTCGATGAAGAAGTTCTATGCCTTGAAAGATGTCGACATCAAAGCCAAGGGCACCGTGCTCGTCATTTCGCCGTGGAACTTCCCCTGCGCCATCCCTTGTGGTGGTGTCGTGGCGGGACTGGCCGCCGGCAATACCGTCATCCTGAAGCCTGCCTCTGTAGCTGCTCCGGTGGCCTGGCTCTTTGCCAAAGCCTTCTGGGACGCTGGTGTGCCGAAAGAAGCCTTGCAAGTCATTATCACCGAGCGCGACGCCCTCGACAAGCTCACGCAGGCACCGGAAATCAAGCATATCATTCTCACGGGTGGCACAGACACCGCACAGTCGATTCTTCGCACCAAGCCGACCACACCGTTGTCGGCAGAGACCGGCGGTAAGAACGCCATCATCTGCACAGCATCGGCCGACATGGACCACGCCATCATGAGTGCTTGTCACTCAGCCTTCAGCAACGCCGGACAGAAGTGCTCGGCCTGCTCGCTCTTCCTTGTAGAGCGCTCGGTCTATGAGCGTCCTGACTTCCGCGAGAAACTCAAGGACTGCGCTACCAGCCTCAAGGTGGGCGGTGTGTGGAATGCCGGCAATATCGTTGGTCCGATGATCACCAATCACAATGAGAAACTGCTCAAGGCTATCAACACATTGGAGCCGGGCGAGTTCTGGCTTGTAGCACCCCATTTTGTGGACAAGAAGAGCTATATCCTCGCTCCATCCGTGAAGATGGGTGTCAGCCCGAGAAACTATTCCTTCCGCACTGAGCTCTTCGGCCCGATGCTCTCCGTGGCTCCTTTCGACACACTGGAGGAAGCTATCAACTTGGTCAATGGTCTTGACTACGGACTGACCTCGGGTATCCAGACACTCGACGAGAACGAACGCCGTCTGTGGCGTGACTCGATCATGGCGGGCAACCTCTATATCAATCGTGGTATCACGGGTGCCATCGTCAACCGTCAGCCTTTCGGTGGCATGAAGCTCTCAGCCTTTGGTCCTGGTATCAAGGCCGGTGGCCCTAACTACTGTCAGCAGTTCACCATCATTACCGACAAGCCGGGCTCGAAGACCGACTACCGCAAGAGCTATGCTGAGGCTTGGGACAGCGAGTTCCGCCGTCCACGTGACTGGAACCATATCCATGGTGAAGAGAACGTCTTCCGCTATCTGCCGCTGAAGGGTGGCATGGGACTGCGGCTGTTCAAGGGCGACACTGATGAGCAGGCGCTGATGGTGGCTTTGGCAGCACACCTCTGCGGCACGCCGCTCACCGTCAGCTATGATCCTACGGACAAGCGGGAGCAGTTGAAGGATCAGCTTGCCAAGCTGGGCGCTTACATGAAATGTGAGACCCTTGACAACTTCATCGACTCCATCCCTGACTATGAGCGCATCCGCACCTGTTCGAAGAACATCCCGGAGAAGATGTACCAGCGTGCTGCCAACACCAATAAGTTCATCGCCGATGACGCTCCGGTGAAGGACGGCCGCGTGGAGCTCATCCATTATCTCAAGGAGCAGAGCATCGCCTTTGAGTACCACCGCTATGGCAGTGGTCAGGACAAGGCACCAAAGATTGAAGAAGAATTCAAGGAAGCATAAAAGCTAAAAGCTTTCACACTGTTCACAACAGGCAACCGCTGACAAGGCAGTTGCCTGTTGTTTTTGTTTTTGTTTTATAATGATAGAAGCACTACCTCACCAACACTTTATGATGGCTGACGATATAAACGCCACGCGACAGCGATTTCTGCGAACGCGGTGTGCCCAAGAGCGTATAGACACTGTCATGGTCCGAGGGCTTTGAGACTTTCGGTCCGACAATGGCGGTAGCTTCCGAGCCGTCATAGATACCGGTGACCTTCCCCTCATAGCGCGTTTCCATATACTTTGTGGAGTCGGTAAGATTCTTGATGCTGCATCCGCCGGTGAACGTCACATCGCAGTAGGCCAGGAACATGCCTTTCTTGGCATCCACATGCACATCGTCGAGTGTCACGCTGCGCACATAGCTTTCGGGCAGTCCGTAAATATACACGGGAAAAGCTGCTTTGTCGCTTTTCTTGTAAGGCGTGGCCGTCGCCGTGACATGCTGAATGAGAATGTCGTGGAAAGCTGGCGTGGTGGCAGTGGAGTCGGCCCGTGGTGCCTGGTTGGGCTTAGGCTTGGTGCTCTTGTCGTACCAACATTCTATGTAGATGGGGTTCATCACGTTTTGCATGGTGCAGTTGCGCATGGTGATATTGTATACCTGCCCGCTTCTCCCTCGCTGGCTCTTCAGACGGAAGCCGCTGTCAGTGCCCCGGAAGTTGATGTCTTCCCACAGCACGTCGTGCACGCGCTCGGTGAAGCTGCCGATAGAAGCACCATGGCCAGTACCAAACTTGCAGTTCCACACGTGCACATATTGTCCGTCTGAGTCCACCACTACATTGTCGTCGCCATTACTGATGTCGCAGTTGTAGATATTGACATAGGGAGCCCAAATGGGGATTCCGTCGGTGTTGTGCGATTTCAGCCCGGTGGTGGCTGTCGACGACGGCTCACGTATCACCACGTCGTGCACCGTGCCGTGGCTGCCCTTACCGCTCTGTCCGATGGTGACATTCACTCCCGGTGCATTCTCAAAACGCATGTTGCGCACCAGGAAACGGCTGCCACTGGAAAAGCGGACGAGGGCGGGGCGGTCAAACATTTCCTGTTCCACAGCTTTCCACCATGCGGCGCCCTGTCCGTCGATAATGCTTGTCGTGGTGCTCTCGCCTTCGATGATGATGTCTGAGGCATTCTTGCGGTTGGCCAAGAACGTCTTCGTCTTGTAGTTACCATTGTCACTGGGATAAGTTCCATAGGACAGCAGACGCAGGGTGGCACCCGCAGCCAAATGCAATACCGTCTTCGCTTTGACTTGCAACGGTCCGCACAGCCAGGTGCCGGCTGGCACCACCACCATACCTCCTCCCTGGGGCACGGCATCGAGGGCGCGCTGAATGGCTGCCGTGTTGTCCGCCGACGTGGTGGAAGCACCATAATCTTTGATGTTCAGCGCATTGGCATCCGTGATGACGGCGATGGAAGGCAACTCTACAGCTTGCCATCCTTGAGGAGTATTCTGCGACGCTTTCTCTTTACTCACGTCGCTGTCTGCGTTTGCAGTCACAGGCACTGCCATGAGTCCTGCTGCTAAACTGCATAACAAAATCATGTGTTTCATGATTAGTTTCTTTGTCTAAATTTGTATCTTATAGGTTCGCTTTCATCTTCTTGTTCCGCTCTATCGTCCATCCTTTTCGCTGTACGAGTCCACAGTTTTTGCCGATGAACATCTTGGCGGCCTGACGGTCACCCTTGAGCTGCCAGTCGAGCCATGCCACAGCGGGGATGCGGAACTCGCCGCCATGAGGCTGACGATACGTGCCGCCATGTCCCACCGGATAGTTGACGGCTACAGCCGGCACGTGGGTGATGCGGCGGAAATCGTCCATACCATTGTTATAGGCAATATCTTCCTTACCACCGAGTATGTAGATGATCGGTCCATGCACCTTGCGCAGCTGCTCTTTGTGCGGCATTGGCATATTAGGCATGGCGATGGACGGGTCAATGAAAAGTCCACTGTTGCAGATCATATACGTCGTAATGCGTGGGTCTCCACAATTGTAGAGCGTCTGCAAGCCACCACACGACATACCCGATGCACAGATGGCCCGTGTATCAATTTTACCATAGAAGACACTGTTGGAGTCAGCAACCTGCTTCACCGCCCAGTCGATGGACTCTATCTGCTGCTGTGGCGACGACATAGGTCCTTGATAAGGCGTGTCGCCATTGGGGAAATATCCCGTGGCAATGACCAGATAGCCGTGCGAGGCAATCTCGTTGAGGAAGCGATAGTGCTCCCAGGGCGAGTCTGTGCAGGCCCCATTGCCCCACACTACCACGGGCAGCGGATGGCTGGCATCGAAGGCACTCAGATCCTGCGGACAGAAGACGGTGTGAGCCTTGAAGCCGTCGACCGACAGCATTACAGACGGATACTTGCCCAGTCCTCCCTGCTCCACTACCTGCAGACGGTTGGCATGGAAGGCACGCAACGAGAACTGCTTGAGCGCATTGACAAGACACGGAGCCCAGTAATCCCAGTTGTGCACACCGCTGCGTACCCGCATCTGATAATCAATTCCTTGCTTGCGGAGCGCTTTGACAAAGTCCATATTGCCTTCCAACGTGAAGTCATGGTCGCCACAGTCGACAAACCAGCTCACCTGCTTCCATCTGTTCACTTGCTCGGCACCGGCACGGCTTACCTCCAAGATAGGATTGTTGCGCTCCACGACCTGCTGCCGCCACTCACCCTGCGGATCGTTTTTGAGGAAGTCGAGTGGCTGACGGCGCAGATAGCCCGTCATGTCGTAGACCATCGAAAACAGCTCGGGATGGTGAATGCCATAGACCACAGCGCCACCGCCACCCATGGAAAAGCCACCCACGAAGCGATAGCGACGGTCGGCGATAACGGGATAGGTGCGCTCGATATAAGGCAGGAACTCAGTGAAGAAGAAATCCTCGTAGCGCCACTCTGGGTCGTTGAACCATATCATATTTTTCTTGTTAGCTTCAGGACAGACCACGATCATCGGTGCCACCTCGCCACGACGAATCAAGCTGTCCATCACTTCTTTCAGATGACCATGATCCTGCCATTCAGTGTTGGAGCAACCTCCACCGTGAAGCAGATAGGCAATGGGGAACTTCCGTCCTTCTGTCATGCTGTCGGGCAGATAAATAGTGTAGTCCACCTGCGGCATGCCACCCAGCAAAGCACTGGGAGCCGTGCGGTGAAGCAACGTCCCGGCCATCGAGGTCAGCGGAGCCAAAAGAAGCACTAAGCAGTAAATCAGTTTTCTCATAATTTGTTGTCGATTAGTTATTGGTTGATTGATGGATTGATTGTTTCTTTCGTCGCTACAAAGATAGCATAATATGCTGAAACGTGCAAGTTTCTCTCCACAGTTTCTTTCGCCTGTGAAAGTAAAGTCACTGATTTCCACGCATTCTCTTGGATTTCTCAGATATTTTTGCGATATTTGCAGATAGAAACAAAGAACTCTAATTCACGACACTATGAAGGTATTACGATATTTGGATCCACGAGCCGACCTGACTTTTAAGAAGATCTTTGGTGAGCATCCTGACTTGACCACTAGCTTCCTTAATGCGCTGCTCCCCTTAAAAGATGGGGAGCAGATAGAGACCGTGGAGTTCCTTCCTGCCGAACTGGTGCCCAACACACCTCTGAAAAAGAACACAATCGTCGATGTGCGCTGCAAGGACACACATGGACGACAGTTCCTCGTGGAGATGCAAATGTACTGGACCGATACGTTTATGCAACGCGTACTTTTCAACGCCTCTAAAGCCTATGTGCGCCAGCTCGATAAAGCTTGTCACTACAGCTATCTCCAACCGGTGTACTCGCTGAGCCTGGTCAACGACATCTTTGAGCCAAAGATGAAGGAGTTCTACCACCTCTACGACATTGTCAACATTGAACATACCGACAAAGTCATCGACGGACTACATTTTGTCTTTGTGGAGCTGCCCAAGTTCAAGCCCCAGAGTGTCCTCGACAAAAAAATGATGGTGCTGTGGCTCCGTTTCCTCACAGAGATGCACGACGATGTGCGCGAAATTCCTGACGAGTTTATCGAGAATCCCGAGATTCATAAGGCTGTCACCCTATTGGAAGAGTCATCCTATACAGAAGCTCAGCTCTATGGTTACGAAGAGTTCTGGGATGCTGTCATGGTTGAGCGCACCATCAAGGATGATGCCCTTAAATATGGTACCCAGCAAGGTATGAAAGTAGGAATGGAAAAGGGTATGAAGAAAGGAATGGAGATGGGCATGGAGAAAGGTATGCAGAAAGGCATGCAAAAAGGCATGGAGAAAGGCATGGAGAAAGGCATGCAGCAAGGCATGGAGATCGGTATCGAAAAGGGCCGTATGGCTGTAAAGCTTGAGATGGCCCAAAAGCTGAAGTCCCTTAACTATCCCATTGCCGATATTGCCAAAACCACAGGCCTGACCATCGAACAGATAGAAAAACTATGAACGAGGCCCAGCGTCAGCTTCTGGTCACCCTTGCCGATCGGTACGAGACCGCATCATTTATCGAGGGTGATCCCTCTTGGTTCATGCATCAGGTGAGTGATCCGTTTGATCAGGAGACAACAGCTTTTCTGGCCATGTGTCTCAGCTATGGCTCGCGCCAGCAGTTTTTGCCCAAGATTGAGCAGTTGATGAACATAGCCCAATGGCATCCTTACGACTGGATAGCCAACGGATCTTTTGACCATACAATCATTCCTTCATCTCAATGCTTCTACCGTCTCTATTCCTTTGCCGACATCCACGCCCTGCTCACAGCCTTACACGATCTCTTTCGCAGCTACGGAACATTAGGGCACTTTGCACAGATTGCCGCCGAAGAAGCTGATAAAAAGACAGAAGAAACGACCGACGCAGAGGCTGTTCTCACGGCCATTGCCACTTACTTCCGTCAACGGGGCATCAAGGGCCTTGTTCCCATGCCCTACACCTCGGCCTGCAAACGCCCTTGCATGTTTCTTCGTTGGATGGTGCGCGACGGCTCGCCCGTAGACTTAGGGCTATGGAGCGACTTCATCGATAAGCGTCATCTGTTTATCCCACTCGACACCCATGTAATGCAAACGGCCAACAAGTTGCACCTCGACATCGGAAAAACAACCGGATGGAGAGCTGTCGTCGCTCTTACCCGACTGATGCGCGAGGTCTTTCCCGATGACCCTGCGCGTGCCGACTACGCACTCTATGGCTATGACATCGACACGAGTACAGAAAACAAGTGAAACGATTTTCGCTTGGATCAATGAAAGGAAAATCGTTTCGGATTGATATTTACCTTCCTATTCTCTGTTTGGCATCTGCCATCATCTTCCTCAGTTCTTTGTTGGGGCTCTCCACATCTGCTGCCCTCTGCAGGAAACGCTGATAAGCGGCTTTAGCCTCTTGTTTCTTGCCAAGAGCTTCTGAGCAGATTCCTATATAATAAGGTGTACTGATAGAGTTCGGATCATAGCCTTCTGCCTGAACGAAATCATCCAGTGCCCGACGATAGTCCTGCCCGGCATATTCGCCTTCCGCTAAACCACGATAGCAGGAAAACATCACCACACTGTCAGGCCGCAACAATTGCAGGGCACGATGGAAGCAGTCCATCGACGCTTTGTAATCGCCCAAGGCACCGAGCACCACTCCTTGATGGTAGAGTGGAGCAGCTACAGAGGAGTCAGACATGGCGATAGCTACATCCAAAGCCTTCCGCGCCTCTGCCGGATGCTCCAGTCGCTCGTAGCTCACGCCAAGGTTGAGCATGTTCTTATAAGTGGAGTCGCCCTGTTGCAAGAGCAGCAGATAGCTGTCTTTGGCCAACACCCATTGCCGTTGGGCCATATACACGTCGGCCATGATACCATTGACTGCCATGCAGGTCTCGTCTTTCAGCCAAAAACTGTTACAGACTATTTCTGCCTTGTCTTTCAACCCCGAAAGCAAATATTCCTTAGCGAGCTTCGCCACAGCCTCTCCATCCATCGGCCACCGCTTGACAAGAGCCTCGCCCCACCCTATTGTCTGCTGGTTGAGTCCAAGGGCTTTGCAGCAGTCAAACAGATGGTGCATGGTATCATGGTCGAGTGAATCAGCGGGCAGCCCATTGACAATATCGAGGCTCTTGGCATAGTTGCTCTGACGATAATAGGCGTTGGCGATTTTCATGCGCAAGGCAGCACTGCTGTCGTCGGGCAAAGCTTTGAGGTAATACTCCAGGGCATGTCTCAGGTCATAGTCCACCATGCAGGAGTCACCCCGCCGGATGTTGTCGTTGGACTGATTGTTGGCATTCACCGTCAGGACCATCGCCATGACCAGTAGTAAAAGGGTTATAAGTCTCTTCATCTCTCTGAATGATTAAGTTTTTAATACACTGTTGCAAAGATAATGTTTTTGGGGCATACTTCAAACACCTTCTAAGCAGAAAAATGCTACCTTCCTTCTATTGAAAGACAGCTCCAACAAAAAGAGGCAGACGTCTCCACGAGAAAGAGTAGATGATAAATACCAGGAATTCTTGTTCATCTCAGATATTTTTGCGATATTTGCAAGAGAAATTCATGCAGGCCCTACTACGCAAATAGGGGGAAGCCAAAGATTAAAGACAAGAGACATGACCCTACAGCAACTGGAATATATCTTAGCCCTCAACCGCTTAGGCAACTTCGCCAAGGCTGCTGACTACTGCGACGTCACGCAACCGACGCTCAGCTCCATGATTCAGAAATTAGAAAATGAGTTGGGCATCAAGATCTTCGACCGGCGCCGACAGCCCATCGTCACCACCAAAGCAGGGCAGGCCGTCATCCGGCAAGCCAAAGAGGTACTCTATCAGTCCCGACGTCTCAGGGAGATTGTCGAGGAAGAGAAGGATACATATCTCGGGACATTCACCATCGGTGTGCTTCCGACCATCGCTCCTTATCTCATTCCTCACTTCTTTCCGCAGTTGATGAGGGAACATCCTGAGATGGATCTGCGCATCGTGGAGATGAAGACCAAGGACATGAAGCAGGCACTGCTCAATGGAGACATCGACACCGGCATTCTGGCTAAGATCGAAGGTCTGGAGATGTTCAACAGCACACATCTTTATACCGAGAAGTACTTTGCCTATATCTCTGAAAATGATCCGTTGTTTGTCAAAGAACGCATCAAGACCACCGACCTCAATGGGGAGTTTCTGTGGTTGCTCGACGAGGGCCACTGCTTCCGCGACCAGCTCGTGAAGTTCTGTCATCTGAAATCAGCTGCCGTCAGCAAGAAGGCCTATACCCTGGGAAGCATTGAGACGTTCATGAGAATCGTGGAGAATGGCAAAGGCGTGACCTTCATCCCGGAGATGGCGATCTCACAGTTGGAAGACTCGCAAAAGCGGCTGGTGCGTCCCTTCGCCTTGCCGGAGCCACGACGCGAGATCGTCATGATCACCGCCGACAACTTCATCCGTCACAAGATGCTCGACATGATCGTGAAGCGCATCCAAGACTGTGCCAAGCCATTGCTGTGCCCTAACAATAAATAGACGCGGGGAAACAAAACTTTCGCTTCGCCGTTACAACTATTCAACAACCATGAAAGACTTTGCAGCCATAGACTTTGAAACCGCCAACTTCGAGCGCACCAGTGTCTGCGCCGTAGGTGTGGTGATCGTGAAAAACGGCGAGATGGTCGACTCGTTCTACTCGCTCATCCACCCCGAGCCCGACTACTACAACTGGCGTTGCTCCAGCGTCAACGGCCTCTGTCAGGAAGACACGGAGGACGCGCCCATCTTCCCTGACGTATGGAAACAGATAGAGCCCATGATTGAGGGCCTGCCACTTGTCGCCCACAACAAGGCTTTCGACGAAAACTGTCTGAAAGCCGTCTTCCGCATGTATGGCTTGGACTATCCCGACTATCCTTTCTACTGCACGCTCATCGCCTCGCGCAGAGTGTGGCCCGGCGGACACCACAACCTCGACATCATCGCCGCCCGTTGCGGCTATGATCTCAAAAACCATCACCATGCCCTCGCCGATGCCGAGGCTTGTGCGGCTATCGCGTTGAAGATTCTTTAGCCTTAGGGTAAGACATTCTCGATATTCGTTTATATTCTTGATACCATCGAAGATGGTTCGTTAAAAGAAAAACAACGATATTGGTTGGTAGATAGCCTTTGGGTGTGCTTCAGAACTTTGCGTTCTTTGCGGCTTTGCGAGAGAAATACGTGCGAGTGGTTCTGTATGATACTAACGTTCCGCTACGCGGAATAACGAATATAACGAATATATATTCGTGTTAATTCGTGAATATTCGTGGTTTTATCTTTTCCACGAATCTACACTAATCTTCACGGATGGAAATCGATATATTCTCGATATTCGTTTATATTCTTGATGGCATCGTAGATGGCGCGTTAAAAGAGAAAAAGAGTGCTGTGGATATTTTCCGTGGGTCGGATAAGAGATCTCTTCTCTGATCGATTACAGTTTGTAGGAAAGGAAAATAGTCCCGGACGAAAATCGCTATCGCGTAAAATTGCGCATGGGCGCATAAAATCCTGCAACCGATAGCTTAAATGACGACTATCAGAATCACTTGTGGATGGAATAGTGAGGTGCTGATGATTTTATGCACCGTCAAGGTGCAATTTTACGCGATAGCGATTTTCGTCATGGGCAGGCTTTTACCCCGTAGGGGTGAGTCTCAACCTATGGAATAGACTGCGAGCTTGCTCGCAAAGGCTATCCCATAGGCTGAGACTCAGAGCTCCATGAGGAGCTAAAGCCTGTCCATGACCATTTTCCTTTCCTTCATCGCGATGGATGCCCACACGTTGGAGAAGCCTGTACAATATACAGAACATTTCTGCTTCCTCTCACCATCATTCCACGGAGAATATCCGCTGTGCCGATAAAAGCCGACCTTTATTTTGCGTTATGATTATTTTCTGTTATCTTTGCAAAGGAATTAACAGCAATGAAAAGGTTGACAGGTTTCTTTTTAAGGGCATTGCCTCAAAACAATCAGGGCAACTGGCTACAGGCAGGACTGATAGCCGGTGCCATCGTATTTTTCCTTCTTTTCTTTCTCAGACCCTTTGGCCTGGGTCAGTTTGAAGGAAACATCTTTTTCGTGGCACTCTGCTTCTCCTTGTTGGCTGTAGCCGTCACGTGGTGCTATGGTGCGTGTGTATTCAGACCTTGGGTGCGGCGTGTTAAGACGTGGCGGGTGTGGCATGAGTGCGTGGCCATTCTGCTATTGCTCTGCTGTATCAGCATGAGTAATAGTGTTGTCAATACGCTGTTGTTCCACAATTCGCTCTCGCCCCAACTCGTCCTGGCTTATCTCTATGTCACCCTGCTCTTCGGCATTCCCATCACGCTCACCATCGTGGCCTTGGAATATCAGCGGCGGTTGCGCACACGTCTGGCTGAACTGCTGCCTAAGGACACCGACGCGCAAGCCGGAGAGACAGTGACCTTTCACGACACGTCGGTGCGTGGCAACGACCTCACACTCCCCCTGTCCGACTTTCTCTACGCCGAAGCACAGAAAAACTGCGTCGACATCTACTTCCTACGCGAAGGTCATGTCGAGCACCAACAATTGCGCACCACGCTGACCTCTGTCCTTGCAGATGCCAACGAGAAGAGCATCTTCCAATGTCATCGTTCGTTCATCGTCAACCTCAACAACATTCTCTCCGCCCATGGCAACTCCAACGGCTATCAGCTCACCGTTGGCGACGAACACCACACAGTACCCGTATCGAGAAGTTACGTAAAGACCTTGCGCTCGTTTGTCGGTTAAAAGACCGCGCTCATTGTTCTGCTCCGTTCTGTTCGGCGAGTTACAACTCGCCGCCCTCGCTGCCTGTCTCACCCCTCGCGCTTCCGCTCAAAGCCAGGGCTTTTCTGCTTAGTCATTCGTCCCAAATCCTTGCATTTCGTCCTGACGCTTAGGCGTATAGCCCTGTAGATAGCTGTCTGTCCCGCAAATTTGCAACACCGCGTTTCATGTACTAACTTTGTCGGCATGAAACGCAACATTCTCATCCTCATTCTCCTGTTGGCAGGCAACGGTCTTGTCCGAGCTCAGCAGGTGGTATCGGGTACGGTGACCGACGGCCGCCATCCGATAGCCGGAGCCAACGTCTTTGTCAAAGGCACTACAGACGGCTGTCTCACCGACTCGCTCGGCCGTTTCTCCTTCTCAACGTTGAAAGCCGACAGCGCACAGCTGATGATCGCCTGTATAGGATATGATAACGCGGAACGGAATTGGCAAAAAGGACACAAGCCGCTCGCCATCCGGTTGCATGAGCGCACAACCACCATCGACGAGGTCGTCGTCACCGGCAGCACCTTCCAGTTCGGGCAGGCCAATGGCGTGAAACAGATGGGCGCCCTCGACGTAGTACTCGACGGAGGCAGCTGCGGTGACATCGTGTCGGCGCTGCAGAGTCTGCCGGGCACACAAAAGGTAGGCGAAGATGGAAAACTTTACGTCAGAGGCGGCAGCAGCGAAGAGTGCCAGACCTATATCAACGGCATGCACGTGTTGCAGCCTTATTCCACTACAGCCCCCAACAGTCCGTCACGCGGACGCTTCTCTCCTTTTCTTTTCAAGGGCATCGCCTTTTCCCTCGGAGGCTACGACGCGGAATATGGTCAGGCCCTCTCGTCGGTACTGCCCATGGAGACTACCGACGCACCGGTCTCGGACAAATTGGGCGTGAGCGCATCGCTGATCGACTGGAACATCGGAGGAACAAAGGCAACTAAGCAAGGCAGTTGGTCGATGAATGCCACCTACATGGACTTGGGGATGTACAACCGCCTTTTCCCCGACCGCTGGAATTGGCGCAAGCCCTACCGACAGCTGTCATTCGAGACGCAATGGAAGACACAGCCCACACCATCAAGCGTGTGGAAGAGCTATCTCGGCTTCGACCGCACGACGCTGAGCCTCGACACAGACGGGCGGACGCTCCGTCTTGAGGAAAACAACCTCTATCTCAACAGCGTGACGAAAGGCTTCGCCAAAGGTCGCGTCACTTGGTTCGCGGGGATCGCCGCCGGCATGGTGTGGCAAGACATCAGTGACGCGTTGCTCCATGGCGACCGCTATCGTCACCGCACAGGCGAGCTCCACGTCAAGACGAAAGCATCGAAGACACTGACTGCATGGATGAAAGGCACCATTGGCATGGAGAGTTTCTTCCGATATCACTGGCTCGACTATCGCCTCCATGACCGTCTGCACGATTCCAAAGGTTATCTGTTGCCAGCACTCTTCGCCATGATGCAATACAAGCTCTTCAAAGGTTGCTCTGCCGAAGCCTCGCTGCGTACGGAATATTCCAGCCTTTCCCACCGTTGGACAGTACTGCCCCGCCTGCTGCTCAACTACAATCCCTCACGCCGCTGGCTGCTCTCGCTCTCTGCCGGAAGCTATAGCCAAGAGCCCGCCGACACCATCCTGGTACGTAGCCTTGCGCCATCCCGATCCTCACTGGCCCATCACTACATCGCCGGACTGCAATACGGTCATGGCAACACGCTTGTACGCATAGAGTCCTACTACAAGAAATACTCCCGTCTGCCGCTTCTCCGTCAAGGCCGCTACACAGCCGACGGGTATGGCACGAGCCGCGGCTTTGACCTTTTCATCGACGACCGGTCACTGATGCCCAACCTCTACACAATGCTCAGCTATAGCTACAACGACTCACGCCGACGCTACCTCGATGACCTCACCGAACAGCAGCCTCAATACGTCTCGCGTCACAACCTGCGTCTCGCGCTGAAATATAGTATCGGCATCTTCGGCCTCGGACTCACCGAGTCGTTTGCCTCTGGACGAAAGAGCGAGGGGCGCACCACACCTTATTATAATAGTCTTGACGCCAGCGTCACCTGTCTTGCAAGCAAGCGCGTCATCGTCTACGCCTCGCTGAGCAATCTGCTCGGACGCCAAAACATCTATGGCTATCGCGACGGAGAGCCCATCACCAACGGCTCCGACCGCTTCCTCTATATCGGCATTTTTGTTTCACTTAAAAGTAATAAAGCTTATGACATCGCAAATTTCTAAGGCACTGGCCTCCGTCGCCTGCCGCCGCATGATGGTCCTCGTCCTCATCGTTGTTTCCTTCCTCAGTCTCCATGCCCAGCAAAGCCAGCCCACGATGGAGCAGCAACTCGCCGCGCTGCAACGCCTGGAAGCCATGCAGCCCGACAGCATCCAGCCGAAATACCAGCAGGCAGTGCTCTTGCTCGGTACGGTCTGCTCGCAACCGCAAACCAGCAAGGCACGGCAGTATATCGACGAGGCACAGCGCGTGATCCAACGCATCGAAGCGCTGCAGCCCACCAAAGCCACCGACCGCTCTGACCTCGCCACGCTCTACGGTTTCTACTACACAGCGCTCATCGTGACCAATCCACAGCAAAACGGACCGCGCTACTACCGTCAGGCACTTGACAGCTTCGACGAGGCACTGAAGCTCAACCCAAAGAACGCGTTGGCCCAGATGCTTCAGGCAAGGTTCAAGGAAGGGATGAACAGCAGTAGATAAGATATAATCGCTCCAAGAGCTTTGCTATCTCCCCGGATTCCATTCCTTTGCATTGCGAACTTTTTGTAGCGAACATTTCGCGACAGACGGCATCGACTAAGGAAATATAAAGCAGGACACACAAATCCTTCTTATTCAGAAAAACAGAAACTGTTAGGTAAACTGACAAAAAACAGCCCACGAGAATGTGATTTTCGCAAGCAAGAGCATCCTTGGCCGTGATTTCTCGATTTTTGGAGCTGTTTTTACAATGTACTAAAAATCAGACAGTTACAAATGTAGTGGATGTTTCTGCCACAAGATAGCCAAAGATCATCCAACGAAAAAGGTACTTTGACCAAAAATTCTCTAGAGAATTTTCGGTCAAAGTACCTTTTTCTTTTTGTCATCTCGCCTTTTCCTTACTACAAAATCACTGATTTTGCAAAGTAAAACCACCGTTTTCTCCACCTCATCCTGCCTTTTTCATCAAACCAGCATGGTATTTCGTTGAAAAGTACGCCACTCTTCCTCCAGAATGTAATGACCCGACGACAACACTTTGTAGCCGAATTTCATGTTCATTTTTCAAAGGCTCTATTATTTCAGAATCTCACTATATTATATATGTGTATGACATGTTGCCAAGCAAGAATTAAAACCAACGTATAGAAAGCCATTAATGCAAGGCCGGGTATTACGCGATAGAGCAAGCCCGTCGTCACCATCTCTCTGCAGATGTATTGTGCCGACTGAAAGGGCAGAATCAAGGAAGGTCTCCGTTTCGAGAAGGGTATCAAGGACATTCTCACCAGTGTAGAGGGGATCAGACGGTGATCATCCTCTATAATCCTGCCAAGACCGACAAGCAGAAGCTTGAGGCCGCGTTCCCCAAGTTCGGCTACGAGGCTCGCGAGCTGAAGAAGGGCGAGAAGGTGGCACTCAAGACCGACGAGGTCTGCCTCAACATGTAGCCATTCGTTGGCTGGCATATGCCAGCTATATCGCTGACAAATGTCGAACACATTGTTGTCAAATGCCAGCCACATCGTTGGCAAATGATATGCAACGTGCGCTCTTCCCTGCCGGCGACACCGTAGGGGCGGGTTTATCCCCGTCCTATTGTGTTTATCCCCGTCCCTCGTGTCGCTCTGTGAGAGATATTTGATGAAAAGTTACCGCTGTTTCAAAAAAAATGTGTAAGTTTGCACTTAAGACCTAAAAAGAAGAGAATTGAAAGAAATCGAGGCACTGACACAGGCTCTTAAAAATGGTTCCCGGCAGGCTTTCGATCGGATATACCATTATTATTTTCCCCAGCTCTATGCCTACAGCCTGAAATGCAGCAAGCGTGTGGAGGTGGCTGAGGAGATCGTGCAGGAAACTTTCGTCCAGCTATGGTTGTCGCGCGCTACGATTCGCGAAACCGACAAGTTGGATCGTCTGCTCATCGTCATTGCCCATCACAAGCTTCTCAATGCCATCCGTCGTACCGCCACGGCACCGGCTTTTGCCGATTATGTAGACTACGAGAACGCAATCTCTACGTCGTCTTCCGGCGAGGCGGCCGTTGAATACGAGGAGTTCCTCACGCTGTTGCACCATGCCCTCGCCACCTTGCCCGAGACGCAGCGCCGTGTCGTTGAGCTCTCACGCCTGGAAGGAATGAAGACGGCCGACATCGCGCGCACCCTCAACCGCAGTGAGCAGACCGTGCGCAACCAGTTGTCGTTAGGTCTCAAGGCCCTCTACGCCCTATTGAAAAATCATGTGCCACTATGGATGTTATTCTTGTTTTTAGGCTAATTAACATCTCCCAATGGTACAAAAAGGTACGCTATCGTGTCTTTTAAATGAGAACAAACAGCACATCAATCCAATGAAAGACGAACTCTACAAGAAATATCTCGACAATACGCTCACTCCCGAAGAACTGACACGCTTTCGTGAGTTGCTCAAGGCTACGTCTGATGACGATATGGCCGACCTCATCGATGCCCACTGGCTGGCACGAGAGAAGGCTACCGACGGCAGTAGCTGTTCGTCTCAGGAGACAGAAGTGAAGCATCGTATCGATGCCATCCTGGCTGGTGTTGACGGCATGCCGATAGCTGAAGAGCCTGATGCTGTGGAGTGTGACAGCCGCCCGAGGCCTGTCATCCGGCTGTTGCGCCGCGTCCTACGCTATGCCGCAGTCTTGCTGCTTCCGCTGCTTGCCTTCACCACCTATTATTATTATACCGCCGCCACAGCCGTTCCTACCGGCATGATGACAGTCAGCGCGCCATCAGCCTCTACCGCTGAGGCGTTGCTGCCCGACGGCACCCATGTCACGCTGAGTCACGACTCACGGCTGAGCTATAATCTCTCTGACTTCAACGGCAAGCTCCGTCGTGTCAGCTTCAGCGGTGAGGGATGGTTTGATGTCGCTCACGATGCCACCTCTCCTTTCCAAGTCAGCCTTGAGGGGCTTACCATCCATGTCCTTGGCACCCGGTTCAATGCTTCGGCGCGCTCCTGTTCCCGTACGTCAGCAGTCGCCCTCTTGGAAGGGCGTGTGGAGCTGACGACCGCCGACAATGGCCGCGTTCTCCTCCTGCCGGGTCAGGAAGCCGTTTACGACAAGGCCACGGGGCATATCAGCGTGAACAGCCATGCCGACCTCGCTGCCACTCAGGCCTGGAGACATCACGAGATGAAGTTCACCCATGCCGACATCAGCACCGTGGCCGACCGACTGGCGGCAGAATATGGTGTCGCTATCACCATGGTGGGCAACACTTCTGCCCATTTCACCGGTGTGCTGCCTACCGATGACCTTAACGCCTGCCTGCGTATCCTTAAAGCCACCTATGGGCTCTCCTATCATATCAGTGGAAAGACAGTGACGCTGAGAATGAAAAAAGAAAAATGAAAAAAAAGTATTTTCTTCGGTACAAAATCACACGGTGTGTGTCATTTAGATGACAATTACAAAATGTTACACTAAAACCTATACCGTATGAACTTACACAAAAACTTCTATTGCCTTTTGGCACTGCTTGTTGTCTTGCTGACGGGAGTTCCCGCCTATGGACAGTC
This sequence comes from uncultured Prevotella sp., assembly GCA_900317685.1. Taxonomy (GTDB): domain Bacteria; phylum Bacteroidota; class Bacteroidia; order Bacteroidales; family Bacteroidaceae; genus Prevotella. Next base: position 35,555 of record ONHQ01000021.1, read on the forward strand.
CGGTGCTGTGAGCATCGCTGTGAAGAACGCGACGCTCCGAAAAGTGTTCAGCATCATTGAGAAGCAGACAACCTACCGCTTCTCCTATCAAGCCGAGATTATCGACAACAAACCTAACATCACCCTCCGCTACCAGAAGGCCTCCGTGGGCAAAGTCCTCGATGAGGCGCTCCGTGGCCGTAACCTCTCTTACGACATTGTCACACCAAAGTCTATTGTCATCAGCCGCAAGGCCGTTGCCGCCCATGCCTCGCAGCAGCGTGTGGCCAGAAATGGCAACGACAAAATTGCAGGTACCGTGACCGACACGAATGGTGAGCCTATCATAGGAGCCACCGTGCAAGTCAAGGGCTCCGACATCAAGACGGTCACCAATATTGATGGTGAGTTCACACTCGATGCCCCTGCGGGCAGCGATATCGTCGTGAGCTATGTCGGTTTTAAGGACTTTGAGGCGAAAGCACATGAGAACATGCGCGTCCGTCTCTCTGAGGACACGCAGGCTCTTGACGAGATTGTCGTCGTCGGCTATGGCACGATGAAGAAGAGCGACCTCACCGGTGCCATCACCTCTGTCGATGCAGCTGACTTGGCCAAGCGCACCACCACCAATCCCGCCGAGGCCCTCGAAGGCAAGGTGGCCGGTGTGAGCATTCTCAAGAGTGGCGGCAATGCCGGTGCCGGTTTCAGCGTGAAGATTCGTGGCATCAAGACCTTTGGTGACAACGAGCCGCTGTATATCATCGACGGCTTCCCCGGAGACATCGACAATGTCAACCCACAGGATATCGAGACCATGGAGATTCTCAAGGACGGTGCTGCCGCCGCCATCTATGGTTCAGTAGCTGCCAACGGTGTTGTCATCGTCACCACCAAGAACGGCAAGAAGGGTGACATGAAGATTGATTTCACTACCTATCTCAGCTTTACGCATATCGCCAAGAAGCTTGACATGCTCAATGCCGCCGAGTATAAGCAGGTGCACAAGGAGATGTATGACAACTACAACGCGCAGTTCCCCGACAACGCTGTCTCCCTGCCTGCCTACATCACCCATGACACCGGTGTCGATACCGACTGGCAGAAAGCCGTGGAGCGCAGCGGGCTGTCACAAAACTACATGGTCAGCGTGCGTGGAGGCACCGAGAAGGGCCAGTATGCCGTTTCCTACAACCATGCCAACGACAAGGGTATCTTCCGTGGCAACAGCTTCCGTCAGGACAACGCACGTGCCAAGCTCCATGCCACGCGTGGCATCCTGGACTTCGATGCCAATCTTAACTTCCGCTTCACGGAGAGCCACCAACCACAGTACTCCATCAAAGAGATGTACATGATATCTCCTCTCGTGCCTATCTATAACGACAAGGAGAAATACGGCTTTGGCCTCACCAACTTCGACGGGCTGCCCAACAACCGCAACATCATGGCCGACGACTACTATAAGAAAGGCCGCAGCCGTGGCTATGACTTCAATGGCAACGTGGGTCTGACCTTCCATATCACTCCCTGGCTGAGCTTTAAGACGAGCTATGCCTACCGTGGCGTGCATGGCCGCAGCAACTACCATTCTCCCGACTATATCGCCGATGCCAAGGTGCCGGTGCTCTATCCCACCAGCTCTGCTGGCAGCACCTACTGGGAGAACCATGTCTTTGACAACGTCCTCAACTTCAACAAGCAGTTTGGCAGCCATTCCGTCAACGTCATGCTCGGCAGCTCTATCGACGCGAAGAAATATGAGTGGAGCGATGTCGCCGTAGAGGGCAAGACCATCATCTACCGTGTGGAGAACGGCAAACTCGTGCAGAGCGAGCAGCCCGCCGGCTTCCTCTCGCCCGACTTCCCCACCGTCGATGCCGGTGAAGGTGGTACCTACAGCGGTGACGGCTCCTACTGGCGCTACAACCGCGCTTCCTTCTTCGGACGTCTCAACTACAACTATGCCAACCGCTATCTTGTGCAGTTCACCCTCCGTCGTGACGGCAGCTCGAAGTTCGGCTCCGACCGCCGTTGGGGTACCTTCCCGTCCGTAGCCCTTGGCTGGCGCATCTCCGAGGAGCCTTTCTTCCCGAAGAACACCCCTGTCAGCAACCTCAAGCTTCGTGCTTCCTGGGGACGCTTAGGCAACGAGAATGCCTTAGGCTACTACTCCTTCCTGGCCCTCATCAGCACGTCCAATACCATGTACCAAGGCTATGTGCGCGGTACCGGCAGCACAGCATGGCCCGGCAGCATCGCACGCGGCCTGGAGAACCGTGACCTGAAGTGGGAGACTACGGACACCAAGAATATCGGTGTCGACTTCGGACTCTTCAACAACCGCCTCTCTGGTAACATCAACTATTATTATAACGAAACCTCCGACCTGCTCATTTATAAAGAGCTGGCACCCTCAGTAGGTCTCTCCAGCCCTATCCTCAACGTGGGCAAGATGCGCAACACCGGTATTGAGGTGGAGCTGAACTGGAACGACCGGATCGGTGACTTCTCCTATACCGTCGGTGCCAACCTCAGCACGGTGAGCAACAAGGTCAAAGCCCTCTCCGATGCCAATCAGGTGCTCTATGGTGCCGGTTTGAAATATGGCTCCGAGCATTTCCCCACTCAGACACGTGTGGGCAAGCCTATCGGCGCTTTCTATCTCTACCAGACCGACGGCATCTTCCAAAGCGATGAGGAGGCAGCGGCTTATGTCAATGCCGCCGGCGAGCGACTGCAGCCCAATGCCAAAGCCGGTGACATCCGCTTTAAGGATATGAACGGCGACGGAACCATCGACGACAATGATAAGGTCTACTCCGGCTCCGGCATCCCGAAGGTGGAGGCCAACCTCAACTTCAGCTGCGCCTGGAGAGGCTTCGATATGAACTTCACCCTCAGCAGTGCCTTCAACTATAAGCTCTACAACGGCAACAAGTACTTCTATGAGGCCATGAGCAGCGGCTCCAATTTCCTCAAGTCAGCTCTTGACGCCTGGACGCCCGCCAACCGCAACACCGATGTGCCGCGTGCCGTCTATCAGGACCCGAACAACAACTCTCGTGAGTCGACACGCTTCCTTGAGAACGGCGACTTCCTGCGCATGCGTGAGATACAGGTGGGCTACACCCTGCCGAAGTGGAAGGCCTTGAACAATATCGTGGAGAAGGTGCGCTTCTATGTCAGTGCCGACAACCTCTTCACCATCACCGGTTACGATGGCATTGACCCCGAGTTCTCACGTGGCGTCCTCAACACCGGTGTCGACAACCTCATCTATCCTTTCACACGCTCCTATACCATTGGCGCGCAGATAACTTTCTAAGATAACCTTTCAATCAGAATACCATGAATAAGACATTCTATTATATCTTTGCCATTCTCCTGACCCTTGCCGTGTCAGGCTGTGACGACTATCTCACTCAGACTCCTCCCGACCAGCTCACGTCGAAAAACTACTGGCGCAGTCAGTCCGACGTGGAGCGCGCCATGTCGTCAGCCTACTCACAGATGTATCTCATGGACTACTCCAGTGACATGTGGACCTTTGCTGAGGTCAACTGGCCGGTGCTGGCCTATCGTGGCGACGATGTCAATATGGGCAAGGACGCCATGAACTATCAGAACTGGGTAGACCTCTACAACTTCACCTATACCAACGGCAACTCACAGTTCACAACTTATTGGACGCACATGTACACCGGCATCAGCTTCTGTAACCAGATCATCGACAAGGCCGGGGCCATGGGTGAGGACAAGATAGCTGCCGACAAGCGTGACGCCCTCATTGCCGAGGCTCGTTTCCTGCGCGGCTATTATCACATGATGCTGTTGCTCAACTGGCAGAATATCATCATTCGCGACCACTATATCACTTCCGGTGAGGCATCGGCCCTGGACAAGGGTGTTTCTCCACGTCCTGAGACCTGGGATTTCATCATCAACGATTTCAAGGCTGCTGCCGACAAGCTGCCCCAGAAATGGGACAACGACAATCTGGGACGGGCTACCTCGGGTGCCGCCTATGCCTATATGGGATGGGCCTGGCTGACGAGAGCCTATGAGGAGACCGCCAATCAGCAGCAGGATTTTGCCAATGCCGTAGCGGCTTTCAACCAGGTCAAGGGCTACGAGCTTGTCAGCGACTTTGCCGATATGTTCAACGGTACACTGAAGAACAGCAAGGAGAGCATCTTTGAACAGCAGTATTCCTTCAGTGATGCCAATGGTGCCCTCTATCGCACTCAGCTTCACCGTTGGATAGGCTGCAGCGAACTTTGGGGCTGGGATGAGATACTACCCTCGCAGCAGCTCATGGACGAGTATAAAAAGGAAGGCAAGATCTCTACCAAGGGCGACTACGACTCCCGTCTCTATGCCACTATCTTCTTCCAGTGTGACTACTTCAACGACGGCACGGGCAAAGTCTATGGCTACGATTATGACGACTGGTTCCAGGATGGCGATGGCAATGCCTACAACCGTCCCGCCTTCCGCAAGTTCATGCCTGCCACCTATGAAGGACTATCGCTGAGCTCCACGGCGCTCAATCTCCCGCTCATGCGCTATGCCAATGTCTTGCTCATGAAGGCTGAGGCGCTCAACGGCATGGGGCAGACCTCTGAGGCCATCAGCCTGATCAATGAGGTGCGCCGCGTACATGGCAACATGCCACCGATGACAGGAACCACGCAGGCTGAGGTGCAGGCACAGATCGAGCATGAGCGCGAGTTGGAATTCCCACTGGAGAATATGCGATGGTATGACCTTCGTCGCTGGGGCAAGACCGCCGACGCTCTGCAGGCCGCCGGACGCACCGGCTATACTGCCGACAAGGCGTTCTATCCCATCCCGTTGCAGGAACTCAACGACAATGGTGCGCTGAAGAAATAGAAACACGATAACAATGCTAAAGATCATTCTGATGATGGCATGCGGCATCCTTGTGGGCCGCATGCTTAGAAAAAAAACGCTGAGATGGCTGTCGCCTCTCACCACGGTGCTCATCTGGGCACTTCTGTTCCTCTTGGGCATCGAGGTAGGGGGCAACCCTCACATCATCCGCAGTCTGAGCCGGCTGGGCTTAGAGGCCGTCGTCCTCGCCATAGGTGGATCGTTGGGGAGTGCGCTGCTGGCCCTGTGGCTATGGCGTTATGCGAAAGGAGGCCGCTCATGAAGGGCAGTCTCGTCATCCTCGCTTTTTTCATCCTCGGGCTCTTCTTTGGCTACTTCCATTTTCTTCCTACGGAAGTCGCTGACAGCTCTGTGAGCTTCGCCGCCCTTTGTGCCCTCATCTTCTGTGTGGGAGTGAGCATAGGCTGCGACTCCGAGGTCCTCCACACCCTGCGCCATACCAGTCCCCGTCTGCTCCTCCTGCCTTTGTGCACCTTGGGTGGGACGTTGGCGGGATGCCTGGCCGTCAGCCTGCTGCTGCCTCAGTGCCGCATCACCGACAGCATGGCCATAGGCTCCGGTTTCGGCTACTACTCTTTGTCGAGTATCTTCATCACCGAGTATCGGGGCGCAGCCTTAGGCACCGTGGCGCTGTTGGCAAATATCGTGCGTGAGCTGCTCACGCTCCTTGCCTCCCCGCTGCTGGCACGGTGGTTTGGACCGTTGGCGCCCATCAGTGTGGGAGGTGCCACATCAATGGACACCACACTGCCCATTATCACACGCTACAGCGGCAAGGACCTCGCCACGCTCTCTGTCTTCCACGGTTTCTGCATGGATTTCAGTGTGCCGTTTCTCGTCACGTTCTTTTGTGAATTATAACGTTTTGACAATCATTATGTGGAGCCGTCATGCCAGTGATGGTATGCGGCCCGGTTTTATACATTGAAAAGTTATGAACCATCATCTCTTAGCCTTTCTATTCCTCTTTTTCCTCGCCCTGCCTCTTCCTGCCGCAACGCATCCATGGGAAGATCCCTCGGTATGTGGCATCAACCGTGAGCCTATGACGGCTCATTTCATACCATATATCAGTGAGCAGGCGGCATTGTCCCGCTATGGACTCGATGACGTGGCGCGGCTGGCCGTAGCACCTTCCGTGGAGCGCCGTGTGAGTCTCGACGGGACGTGGAAGTTTCATTATTCCCGCAACCAGGCTTCGGCACCGGCCCATTTCCACGACGAGGGCTATGATGTCAGTGGATGGAGCCCTATCCAGGTGCCGGGGAGTTGGGAGCTGCAGGGCTTCGACGCTCCCATCTACACTGATGTGAGCTATCCCTTCCAGCCCAATCCCCCCTTTGTTCCCCACGACTATAATCCCGTAGGCGACTATGTCCGTGACTTCACTGTCCCCGCGGAATGGCAGGGCGATGACATCTTCCTTGATTTCGAAGGTGTGGAGTCAGCCTATGCCCTATGGGTCAACGGCCATTTTGCCGGCTATGGTGAAGACAGCCGGCTGCCTTCTCTGTATAACATCACGAAGTGGCTGCGTCCGGGCAAAAACCGTCTCGCCGTGCGTGTCATCCGCTTCAGCGACGGCTCCTATCTTGAAGATCAGGACTACTGGAAATACAGTGGCATTGAGCGCCATGTCTATCTCCAGGCGCGCCCGCGCACCCGTGTTGCTGACTTCCGTCTGGTGGCTGGCCTCGCCAATGACTATCGTGACGGTGTCTTCGACCTCACCTTGAGGCTGTGCCGGCCCGCAAAAGGTTGTGCCACGCGCGTTACGCTGCTGGCTCCCGACGGCACCTCTGTCTTCAGGCAGCTTTTCCGCCAGCGCTCCGCTGCCGACACCTTACTGACCATCCATAGAGATATGGGAGCTGTACAGGTCTGGAGTGCAGAGCAGCCCGTCTGCTATCAGCTTGTGGTAACGACACTCGACAGCCAGGGCCGGGAGATGGAGTCTTTCGTCCATCCCTTCGGCTTCCGCACGGTGGAGGTGCGCAATGGGCAGCTTCTTGTCAATGGCGTGGCGCTGAAGATAAAGGGTGTCAACCGCCATGAGCACGACGCCCACCACGGACGTACCATCACGGTGGAGAGCATGCTGCAGGATATCAAGCTGATGAAGGAGGCAAATATCAATGCCGTGCGTTGTAGCCATTATCCCAACAATCCCGAATGGTATGACCTTTGTACCAAATATGGTCTCTATCTCATCGACGAGGCCGACATCGAGTGTCACGGCATCCTCGACACGCCCTATGGCACTTTTGCCAAGCGTGACGAATGGCGTAATGCCTTCCACGCGCGTATGCTGCGCATGATGCTTCGCGACCGCAACCAGACGAGTATCATCATCTGGTCACTGGGCAACGAGTCGGACGGTGGCAAGCTCTTTGACGAGAACTACAACATGGCCAAGCGCCTCGATGCCACACGCCCCGTACAATATGAGGGAGGCGGCTATCAGGGCAAATCAGACATCTACTGTCCTATGTACGCACGTATCTGGCAGCTTGAGCGCCATGCCAACCAGCGTGACAGCCGTCCCCTTATCCTCTGCGAATACGAGCATGCCATGGGTAACAGCGAAGGCAACCTCGACGACTATTGGGCTGTCATCCGCCGTAATGACCAGCTGCAAGGAGGTTTTATCTGGGACTGGGTAGACCAGGCCTTTGCCCGGAAAGACAGCCTCGGTAACGATATCTGGGCTTATGGCGGTGACATGGGCTTTGTGGGTGTGCACAATGACTCCAATTTCTGTTGCAACGGACTTGTCGCTGCTGACCGTACACCACATCCTCACTACTATCAAGTTCGTCATGTCTATCAGAGCATACATTTCTCTCCTGTTCCCTTCTCAGCCCATCGTGTGTCGGTGACCAACGAGTATGACTTTACCCCGTTAGATGCTTTCGACCTTCACTGGTCTCTCTTGGCTGACGACCGGGAGGTGGCCCATGGCAGTCAGCCGTTGCCAGCCATCGCTCCCCATGCTACGGGCATGGTGACACTGAACACCGGCAACATCACCTTGCCGCCGGGCACGCGTGAAGCATGGCTGACGCTCCGTGCCGTGCGCCGTGGCGCTACAGCGCTGCAGCCTGCCGGGGCCGAAGTCGCCGCCGATCAGTTTGTATGGCCTGTGGAGAGAGACGCGCTCCGCACGACGGCGGAACGGTCGACCGCTGCCACCCCGCCCCGGGTGACACGTGAAAAAGGCGGTATCACGATTAGTGGTGAGGGCTTCAGCATGCGCTTTCATGCCAAGAGCGGACAATGGGAGTCGCTGAAGTATGACGGTCGTGAGATGTTGCTGGAGGGCTTGCAGCCCAATTTTTGGAGACCGCTCACCGACAATGATGTCGCCAACGGCACACTGGAGCGTTGTGGTATTTGGAAGCATGCGGGCGAGCGTGCACAGCTGGAGACCATGACCGTGGAAAAGACGGATGACGGTGTGGTAGTGACAGAACATTTCTCCCTTGCCGAGCAGCAGAGCCGTCTCACCCTGTGCTATACCATCCGGGGTGACGGCAGTGTGCATGTCGACTTCAACTTCGTGCCGGGTGACAAGGTGTTGCCGGAGATGCCGCGCTTGGGCATGCGCCTGGTGATGCCCGGACAGTACGACACGATGACATGGCTTGGACGTGGGCCTCAGGAGAACTATGCCGACCGGAAGAGTGGCGCATTCATAGGCCGCTACACAGCGTCGGTATGGAGCCAGTATCATCCTTATCCCCGCGCGCAGGAGACCGCCAACAAGTGTGACGTGAGATGGGTGTCGCTGACAGACAAGGCCGGCCATGGCATCATGGTCTGCGGTGACGCTCCGCTGAGTGTCAGCGCCTGGAACTTCCCTATGGAAGATATTGAATATGTTCCCGCCACCGTGCGCAATATCCATGGTGGCAGTATCGTGAAGAAAGACATGGTGTGGCTGAATATTGACGACCGGCAGATGGGTGTCGGTGGCGACAACACCTGGGGCGCGCAGGTTCATACGCCCTACACCATCACGCCGCATGCATGGAGATATGGTTTCACCATTAAAAACATCAGCAATGAGAAATAGACGCTTGTATCCTATCTTATTCTTTTTAGCTTGGTGCCTCTCAGGGCTGCCCGCTGCAGCCTTCGCTTACAATGGCGCAAAGGCCAAGGTAGAAACCTCCTCAGCGGCACAGCAGAAGGCTGTTGCCGACTTGTTGACGCCCTGGCAGCCCGACAATAGCATCATCGACCTGACACAGCCGCTGCAAGGCCGTCGTCATCAGGTGGCACTCTTCTCTGACGCAGGCTCATGGATGGGCTTTGGCATGACCTCGGATGCCGGTACCTTCAGGGGACCTTACGACATCTGTCAGCACCGCTGGCTGGCAGAGAGCGTCGTGGCACCGATGCGGAGGCAGGCGGGCAGGGGATGCTATACCCCTGGCGTGCTCACCCTCACTGCTGACAGCCTGCGGCAGCGCCTTTTCTTTGCCGATGCCCACACCGCCCTGCTGACCCTCGATGGTGTCTTACCCGACGGCTGGCAATGTGCAGCAAGAGACCTGGATGATAAAGCGGCTGTCCGGTGTGACGGCACCACCGTGACCATCAGCTTTGATGGGGGCGAGCGCTTGCTCATCACCTTTCCCCAGCAGGTGATGCTGACGGCTGATGGTCACAACTATACCGCCACGCTCCATGGCGCCACCGACCACCTGACGGTAGCTATCTCTTTTCTCTGGGATAAGACCGTGACAGACTGCACGCAGACGGTGGCAGCCTCATGGCTGATAGCGCATGCCGACGCAGCCTGGAAGGCGAACCGAGACCGTTGGACCGGGTATCTCTCGAAGGTGATACGCCCCGACATGAAACCCGCCTATAACCGCGTCGCCGCCAAGGCCATCGTCACGCTCATCGCCAACTGGCGGCAGCAGCGGGGCGGACTGCTGCACGATGGACTCATTCCGAGTCTCTCGGTAAACTATTTCGTGGGTTGCTGGGCTTGGGACTGCTGGCGCTTCTCGGCAGCTCTGGCCTCCTTTGCCCCGGAACTGGCCAAGGACAACATGCGTGTGATGTTCGACTGGCAGCAGGCTGACGGGATGGTTCCGGACTGTGTCTATCCCAATCCCCAGGAGAACAACTACCGGAACAGCAAACCGCCCTTGGCAGCCTGGGCTGTAGACAGAATATGGGAATGTACCCATGATACCGCCTTTGTGCGCGAGATGCTGCCCAAGCTCGTTGCCTATCACCGATGGTGGTATCAATACCGTGACCATGACCACAATGGCCTCTGTGAGTTTGGTGCCACCGACGGCACCTTAGAGGCAGCGGCCTGGGAGAGTGGCATGGACAACGCCATACGTTTTGACAGCGCAAGGATGGTCAGAAATGGTGCCAACGCATGGAGCCTGGACCAGGAGAGCGTGGACCTCAACGCCTACCTCGTGCTGGACAGAAAGCTGCTGGAGAAGTTCGCCGCCATCCTCGGTCAGCCGCTGAAGATAGAGGGACCATCGGCATCGGAGCTTGCCGAGAAGGTCGACAATGCTTTCTACGATTCCACGGCAAAATGGTTCTTCGACCGCAGACTGGGCACCCATAGCTTTGTCCGCGAGATGGGTTGTGAGGGGTATGTGCCACTGTGGGTGGGCATCGCAACAAAGCCGCAGTTCGACGCCGTCTGCCATTGGTTGAGAGACTCCAAGAAGTTCTCTACCTATATTCCCTTCCCCACCATCGCCGCTGACAATCCTAAATACGACCCCAACGGATATTGGCGAGGCCCTATCTGGCTTGACCAGACCTACTATGCCATCGAGGCATTGCGTCACTACCTTCCAAGGCCTGATGAGGCGGATAAGTATACGCGCCAGGTCTTTGACCGACTGCAGGGACTGACAGGCCGGGGAGCAATCTATGAAAACTATGATACTAAAACGGGCACTCCGTTACAGTCGGCAAACTTCAGCTGGAGTGCCGCACATTTATTGATGCTTTATAATAATTACGGACTATGCGAATAAAAATCTACCTTTTGACCCTTGCGCTCTCTACTGCCGTTAATGGCTTTGCTCAGGAGCGTCTTGACATTCCACAACCCTGCCAGATGCATGAGCAGGCTACGCCAACACCAACGATAGCGCTCACGAGGGCTACCGCTGACAAGCACTATGTCATCCCCGTTGTTTTTCATGTCTTTGGCACGGACTTCAATGGCAAGCATGTCACCCGCGAACTGATAGAAGACGCGCTGCGGCGTACCAACGACGATTTTAATGCCCGCACTACAGGAGACCTGCGCTCTGGCGATGATGACCCGCAGTTTGACAAGCTCAGCACACCGCTCGATATCGAGTTTAGATTGGCGGAGATAGGACCCAATGGAGAGGCTACGACGGGGATTGTCTTCCACAGACTGGAAAGTGGTTTTGGAATCTATAACCCGCCGAAGATGCAGAAGTATGCCTGGGACAACAAGAAATACATGAACGTCTATATCATGAACGACCTCTATGGTGATGGAGTGACCAATAATTCTGGTGTGTCGTGGTATCCCAACTGGGAGATGACGCGTTTCAAGCTCGCCCGGGTCGTCTACAATGGTGCATACCTCGGCAGCAACACCGATGAGAACTTCCGGCGTGTGCTCACTCATGAGTTTGGACATTTCCTCAATCTGGCACATACCTTCGACTTCGACAATACAAAGTTCCCAGACGGTTGCCACAAGGGCTTCCATGGCGAGGCCAACCCTGGAGATTATGTTGACGACACGCCACCTGCCGACCGGCAACAGATGGGTCCTAACGACGTGAACTGCCTTGGAGAGAAGACCAACTGGACCAACTACATGAACTACAGCTACGTGCGTACGTCGATGTTCACTAAAGGTCAGGTAAACCGTATGTTGGCAGCCCTGCAGGATAAGTCGCGGTCGTGTCTATGGTCGGATGCTACCCATGCCAAGGTTTTCCTGCCCGATGCCTCGCACCCGCGTGTGGTCCTTGAGAGCAAGCAGGAACTCTTTCCCAAGGACGTCAAAGGCAACTACGATGTCACGGTGGCACTGCGTGTCATAGGAGCTTCGGCAAAGCAGGGACCGCTCACGGCAGGGACTGATTTTACCGTAGAGGGCTTGCCCGACGGTCTGACGGCTTCGGCTACCGGAGACGGGCAGATGATACAGCTGCATGTGAAAGGTATGGTGACCTTGGGTGCTGACAAGAAGTTCTTTGTCACCATACAGCCCTCTGCTACGACAGCACCGGATTGTTATGTCGGCCGCCAACCGCTGACGATAGCTTGTGACTATGTGGAGTCTGAGCTGGCGACAGCCATCAAGAGGGGCGTGGAAACTGCTGACGGGAGTAGGGTAGCGTGGGCAGGCAACGGTGATGTCACGGTCACAGCACCGCGGGGAGCCCGGGTCGCTGTGCACAATGTCTATGGTGAGGCTCTCGTGGTGGCTCATGTCGCGGACCGTGCCCTCACGCTGTCCTTGGGAGGCTATGGCCATGGGGTTTATATTGTCTCCGTAACGTCGTCGTGCGGCACAAAATCCTATAAAATAGCTCGCCCTTAAAGTGTTAAAAATCAAGAGATAAGAGAAGGAATGTCCAAAAGTTTGCCACAGCGGATATTTTTCCGTGGAAGGTGGTGAAAGGGTGACACTAAATCTTTTAGAGTGTTTTATAGTGACACGTTGACGATATCACATACAAGCCAACTTGATTTTCTCCAACCGCCATCCCACGGAAAATATCCGCTGCGACATAAAAGTCTTGAAGAGAAACGCCTGCTGCTACCGGGATATTGACTATTTTATGTTAAGACTTTTCAATTTACATAATGACAAAATCACACGATTTGTCGGATGAACCAAACTTTAGTGAATGATATGCATGATTAAGAAAGAAAATAATAATAGCACAAAGCGAATTCTGATATTCTAATCCTCACTGCCTCTGAATATCTTGGTCCGTCTTATCAAAGACATCGCTAATAATAGATTACTATCTACCTATCTATATGGATCTTTAAAGTCTTTATCTTCTCACGGATCTTCGCATCGGTGACCTGCCGGCCATCGTCTCCCAAACGAGAGTTCATCAGTCGGGCAACAACTACATCGGGTTGGATATCCTGCGTGTTTTGACTCAGGGTATAGATCTTGTCATGACGGTGGCGTGACGGTGAAGCATAGACGATTCCGCAGGCTTCCATACGGGCGAGACATTGCACGAGCTCGGGACGGGAGAAATGGGTTCGCTGTTGCAGCTGGGCGAAGCGAAGCGGACTGTAGCCCTTCTGCTGCCTGTCAATGAGCAGGTCAAGGATGACGAGGCACTGAGCGATGATCTCGTTCATCGTGTACTCTGTGGTCTTGTCGACGTTGCCGATCGCCAGATCCTGATTGGCATGTGTGAGTTCCGCACAGCCGATGATGATGTACCAAGATATTTGCAACCATAACAGGAAGAGAGGAATGGCAGCCAGACTACCATAGATGATGCTGTAGCTTGAGACAAGTACCTGCAAATGGATATAGACCATCTGGAGCAGCATGATGCAAAAGCTGGCTAAGAGCGACGGCCACCATGCGTGTCTCACGGGCACGGGCGTATGAGGAATGCAGGTGTAGACGCAGAGGAAAAACAGCCACATCAGCAGCAGGGGGACAATGATGCCTGTCGCCCAGTGCATGAGAGGGGTGACGAAACGGATGGCAGGCAGGTAGTCAAGGAGCAGATAGCTGTAGATCGTGAAGGAACTGCAAAGGATGATGACGATAGGAGCACAGAAGATGATGGCGATATAATAGATCAGCCGTTTCTGCAAGGGCCGCTCTTCCGCGACACCCCAGATGTCGTTGAATACGCTTTCGATATCCATGAAAAGACTGATCACACTCCAGAGCATGACAGCGATGCCGGCGATGACAAACACCCGGGTATGAACATATTGGATATAGGACTCCGAGAGACTCACGATGGCGTCGTAAACTTGCGGTTGAGCTGACAGAATGTACTTACACCAAGAGAGGATATAACCCTCAAATCCCAGCCCCTTGCCGATGGCGAAGATAATGGCAAAGGCAGGGATAAGCGCCATGAAGGTGTTGAACGTGAGTTGGGCCGCAAAGCCCCAGTGACGCTTGACAAAAAGATTTTGATAGAGCAGATACCCGCGCTGGAGCAGATACCCTCCGAAGTCTTCCCGCCAAGGCAGACTGTGGCTGGTCTCCATCTTGTCTTTGAGTTTATGGATGGTGTTGCGAATGTTCATATTCAACGTCTTCATACAGGTTTAGTGACTATTGCAAGAGTAGGAAGGCTCTCAATATCCTGCGGCAAAAAGTGGCGCCACGATCCGGGCAATCTCCTCCAAGCCTCGTTTATCTTCCTCATCGAAAGCGCCAAAGTCCTCGCTGTCCACATCGATGACAGCGACGACCTCTCCGCCATGAATTACCGGTACGACAATCTCGGAATTGGAGCGCGAGGAGCATGCAATATGCCCGGGGAACTGATGCACGTCGGGGACCACAAGCGTTTGGGCCTTGTCCCAAGCCGTACCACAGACGCCCCTACCCTTCTCGATGCTGTAGCAGGCAACCAGACCTTGGAAGGGACCTAACTGCAAACGACCATCCTTGACGACGTAGAAGCCAACCCAAAAGTAATAAGGAAGCTCTTCTTTCAACAGGGCAGCTATATTGCCCAAGGCCCCTACCACGTTGTCCACACCATCGACCAGGCTCTTTGCCTGTGCCGCCAGCTGCTGATAAAGTTGATCTTTGTTCATGGCTGTCATACATAAGATTCTATCTTTGGCAAATTTAGATAAAATTCCCGAATTATAAGCCAGTTGAGATAAAAAACTTAATAGATTTCCTCCCCCCATGCGCTGATAGCAAGAAAAATCAAGG
>ONHQ01000032.1 GCA_900317685.1 uncultured Prevotella sp.
GACCCGAGGCACCCCCTACGTTGTCGATCTCTGGTGATCTTCAAGGGGGTCATTTTTCAATTAGCGCAAGGGGGTCATTTTTAGGCTAGCGTGAGCAGGATTGAAGTTTTCCAAGCTCACTAATGCCTGGGTAACGTTCGTCATTGGATGCAGTCTTCTTCTACAGGAACGTGGGAGAATAGGCTTTGTCGTGCCTGCCGAATTGCTGCAGGTTGGCTATGCCTTGCAACTTAGGGAATACCTTTCTAACTTTTATAATATGATAAACATTATAAGTTTTAAGAAATTGGTATTCGAGGGCATTCAGCAGGAAGTCGTATTGTTGCTGTGTGAGAAAGACGGCTCTTCAAACCATCTTATCGACCATTTGGAACTCAAGGATGCTGATGAGTTGGCGACATTGGATGTCAGCACGCTGGGATGTCACTCAAAGACTATTGATTTCAGATCGGACAAATGGACATTTTATTTTCTGTCTCAAAAGGAAATCGACTTGTTGGAGCATGTCAGAAAAACCAATATGCCTACCATATCAGATTTTGCTGATGTGGAAGTAGGTATTACAACGGGGGCAAACGGATATTTTACGGTTCCACAGTCAGTCGTCAGAAGTTATCAAATGGAGCAGTATGCTTATCCTATGGTAGGCAGAAGCGTTCAGGTTTCAAGTTGTATTTTTACAAAACAAGATTGGAAAAACAACCAGACAAATGACGCCAAATCTAATCTGTTGATATTTCCGCCAAAGGCCAGGGAAGAAGCAAATGAAGGTACCAGAAATTATATTCTCAATGGTGAGATATTGGAAATCAACAAAGGATATAAGACAAGGATAAGGGATTACTGGTATGTAATACCATCCATCAAGATATCGGATGCCCTAATGGTTCGTAGAAACAACTTGTTTCCCAAATTGGTTCTTAATAAGGCTAAGGCATATACTACCGATACGATGCACCGTGTGTTCATTCACCCAAACGTGAATGAGCTTGCTTTTGTTGCAAGTTTCTACAATTCTGTCTCCCTTGCCTTTTCCGAGATTTTGGGAAGAAGTTATGGAGGTGGAGTGTTGGAGTTGATGCCGGGGGAAGCTGCCAATATACCCTTGCCTTACCATACAGCCAATGCTGATCTTCTCGATAAGGTTGACTCTATGCTGCGTTGTGGTATGGACATTGAGAAGATTCTTGATTATACGGATGATGTCATATTGAGACAAAGAGCTGGATATTCGACCAGACAAATTCAAACAGCAAGGGATATATGGAAAAAGCTTTCTTCAAGACGACTTGAGAGAGGACATTCTGAAATAAAGCCTAAGAAGAAAATTAAAGTTTACACAATTCCCGAGGGACAAGTAGGCTACCAACTTTCTTTGTTCGAGCCCAATGCCATATACAAATGTAAGAATGACAACTCTCTTTTAGTTGCAACATGCCGACAAGGAACAAAGGAATGGATTACCTCACATTATCTGTATAATTATCCCATGACGGAGCAGGAACTTGCAGCGCATCCTGAATTGTTGGAAGTTAGACATCTTATTATTGTCCACAAGAAATCTTTTGTGGGATATTATCGAGTTTCCAAAGCATTCAAGGCCGACAAGTCTTGGCTTAGAGACCATGACTATCCCATAAAAAGTAGCAGACAAAAGAGCTTGGCAACATACATTGTCTATTCTTTGGAACCTACAGACACCATTCCTCCAGCCATAAATACAAAAGATTGGAGCCTTGTTATAGGTAAAGGTGTTAAAATGAATGACGGACCGACAAGTGCCTGACAAGTAATCGAGAAGCCGAAGACTTGTTATTTCTCAAAGGAGCCTCTGTTCTTTTCCGTGTACATCCAGGCACTACCTTGCCCCGTACGCCTTTTGTTGCATCGACCATAGACAAACGTCTGATTGTGAAAAACGTCGCGTGATTTCTTTGTCATGTGGAGATAAATGCTTAATTTTGCGATGGCGATGCTAAACATCGTACTTACAACTACATAGGCACTAATCTTTAGATATACACCTATAACTATTACTGATCACTGTGTGGGGGCATACCTCCATGCAACAAAATTAGAATTTATGAGAAAAATACTGTTACTCTCTGCCATGGCAGCCCTTGCCGCTACCTCCATGGCACAGACTCTGCACGACGGCCCCACCATGGGATGGAGCTCGTGGAACACATTTGCTTCCAAGATCAACGCGCCGCTCATCGAGAGCCAGGCCAAGGCTATGGCAGACAAAGGCTTGAAGGCTGCGGGATATACCTACGTCAACATCGACGACGGCTTCCAGGGCGGGCGTGACAAGACCACGGGACAGCTCATTATCAACCAGGACCGCTTCCCGGGCGGACTGAAGCCCGTGGTGGACTATATCCATGGCCTCGGCCTGAAGGCGGGCATCTACTCCGATGCCGGACACAACACCTGCGCCGGATACTACGGCGGGGAGAAACAGGAGGACGGAACGGGACTCTATGAGCACGACCAGCAGGACTGTGACTACTTCTTCAAAGATCTGCACTTCGACTTCATCAAGGTCGACTTCTGCGGTGGCGATGCCGGACAAAACAGCGAACGCCTCGGGCTCAGCGAGCAGGAACGCTATACGGCCATCAGCAAGGCCATCAAGAATACCGGGCGCGAGGTGCGGTTCAACGTGTGCCGGTGGAACTATCCAGGCACGTGGGTGAGCGACGTGGCTACCTCGTGGCGTACGACCACCGACATCGCCGATGCCTGGAAATCGGTGCGCCGCATCATCGGTGAAAACCTGCCGCTGGCCGCATACAGCCATCGTGGGCACTACAACGACATGGATATGCTTGAGGTGGGACGCAGTATGACGGCAGAAGAGGATAAGACGCACTTCGGTATGTGGTGTGCGATGAACTCGCCGCTGCTCATCGGCTGCGATATGACACGCATCAAGGACAACACTCTGAAGCTCTTGACCAACCGTGATCTCATTGCCATCAACCAGGATCCCGTCGGCGAGCAAGCCTATGTAGTGAACTATGTCAACGATTGCTATGTGCTTGCGCGTGATGTCGACCGGGCGCAGGGTACCCACCGTGTGCTTGTGGTCTACAATCCATCGGATGCAGAGCGTCAGGTCAACGTGAATTTCCGTGATCTCTGCTTTGACGGACGGGTGAGCATGCGCGACCTTTTCGGGCAGAAAGACCTCGGCCGCTTTGCCAATTCCTACATCGTCGACGTCCCTGCCCATGGCTGTCGCATTTATCGTCTGCAAGGCCAGAAGCGACTGGAGCAAATCCGCTACGAGGCTGAGACTGCCTATATCAGCGACTATCAGGAGATCTACAACAACCAGGCGCTCAAGACGGGTATCTACGAAGTTGCTGACGGGCTCAGCGGACACTTCAAAGCTTCCTGGCTTGGCTGCAGCGCAAAGAACGACCTCCGCTTCCGAAAGGTCTACAGTCAGCGTGGCGGCGACTACCGTCTCACCATTGCTTATCTCTGTGGCGAGAACCGCAGCGTCGATGTCGAAGTCAATGGCGAACTTGTGAAGACGCTCACCGTCAACTCCGGCAACGCTTCCACGGTGAAGCTCACAGCTCCCGTCACCATTCATCTCAAGAAGGGCTACAACGAGATCCGCCTCTCCAATGCCAAGGGCTGGATGCCCGACATCGACTACATCGAGGTGGTGAAGGGAAGATAAAGAAGCGGAGCTTTAGCTTACAAGGAATTGGTTGAAAATAATGCCACATCATATACTTTAAGTTGATTTGTGTATGCGGTTTTTGTACCAGTTCGGCGAATATCTTTCACACAGCGACACGGGGAGGCACACCTAATTTATTTATGTGTAGGGGTGAGGGTTCTTCCGAGAGATTTGTTGTCGGGAGGTCCGCTGCCCTCAGCGGACGAAGCAATTTGAATGCACTCTGCATTATTGTCCGCTGGGGGCAGCGGACCTCCCGGCAGCTGACTCCCAATTGACCAAATCCTAAAAAGCGATGTAGTAGATCCATGTCATTGTTTAGAAAACTGACAAAAAACGGGCAAAATACAGGCGATTTTCTGCACGAAGGTGTACTTTGCTCTCAATTTTGCGAATTTTGGGCGCTTTTTTATAAATAGCTAATTATTAGGATGTTATGAGCGTACTGGCTTTTTGCGGGAATGAAAAACGTTGAAGTCGGTCGTCAAAGTGCCGTTTTCTTGCAAAATTCTCTAGAGAATTTCTCATCATTACGGTGGTTTGTATGCATCATCTAAGCGTAATGATCCGGTCAACACGCTTAGATGATGTGATGATCTCGCCTTTTTTCACTTACAAAGTGCCTTTTTGATGGCCAAACGCCGGTTTCCTGACTTTTTCATTCTCTAGATTGCAAGTTCACGCGGAGGTACTTTTGTCGGGATAATTCCGAGTTGTGGCTATCTTTCTCAGACTATATGCCCTGCTCGCCTGACATACTTGAGTTCTTCTGAGCGACTGTTTGCCGGTATTTCTTTGGCGAGACACCGACGATCTTGGTAAACAATCGCGAGAAATAATAGCAGTCGTCGATGCCTACCATCGTGCAGATCTGGTTGATCTTGAGATCAGTGGTCTCCAAGAGCTGGCAGGCCCGGTTCACCTTGAGCCGGTTGAAATAGTTGAGCGGCGACTGCCCGATGCTTTTACGGAAGATAAGAGAGAACTGCGAGACCGGGTGGCCGATGTAATTGCGCAGTTGCTATTTCACACACGTAACTATGTCGGTTGATCGCTACTGCTTCGACGTGGGGGTGTTGCCAAAGAGCAGGAAGTCGCGGTACATGCGCTGACTGGCAAACCTTGGCTTCACCTTCTCGTAGGCTGCATACTGACTGTCGTTGAGGATCTTCTTCAGCTTCTTGTCGTATTTGCTCTGCTTGCTTTCCATCTCTTTGAATGGATCAGAACTGCTCTCCGATGATGGCATGCCCATGCCGGGTCCCATGCTATGGCCGCCACCAGGCCCGCCGCCGTGACCGCCCATTCCGCCGGGGCCTCCTTGCATACCGCCCGATGGAGGTGGCCCGGAAGAACGTCCGCCACCCATGCCGTTAGGTCCGCCTCCTTGCGATGGACGCTGCCCGTTCTTGCCGTCTTTGCCCGGGTGCATACCCTCGATGACTTCGGCATATTGACTGTTGAGCTTCTTGACCTTCTTAGCTTGCTTCTCTGTCAGGTTGAGATGGCTGTCCATATAGTTGTTGAGGCTGTCGACTGTGAAGTGTTCCCTCATGGGTGGTCTGCCCATAGGCTGTCCGTCACGTCGCTGCTGCGCCTTCTGTTGTTCGCTCTGCGCCATGGCCAGTGATGATGCAGCTAAGAGCATACCGAGTAATAATACTTTTCTCTTTTCTTCTCTATGTTTGTTGTTGTAGCTTTATGTAAGAGGTACGGCGTTTTTGCCGCACGTTCTTGCACAGCATGGATGCTGCACCTCCTACTTGTCAGTTGCAAAGATATACGTAAGATCTGGCAATGAGAAATCTATTAGTCAAAGTGCTGTTTCATTCAATGATTCGGACGGAATTAGTTAGAACTGAAACACGAGGGGCCTTGTGCTTAGAACTCCACGGTGACCTTGGCGTTGAAGCGGCGGCCGGTGAGGTAGTTGGGCACAGCATATTGCTGGCCGACAACATCGGTGACCCAGTAGTAGGAGTTGACGTTGTTGATGCCAAGAAGGTTGAGGCAGTCGAGACCGAGCCACACGTTCTTCAGCCAATGGTCGCTGTGGTGATCACTGTTGTCGTAGAGCCGGTAGCTCATGCCGATGTCAGCCCGCTTGTAGGCTGGCGCACGGAACGAGGCAGAAGTGAGCTCACGGTGTGGCGTGGAGAAGGGCAGACCGTCGGCATAGGTCAGCCGCAGACTCATCTTCCAGCGTGTCGTGCCCGGAAAATAATCTGTGAAGAAGAGATGGGCGGCAAAGCGCTGGTCGGTAGGCAGAGGCAGCGAGCGGCCGTCGACATTCATCTTGGTGTTCATAAACGAAAGGGTGATCCACGAATCAGTGCCGGGGACAAACTCGCCGTAGAGCTTCAAGTCCACTCCGGCAGCATGGCCTGTGGCGGTGTGGTCGCCGTAGTAGACTACCTGCACGTTGCTTACCGAGTAAGGGATGAGGTTGTGGAGAAACTTATAATAAGCCTCAGCCGAGAAGCGGTAGGGACGGTTGTTGACTTTGAAGCGGTAGTCCATACCACCGATGACGTGGATGGCCCGTTGACTCTTCACCTTGTCGTTGAGTGAGGCCACGGTCATGCCGTTCACGGTAGACGTGTCGCGTAGCTCTTTGAAGAAAGGAGCCTGGTAATAGAGTCCTGTGGCCAGACGGAAGGTCAGGTCGCGGTTCCACGAAGGCGTGATGCCGAGAGAGACGCGTGGAGAGAGCGTCGACTCCTTGTTGAAGTTCCAATGCGAGAAGCGCACGCCGTAGTTCAGTGTATAGAGTGTGCTGGAGTCGTTGCGGTGATAGCGCCATGTATCCTGGAGGTACACTTCCGTGCGGTTGGCATCGAGCTTGTTCTTGGCTCTGAGCGAATAGATCATATACAGGTCCTTGCCCGTGTGCGGAATGCTGTATCCTGCCGAGTCGCGCATCTCATACTCGCGGGAGTTCTCTTCGATATGTTCTTTCTTGAAGGTGACGGCTCCCTCAATGTTGTGTGAAGCCGTCTTGTGGTTGACCATGAGCTTCACGCTGCCCACGCGCGCTTTAAGATAGTTGCGGGCATGCTGGAAGTAGGTACCCACACCGAGGTCCTCTGAGGTCTCGGTCTGCGTGAGCCAGTATTGTCCTTGTATGTCGTACTGCTCACGCTCACTGGTGGTGAATGCCGAGCCGAGGAGCGACACCGAGGTGGAGTCACCCCAATGGCGTGTGATGCCCACGGTGCCAAAATAAGTTTGGAAGCGGTCTTTCTCCTGTCCGTCGAAATAGACTTTGAACGATTTCACGTCTTCGAGCGTGCCGAAGGTCGTCTCGCGGCTCTCTGGCTGGAAGGTATAGTGGTTGTCCGAGATGTTGCCGATGATGTCGAAACTCCACAGCTTGTTGGGACGCCAGTGGAGATAGGTCTGATAGTCGAGGAAGTTCGGTTTGTACTCGCCGTTGGTCTCCATTGAACCGAGTAGATACTTCGTTGTCTTATAGCGAAGTCCGTTGGTCCACGAGAAGTTCTTACCGCCCAGTCCCACATAGGCACTGGCACCGAGCAGCGATGCCGTAGCCGTGGCCTCGGCATGCTTGGGCTGGCGATAGGTGATGTCGAGAGCCGACGACATCTTGTCGCCATACTTTGCCTCGAAGCCACCTGTGGAGAAGTTGATACGCTCCACCATGTCGGGGTTGATGACCGAGAGTCCTTCCTGCTGTCCGCTGCGTACAAGGAAGGGCCGGAAGACCTCCACATTATTTATATATACAGAATTCTCGTCAAAGGCTCCGCCACGAACATTGTATTGCGACGACAGTTCGGAGTGCGTTGACACGCCGGCCTGGCTCTGCACGAGTTCTTCTACCGCATTGCCCGTTGTTGACGGTGAGCCTTTCATGTCTTTTGTGCTGAGTTCCTGTCCTTGCCCCGATTGTATCTTTTGTCCAGTGACATCAACTTGCCCGAGTGTGTTGGCCATGCCGTAGAGCGTCACCTGCAAAGTCTGTGGTCCTTTTGGTTTTCTTAGCACGCGAGTCTTTGTGCGGTAGCCGAGCATCGAGAACTTCACCACCACAGAGTCGGCGGAGTGAAGCGTGAGGCTGTAGTTACCATGAGCTGAGGTCACTGTGGCCTTGCCCTGTTGCAGGCACGACACGCTGGCGAACTCCACCGGGTTGCCCTCCTCGTCGACGACGCGTCCGTGCAGCGTGAAGCTCTGTGCCATGCCACTCAGGCCCAGCAAGGCCAGTATCATCATGATGAAAAGTCTTCGTATCATGGTATTATTAACGTAGAAAGGGCGGAAATATTACAGTAGAACGAGCGCTAAATGCTCTTCAAATGCTTTTCGTTTATTGCGTAGCTTGCCGTATTCAATAAAAAGTAATAAATTCATTCCCTTTTATTTGTCTGTTTGGAATAAAACACTTACTTTTGTAGTATGGATAAGAAGATAAGGGAAATCTACTATTCGGATGAGTATAAAGAATACTTAGATGCTCTTCCCATGAGGGTTAGAGTAAAGTACGATTATGTAGAACAGATAATAGCGACTATAAAGGTTGTCAGTACTAAGTTTGTGAAGAACATAGAGGGGACAGATTTTTATGAGGCACGTGTTTCAATAGGCAGTAACGAGTATCGTACTGTTATGTTCGCCATAGATGCCATAAGTTTTATAGAATCCAGTAGAGTCATCTTCCTTAATTCTTTCTTGAAGAAAAGTAAGAAGCAGTATAAGCAAGAAGTAGAAATTGCTAATAAGATATTAAGAAAATATATGGAGGAATAGATATGATAAAGTTAGACGAAAACAAGTTAAATAAGCTTCAGACCTCATCAGCAAGATTAGATAAAGAGTATGGCCCCAAAGGTTCTCCTTCACGTGAAGCTTTTGAAGCTCGTGCTAAATCTTTCTATTATGCAGAAGTGTTGAAGGAACAGCGCAAACAGCAAAAGATGACGCAGCAACAGCTTGCCGACAAAATAGGCAAGAAGCGTGAGTTTATCAGCAACATAGAGCGTGGCAATAGTGATATGCAGCTGTCAACCTTTCTCTTAATTAGTAATGCACTTGGGCTCAGATATTCTTTAGTTGTTGGTTGAATATGATATTATTGATATTTGACAGTTTCAAGGGTTGCATGAGCAGCCAGGAGGCAAATGAAGCGTGCGCCAAAGGATTGAGAGCCCAGCATGACGATGTGGAGATAAATCAGATCGAGGCCAGCGACGGTGGCGAGGGCTTCCTGCGCGCGATGAACCCCGACAAGGTATTGCACTGCCACGTCCACGACGCGATGATGCGATGGACGGATGCTGACTTTGGTATCAAGGACGGCAAAGCCATCATCGAGGTGGCACAAGCTGTCGGACTCGGCAAGATAGAACCGGAACTTCGCAATCCGCTGGTCGCCACAAGCTATGGCGTGGGTGAGCTGATGGTTCACGCCTGGGAAGCGGGCTGCCGCGAGTTTGTCGTGGGACTGGGTGGCTCGGCTACAAGTGATTGTGGTTTGGGCATGTTGAAGTGTCTGCGTCATCATGCCCAGCAGCGTTTGCATCAGATGTGGTACGATCCTTTTGACACATCAGTGCTCAGATCCCTCAAGGTGACCTTGGCTTCTGATGTGACTAATCCGCTGACAGGCCCTGAGGGGGCCGCCCATGTGTTTGCACCACAGAAAGGAGCTGACCCACAGCAAGTGGAGCTGTTGGAGCGCAGGGCCGTGACCTTCGCCAACATGGCGGCCAAACATCAGGGCTATGACAAAAGTCGGCAGCCAGGTGCAGGGGCTGCTGGCGGACTGGGGTATGCTTTCATGCAGTTTATGGACGCACGGATGGAGAGTGGGGCAGAGTTGGTGCTGCAGAGCAACGGCTTCGACGCATTGCTAAAGGAGGCCGATCTAGTCATCACGGGAGAGGGGGCTTCCGATCAACAGACGCTCATGGGCAAGCTCCCCAGCGTAGTGCTCGATCATGCCCGAAAGGCAGGTGTGCAGGTCGTGCTTGTCAGTGGGCGCGTAGATAACCGGCAGGCGCTCCTTGATGCCGGCTTTTCCAAAGTAGTGTGCATCAACGACGGACAACCCAGGGACGAGGATCCTCTCGACACGGAGGTGGCCAGGAGAAGACTGGAAAACGCCGTCGGAAAACTCATTCACTTGTAAGCCACGAAGAGCGCTTCGTGAGAAGGGATTTTTTTACCTAACAAAAGACCATTCGCTGCGTAGCTTTTTATCATTTGCTACCTGGCGAATGGTCTTTTGCTATAAGATTACAACAGTAATCCCACTGCTTTGTCTCCACGGGAACATAGGTTCATGCCCATGAGAACATAGGTTCATGCCCATGAGAACATAGGTTTGTGCCCGCGGGAACATAGGTTCATTTATCGGAGTGCATGGTTCTCGTCTTTACAGTTACATCTTTCGTATCTTTGTCTTGCCGCCTTTGACGCTCAGACGGTTGTAAGGTGACGTCGGAAAGACGAGGTTGGTCAGTGCAAACTTTCCGTCGGCATCGAAGACCTCAATGCTGCTCTTGTCGATGAAGATCAGCACGCGGTTGACGCGTCCGTGTGTCGGAGCGATGGTCACACTGGGGAAGGCATCGCTGAAGTCGGCCTGCCCACTCTTCAAGCGGTCGAAGGAGAAGCTCTGCTCACTGGCATTGTAGCGCATGACCACGCGCTCGCCTTTGCCGTTGGACAGTTCGATGGTGGCGTTGGGACGCAGACGGCTCACCTCGACCATGCAGGCCTCGCTGATTCCGGCTGCCGGCTTGTTGAAGGCCTTGAGCACCTCGGGCGACGGTTTCACGCTGACATAGTCCTCGCCTCCTTCGGTGAAGATGCCCAGGTCACGCGGAACGGAATTGCTCGATCGGTACTGATGGGTGGGAACGACGGCGGCATACTGCCAGTTGCTCATCCATGCCAGGGCGACGTGACGGCCGTTGGGCGCACCGCTGAACGTGACCGTGGCATAGTGGTCCTTGCCATAGTCCATCCACTTCGTCACCTCGGGCTTGCTCTCGCAAGTGAACTTATGGCCGTCCCACTGGCCTACGAAATACTGCGTGGCCGAACCACCGAAGGGTCCGCCGGGGTTGATATTGCAGAAGAGCACCCATTTGCCGTTTGCCATCTCTATCAGGTCGGGGCATTCCCATACACCCTTGTGGCAACCATAGCCTTCACCGAAGCTGCTCTCATATTTCCAGTTCTTCAAGTCCTTCGATGAGTAGAAGTTCATCTTCTGTCCCGTAGCCATCACGAGGTTCCACTCTTTCGTGGCTTCGTTCCAGATCATCTTCGGGTCGCGGAAGTCCGGCTCTTTGGCCGTGAGGGTCGGGTTGCCGCTGTATTTGGTGAAGGTCTTGCCACCGTCGTTGCTGTAGGCCAGGCTTTGTGTCTGACTTTCGGCTGCCGATGTGTACATGGCCACAATGGCATTCTTGCCAAATCCGGCTGTGTTGCTGCTGTCTACGATGGCTGAACCGCTGAAGATCGTGCCCAAGTCGTCGGGTTCAATGGGTGTGCCCTCGTATTGCCAATGAACTAAGTCGCGGCTGGTGGCGTGGCCCCATGTCATGTTTTCCCAGGTAGAGCCGTAGAGATTGTACTGATAGTAGAGATTCCACACGCCATCCTTATAAAACAATCCGTTGGGGTCGTTCATCCATCCCCACAGAGGAGTATGGTGATAGACGGGTCGGTAAGCCTCTCGGTTGGTGGTGTCGAAGGTGTCGCTCTCCTTCATCAACTGCCAGCAGCTGTAGTCCTCAATGTTGCCGACCGTACGGTAGTTGCCTTGAAAGCTAAAGTCGAGGAGTACCTTTCCGTCTTTGCCGAACTTGCTGATGTCAAGAGGCACGAAATAATCGGGCTTACCAGTTGCAAGACGCACCTTAATGTCTTGCATGGAGTGACTGTCCTTGATGACTTTAATGGTGGTCTCGTTTTCCTTCTCCTCTATAGGCAGCAGGATGTAGCGTTTCTGAGTATTCACACTCATCATGGCGTGCTTGTCGGAAAGAATATGGCGTATGAACCACTGATGGCTCTGTGCCAGAAGGCTGCCCGTGCCCATGAGCAGGGCAGCCAAGAGGATTGAGAATCTTTTCATGTTGGAAACAGATGTGTACTGAATGGTTTACTTGTCGTAGCCTTTATTCTGCGTGTACAGTCCGGGGATGTAGTAGAGCTGGTTGTAGGGAACCGGCCAAAACTCGTTTTTACCCGGCGTGAAGTTCGCGTCCTTGTAGTACTCGGCATAAGGCTGACCGTCGTAGACATCCTTGGCCTCGCTCTTGAAATAGTTGTTGAGAGTTTCGGAGGCGATGCCCCAGCGGCGCAGGTCGAAGAAGCGGCTACCCTCCATACCCATCTCCAGTCGGCGCTCCCAGCGCAGGCACTTGCGGGCTGTCTCCTTGTCCTGGAAGTAAGACTCAGGATAGAGAGCGATGTCGCACTGGTCGGCGGCGTATTCAATATGCTTTTTGATAGAGTTCTTGGCACGCTGACGGATGTCGTTGATGATCGTACGGGCTTCTTGCAGACGGCCCAACTCGATGAGAGCCTCGGCGCGCATGAGCATCACGTCGGTGTAGCGCAGCACATAGTCGTTCATGTCGAAGGCCTGCCAGGGACGGTTGTAGGACTCGCCCTTGGAACGCTGCGGCACTTCCTTCATCGAGGTATAGTAGCCGTAGGTGTTCGGCGTGCGGGAGTTGGCCTTGGTGAGCGTGTATTCCGGCTCATACTTGTAGGGGAAGGTCGGCATGCCCACCGTGTGGAAGAGCCGCGGATCCCACTTCTGTGCTGTCGGCTTGCCATTGACAGGATATTCGTCGCTGTCGTTGTAGTCGGTGAACTCGGGCAGACCGTTGCGGGTCTTATAGGCATTGACGAGGTTCTGTGAAGGCTTGTGGAAGTCCCATCCGCACGACCAGATGCCCCAGCAGCCGTTGAGCGTGTTGGACCAGTTGGCGCGCCCGTAGCGAGTGTGGTCCTCGGAGTAGTCACTGGCCTGCACAGCGAAGATGCTCTCCTTGCTGTTCTTGTAGTCTGGCAGGAAGATGTCGCCATAGTCCTCAAGGTAACCATAGTGTGAAACCTTGACCACGTCGGTGTAGTCCACTACCTTCTGCATATAGTCCTTGTTGATATGGCCCACGCCGTCGGTAGCCTCGTAGCCGTCGCCCCAGGCCAGGGTGAGATAGCACTTGGCCAGGTAAGCGGCGGCGGCAATCTTGTTGGCGCGTCCGCCCTCGCTCTGCTTCTCTGGCAGATTATCGTAGGCAAACTTAAAGTCGTCGATGACTTTGCCGAAGAGCTGTTCGTAGGTGTATTGTGTGTTGGAGGTCTTCTCCGTGGCCTTGTCCTTATAGACCTGCTCGTCAATCCATGGCACCTGACGGAACACGGAGATGAGCTTGAAGTAGAAGTGGGCGCGCAGGAAGCGGACCTCAGCTTCGCGCTCTGTCGTTGTCTGCCCCCCAAGCACGTTGTTGCCGTTCTCCTCCAGGGAGACCAGGGCGCGGTTGCAGCGTGACACGGCACAGAACAGACGGTACCAGAGCTCGTCGAGCTCGCCACGTGTGGAGGTCAGCGAAGACCATACCTCGATGTCGTGATAACCTGTGTCACCCGTTCCGCCACCGCCTTTGAGACAGTCGTCGGATGCCAGGTCGCCGTAGGGCCAGAGGTTGAAGGGATAGGAATACCAGCAGTCGCCGAGCATGGCATAGGCACTGTTGACCATCTTCTCCGGGTCGGAGAAAGCCTTGTCCTCATCGACTACGGCGGTCGGTGTGTAGTCCAGAAAATCGTTGCAGCCGGTCAGGCTCAGGGTCATGGCAGCTGCCAAAGCGATGATATATATCTTTTTCATGATGTGATACTTTATTATATATATAGATGTGATGGTGTTAGAATCCTACTTGCAAACCGAAGGAGACGGAGGAAGAGAGAGGATAGTTCCAGTCGGGGTTCTCAGGATCGGGGCAGGTCAGCGAGTTGCTCTTGATGGTCAGCAGATTCTGCCCGGAGACATAGACGCGGGCACTGGTCATGTGGAGCTTGCTGAGCAGCGATGCCGGCAGGCGGTAACCCATTTGCAGGGTGCGGAGCTTCAGATAAGATCCGTTCTCCACGAAGTAGGAAGAGGCACGGCCCTCGTCCGCGCGGTTCATCGTGCTCAGACGTGGAATCGACGAGCTGGTGTTGTTGGTGTTCCAGGCACCGAGCAGCCGGCTGCCCTTGTTCGATCCCGGGTCGGTGATGGCCCAGAAGTCAGTCTGGAACTTTTGGTTGTTGTACACATCCTGGTCGGCGACGCCCTGCCAGAACATGGTCATGTCGAAGTTTTTATATGTCAGACCGATGTTCAGACCGTAGGAGAAGGCGGGCACCGGATTGTAAATCCACGTCTGGTCGTCGCTGGTGATCTTGCCGTCGTGGGTCAGGTCCTTATATTTCAGACCGCCGAGGCGTGCGTTGGGCTGTCCGGAGGCATCGACCTCCTCCTGTGTCTGGAAGAGTCCGTCGGCGACATATCCTACGATGGAACCGTAAGGCTTGCGGCTCTGTACGAGGTTCTGCGTCGTCGTGTGGGCATAAGCGCCTGTCGTTGAGGAGGGCAGATAGGTGACGCGGTTGCGGAAGAAGCTCAGATTGCCGTTGAGGTCGAGGCCGAGGCCGCAGGCCAGCGTCTTTCTGTAGCCCAGGGCGAACTCCATACCCCAGTTGCGCAGCGAGGGGCCGTTCTGCCACTGGTTGCCGCCCTCACCCGTTGCTCCAAGGTAAGCGGGATTGATGAGCATGTCCTTCACGTTCTTGATATAGGCGTCAACAGAACCGTAGAGTGAGTTGCCGAGCGTGGTGAAGTCCAGACCTACGTTGTACTGCGTGGCGGATTCCCACTTGAGGTCGGGGTTGGCCAGCTGTGTGGCACGGTAGCCGGAGGGGAAGGTGCCGGAGCCTTGCAGGGCGAGGTCATAGGCGGTGGAGGTGACGCGGTCGAGACCGTAGTCTACGACATAGAGGCCGAACTGCGCGTTGTTGTCGATGGCCTGGTTACCGGTCTGTCCCCAAGAGAGACGGAGCTTGGCGTCGTTGAGCCAGTTGTAGTGGAGCAGCTGAGAGAAGCGGAAGCCGAGGGAGGCAGCGGGGAAGGTACCCCAGCGGCTGTTCTTACCGAAGCGGGAGGATCCGTCCTCGCGGATGGTGAACGATGCCAACAGCAGGTCTTGCCAGTTATAGTCGATCTTGCCGAAGAAGGAAGCCAGGCGATAACCGAACTTGGCTCCGCTGTTGTTCATCGTGCCGGTGGCAGCGTTGGGCCACATATAGTCCACGTCTTCCAGGGCATAACCCTCGGAGTAGGCCGAGAAGTCGATGATGCTCTGCTTCGAGAGCTCGCTGCCCAACAGCATGTTGAAGCGGTGGTCGCCGGGGAGCGTGAAGAGATAGTTGGCGGTGTTGGACCATACCCAGTTGGTCTCGTTGTTGTTGGAGAGCGTCGTCTTGGCGATGTTGTTGCGGACCACGTCCGACTGGTAGGTGTGGGTCAGCGCATTAATGAACGATGTCTTGTAGTCAATACCGAAGTTGGACTTCAGCGTTAGGCCTTTGATAGGCTTCAGCTCTACGTAGGCGTTGCCGAAGATTCTCCAGTAGTCGAGATGGTTGTCGCGGTTGTCATACTGCTCACGGGCCGGGTTCTCACGGTCGGACATGGAACCGACCGGTCCGGCGAAGGTCTTTCCGTCTTTCTCATATACCGGTACGACGGGCGGCATCTTCAGCGCGTTCTCCATCGGAGCGCAGTCCACCTGTGTAGAATAGGTGACGGTGAGGTTCTCGCCCACGGTGACCATCTTGTTGAGATTCCAGGAGGTGTTCAGCCGGGCGGCGATGTTCTGGAAGCTGGTGTATTTCAGGATTCCGTCCACATCCTTGTATCCCAAGGAGAACATGGCACTGTGCTTGTCGTTGGCGTGAGAGAGCGAGAGGTCATAGTTCTGCGAGAAACCAGTGTGGGAGATGGCGTCCACCCAGTCAGTGTCAGAGAAGGGCATGGTCTGCCGCTCGTTGATATATCCGTTGTAGCGTCCGGCGGCCGTATAGGAAACGGTCTTGCCGGTTGCCGGGTCGTAGGCGGTGACCGGAATGCCGTTGGCGGCCTTGAGGTCCACGCCGTAGTTGCTGGCATAGGCCACGGGGTCCAGTCCGTCGTTGAGGGCGGCCTGTGCCATGGCGGTGAGATAGCTGCCGGTGTTCAACAGCTTCATCTTCGACTGGCTGGTATAGAACTGTGCGGTGAGGTTGGTCGAGAAGTCGATGGCGATCTTGTCGCCTTTCTTTCCCTTCTTCGTCGTGATGATGATCACACCATTGGATGCACGTGAGCCGTAGATGCTGGCTGAGGCTGCGTCCTTGAGCACCTGCATGCTCTCGATGTCGTTCATGTTGAGTGAGTTCAAAGCCATGTTGGTCGGCACGCCGTCAACGATGAACAATGGGTCCTGCGAGGAGTTGAACGAACCGATACCACGGATGCGTACCGTTCCCGTGCCGATAGGCGAGCCGTTTGTGGTGACGGTCATGCCCGGCACCTTACCTTGCAGGGAGCGCATGGGGTCGGGATCAGGAGATGTCTGCAGGTCCTTTGTGTTCACCACAGCCACCGAACCGGTCAGGTCGGCCTTGCGCTGAACAGTGTAACCCGTGACGACAACCTCGTTGAGCTCTTTGGCATTCTCCTTCAGCTCAATGGTCATGTTGCTGCCGGCTTTCAGTTCCTGCGTAGCATAACCTATATAGGAGACGACCAGTGGGGAACCTTGTGGCGCCTTGAACGAGAAGTGGCCGTCGAGATCGGTGACGGCACCGTTGGATGTACCTTTCTGGATGACGGACACACCGATGATGGGCTCACCAGTAGCATCCTTGACTGTACCGCTGACGATGATGTCTTGTGCCCAAGCCGACACACTGACTGTTGCCAACGTCATGCCGAGCAACGCTCTTCTGAAGTGTTTCATGTGATTGAATTTTAGTTATTAATCCGTAGAGGATGATTTGATTTCGGTTGCAAAGTTATGGAATATTGATATAAGTCAATTCAACGATCTGTTCAGAGGATGAAACATTTGATACATGTAACAATATTCAATGTATTGGTTTAAAATATAAAATGCTTATTAGTCAAAGCTCTTAATATTGAATATGAATGTTTGAATCGTGATGTATAAACCCGCAAAGTAGCCGCCGGTATGAGTGCAGTGTGGGTATAGTGAAATGAAATACAAAAGCCCCGATACATCTTATATAATAAGGTGTACTGGGGCAACTTGTTTTATCTCTCTGTTGTGAGAAGAGTAGTGATATGATGGATTAGGATCGGATATGTATTGAGAGCCTTTTCTTTGTCGAGCATGTTCTATGGCTTTAGGCAAAGCAAAAGTCCCCGAAAGAATGTTGACCCTACTTCACTCTGTCAAGCAGGCTCTGTGGCAGCTTAGGCATGGCACCAGGCTGAGTGCAGACAAAGGCACTGACCTCAACAGCGAGCTTGTGGGCTTCCTTGATAGGCATACCGGCAAGGATGGCAGAGGCAAAAGAGCCTGTGAAGCTGTCGCCGGCACCTACCGTGTCGTCCACCTCCACCTTGGGTGTAGGCTGATAGCTCTTCACGCCGGGCGCAAAGACGTAACTGCCGTTGGTGCCGCAGGTGAGCACGAGCATCTTCAGGTTGTACTTGCCGAGGATGAGATAGCACTTGTTCTCGATGTCGAGACCGGGGTAGCCGAAGAGACGACCGATGGTGACAAGTTCCTCATCGTTGATCTTCAGGATGTCGCAAGCTTTGAGACTCTCCTGTATGATCTCCTTGGTGTAGAAGTTCTGGCGCAGGTTGATGTCGAAGATCTTCAAACAACTCATCGGCGTGGTGTCGAGGAAGCGGTGGATCGTGTCGCGCGAGATCTTGTTGCGCTGAGCCAGTGAACCAAAACATACGCAACCGCAGTGCTTGGCTACGTTCTCAATCTCAGGTGTGAAGGGAATGTTGTCCCAAGCCACGTTTTGTTTGATGTCGTAGGTAGGTACTCCTTCTTCATCGAGTTCCACCTGTACGGTACCTGTTGGGTAGTCTACACGCGGCATGACATACTTCAGATGCTTCTCGTCGAACTCTTTGAGTGTTTGATCACCTAATGCATCGTTTCCAATAGCACTGATTGCATAGGCATCATTACCAAATTGGCTGGCATGATAAGCGAAATTAGCGGGTGCACCACCCAACTTGCTGCCGTCGGGCAGGCAATCCCACAAGGCCTCACCGAGGCCGACAATGACTTTGTTCATAGTTATTATTTATTTGACGTTCTTGATATAGGTAAACAGATAAGCTACTCCTACGGCCATGACGAGCACGGCACCGGCTTGTCCCATGGCATCAGAGGCAAAGCCCATGATAAGCGGGAAGACCGTACCACCGAAGAGTCCCATGATCATCAGACCACTGACCTCATTTTGTTTGTCAGGCACACTCTGCAAAGCTTGAGCGAAGACGAGTGAGAAGACATTGCTGTTGCCGTAGCCTACAAGTGCGATGGCAATATACAGTACAAGTTTGGTGGTTCCAAAGAACAGTCCGCACATCGAAAGGGCCATCATCGTGATGGAGATGACAAAGAACAGCCGGTTGTTGACCACACGCAGGAAGAAAGAGCCTGTCAGACAGCCGAGCGTACGGAAGATAAAGTAAAGCGACGTTGCGAAGGCGGCATCGTTGAGCGTCATTCCCAGTCGTTCCATGAGAATTTTCGGTGCTGTCGTGTTGGTGCCTACATCGATACCCACGTGACACATGATGCCGATGAAGCTCAGCAGCACGATGGGCTTACCCAGCAGGCGGAAGCATGCCGCAAACTGCTTGCCTACAGTTGGCGAAGTCTCCCCGGCAAAGGCAGGACCTTCTTCCTCAATGGGTGTAGAGAGCAGGAACAGCGAGGCGGCGATACCGATAATCATATAGATTGGGAAGAGCACACGCCAGCCGAGACCGAAGGAGGGGATGGCCTGAGTAGCACCCCAAGCAGCGATATAGGGAGCCATGAACGAGGCGATAGCCTTGACAAACTGGCCAAAGGTGAGCGTGGAGGCGAGGTGGCCGCCGCGAACCACTGTGGCTACGAGAGGGTTGAGCGAGGTCTGCATGAGCGCGTTGCCGATACCCAAAAGAGAGAAGCTGACAAGCATCAGACCAAAACTCTCACCGAAGAGCGGCAACAAGAGCGACACCACGGTGACGATGAGTGAGAGCAAAACGGTCTTCTTGCGTCCGATCTTGTTCATCAGCACACCGGTCGGCACGGAGAAGATGAGAAACCAGAAGAATACCAGAGAAGGGAAGATGTTGGCAGTGGCATCATTGAGTCCCAAGTCCTTCTTCACAAAATTCGATGCGATGCCCACCAGGTCGACGAAGCCCATGGCAAAGAAGCAAAGCATGACACTGGCCAAAGCCAGCTTGTTGATCTTGTTGTTCATGTCTTTATTAATTTAGGTTTTTTGTTCTATATCATTAAAGACCGCCTTCGTTAAAAAAGGACTATCCTTTAATTGCTGGCACGAAATTACGAAAACAATTTCAATGTTATGTTATGCATTCATACAAATGCTGTAACTTTTTCGACATGTATCAATATTTCCATCGAATGAAACAATTGTTAAGTCTTTCGATACCCTTAAACTTACTCTTTTGCGTCTTCCTTGATGTCTGTTGGGTATTTGCCGTATTGCTTCTTGAAGCAGGAAGAGAAATAGCCCGGCGTGCCGAAGCCTACCTCATAGGCCACTTCTGCCACAGTTTTATCGGTGGCTTTGAGCAGTTTCATGGCCCGTTTGAGGCGCATCTCTTTCAGCAGTTCTACGGGCGACATACCCGTCATCGCCTTCACCTTACGATAGAGTTGCACACGGCTGATGCCCATGTCGGCTCCAAGATCATCCATCTTCAGCTTCATATTACTCATATTCTTCAGGATAGCCTGGCGCAGCGTGTCCATAAACATCTTGTCGGGCGTGCTGAGTTTTTCCTCTTGTTCATGGCTCTCCGTCGTTTGTTGCTTCTCTGCGGCAAAGATTTCTTTGAGCTTCTGTCGGTTAGCGAGCAGACTGGCAATATGGGCGAGAAGCACTTCAGCGCTGAAAGGTTTGGTGAGATAGGCATCGGCACCTTGGCTGAGTCCTTCGGCCTGCTGCTGTTCTGAACTGCGCGCGGTGAGCAGGATGACGGGAATATGACTGGTCAAGGGTTCGGCTTTCAGTTTGGCGCAAAACGTCAGTCCGTCCATCACTGGCATCATCACGTCGCTGATGATCAGGTCGGGCACACTCTCGCGGGCCAGCTTCCAACCGCTCTGCCCGTCGCTGGCCTCAAGCACGTAATAGCGGTCGAGGAGCAGCGTGCGCAGGTAGTGGCGCATGTCATCGTTGTCGTCGACGATCAGCACCGTAGCGAGTTCGTCGCTTTGATCACGCACCACAAGGTCGTGCTGACCGTCCTGTACCGACCGCCGGCTGATGGCGTGCACGTCATCGGACTGCGCCTCTTTGATCATCTTTTGCGTTTCCTTTTGGAATTGCAGCACGTCGGTGACGAGATGCAACAGCTGTTCGGCGTTGCGCCTTACGATGTCGAGCAACTCATGGTCGCTCTCGCTGAGTGTCTTGCTCTCGCTGAGTCGCTGCAGTGGACCGTTGATGAGCGTCAGCGGTGTGCGCAGTTGGTGGCTCGCATTGGTGTAGAAGCGGTTTTGTTCTTCGCTGAGCTCCTTCATCCGGTGGTTGGCCCGGCGTGTAAAGACGATGGCCCGCCATACGAGCAACACGGCAACCAATAGTATCAGTGCCACGACGAGCGAAACAAAGAGCAGGGTGCGCTGCACGTGATAGAGTCCCAAGTAATCCTCTAACTTATTCTGAATGGTGATCAGGTATTGGCTTTGCCGCATCATCTCGTTGGCGTTGATGGCGATCTCTCCGACATTTTGCGGCGTGACCACGATGCTCTTGATGATGTTCGTACGCTTATAGGGCTTGTGCTCAAGGATTCTCAGTGCCAGGGCAATAATCTCTTCGCCGTGCGTAGGATAGATATAACTGGCGGCGAGCTTTCCCTGTTGTATGGCGTCAATACCTTCGCCGGGCAGTGCATCGATACCGAGGAAGTAGATGCTTTTCTCTTTTCCAAGTTCTTTGGCAGCCTTGTAAGCACCGAAAGAAGCCAAGTCGCTTTGGCAGAAGACAACGTCGAGCGGTTTACCTGCCTGCAACCACTTTTTCGTGGCAGCGTAGGAGTCTTCCAACGACCAGTTAGTTTTGATATGTTGGAAATCCAGTTCCGGGTGCTTCTTCATCACGCTGGAGAAGCCTTGGTAGCGCTCGCGGTCGGGCGACATCACCAGTTGTCCGGTGATCTCCAACACTACCGGGCGTCGGCCCACGTGTATACTGTCGCGACAAAGACGTGCAGCATACGTGCCGATGGCGCGTCCTGCCTCCACGTTGTCGCCGCCGATATAGGCCGTGTAGTCGTTTGATGAAGTCTTCCGCTCGAAGAGGATGACGGGGATTCCGTATTTCTTTGCCCGTTCCACGCAGGGTGACAGTGGCTTATATTCGTTTGGTGAGATGACGAGCAAGTCCACGCCGGCATCGATGAGGCTGTCGATCTGCTGCCGCTGTTGCTCGGTGTTGTTGTCAGCATTGGTGATACACACCTTCACGTCGGTGTCGTAGAGATGTTGTGCGGACAGCATCTCGTTGTTGACTTTGTCGCGCCAGCGTCCGCCGACACATTGCGATACACCTATTTTATATTTATAGGAGGCGCGCGGCGTGCAACCCGTGATGAGCAAGAGCGTCATCAGAGAAATGAGAAGCAGTTGGTTTATCAGTATCGTCTTAGGTTTCTTCATGTGGCTTAAGTCTAATATAGGTGTTTCCGGACGTGGTGCTCATCAGTAGACCCTTACGTCGCTGATGACCGAGGATCCGACGGCATCGTTGAGGCGTCGGGTGATCTGTGTGTGCATCATGCTGAGGTCTTGCCGCAGTGCCGGGTTGTCGATTTTCACGTGCAGCACTTGGTTGCGGATGAACTTTTCGCGGGTATAGTCCGAGATCATGTGTCCCATGACCTCATCCCACGCCTCCACGATGCGTCGCTGTAGCAGAGGTGTCTCCAGTCCTTCCTTTCTGAGCATTTCCTTCAGCAGGTCGCCAATCGGTTTTACTTCGCGCTTAAACATATATTCAATGATGAATGTTGAATGTTGAATGATGAGTTATTCCCATGATGAATGTTGAATGATGAGTGATGAATGGTTTCAACATTGTAATCATTCAACATTCATCACTCAACACTCAACATTGTGTAGCATTTCCGTCCTCCAC
The DNA here is from genome assembly GCA_900317685.1 of uncultured Prevotella sp. Lineage (GTDB taxonomy): Bacteria > Bacteroidota > Bacteroidia > Bacteroidales > Bacteroidaceae > Prevotella. The sequence goes on from ONHQ01000032.1 coordinate 22,154, forward strand.
ATGAAAGAGTTTATAGTCTTCGCCGACATGCTGTAAGATGTGATCGAGATGGTCGCGGTTGGTGTCCGTGATGAAGATCTGGCCGTAGTCTGGTCTGGCCACGAGCTTGATGATCTGTTCCACCCGTCGGGCATCAAGCTTGTCAAAGATGTCGTCGAGCAGCAACAGTGGCGTGGTGCCCGAGGCCGTCTTCTTCAGAAACGAGAACTGTGCGAGTTTCAGTGCCAGCACATAGGTCTTCGTCTGTCCCTGGCTTGCCTCGCGTCGCATGGGATAGCCGTCAAGGAGCATCTCCAAGTCGTCGCGGTGAATGCCGTGGAGCGAATAGCCCACAGCACGGTCTCGCATACGGTCGCGGCGGATCACATCGAGCAAAGGACCACGCTGTCCGTGAGAGACATAGTGCAGTGACACCGTCTCGTGGTGATCGGAGAGAGTGTCATAGATCTGTTGAAACACCGGCGTCATCTCTTCCACAAACTGGCTGCGCTTGTGAAAAACTTCTTCTCCGGCCGAAGCCATCTCCTCTTCCCATAGGTCCATGAGCGAGGCATCGGGCTCCGTTTCCATCTTCAGCAAGGCGTTGCGCTGCTGCAAGGCTTTGTTGTAGCGTGTCAGCGCGTCCATATAAGTATGGTCATACTGCGCGATGACCACGTCCATGAGCCGTCGCCGCTCCTCGCTCGTACCGCTGACCAAGCTGTTGTCCGATGGCGTGACAAAGATGAGCGGTATGAGTCCGATATGTGCCGAGAGCTTCTTATAGTCCTTGTGGTTGCGCTTGAACTGCTTATGTCGTCCGCGTTTCATGGCCGCGTAGATGTTCTCCTGCTGTCCCTCGTCTCCCTCATAGTCGCCCTCAATGACAAAGAACTCCTGGTCATGGTTGATCACCTGTGAGTCGATGTTGGTGAAGTTGCTGTGGCAGAACGAGAGAAAATAGACCGCGTCGAGGATGTTGGTCTTGCCTTCACCGTTGTTGCCGATGAAGCAGTTCACCTTTGGCGAGAGCTCCAGCGCAGTGCTCTTTATGTTCTTATAATTGATGATTGATATCTTCTTCAGTCTCATAATTCAGTGGGCTCTATTGAGCATTCTCTTGCCTTACATGTGCAAAGATAAGAGTTTTGAAGCTAAAAAGCGAAAAAAGAGTCGTATAAATTTTAGTATTCGAGGGAAAATTGCTAATTTTGTACCGATATATTGCGCCGTGTCCGCTGGAGATGGTGCAGCTGTGTATCTTCAACTATCAATGAAATAACAAAAATCATTTCAAATAAATGGCAAACAACAACGGTCAGGCAACATTTGACGCTGCCTTTAAGTCACAAGAGTTTTTCGACAAGAACAAGAAGATTTTACTGGGTGTTATCATCGCAGTGTTAGTCATTGTCGCAGGATATTTCTGCTATAGCACGTTTATCGGCGGTCCCCGGGAGGAGAAAGCCAGTACTGCATTGGCTCGTGGTCAGGAGTACTTCAATGCCGAGCAGTTCGACAAGGCCCTCAATGGTGATGGCGCAGGCTACAGTGGCTTTGTGAAGATTGCCGATGACTACAGTTCTACTGATGCCGGCAACCTTGCCAAGCTCTATGCCGGACTGAGCTATGCTTATCTGGGCAAGTGGAACGATGCCGTGAAGTATCTTGAGGACTACTCTCCCAAGGGCGACGCTATGGTTAGCCCCGCTGCTATCGAGGCTTTGGGCAACGCCTATGCTCATGTGGGACAGATCGACAAGGCGGTGAGCAAGCTTCAGGAGGCTGCTGACAAAGCCGACGACAAGGCCGAGGACGGCACCAACAACAGTCTGTCTCCCATCTTCCGTCTGCAGGCCGGCGAGCTGCTGGAGTCTCAGGGCAAGAAGGCTGACGCGCTGAAAGTCTATCAGGACATCAAGAAAAAGTATGTCAACTCTCAGCTTGTTCAGAGCAACGAGATTGACAAATATATTGAGAGAGCCAGCATCTAATGGCACTTTCGCCACGTTAGGAGGAATTAGCTAAACATATTATGGCTACAGCATTACATCATTTATCTGATTACGATACAGCCAGCGTACCCGATGCCAGCAACATGTGCTTCGGTATCGTTGTCGCTGAGTGGAACAAGGACATCACGGGCGCACTGCTCGATGGTTGCGTGTCTACGCTTGAGAAGCATGGCGCACTGCCGGAGAACATCCACGTCAAGACGGTGCCCGGAAGCTTCGAGCTCGTCTATGGCGCACAGCAGTTGTGTAAGAACGACGGCTTCGACGCCATCATCATTCTGGGTAGTGTCATTCGTGGCGATACGCCGCACTTCGACTATATCTGCCAGGGTGTCACCTTTGGCATTTCCCGTCTCAATGCCACACAAAACATTCCTGTGATCTTTGGACTGCTGACCACTGACGATCATCAGCAGGCAGTAGACCGCAGTGGCGGCAAGCTCGGCAACAAAGGCGATGAGTGCGCCGTCGATGCCATCAAAATGGCTAAGTTCTAATGGGTAAATATCATTTTCAGCAGACGTTATGATTCTCTACGATCTTTTGCAGGCCTATCGTTTCGACGAGATCATGGCCACTATTAATAATATGTATCCCGGCACATCGGGCTACCGTGACCAGCTCCGCCTGGCTTACGATCTGTTGCTGAACATGCGCCCCGTGCCCTCCAAGAAGCCGATTCGTTTTAAGATCATTGACGGACCCGGCGATCTGAAGTATATGGGAGCAGAAGACCGCGACTTCAACACCACATGGGAGGTATGCCTCGGCAAGAACCTCGTCAGAGAGAAGGGCGTAGACCTCACCGACGACGAGCTCGTCGCCAACTGTCTGGTCAACATCTGCTTCATAGCCCGTCATCCAAAGGCTTTCGACAAGGCCTTTGATGAGCTGCATCAAGAGTGACATCCTTTATCTTTCTTCTTAAAATCAGGGTAGGAGAAATCCTATCCTGATTTATTTTCATATATGAATCCCTTTCATTCTTATAATTTGCTAACTTTGCAATCATGAATACAGAAATGAATCTCAACGTATTTTCCGAGAGCGATCTTCTTTGGCTGAAAGAAAAGCTACAGTCTTCCAATCATATTGTGATCACCGGCCACTCCCGTCCCGACGGCGATGCGATGGGCTCATGTCTGGCTTGGGCTACCTGCCTGCGCGAGGCTTTTGGCAAGGAGCCTACCGTCATCATGCCCAATGCCTATCCCGATTTCTTGCAGTGGCTGCCGGGCACCCATGCCATCATCCGCTACGACAAGCATCCCGAGAAAGTAGAGCAGGCCCTCAACGAGGCCGATCTGCTCTTTTGCATCGACTTCAACGATAACAACCGTGTCGACACTATGGCAGAGATCCTCACCGCCTGCCAGGCACCGCGCGTGCTCTTCGACCATCATCTCGGCCCACAGATGCAGGCCGATGTGAAGGTCAGCTCTGAGGAGTTTTGCTCGGCTTCGGAAGTTGTCTTCCGTGCAGCCTGGCAGTTGGGTGTCTTTGGTCTGCTCAGCAAGACCTTTGCCGTTTGCGACTATTGCGGCATGATGACCGACACCGGCGGCTTCACCTTTGCGTCCTCACGCCCGGAGATCTTCTATATCATCTGCCAACTGCTCACCAAGGGCATCGACAAAGACAAGATCTATCGCAACGTGTTCAACAACTACAGCACGTGGGCCATCCGTCTGCGCGGCTATCTGATGTCGCAGAAGCTCAACGTCTTTGAGGACCTTCACGCGTCCTACTATACGCTGACACGTCAGAACATGCTCGACTTCCACTACAAGCGTGGTGATGCAGAGGGACTTGTCAACGAGCCACTGCGCATCAAGGGTATGAAGGTCAGCATCTCGCTGCGTGAGGACGACCGCATCGACAACAAGATCTGGGTGAGCTTGCGCTCTGTTGATGACTTCTCGGTGGAGGACATGGCGCGCCGCTTCTTCAATGGTGGCGGACACTTCAATGCCAGTGGCGGGCATCTCGACTGTTCGATCGAGGAGGCAGAGAAGATCACACGCGAAGCGTTTTCGTATTATAGCGAGCAACTGAAAGGCTGATGACGGCATTTAATGTTTTTTATTCCTCAATATCAGTACTATCCAGCCTTTTTTTGCTACCTTTGCAATATTAATCAACAATAACAATAGACAGACAATGAGGAAACTGGGCTTTTTGTGCCTGATGCTGATAGGCTTGATGATGGTCGCCTCCTGCCACGATGAGGAGACTTATGCTGACCAGAAGAAGCGTGAGAGATCAGCTATCAACAAGTATATCGCTGATTCGGCCGTGACCGTGATCTCAGAGGATGAGTTTCTCAAGGACACCACGACCGACGTGAAGAAGAACGAATGGGTGCTCTTTGAGTCCTCCGGCGTTTATATGCAGATCGTCCACCGTGGCTCCGGAAAGCCTTTGGCTTATGGCGAGAGTGCCACCGTCCTGTGCCGTTTCACTGAGCGCAATCTGCTGACAGACAGCATTCAGCTGAGCAATGTTCTTGTTCCGAGTCTTTCTCAGATGCCCGACAAGATCAGCGTGACCAACAACTCCGGCACCTTCCGTGGCTCGTTCGATACGAGCAGTTTGATGTATCGTGCCTATGGCAATGGCTCAACGACTGTTCCGCAGGGCTGGCTCGTTCCGCTGACATTTATCAACTTAGGCCGATATGTCAACGCTGACGACGAGGTCGCTAAGGTGCGGCTGATCGTGCCTCACGACATGGGACAGACCTATGCCACAGCCAGTGTATATCCCTGTCTCTACGACATCACCTACCAGCGTGGGCGATAACCGACAGTAATAAATCATAGATGATTATCAATATATGACTCTGATTAAATCTATTTCCGGCATTCGCGGTACGATTGGCGGCCGCACAGGAGATACATTGAATCCCCTGGACATTGTGAAGTTCACTTCTGCTTACGCTACGTTCATCCGTCGCAGTGCAAAGTCTTCTGCCAACAAGATTGTCGTGGGGCGTGACGCCCGCATCTCCGGTCCAATGGTGCGCAGCGTTGTCTGCGGCACGCTGATGGGTATGGGCTACGATGTGCTTGACATCGGCCTGGCAACAACGCCGACTACTGAGCTCGCCGTACGCATGAGTGGCGCCGATGGCGGCATCATCATCACGGCCAGCCACAATCCACGCCATTGGAATGCGCTGAAGTTGCTCAACAACGAGGGCGAGTTCCTGACCAAGGCCGACGGCAATGCCGTGCTGGACATTGCTGAGAAGGAGGATTTTGAATACGCAGATGTAGATCATCTCGGAAACTATACCCACGACGACAGCTTCAACCAGCGTCATATCGACAGCGTGCTGGCTCTCGACCTCGTGGATGTGGATGCTATCAAGAAGGCTCACTTCAAGGTATGCGTAGACTCGATCAACTCTGTCGGCGGCATCATCCTGCCGCATCTGCTCGATGCCCTCGGCGTGGAATATAAGTTCCTCAACGGCGAGGCCAACGGTGATTTCGCCCATAATCCGGAGCCCTTGGAGCGCAACCTCGGCGGCATCATGAGTGAGGTAGCCAATGGCGGTTATGACCTCGGCATCGTCGTTGACCCTGATGTAGACCGTCTGGCCTTCATCCAGGAGGACGGTAAGATGTATGGAGAGGAATACACACTGGTGACAGTGGCTGATTATATCCTCGACCATGTCAAAGGTCCTACGGTGAGCAACCTGAGTTCTACGCGTGCCCTGCGTGATGTCACGGAGCGCCATGGCTGCAAATACTACGCCGCAGCTGTCGGTGAGGTGAATGTTACAACGAAGATGAAAGAAGTGGGAGCCGTCATCGGTGGTGAGGGTAATGGTGGAGTCATCTATCCCGAGAGCCACTACGGTCGTGATGCCCTTGTGGGCATTGGCCTCTTCCTCAGCAGCATGGCACAGAAGGGCTTGAAGGCCAGTCAGCTGCGCGCTACGTTCCCGAACTATTTCATGGCCAAGAACCGCGTGGACCTGCAGCCCGACACTGACATTGACGCTATATTAAATAAGGTGAAGGCGCACTTCGCTTCTCAGCCCGATGTACAGGTTACTGACATCGACGGTGTGAAACTCGACTTCCCCGACAAGTGGGTGCACCTGCGCAAGAGCAACACGGAGCCGATCATCCGTGTCTACAGTGAGGCTCATACTGCCGAAGAAGCTGACGCACTCGGCAAGGAGTTGATGGCGTTTGTGAAGAAATAATAAACAGATAAAAGCAAAGAGGCCTTACCCTTCATAGGGTAAGGCCTCTTTGCTTTTATCTGTTGCCGATTGAGTTATATTTTCTCTTCCTCCTCCTCTTCTTGCATCAGATCCTCTCCCAGGTGCGTGGTCTGCTCGCGCTTGATGCGCTCGCGGATCATCTTTGGCTTGGTGGCGTAGACGATCGTACGGATTGAGACGTTGTAGCTGAAGTATTGCCATGCCCAGCTGAGCATCACCATCAACTTGTTGCGTACACCTAAGATGGAGCGGAGATGAACGATGAGCCACAGCACCCAAGCCATGAAGCCCTGCGTGCGTACTTTGCCCAAGTCTGCGACAGCCTTGTTGCGGCCGACAGTTGCCATCGAGCCAAGGTCGTGATAATGGAAGGGCTTCAGGTCCTCGTCGTGGTGCGAAAGCTTGATGAGGTTTTCTGCCAGTTGGGTAGCCTGCTGGATCGCCACCTGCGCCAACTGAGGATGGCCTTTGGGATAGGCCGGGTCAGCAGTCATCAGACATTGGTCACCAATGGCAAAGACATCTTTCATGCCCCGTACACGGTTGCAGCCGTCGACGAGAATGCGGAAACCGCGCCCGAGCATATCGCCCTCGATGCCTGTGATCGGTTGGGCACGGATACCGGACACCCAGAGGAAGGTACGCGTGGCAATCGTTGTGCCGTCTTTGATGATGATGCGATAGTCGCGGTAGTCGGTCACCATCTTGCCGAACTGTACGTCGACCCCCATGCCCTTCAGATATTCGAGTGCCTTCTCCGAGGCTTCCTGCGACATACCAGCTAACAGACGGTCACCGGCCTCTAGCAGATAGATGTGCATGTGCGAGGCGTCCATGTCGGGATAGTCGTAGGGAATGACATAGCGTTTCATCTCTGAAATGGCACCGGCAATCTCCACGCCCGTAGCACCGCCGCCTACGATGACGACGTTGAGCAGTTCCTGCCGTTCTTCCTCTGTGGCGCAGGTCAGGGCACGCTCCAGGTTTGAGAGCAGCGCATTGCGCAATCCCATGGCCTCAGACAGGGTGCGCATGGGGATGGCCCACTCTTCCACGTTCTTGTTGCCAAAGAAATTAGTCGTAGCTCCGGCCGCGAAGACAAGGTAGTCGTAGTCGATCTTGCCAATGGAAGTCTGTAGGATCTTCTTATCGGGGAACACCGCGCGGGCTTCAGCCATACGGAAATAGAAGTTCTTGCGCTTACGGAAGATCTGTCGGAAGGGGAAGGAGATGGAACTGGGAGCAAGTCCGGCAGAAGCCACTTGATAGATCAGTGGGGGAAACTGATGGTAGTTGTTCTTGTCGATGAGCACCACTTGCAGGTTGCTGTCTTTTAACTGGTTGGCAAGGCGCAAGCCACCTAAGCCACCGCCAACGATGACCACACGCTTCTGTCCGTTTCTATTGATATTGACACTCATTATTATATATATATGTAGTTATGTATGATTAGAGAAATCTCCTTAGAGTCTTTAGGCGACATTTCTCGCCTTATCCTGATTACTGTTACAAAGGTAATGCAAAATTCTGAATTCTGCAACTACATCAGTACTCTTTTGCTCTCGCATGTGGACTTATATGATTTAAAACAATGATGCGTTTTGATTTTTTCGACAAAAGTTTGTCGTGGAGAAGTCGTAATCTGAAGATGAAGAAATGAGACTTTTGATTTCACAAAATCATTTTTGCTTGAAAAGAGCGAGAAAAAGGTACTTGACAAGATGAAAAAGGTACTTTGACGAGAAATTCTCTAGAGAATTTTTCGTCATCACAGTACTTTTATACGGTCAAAAAGCCGAGATGACAAGCAAAAAAGGTATTTTGAACAAGAAAAAGCGGAAAATTGAGGGCTTTATGTATGATTTGGTTTGTTATGGACGTAATCATCTGTGTATCAATCAATAGGCAAAAATGCTCTAAAATGGCGATATTTAGAGCTAAGGACACCCTCGGTTTTGATTTTTCGATTCTCAGAGGCCGAAAAATGTCAGTTTATCTGACATAGCCTCTCTCCATCACTGTAAATGGAAACACCCTGACCAAGGTTGCTCTTCTTCCATGATCAGGGTGTTGTTATAAGATAGTGAAGGTTCTTGTCTGCTATTTTGTCTAATATGTAGCTACGTCCCTCACACAGGCAGCCTAAAGGATCTACTTCTTTGTGATGGCTTCCATGATGATCTTTGCCAACAGGGTGGCACCTTTTCGTGTCGGATGGATGCCGTCAACAGCTCCATGAAACGGTTGAAGAGCTGCTCTCGCCGCAGCGTGGTACGGTCGCGGTTGTCGGAACGCGGGTTGGCTCTGAGATTGTCGTAATAGCCGAGGAAGAAAGCCTACAGGTGGACGTGGTGATGCGGTCGGCCATGGTATAGTGCTGCTCGGTGAAGAAATTTACCGGATAATATCCACCCAGTCCTTATCAAAATGAATGGTGTCCAAGATATCTTGCTTGGTAAGAAGAGGCGGTTTTCTGATTCTGAACTTTACAGCATTCTTGGGCACAGTGGAGTGGATAGTGAACTGAGAGCCGTGCGGTTGCCAAGTAAAACAAGTCTCGCCCATCTCAATGCTTTTTCCTATAAGATTTCCATTTGAGTTGACTTCCCAATAGTATTCGTTTGTAGCGTACCTGTGGTTTTCCTCTTCGTATATGCAATACGAGAGTAAGTCATTGGAGCGTATCAACACAGATGTGCGCAGTGGATTGTAATTGTCTTGAGCAATATTGATGCGCTCATTCCATATTCCCAACACAGCAGTGCCTGTTTTTTGTATATCTTTATGTGGGTCTGTAATGCCATAGGAATAGTCCGGTGAGCAACGTCCGCTAATCAGACGAACCCTTTCCGCCTTGAAAGGATTGGCATTCTTTACGGTTTTCATGGACCATGCCATCTTGTCCAGCACGACATCGGCAATGCCAACAGGAGAGTCCAAATGTAGGCCACCGACGGCATCGGCAAACGCATCACCCCAATCGCTGCCGGAGATGTCTTTCCGTCCAATGTAGAGCAAATGCACAAGATAGCCGCCTATATTGACCAACAAGTCGTCTGGCAGTTCATTGATGGGATAAGGCTCACAAGTTTGCAGCCTCTTTCCATCCCTGAGTCTTGGATGCTTCATTTTTGTGTTTCTTTATGATTTCATAGATTTTTTCTGCTACCATGCGGATCATTGGGATGGCCACAGAATTTCCTGTCTGTCGCCTGATATCCTGATGAGATACTACGATGCGGAACTTCTCCGGAAATCCCTGCAATCTCAGCAATTCCCGCGAGGACGGGCGCCGGACACCGTTGACAAGCAGGTAATTGTAGGAAGCCCCCGTCCTCAGCGCACACGAATAATCAAGCACGGAAATATTTCCCGACTTGTTTTCATGCCATATCGACGGATAAAAAAGCTTCTTGCCTGCTGTTTTCTCCTTCCTTTTCTGTATGATATAGTCAGTGGCGAAGAGAGATTTGTCAACTTTGCTGTCAGGCTCCAATATCTCGCTCAAGTCATAAGGCTTAGGTGTGAAGTCAAAGTTGAAGGCCTCGTAGTCCGCCTTGTTCAGGAATCCAACAATTATCACACGCTCCCTCTTCTGCGGCAACCCGAAATCGAGAGCGTTGAGTACCTTCCATTTGACATAATACCCGAGTTTGCCCAAATGGTCAAGAATGACCTTGAAGGTTCTCCCCTTGTCATGTCCGACCAATTGCTTTACATTCTCCAACATAATATAAGGAGTGTGATGCTCTTTGAGAATTCTTTCTATCTCAAAGAACATCGTGCCGCGTGTGTCGGCAAAGCCGAGCATCTTGCCAATGATGGAAAAAGCCTGACAGGGGAATCCGGCCAGTAGCAGGTCGTGGTGGGGGATCTTGTCGGCAGGAATTTTTGTAATATCACCGTATGGAACTACACCGAAATTGGCAAAGTAAGTCTGACAAGCCTTCTTGTCCCACTCAGAGGAGAACACACATTTACCCCCTAATTCATCGTATGGGATTCTGATTCCTCCTATGCCTGCGAAAAGATCGATGAACGTAAACGTGGGATGTACAGGTGCCGGGAATGGAACAGTCATGTAATCGTTAAAAAGGTAGCCCTCAACCGAATTTTCACAAACTTTCCCCTCGTTTTCTGAAACGTCAAGAGGATAGCCCCATTCCAAAAGTTCGGAAGTGATTTCTTCCTTTACCTTTGCTCTCCGCTCACGCTTTTCTTCATCATTTCCAGCTAAATAGCCATTGTGAAGTAAATGGGTCAGATGTGGCAGGTTGCCTTCGCCTATTATGTCTTTTTCAGTTTCCATCATTATGCAAAGATACTTTTTTTTTCCAAAATAAAAGGTTCGTTGCCGCTATGTTAACATTCATTTTAACCATGAAGACATCGGGAAATACTGCGAAGCCACCTTCATCGACACTGCTGGCTATTATAACCTCACGGGTGAGAACGTGTCCGGTGTCTTCCGCAAGAGTCTATAATATTTTTATTATACATTACGGTGAGGTGTCAGCGGAATCATGGAATGAAATTGCGAATGTTTTCTCTACTTCTTTGTGATGGCTTCCATGATGATCTTTGCCAACAGGGTGGCACCTTTCCGTGTCGGATGGATGCCGTCGCGCTGCATGATCGCGCCGAGTGTCATGTCGTCAGTAGGATGGAACGCCGTGTGGAGGTCGAGATACTGCACTTTCTCTTTGCGTGCCACCTGCTTGACGATGGGCGAGAGGTGGTTGACGATGATGCTGTCGTTGATGTCCCATGATGGTTTGACGGCAGGAATGGGTGAGCACAGCCAGATCTTTGGATGCGAAGGCAGGGCTTTAAGCGTGTCGGTCATCGCCATCAGGTCATGCTTCAACTCAGCGTTGTGTGCCCAGTTGTGGGGCTTGGTGTCGTTGGTCCCAAGTTTCACGATGACGATGTCCGGTCGGAAGGCCTGAGCATCCTGCCATGCCTCTTCACGCACATAGGGCAGGTCGCCCTTGCTGAGCAGCGTGCGGGCCGAGACGCCGAAGTTCTTGACAAGATAGCCCTTGCCGAGCATACGCTGCAGCTGTGCCGGATAGCCCTGTTCGTCGCTCATGCCGATGCCATAGCCATCGGTGATGCTGTTGCCGATACACGCCACGCGGATGGCATGAGGCTGTGGGCTGGGCAATGCCTTGAGCCATGCCGTGAGGTCATCCATCATCTGTGGATGGGAGGGGAAGGAGTTTCTGATGCCGAAGCCGTGGCCACCATGAGGATAGATCAGCAGCGAGCAGTTGTTGCCGCAACTCCTCATGCTGCTGTAGTAAGCCACGCCATTCTGTACGGGCGGCACCACCTCGTCGTCGTTGGCCAGCAGGATGATGGCCGGTGGCGTGAGGTGTGAACGCACCTGCGTCTCGTTGCTCCACTGCCTGACGATCTCTTTGTTGTCTCTGTCGTAGCCGAGGAAGTTGTTGCGCGAGCCCTCGTGTGTGCCTCTGCCCATGGTGATGACGGGGTAGAACAGGATGCTGAAGTTCGGTCTTACGGCCCAAGGCGCATGTGTGCTCACCGACGAGGCCAGATGTCCACCGGCCGAGAATCCCATGATGCCGATGTCGTCGGGATTGATCTGCCATACGTCGGCTGAGTCGCGCAGTGTTTTCATGGCCTGATAAGCGTCGGAGAGTGGTATGTTACGGTCACCTCTTGGCATACGGTATTTCAGCACGGCATAGGCAATGCCCTGATTGTTGAAGTACGGAGCCCAGTCATGCCCCTCGTGTTGCAGGGCGAGAAGAGCATAGCCACCACCCGGACAGTCGAGAACGGCGCGCCCTGTTGGATGCTCAGGAAGATAGACGGTGAGCGTGGAGAGCCCGTCCTGGCTGTTGCGGAGTTCGAAATGACGGGCCGACTGAGCGGCTGCCGTCATGACAGCGATTGCGGCGAACAGCAATGCCGCGATGCGCTGATGCATTTGTTTTTTCATTGTATTGCTTAGTTGTTAGGTATTCTCAGTTTTGAATCAGTGCTTCCCGTTCCACTTTGCGTTTTCCTGCTCGATGAGTCCGTCGATGGGAGCTTGGATGACCTTACCCATCTTCATGCCTTCCTCCCGCATCACCTCTTCGAGCGGCTGGCGATAGATGAGCGCGATGCTGCCGTTGAAGCCGATGGGCAGTTGGTTCCAGCCGTCGTATTGCTTGACGTTGCGGCGGAGGAAACGGCGGAAGCCTTCCTTGACGAGTGTGTAGATGGCCGGTTCAGAGAGGTTCTCTTGCAGGAAGGGAACGAAGGAAGCCAGGAATGTGTTGGGCTTCGGCTGACGGTATACGCGGTCGATGATGTCGGCGGCCGTGAGATGGTATTTGTCGTTGAAGCGCTGGATGATCGTCTGCGGCAACTGGCTTTTCAGGATGTCGGCGACGAGCGTCTTGCCCAGTACCGCACCGCTGCCCTCGTCACCAAGGATAAATCCCAGAGCAGGCACGTTTTTCACGATCTTCTCGCCGTCGTAGGCGCAAGAGTTGCTGCCCGTTCCTAAGATGCAGGCGATGCCGGGCTGGTCACCACAGAGTGCTCTTGCCGCGCCAAGCATGTCGCTGGCCACCTCGCAGACGCCGGTGACGTGGAGATGACGGCGTAGGGCTCGTTCCACCAAGGGAATCTTTTCCGGTGTGCACCCCGCGCCATAGAAGTGGAGGCTGGTGAGGGTGCAGGCAGCGTCGTCTTGCTTTGAAGAGGTCGTCTCCATGCTGCAAGCTGATTGCAACTGGGGTAGGAGAGCGGTCTGTACTTCGTTGGCAATCTCGTCCTCACTCATTTGAAAGGGATTCAATCCTTTCGTGCGAATATGTGCGGCCACGGTTCCGTCGGTGATCAACGCCCAATCGGTCTTGGTAGAACCACTGTCTGCAAGCAAAGTATAAGTCATATTTCGTATTGTTGTTAGTTTTTGCTAATGCAAAGATACGGATTATTTTTGCAATGACAAAGTACTTTCGATATATTATTCAGTGGATGAGCCTCTTAGAATGGGGAAAAGGATGAACAGGGATGATGGGAAAGAAACGTGAAAAAGACGCTTTGCGTAGATGTGGAAAGGTTTGAAAAAGGCATAAAAAAAGCGATGACCTTCTCAGGCAACCGCTCTTAATCTTCAATAGGTATTAGTTCCTTCAAGGTAAAAAGATTGTTTTCAGGATAACACTGCAAAGATAATCATAATTTTTATAACTACAAACTTTTCAACCATGTTTTTTTAAGAAAACTTATTTTTATGTTAATATTTTGTTTTTTGAAGCTTGCCTGGTATGCGGAGATGGATTTTTCACCTATAAATATAAGGTGTTCAGGGGCTTGGGGGGAAGGTTCTGGTGTCCAGCAACGGACTTCTGAACCTGAGCCTAAAAATAAGACTCAAAGTAGTCAACCAAAAGCGTTAAACTACAGGGCGGCGTCGACAGAGTACTGCGGATACCGACAGAGTACTACGGTGAAGTACTGGAGTAATCTGCCCGTAGTACTGGAGTAATCTCGGCTTTGTACTGGAGTAATCTGGCCGTAGTACTGACATCAAAATGTAGTTTAACGCTTTTGGTTGACTACTTTGAGCCTTATTTTTAATGTCGGTTGACCCAGTTAAACATTACTTTTATATTTGGTTGATACGTCTGCGGC
>ONHQ01000059.1 GCA_900317685.1 uncultured Prevotella sp.
AATTTTTTGGGACATAACAAAGCCCGAGCTTGTGAAAGTTCGGGCTTTAATGTGTTAAATTCGAAGATGGCTCAAAATGGACTTTTGACACAGCCTCTTTTTTATGTAGCTAAGAATCTTGTCTGTTGCTCCGCATAGGTTGGAAACATATTCAGAAGAACTGTTGCCGGCTCGGGCGATGTCCTCGGGATGCTCGGTAAACACTTGCATGATGCGGTTGAAGTCTCCGTCGTTGTGGATCTCCAGTCCGGCGCCGCATTGCAGCAAGCCCTGGGCCTCGGCGAAATGCTTGTTGTTGGGACCGAAGATGACGGGAACTCCCCACACGCCGGCTTCCAGCGTGTTGTGGATGCCGACGCCGAAGCCACCGCCCACATAGGCGACGGAGCCATAGTGGTAGATGCTGCTGAGCAGTCCGAAACAGTCGATGATGAGCACGTTGGCGTCGGCTACGTTCTCCGGCGTCGCCTCGGTGTAGCGCACGACCTTGCCTTCGATCTTGGAGATGATCTGCTTGAGGTGGTCCTCGCCGATGACGTGCGGCGCAATGATCATCTTCCACTCTTTGTGCTGATTGAAGTATGGGATGAAGATGTCCTCGTCGGGTGGCCATGACGAACCGGCGACGAAGACCATCGGCAGCTGCCTGGGCTCGTCACCCTCCTTCTGCAACTCCAGCGAAGGCACGCCGTGGACAAACGACTCCACAATCGGCAGTTGCTTGGCAGCCTCCTTGATCTCCACCACGCGGTCGAAGCGCGTGTCGCCCACCACCTCCACGTCGGTGATGCCGATGTTGGCAAGCAGACGCTGGCTCTCCTCGTTCTGTACAAAGAAGCGGGTGAAGCACTTCAGCACGTTGGCATAGCTGCGGCCATACCAGCGGAAGAAGATCTGGTCGGGCCGGAAGATGCTCGACACGCTGTAGGTCGGCACGCCACGATGACGGAGTATGTGGAGATAGTTATACCAGAACTCATACTTGATGAAGAACGCCATCACTGGTCGCACCGTGCGCAGGAAGCGCCGTGCGTTGCGGATCGTGTCGAGCGGGAGATAGCAGATGATGTCGGCTCCCTGATAGTTTTTGCGCACCTCGTAGCCCGAAGGTGAGAAGAAGGTGAGCAGGATCTTGTACTCGGGATGCTCCTTGCGGATGCGCTCCATCAGCGGGCGTCCCTGTTCGAATTCACCAAGAGAGGCGGCATGAACCCAAATGTATTTGGCATTGGGATCTACCTGCTTGCGGAGAATGTCGAGGGCATGGTTCTCCCCCCGCCACATCTTCCTCACCTTTTTGCTGAAGAGACTGGCGATGACCACTCCCAAGAGGTAGACATAAATTGCAAACTGATACATAAACGGTGGTTTGATGCGTTCGCCTGGGACGCTAACTTATTTCTGGAAGTCGGGTGAAAGCGTGGCAATGGCCTTGCGCAACCGCTTGATGGTCTCCTCCTTGCCGAGGAAAGCCGAGATGTCGAACATGCCCGGGCCTTTGCCGATGCCGACGAGAGCGAGGCGGAAGGCGTTCATCACGTCGCCCATCTTGTAGCCCTTGTCCGCAATCCACTTCTCCACGATGGGTTCCTGGCCTTCTACCGAGAAGTCGTCGATGCCTTCCAGCACGTCGATGAGCTCGCTCATCTGCTGGGCAGAGAACTCTTTCCAGCGCTTGCGCACCGTCTTCTCGTCGTATTCTGTCGGAGCGATGAAGAAGAACGAGCACAGAGGCCACAGCTCCTTGACGAAGCTCACGCGGTCCTTCATCATGTGCACAACGAGCTTCACGCGGTCGAAGCTCTCGTCCACGCCGTTGTTGGCAACGATAGGCGCAAAGAGACGGGCTATCTCGTCGTCGCTCTTTCGCAGGATATATTCGTGATTGAACCATATGCCCTTTTGATAGTCGAACTTGGCGCCGCTCTTCGAGCACTTCGTGATGTCGAAAGCCTTGACGAGCTCGTCGAGTGAGAAGATCTCCTGATCTGTGCCTGGGTTCCATCCCAACAGAGCCAGGAAGTTGACCACGGCCTCGGGGAAGTAGCCGCTCTCGCGATAGCCCGAGCTGACCTCTCCAGTCTTGGGGTCGTGCCACTCCAGTGGGAATACGGGGAAGCCGAGACGATCGCCGTCGCGCTTGCTGAGCTTGCCTTTGCCTTCCGGCTTCAGCAACAGCGGCAGATGGGCGAAGCGGGGCATCGTGTCCTCCCAGCCAAAAGCCTTGTAGAGCAGTACGTGGAGCGGAGCACTCGGCAGCCACTCCTCGCCGCGGATGACGTGGGTGATCTCCATCAGATGGTCGTCGACGATGTTGGCCAGGTGATAGGTAGGCAGCTCGTCGGCACTCTTGTAGAGCACCTTGTCGTCGAGGATGTCGCTCTTGACGCACACGTCGCCGCGGATCATGTCATTGACATGGATCTCCTGACCCGGCTCCACCTTGAAGCGAACGGTATATTGCACGCCGTCGTCGATGAGCTTTCGCCATTGCTCCTCGGGCATGGTCAGCGAGTTGCGCATTTGCAAGCGTGTGGTAGCGTCGTATTGGAAGTTCTTCACTTCGGCACGCTTGGCCTCCAGCTCCTCAGGCGTGTCGAAGGCATAGTAAGCCTTGCCGGCCTCCAGCAGTTGGTCGACATACTTCTTGTAGATGTCGCGGCGCTCGCTCTGGCGGTAAGGACCGTGCTTTCCTCCGAAGCTCACACCTTCGTCGAACTTGATTCCGAGCCATTTGAATGCTTTCAGAATGTATTCCTCGGCGCCGGGGACAAAACGGTGTGAGTCCGTGTCCTCGATACGGAACACCAGTTCACCGCCATGCTGGCGGGCAAAAAGATAGTTATAAAGAGCGGTGCGCACGCCGCCAATGTGTAAAGGTCCGGTTGGACTGGGCGCAAAACGCACCCTTACTTTTCTTTCAGACATGCCTATGAAATATTATTTTTTGCAAAAGTAATACTTTTTTTCGGTTTTAACGTATATTTTTAGTATTTTCGCAGTGTGAATAGAAATATCACGTTTGCACACCAGATTATTGTGAGTTTATGAGCATCATAGAACAGTTTCACCGCAGTGAAGAGCATCATTGGCGCAACATTGGCCTGAGGTTGTTGCTGGTACTGGCAACCACCGTGCTGATTGTGTGGTTCATGCCCCGCAATGATGCCCAACAGTTCCAGTACGAGATCGGCGAGCCATGGCATTATGGTACGATCATAGCGAAATACGATTTCCCGATCTACAAGACTGATGAGGCCTTGCAGCAGGAGCGAGACTCCTTGCTGAGCATGTTCCAGCCTTATTACAATTACGACGACAAGGTTGAGAGTCAGGCCATCGGCAAGTTCCGTTCCGACTTTGCCAAAGGCTTGCCTGATCTGCCGGGTACATTCGAGAATATCATCATCGACCGCCTTCACCGTCTCTATCAGGCCGGTATCATGAGCACACCCGACTACAATGCCTTGCATGGCGACACGACGCGGCTCATCCGTGTCATCTTCGGCAAGAATGCCGAGAGCGTGCAGACGGGGTGCATCTATTCCACGAAGTCAGCCTACGAGCAGTTGCTCAGTGATGAGGAACTGAGCAAGGAACGCCCGGCTTTGCAACGGCTGAATCTCAACAACTATATCGAGCCCAACCTCATCTATGACCGTGCCCATTCCCAGACGGCGCGCAACGATCTGCTGAGCAGCATCTCACCGGCCAGTGGCATGATGATGGCAGGACAGAAAGTCATCGGCGTGGGCGATATGGTCAACGAGTACAACTATCGGGTGCTCAACTCGTTCCAGCGAGAGTTGCAGCGCCGCAATGCCTCGAAGAGTCAGTTGGCCCAGCACTTGGCCGGTGGCACGATCTATGTCTTCACCCTTGTACTGCTCTTCACCATCTATCTGGCAATGTTCCGCAAGGACTATTTCGACAAGCCGCGCAGCATTGCCATGCTCTATCTGCTGATCACCATCTTCCCCATCTTGGTGTCGTTGATGATGGTGCACAGCTATTTCAGTTTCAGTGTCTATGTGCTTCCGTTTGCCTTTGTGCCGATCTTCGCACGTGTGTTCATGGACTCGCGTACGGCGTTCATCACCCATGTGACGATGGTACTTATCTGTGCCGCGGTGCTGAGAATGCAATACGAGTTCATCGTCATCCAGACAGTGGCAGGCCTGGTGGCCATCTATTCGCTGCGCGAGATGACCTCGCGTGCTCAGGTGTTCAAGACCGCCGTGATGGTCTTTGTTGCTACCTGCCTCATTCACTTTGCCTTGCAGCTCATGCAGAGCGGTGCTGTCTTTGAGCCCGACACACGCATGTATTACCACTTCTTCATCAATGGCGTGCTGCTCTTGTTGGCATACCCGCTGATGTATCTCGTGGAAAAGCTCTTCGGCTTCACCTCTACCATCACGCTCATCGAGCTCAGCAACACCAACCGCGGACTGCTGCGTATGCTCAGTGAGGTGGCCCCCGGCACTTTCCAACATTCCATCATCGTCGGTAATCTCGCTTCCGAGATTGCCAATAAGATCGGAGCCAACAGCACGCTCGTGCGTACCGGTGCTCTCTATCACGATATTGGAAAGATGGCCAATCCCGCGTTCTTCACTGAAAATCAGCAAGGAGGTATCAACCCACACGACAACCTCACGGAGAAAGAGAGTGCCAAGATCATCATCGGACATGTCACCAACGGCGTGAAACTCGCCGAGGAAGCCAATCTGCCGGTGTTTATACGTGACTTCATCCTGACGCACCACGGCCGTGGCCTGACGAAGTATTTCTATATCAAGTACCAAAACGAGCATCCCGACGAAATTGTTGACAAGGAGGCTTTTACCTATCCCGGACCGAATCCTTACACCCGCGAGCAGGCTATTCTGATGATGGCAGATGCATGCGAGGCGGCCTCGCACTCGCTCAAGGAGTATACGGAAGAGAACATCAGCGAATTGGTTAACAAGATGGTGGATGGACAGGTGGCCGCCGGATTCTTCAAGGAGTGCCGTATCACGTTCTACGACATCGCCATTGCCAAGCAGGTACTCATCGACCGCCTGAAGGCTATCTACCACACACGTATTCAATATCCCAAACTCAAGGACGAGAAGTAAGTGCCTGACTACGCGATGGGGCTTACTCCTTTCTGTCTTGCCGTTTGCGGTATTCCGACGGCGTGATGCCACACACGCTTTTGAAAGTACGCACAAAGTTGGGGTAGACGTCGAAGCCGCATAGTGCCGCCACCTCGATGAGCTTCATGTTGGGGTTCTTGTCCAAGAGTTTCTGTGCTTTCTTGATTCTGATGTGCTGGATATATGCCGCTGGCGTTTGCCCTGTGATGGCTACCATTTTGCGGTAGAACTGGCTGTTGCTCATGCACATCATCGAGGCGATAGCTGCCACGTTGGCGTCTTTGCTGCGGCTGAGGAGTGTATAGATGGCATCCGCCACCTTGGTGAGGAAGGTCAGGTCGGCATCGTCTGGTGCTGTGTGGTCCTGCGAGTCTTCCTGAACTGTGTAGTTTACAATGGTCGCCGTGAACTTTTCTCTCATCAGTTTTCTGTTTTCGAGCAGTTTGGCGACGCGCGTCTGCAGTTCTTCGGTGTTGAACGGTTTGGTCATGTAGGCATCCGCGCCTGCCTGCAATCCTTTGATGCGCTCTTCCTCAGAAGCCTTGGCCGTGATGATGATGATAGGCACGTGGTTGATGATATCGTTGTCGCGTACTTGCCGGCACAGCTCCAGCCCGTTCATCTCCGGCATCATCAGGTCGGTGATGATCAGGTCGGGCACGATCTCCAACGCTTTCTCCATTCCTGTCTGTCCGTTGAAAGCATAGTAGACATGATAGAAGTCTTTGAGTTGGGAGCCGATATAGTCCGCTATGTCGTGGTTGTCTTCGACGACAAGGATGCGGCAATCGTCGTTGCCTTCGTTGCTGTTGTCGTCTCTGAGAGGTAAGACCTCTTCTGTGTTCTCTTCTATAAGCGGGCCTGTCGAAGTCTTTTCCTTTTCTACCTTTTTGCTGACGCGGTTGAGAATGGGCAGGCTGATGTGGAAAGCCGTGCCGGCACCGGGTGTGCTTTCCACGGCAATCGTGCCGTTGATCGCGTCGACAATCTGCTTCACAAGTGCCAGTCCGATGCCTGTGCCAATATTTTGGGTGTCGCCTTCAGCCTGATAAAAATATTCGAAGACGTGATCCAGCGATTCCTTGTCCATGCCTTTTCCGGTGTCAATAATATCCAGTAGCAGCGTGTTGCCCCTGCGCCACATGGTGATGCTCACCCGTCCGTACTCGGGCGTGAACTTGATGGCGTTGGCAAGAAGGTTGCTGATCAGTTTAGTGATATAGTCGGGCACGAAGTCCATGACCACAGTCTCCTTGGGTATGAAGGTCAAGTTGATTTTGCGGATTTTGGCATATTCGCGGAAACTTTCAGCGATCATCGTGATGTAGGCCGTGATGTTGCCGTTGCGCCAGTTGGCATTTCCCATTGATGATTTCACTTTGGCAATGTCGAGCAGTTGGTTGATGAGGTTGAGCAGACGGTGACCTTGCCGCTCTATGGTAGTGGCTTTGTCGCGGATGTCATCCTTGCAGTCTTCATCCCCGCCGATGTCGTTGCTCAATCCCATGATGATGGTCAGTGGCGTTCGGAACTCATGTGTGATGTTGGTGAAGAAGCGCGATCTGATCGTGTTCATCTTTTTCAGCCACAGATGATGGCGGCGGCGTATCCGGCTCATATAGACAAGCCATGCGATGATCAGTAGTAATATCGACACCAGCACGATGCCTACGAGAAAGTTGATGTGTTTGAAGAGGTCGTCACGTTTCTTCTCCTGCTTGAGTTTCTCGGTTTCGTATTTGGCATTGTAGTTGCTGACTGCCAGTTCCATGTCTGTTTTGTATATAGAGTCTTTCAATTCGGTGTAGCGCAAAAGATGATTGGCGGCAGCCTTGGGGTCTATGTCTTTCAGTGCCTCGAAGAGTCCGCGTTGTGCCCTGCTCTCGTTATACATGGCTTTTTGGGGAGCAAAGATGTTGACTGCTTCTTTGAAGTGGGTTGCTGCCGCGGTGTGGGCACCACGCTGGTTGAGCAGTTCGCCCATCTGAATTTGGCAGATGCCAAGCGAGGTCATGTTGCCGGACTGTTGTAAGATGGGTATGGCCCGGCTGACAGACTGCTCGGCAGCCTCATACATCTTTAGGGAGATCTGCGCGGCGGCCAACTGTGAGAGGCGTATGCCCATCTTGGGAATATTGTTTCTGGTGGAGTCGATGACATAAGCTTTGCGTGCGTAGTCCAGTGCTTTGTGATCTTTTCCCATCGTGTGATAGATTTCCGATGCCATTCCATATTGTATTGCCATGCGTGTGGAGTCGTCTTCTGCGGTGCTGAATTGTAGTGCCTCTGTGATGTACTCTTCCGCCTCGTCGAGTTGTTTGGCCACCAGACAGATGCCGGCCAATGTGTTGAGTGAGCTGCTGATGCGGCCTTTGTCACCGGTGCGGCGGTCATATTCGAGCGACTTGCGGGTATGTCTTAAGGCTTGGGCATAGTTCGACATTCTGAAATAAAACAGTCCTGTCAGGTTTTCGCAATCGCTTTTGAGTGTGAGGTCATGGTTTTGCTCTGCCAATGGCAGTGCTTTTTTGGCATAGCTCAGTCCTTTGTCATATTTCTGTTGGGCATAGTAGTATTCCCCCCCCAGTACCACACGAGCAGGTCTATCGTGTCGGGATGAGTCTTCAGAGAAACTTGCAGGAGACTGTCGGTGAGCTCATCTCTGTCAAGGATGCCAAAGATTTTGTTGGCAGTGACGATGCGTTGTTCTCTACGATCATGGTCATAGTCTTCAAGGAGCATGTCCATGGTCTTGCCGTGTGTGGCAGTGTCGGTCACCATCTTGCTCTTTTGTGCCTTGCCGCTTTGTGGTCTTTTTTGCCAGTTTCCGCCACAAGAGCCCAGAATAATGCTCAAGACGATGAAAACCCAAAGAATACGATGAGCGTACAGTCTGTGGAGTCGTCTCCAAGAGACGATACCTTTATGGTGTGGGAGCGAATGGCTGCCGTTGATACCTTGCTTCATATCAATGTCGGTATTAGTTAAAGATGATTGTGACGGGGGCGAGTCTTACTAGAATTGTTAATTGCTTATAAAGTTAATTGCTTACAAAGTTAAGTAAAAAACTAATAAGTTCAAAATGTTTCGGCTCTCTTTTGTTGGATTTGTTAAGTGTGAAGTTCGCTTGAAGAAAGTTAAAAATGTCAAACTTATCATTGGTATGACGTTGATTAACAATGTCTTGTATGCTCTCGCTGACTGATATTGATAACTGCTGTCATCGGTATTTTTCACGATAATGATACCCGTTTGAACGATGATGATAAGTCATTTTGTTGCTTTCCTTTTAACTTTGCAACCACAGAATCATTCATAATAAACGATATATAGTATGAAACACTTTCGAACAAAAACAAGACGCAGGCTTGCGTCGCTTCCGTTCTTTGTTGTGTTGCTCGGAGTTGTCCTGGCTTCACTGAATGGTTTAAAAGCCTACGGGCAGAACGTCACCATCTCGCCCTCTTCGGGGCACCTTATCGCGGCTTTGACCTACGAAAACGAGGTGGGATTCCAGAATGGCTGGTCGGCATTGTGGCGCCACAACCAGCTGCCGCTCTCGCTGCATGTGTCCGACAAGCCGGACCTCACGGCCAGCGGCGTGCTGAAAGACCCGGCAGGAAACATCCGGCTCGACACTGAACGCAACCTCTATGTGCTGATGGGTGGTGCACCTGTCACCACCCACATGAGTTTCTCTCTGCCCAAAGGCTTCCGCTTCACGGGCTACCGCATGGTGTTGCTCAACGACATGAACGGCCAAAGCTATGGCGGATTCGACCTGAAGGCCATCAATAAGCGAATGTATGAGACCAACAGCTCGTTCAACCTCTCTTCGGCTCTTGCCTCTACTGCCGTAATGAGTGGTACCAACGACAGCAAAGAGTATATCATCGAGCGTACCAGCAAGACAGAGACAGACATGGGCAACAACCTGTATTTCTACTTTTGGCGAGAAAAAGACGCTTACTATGGTGCCACCATCAAGTCCATCGAGCTCTACTTCACCGCCGAAAACGAGTTCCAGGCCGAGGGCGTGCCGGGGACTCCCGACGAGATCATCGCCGATGGCGTGAACATGGTGGGCTCTGAGTTCACCACGGGCAAGCTCGACCTTGGCGTGGTGAAGCCCAATACGAAGAGCGGCGTAACCTATTATAGTTACGACTACCAGAACGTCATCGACCTCACCGCCAAGAACTGGCTCTATCAGGAAGAGGCCGTGACCGACGGCAAGTTGCCCGAGACCGCCGGCAGCGGAAATATCCAGGTGCTCCGCAACGACGGTCAGCTCTACTATGCCCTCGGCAACGGCACCTATTATATAGAGACACCCACCGAGACCAAGAACCAGAACGGCAAGTCCATCCCCTTGGGCTTCCGCATCACGGGCGCGCAAATCAAGGCCCACTATGGCACCCCGGCCAACGCCTCTACCATCACCTACGATGGAAAGACGGGCACCATATCAGCAAGTTGGAGGGGTACAACTTATTACCTTCAGACGAACGGCACTTGGGACACGGGCGCGGGCGCGCAGTGGACGCTGACCAATACAGGTAAGCTGCAGAGCGGCAACTATTATCTCTCGGTGCAGAAGAATACCTATAGTGACTGGATGGGCCGGCAATATGTGGAGTACATCGCCAATGGCACTACCGACATCAACGAGGCCAACGGCTTCACGCTGAGTAATGGCCGTGTGATGTATGGCGAGGAGACACTGTCCATCACGGGCAACGAACGTGCCCGCTTCATGAAGGAGGATGGCTCCAACAACAATTTTGCCGCTTGGAACGTCATCAACAGCTCCACCACCAACCCAGCCTTCACGCCCTCCAACTTCAAGTTAGAGCTCTTTGGCACCAAAAAGGACAATGTCGAGGAGATGGCCAACGTCAGCAGCAGCAACACCGACGCTAAGCTCTCGGTGGGCAGTCTGAACAACGATGCTGTGAAGTTCACCATCTCGGGATTGAAAGAGGGTACCAAGGCGCTCATCACCTACAACCTTACGATGGAGCAACTCAACCCCTTCATTAACACGCTCGACATCGTCTGCCACTCAGCCAAAGCTGAAGGACTGACGATTACGCAACAGTTCACCAGCAACGATTTTCAAGTGGCTGGCGGTGAGTTTCTCTTCTATATCCCTTCTGATTTTGTGGGTGAGAGCAATAAGTGTAAGTTCACTTTCGAGAACCTCACGAGCAAGTATATGGACGCTACCTACGGCAAAGGCACCACAGGCAACGCACGCAACTACTTGGTGAAGTCTCCTTATTATAATGAGTATGGCGACGGCAAGCAATTCAAGGCTTCGGGCAACGAGCCTGCTGCCGACAAGGTGCGCACCAGCATGTGCGGCAATGTGCCTTACAAATACAACAATGCCGCAGAGTTGGAGGCTGCGGGAGCAACGGCTTCGGCATCTACCTTGGAGGAGTATCCTTATTCCGAGACCCGCTATTTGAATCAGGGTGGTTCGTTCACCGAGGACATAGAGATCCGTGTCAACGATCCTGCTAAGGAATGCTATCTGATGATGGGCGACGAGACACGCTACAACATCGCGCCGACAACCGCCATGGAGCACCGCTACTATGCTTACTATCTCATGGACATTCAGTTGCTCGTCAAGGACTACGATGCCAAGTGCCAGCTTAAAGAGCTCTACACTACCACCTTCTATGGTGATAAAGAGGAGAAGCCTATGTACGGTGGTACTTTCGAGGCTTATGAGACTGGCCACAGTGGCGACCCTGATTATCTCATCCCGAACGACAAGGCTTACCTGACCGTGAACATGATGGTCAAGGCACTGCTCGAGGCCTTGCAGGAAAAGAAGGCTGAAACCAATCAGGTGCTCTATCTCGACTACACTAATCTTTACTCTGTACTCGTGGAGAGTAAGGAGAGAATGGCGGAAATGAAGAATCAGCTCAACCCCAACTGCCTCATCTTCTTCCCCGTGCGGACGGTATACGACGAGGACAACTATGTGCAGAAGACCCTGAGCGGTGGTTTCCGCGCCTGCAAGAACATCGTGCTCACTGACAAGCAACCGTTCTATTCGCCTTACAACATCTCTGTGCCGACCGAGAACTATGCGGCCTATACAAGAGAGATCACACATGAGATGAACGGCAAGGCAACTCTGGCCACTCTGGTATTGCCATTCTCGATTGCCCTCAGTGATGGTGTACATGCCAACGATTTCTGCTCATTACGCCTCTATCAGATGAAGAGAGACAAAGGTATGGCTGCCGACAAGGAAGAGGGAGCTAACGGAAAGGACTTCTGGGCACTGGCTAAGTTCGATCCTGTCGGGGATGAGTTGACACAGCCTAACACGCCTTACCTGGTAGAAGTACAGAAGCCTTCGATTAAAGACAATGAGACGTTTGTAATCCAGCAATATGGTTCCGACGTGAGTGCTACGGTAGCCGACGAGACGGTGGCGGGCAACTACATGAACGCAGACTATACCTTCACCGGCGAGACAGCCACGGGTACGATCAATGGTGCTGCCCACACCTTCAAGCACTATGGCAGCTACTCCGGCAAGAAACTGAAGAAGGACGGCGGATGGTTCTATTTTGCACAGGGTAAGTTCTACAACTCCAAGAACTTGTCATACCGGTTTGACAATGTCTATGTCTATCCGTTCCGTGCTTACTTTGCCCACGAGGCAAGCAACGGCGCTAAGCTGATGCGTGGCTTCAATGTCACCTTCGACGATCTTCTGGTCACCGGCATCGGCAGCGTGACGAAGGAAACTGACCGCTCAGGTGTGCAACTCACAGCTGGACATGGCACTCTGAACATTAAGGCTAATGAGTCTGTCAATGTCGTGGTCTACAGTGCGACGGGTGCTACGATGTTCCGCTCCACACTGACCGCTGGCGAGTCAAAGACTGTGGCACTGAGCCCGGGCATCTATGTTGTGAATGAAAAGAAAGTAATCATCCCTTAAAAAAGACTGATTATGAACAAGAAAACATATCTATCGCCGGAGACGGTCAGCCTTCGCATGGAAGTCTCCTCTCTGATGCAGAATGGAAGTCAAACTCCGTTTGCTGAGGCCAAGCAGCATGGTTTTCCTATTGAGGAAGAGGCCGACGACTACGCAGACGACAACCCGTGGGAGCGAGTCGCTCACCCTGAAGATCTCTGGAAATAAGTAAGAAAAAGATCTCTCAACATAAGCTTCACACCCTTTTTCCGGGGGGAGGAGAGGAGCAGAAAACTGAAATAACGCGTCAGGATTTTGCTTCCTCTCCAACCTTGGAAGAAGTTATCGAGACAGACTCTTTTTCTTTCCCACCCCTTAGAAGAA
Organism: uncultured Prevotella sp.; assembly: GCA_900317685.1. Taxonomy (GTDB): domain Bacteria; phylum Bacteroidota; class Bacteroidia; order Bacteroidales; family Bacteroidaceae; genus Prevotella. The sequence continues at coordinate 12,484 of ONHQ01000059.1, forward strand.
GTTATTGAGACAGACTCTTTTTCCTTTTCCAGTATATGAAACGGCAGGCTGACGATAAAAAGACAGACAGGCAAAAGCGCAATATGCAGTTTCTGGATGAGCGCTTGGAGTTGCTCGATACCATCCATAAGATGATTGATACCGATCAGGAGCAGCGTGGCCGTGAAGCGGCTGAAGAGCAGAGAGCATCATCCATTCGTCCGCCAACTTTCTGTCAGTGTATCTCTGCCTGCTTTTCACGCTGGCTGAGACGATGCATGAAGAATGCTGATGATTGATAACATAGGTTTCAATTTATATATAGGCAAGTATCCATTCTCTCTTTTATGGAAACGCTTTAATTTTAGGTTCATTGCGATGAGGATATCGCGAGTAGATACAATTTCGTTTTAGTTTTTTATGTTCTCAAAAGGCTGCTGCGTGATGTAGCGGCCTTTGTTGTGTGTTGGTGGCTCGTCTTTTGTGTTCCTTACTGATATTGATTGGGTGCTGATGGACATGCCGGAGATTTCTTTAAGGATGACAATATGTTAAAGAAATGTAACGGACAACTGAAATATCTACAACTTTTGTAGAACTATCGAACAATGTTAGTACCTTTGCAGGCGCAATTCAAAACAACTTTTAGGATAATGAAGTCTAAAATGATCCTTGCGGCTGCTTTTGCCGCAATCTCCCAGTTGGCTTTCGCCGGTGGTATTCTGACCAACACCAATCAAAACATTGCTTATAACCGAATGATGAGCCGTGAGGCCGCCATAGGCATTGATGGTGTGTATTGCAACCCCGCCGGCGTGGCTTTCCTTTCGGCGGGACATCATTTCTCGTTTAACTGGCAGACGGCTATACAGAGCCGTACCATAGAGAACGATTATCCGTTGTTTGGCAACAACACTGCTGACAACAGCACGCACCGCAAGTTCCGCGGCAAGGCCTTTGCGCCCGTGCTTCCCTCTGTGCAGTATGCCTACAACTGGCGCAACTTCTCTTTCCAGACCAATGCCGGACTGATCGGCGGTGGCGGCAAGTGCACCTTCGACGATGGTCTGGGCTCGTTTGAGAAGATTGTCGGTGAGACGGCTTTAGGAGCTGTCGGTCTGGCCGGTGCTGTGGATCAGGCTTTGGGTCAGCAGATGTTCACCTCACCTCAGATGTTTGGCACTGAGGGGAAATATTCTTTCAATAGTTTCATGCGTGGCAACTCCTATTATTATGGCGTCTCTGTGGGTGCTGCTTATCGTCTTCGCCCTAATCTGAGTTTCTTTGGCGGTGTGCGTGCTGTGTATGCCACGGGCAGCTACTATGGCTATGTGCGCAACATCAAGGTGGGGAATATGCCGCTCTATAAGGTCCTCGACCCGTCGAAGACCAATTCCGGTGACATCGAGTTGAACTGCGACCAGAAGGGTCTTGGCTTCACTCCGATCATCAGCATCGACTATCGTCTCGGCCGCTGGAACTTCGCGGCCAAGTATGAGTTCAAGACACGTATGCGTCTGAAGAACGAGAGCGTCAACCAGGCACCGTCTATTGGTAACCTTCAGGATAACCTCGGCATGGCCGTGGCGCAGACTGTTGCCGCGCAGGCTGTGAAGCAGGGCATGACGCAGACTGAGGCCATGACCTACGGACTGGAGTATGCCAAGACCAAGCTCAGCGATCCGCGCGTTGTTGGTGCCATGGGCATGATCAAGCAGCAGTTCGACAGCAAGATGGCGGAGGCTACCGGTGAGTATGCCGATGGCGTAAAGGTACCGGCAGATATTCCTGCCCTGCTCTCTGTGGGCGTGGGCTACAACCCTGTGGATCCCTTGCGCGTGAATGTCGGCTTCCATTACTTCTATGACAAGCAGGCTTCGGCTTACAACCATCGTGAGGAGAAACTCAAGCGTGGAACGATGGAGTGGACGGCCGGTGCCGAGTTCGATGCCAGCAAGCGCATCACTGTGTCGGCCGGTTGGCAGAACACCAACTATGGTCTGAGCGAGGCTTATATGAACGACAAGAGTTTCGTGGTCAGCTCCAACAGCGTGGCTTGTGGTGCCCGTTACCATGTCACCAAGCGCATGGATATCAACGTAGCTTATTTCCACACGTTCTATCAGCATAAAAAAAACACTGACGATGTGGCGCTGTCGTCTACGCAGACAGTCACCTACAAGAGCGACTACACCCGAGACAACAACGTGTTTGGCGTAGGTGTGGACTATATCTTCTAAAAAAGAATGATAGTCTTTGTAAAAGAAGAAATACAGATTTTCTTTACGAAGATGCGATATCCTTTGGTTCTTCCGCTTTTCTCGTTGGTAAGGCATGTTTTCAATAGTTTCCCAAAACAAAAAGAAGCCTAGTTCCGTTATATATTTGTATTCACCACAAATC
>ONHQ01000033.1 GCA_900317685.1 uncultured Prevotella sp.
CTTCTCAAAGAACTCTTTTCTCGTTGCTCTCAGTGTTAGGTGTTTGCCGTAGTTCTGAAAAGCGAGTGCAAAGGTACAGGTTTTCCCGATACCCTCCAAACATTTCCAGCATTTTTTTTGTAATTTCCTTCCACTTTTTCTAAAAGATTGACAAAAAGAGGGGGCTACACATTATTATATTATAGAGAGACAGTACGTAGTTCTCACCGAGGAGAAGGAAACAAGAAGGCACGCGAGACCGGCGAAAGGGCAAGACAGCGATAAAGGCGTCGCTGCATAGCAGCAACATACAGAACACAGCACTACGAAAGACCGAGAACCCAGCACTACGAAAGACCGAGAACCAGCATTACGAGGCGGAAAGCCAGCACAACAAGAGGCGGAAGGCCAGCACTACGAAAGACCGAGAGCCAGCGCTACGAGACGGAAGAACTAAACTTCGAGAGGCGGAAGCGCAGCACTACGATAGGCGGAAAGCCCTTAACTACGAGAGGCGGGAGCCCAAAGCGGCAAGAGCGAGTGACTCAAATCCCTTTTTAGGCGGAAGGCGGCGGCGAATGTAGGCGGCGGCAAAACCGACTGAGTACTACGGTGAAGTACTGGAGTAATCTCGGCTTTGTACTGGAGTAATCACGGCTTTGTACTGGAGTAATCTGCCCGTAGTACTGCACAGAAAAGCCATGCTTGGCGATAAAAAAGGCTATGATTTGAACGTCAGAACGAAAGAGACGGAATCATCTACCGCTTTTGAGGGCGCCAGACGCTGCTTCTGACAGGTAGCAGAAATGTATTTAGAGACGAAACGTAGAAAGCTATGCAAAACGCTCTACCTAGAAGGATATGCAACATACTCTACGTTGGGAGCTATTCAACACGCTCTACATAGAAGTCTGTTCACCACACTCTATTATATAGAGTTGAAGCGAACAGACTTTTGTAGAAATAATTTGGAGGGAGGTGAGATGATCACTCGTTGAAGTTGAGTTCAGGAGCCTTTTCCGCGCCAGCAGCAGCCTCGAACTTCTCCATGCGGTTGAAGCCGAACATACCGGCAAAGATCACATTGGGGAAGGTGCGCACGTCCTGATTATAGTCCTGCACAGCGTCGTTGTATTTCTGCCGGGCCTCGTTGATGCGGTTCTCCGTACCCTCTAATTGTATTTGCAGACTATGGAAATTCTGATTAGCTTTCAGTTCAGGATAGCGCTCAGCGACCACCATGAGTTTGCCGAGAGCCTGAGACAGTTCACCCTGTGCAGCCTCATACTGCTTGAGTTTCTCAGGAGTGAGGTTGTTGACATCGAGTTTCATCTGTCCCACGGAAGCTCTTGCCTTGGTGACCTCTTCAAAGGTCTCGCGCTCGTGCTTGGCATAAGCCTGCACCGTCTTGGCGAGATTAGGAATGAGGTCGGCACGCCGCTGATAAGTGGCCTGCACGTCTGCCAAAGCTGTCGTAGCCGTTTCCTGCCTCTCGACCATACCATTATAGGCACCACATGCACCTACGCCACACAATACTATCACCGCAACGATGATGAGCATGATCAAAGTACTTTTCTTCATATTGATACGATTAAATTATAATTATCATCATGACATTACCATCCGCCACCGGCTCCACCGCCGCCAAAGCTGCCGCCACCGAAGCTGCCGCCGCTGAAACCTCCACCGGAGCCGCCGCTGAAGCCACCGCCGCCTCCGAAGATGAAGGGCGGGAACCAGTCGTCGTCATCACGGCGGCGCCGGTGTTTCTTCTTCGGATGATACCAGCCCAGTTTGGCCAGCAACAGCATAACAAGCTGACAGATCGGATAACCAAAGCAGGCCAGCAAGACGATAAGAATCGTCAGCCACGAGTCGTCATCCTCGTCGGCGCCGATCTCATCCCCGTCAACGACGGCCTTACCCGTCTTGAACTTACTGTAGAGCGCCTGCGCCGTAGAGCAGACAGCAGCATCGATGTCATTGACCTTCATATTTCTGACGATGCACTGCTGAGCAATGTCGTCGCACTCCACATCGGTCAGATCACCTTCAAGTCCCTTGCCCGGCGCAATGAAATAGCGACGGTCGCCGACAGCTAAGACGATGACCAGCCCTCTGCGGTCCTTCTTCGTCCCCACTCCATAATGGTTTCCGATGTCTTCCGCCATACGGAAGCAGTCTGCGCCCTTGACATGTCCCACGACCACGAACACCGTCTGAATGCCGCATTCTGTCTGTAAACGGCGGAAATAAACGTCAGCGGAGTCGCGCATAGAGGACGACATAAGCCCCTCCGGATCACAGACATAGCGATTGCGATCCTGCAAGTGCACCATCGGCACGTCATCAGCGGTCCACACCTTTGCCGAGACAGGCAGGGCGAAGAGGGCAAGCAGGATGACAAATATGCGCACAAAAAATCCTTGACGAAGCTGTTTCATGTCATTTTGAGCCTTTTAGCGTATGGTTACTGCAAATATAATGAATTTCCCTGAAGAGCGAAGGCTATTGCAACAAATAATAACAACTTTTCATAAGTAATCATATTTTTAGAAAGAAGAAAGCCTGAAATCATGAAAATATGATTATCTTTGCGCTGAAATCATCTACAAAACATATCTAAAAACAACATCTATGATCAAAATCATGAAGTCCATGACAGAAGTTTCATGGCGTCAAGCCCTAAAGTCCTTAGCCCTCACCGCAGCACTGTCAGCCGCTATGCTTACCGCTCAGGCCCAGCAAAGAGCCGTCACGCCGCCCACCCTCACTCCACTCACCAACCTCAAAGGCATCCATCCTTGGTGGGGTGCACGCGTAGCCTTCTTTGGTGATTCACTGACCGACCCACGCAACAGCGGCTCGAAAAAGAAATACTGGAACTATCTGCAGGAGATGCTCGGCATTACACCATATATATATGGAGTCAGCGGACGAGAATGGAATGACATTCCGCGCCAGGCCAAAGCACTGTTGACTGACCACGGACGCGACTTCGATGCCATCGTCATCCTCATGGGCACTAACGACTATAACCATGGTGTGAAAATCGGACAATGGTACGACGAGAAGGACACCACCGTCTATGCCGCCGTTGGAAAGCCCAAGACGCTCGTCAAGCGCCGCTACCGCACGCTGAGCTATGACGCTCAGACCTACCGCGGGCGCATCAATATTGCGATGAAGATGCTGAAGGACAGCTTCACCACCAAGCAGATCGTGTTGCTCACTCCTATTCACCGGGCCCTCTTCGACCCCAACGACAAGAATGTGCAACCCGATGAGCGCATACAAAACAGCTGTGGCGAATATCTCGATGCCTATGTGTCGAGCGTCAAGGAAGCCGGCAACGTGTGGAGCGTACCCGTCATCGACCTCAATGCCGTCAGTGGTCTTTATCCACTCATCAATGGCACCACCTATTACCACAACCCGCACGATCTGCTCCATCCCAATGATGCCGGACACGTGAGACTGGCCAAGACACTGGCATGGCAACTGTTGTCGCTGCCTCTGTTCTGAGAGCCGACAACATCAAACAGGAAAAAACGACTACTTAATGACCGACGCTTTGATGATTCTCACGTCCTCCAGCGGCCGGTCGTTCTCGTCGGTAGCCACATGATCGATGGCATCCACCACATCCAGTCCCTGAATCACCTGGCCGAAGACGGTGTACATGCCATCGAGATGGGGCGTACCGCCGACAGTCTTGTAATACTCCCGGATCTCCGGTGTGAACTTCACGGCACCCTGTGTCAGCGAGTCGGTCTTATGCTGAATGCGGTCAAGCGAGGCATCGGAATAGGTCCGTCCCCACACAATATAGAAATGTGCTCCGCCAGACGCCCGCTGCGGATTGACGCTGTCGGGCTCTCTTGCGGCAGCGAGCGCTCCACGCTTGTGGAAATACTGAGGAAAACGGAACTCAGCGGGCACAGTATAGTTCAAATCGTAATCGCCCAACTGGGTGCCGGGCTTGGCGTGGCGTGAGGTAGAGTCGCCTGCCTGAATCATGAAGTCGGCAATGACCCTGTGGAAGAGAATGCCATTGTAATAGCCCGACCGCACCAGCTTGAGGAAATTGTCGCGGTGACGCGGCGTCTCGTTGTAGAGTTCCACAACGATGTTGCCTTTTGTCGTCTGCAACATCACCTGATGGCGCACGGTGTCAGCCTTCGTCTCTCCCTGTGCCCATGTCGCCGATACAGCGAAGAGCATGAGCGTCAATAACAATGCTATTTTTTTCATAGTCACTTATTAGAAATCTGATTACACAGGGGTAAAATTACACAATCCCCGTTTAAATTTGGTCGTTTTTTCCCCAAAAATACTAAATTTTAAGATTTAAAAGGCTTAAGCGACTGAAAAGACTTTGCTGTTTAAGATAAATAGGCTAAATTTGCATGTGATTATATCATCCATAAGACGTGGATAAGATTTCATCATCCACCTCTTTATAACTCATTATCTAAAAGGACAACAAAGAACATGAAAAAGATCATCATTCCGCTCGTCATAGTCGTATTATTGCTATTGGGAGGCATTGCCTGGCTCTATACCAGTCTGAACAAGCAGAAGGAGGAGAACAAGGAGATGGTGCAGCTTGCCGACCTGGACAAGAAGGAGATGGAAAATGAATACCAGCAATTCGCGAATCAATACGGTGAGATGAAGACCCAAATCAACAACGACTCCATCATCGCCCAATTGACCCACGAGCAAGAGCGTACCCAAAAACTGTTGCAGGAACTGCGCAACACCAAGAGTACGGATGCCCGCGAGATTGCACGACTCAAGCGCGAGCTGGCTACGGTGAGAGCCGTGCTGCGCAGCTATGTCATCCAGATCGACTCGCTCAACCGCGCCAATGAGCATCTCACGGCGGAAAATACACGAATAAGAGGACAATATGATCAGGCTACCCAACAGATTGCCGGACTCAACAGCGAGAAAGCCGGACTGGCCGAGAAAGTAGCCATCGCCGCACAGCTGGACGCTACGGGCATCAACCTCACGGCCATGAGCAAGCGTGGCAAAGCAACAAAAAAGATCAAGAAAGCCAAGGCCTTGCAGGTCTCTTTCGCAATCGCAAAGAACGTCACGGCAGCCAGCGGCATGAAGACCGTCTATGTCTGCATCAACACGCCGACAGGAACACTGCTCTCGGGCGGTGGCTCATTTAACTACGAAAACCGCACACTCCCCTGCACCATGAAGCGCACGGTGGAATATAATGGCAACGAGACACCTGTCACCCTCTTCTACAACATCGGACAGGCACTGGAAGGCGGCACCTACCGCGTGAGCATCTTCGCCGACGGCAACATGATCGGCTCGCGCAGCTTCACGCTGGAATAAGGACTCCACGGTCCGAACAAAAACACGGATAAACGTCAGTAAACAGATATGAGAAAGTTCACTTTCGCCATTTTACTTTCAGGATGCGTATTGGCTGCCCACGGACAGACTGTGCTGACACTGGACAGTTGCCGGGCTTTGGCCCTTCGCAACAACAAACAGATCAACGTTTCACGTCTGGGCAAAGAGGTAGCAATGAACACCCGCAAGGCAGCACGCACGAAATACCTGCCCAAGGTGGATGTTCTGGCCGGCTATGAATTCACCAGCCGCGACATCAACCTGCTGAGCAACAAGCAAAAGAACATGCTCAACAACATGGGCACCAACCTCGGCACACAGGTCGGGGGAGACTTACAAAAAGGCATCTCAGAGAAGATGACCGAGCTGGTGAAGCAAGGCGCCATCAGTATGGAACAGGCTCAGCAGATTGGTGCGATGATGCAACAGGCCGGTGCTCCCATCGGTCAGTACGCAGCCGGCATCGGCAACACGTTGGGCCAGCAAATTGTCGACGCCTTCCGCACCGACACGAAAAACGTTTTCGGCGGTGCCGTCATCCTGCGCCAGCCTATCTTTATGGGTGGTGCCATCAAAGCCGCCAACGCCATTGCCGACATCACGGAGGAAATGGCCGACAACGATGAAAGCCTGAAGACACAGAGCACGATCTATGACATCGACAAGGCTTACTGGACAGTAGTATCCCTCAAACATAAACAGAAACTTGCCTACAGCTATCGCGACTTGGTGAAGAAGCTCGACGACGATGTCAAGAAGATGATCCGCCAGGGAGTAGCCACGAAGGCCGACGGCCTGAAAGTGGACGTGAAAGTCAACGAGGCCGACATGGACATCACCCGTGTCGACGATGGCGTGACGCTGGCTAAGATGCTGCTCTGTCAGCTTTGCGGTATCCCGATGACCGACAAGATCACACTGGCCGACGAGGAAGGCAACGGACTGGAGAAGAGCAACGTGAAGTTCACCGACTATCAGCCCGACTCCGCCTTCTCAAGTCGTCCTGAGGTGCGCTTGCTTCAAAACGCAGTGGACCTGAGCGAGCAAGGCACCAAGGTCATCCAGGCCGAATATTTGCCTCACGTAGCACTGACGGGCGGCTATATGATCACCAATCCCAATGTCTACAATGGATTTCAGAAGCGTTTCTCCGGCGTGTGGAACGTAGGCGTGACCGTGCAGATGCCGGTGTGGAACTGGTTTGAGGGCCGGTACAAAATCAGAGCGTCTCGTGCAGCCACAAGCATGGCACGCATGGAACTGAGCGACGTGCAGGAGAAGATCAACTTGCAGGTGACTCAAAGCCGCTTCAAGGTGAAAGAGGCCCGCAAACGTCTGACCATGGCCAACAACAATGTCAAGAGTGCAGAGGAAAACCTGCGCTGCGCACAAATAGGATTCCGCGAGGGGGTCATCCCCTCCACTGATGTCATGGCCGCACAGACAGCATGGCAGAAAGCCCATAGCGACAAGATCGACGCGGAAGTGGACCTGCGCGTCAGTGAGGTGAACCTGGAGAAAGCATTGGGTATCCTCGAATAAACCATCAACGAACCAAAGAAGAAAAAACATAAAAGAGATGTCAGCAAAAACACAACATAACAATATCCTGCTTGCCGTACTTGGATTCACAGCAGCAGTGGCTATCGTAGGTGTCATTGGTTTCTTCGCTTTCGGCAAGACCGACGAGATTATTCAAGGCGAGGTGGAAGTCGGCGACTATCGCGTCAGCTGTAAGTTGCCGGCGCGCATCGAGGAGATACGTGTCAAAGAAGGCGACTACGTACATGTCGGCGACACGCTTGCCATCCTGCAAATCCCTGAGGCCAACGCACAGCAGAGAGTAGCGGAGGCCACCGAGGGTGCCACTCAGGCTATCAGCAATCTGACCGACGAGGGTACCCGCAAGGAACAGATACAAAGTGCCTACGACCTGATGCAGCAGGCTATGGCCGCAGAGGACATTGCCCGGAAGACCTACACACGTATGCAGAACCTCTACAACGAGGGCGTGATGAGCGCACAGAAGCGCGACGAGGCACTGGCAGCCTTCAAAGCCGCCGAAGCACAGGTGAAAGTGGCGCAAAGCCAGTATGAGTTGGCCAAGAGCGGTGCCCGCAAACAGGAGAAGATCGCAGCCGCCAAGAATACCCAGGCCGCCAAGAGTGCCGTCGACGTCGTCAAGTCAATCCTGAGAGAGACTGTGCAGATCTCACCCGTGGAGGGCGAAGTCAGCGATGTCTATCCCAAGGTGGGCGAGTTGGTAGGCATGGGCTCACCAATCATGAATATCAACATCATGTCGGACATGTGGGGAACCTTCAACGTACGTGAGGACCAGTTGAAGGGTTTGAAGGTTGGCGACGAGTTCACCGCCTTCTCTCCGGCTTTCAACAAAAACGTGAGGATGAAAGTCTACGACATCAAGGACGAGGGTTCCTACGCTGTATGGAAAGCCACAAAGAGCAACGGCCAGTACGACCTGAAGACCTTCGAAGTGAAGGCTCACTTCGTCAACAAGTTCGATGGACTGCGCCCCGGCATGTCACTGATTATCAAGGACACAAAGAAATAATACAGAAGATTGAAAGAGAATAGCCTCTACTCCTATCGCCCCAAGAGCATGACGCTTCACGAGGTCCTCTCCCGCATCTATCACATCTCGCTGCGGGAGCTGGGGATCATGCGCCAGAATCCAATCTACGGATTCTGTACGGTCATCTTTCCTATTGTCATCATCATCTTCTTCACCTCACTAATGGCAGGCGGTCAGCCGACCGACATGCCCATCGGCATCGTGGATCAGGACAATACCACCACGACGCGCGCAATGGTGCGTCAGCTCGACGCTTTCCAGTCGTCGAAGGTCGTCGCCTATTACCCCAACGTCAACGCTGCCCGCAAGGCCATCCAACGCAACGAGATTTTCGCTTTTCTCTATATTCCGAAGGGCACGACAAGCGGACTGATGACGAGCACGCAGCCTAAGGTGTCGTTCTATTACAGCAATGTGACGCTTGTGGCGGGCAATATGCTCTTCAAGGATCTTAAGACCATCTGCACATTAGGCTCGGCAGCTGTCGGCAAGACAAAACTGCAGGCCATAGGAAAGACCAATGACGAGGTGCGCACGTTCCTGCAGCCCATTGCCGTTGACACCCATCTGCTTCAGAACCCATGGGTGAGCTACAATATCTATCTGACCACTAGCATGGCACCCGGCGTGCTCATGGTCTTCATCTTCCTGCTCACCCCCTACGCCATCGGCACTGAGTTGAAGTTCAAACGCTCACGTCAGTTGATGAAGATGGCGGGCAACAACATCTACATCGCCATAGCCGGCAAGATGCTGCCGATGACACTACTCTTCCTCACGATGATGTATGGCTTCGAGTTCTACATCTTCCACACATTGGACTTCCCTCATCCGGGTGGCGTTGTACCCCTGTTGTTGATGGGACTTCTCAGTGTTCTGGCCTGTCAGGGCTTTGGTATCTTCGCCTTCGGACTGATGCCCTCCCTGCGCATGTCCATCTCGATCAGTGCACTGTGGTCGGTGCTGAGTTTCTCCGTAGCCGGTGCCACCTATCCGTTGTCAGCAATGGATCCTGAGATACAGTCCATTGCCCAGTTGTTCCCCATGCGCCATTACTTCATGTTGTACCAGATGTGCGAGTTCAACGGCTACCCGCTGTCCTACGCCTGGTTCGACATTATGTTCCTGTTGATGATAGCAGTGCTGCCCATCTTCACATTAAAAAATATCAAGAGGGCAATGCTGGTATACGTATATATCCCCTAAGCTATGCAAAACGAGAGCTTTTTCAGTCAAGTCAAGCAAGGACTCCTTGACACCTGCTATATCTGCGTGAAAGAGATGCGCGGCCTTGTCACCGACGAGGGTGTGCTGATCTTCTGCGTCCTCGTACCGTTGTTCTATCCCCTGCTCTATTCGTGGATCTACAACAACGAGGTGGTCAGAGACGTGCCGGTGGCAGTTGTAGACCTCTCGCACTCCGCGGCCTCACGCGAGTTCATCCGTCACTACGACGCAGGCTCTGACGTGAAGGTGGCCTATATGTGCAACTCGCTTGACGATGCCAAAGAGCTCATCGGCAAGCAGCAGGTGCATGGCGCACTCTATTTCCCCGAAGACTTCGAACGCAGACTGGGACGTGGTGAGCAAGCCACCGTCAGCCTATATTGCGATATGAGCCTGATGCTCCACTACAAAGCGATCTATCAGACCGCCATGGCTGTGGCCGGAGAGATGAACAGCCGCATTCAGCTCAATCAGAGCAACGGCTTCACCAACCGCGACGACGAGATTACCACCAAGCCTCTTGACTTCGACGAGGTGCCGATCTTCAATGTTACCGACGGCTACGGCAATGCCATCATCCCCGGTGTGCTGATGCTGATTCTACAACAGACGCTGCTTTTGGGCATCGGACTCGCAGCCGGAACAGCTCGTGAGAACAACCGCTATCAGGATCTTGTACCTATCTCGAAACACTACAATGGCATCTTCCGTATCGTACTGGGCAAGTCGTGGTGCTATTTCATGGTGTATATGGTCATGGCGGCTTACATCAGTCTGGTCGTTCCACGCATGTTCCACTACATCTCTTTGGTGACCCCTTGGACCATACTCGGTCTGATGGTTCCCTATCTGTTGTCGTGCATCTTCTTCGGGATGACGCTGTCATGTATGGTGCGCTACCGCGAAAATGTGATGCTGTTGGTGGTCTTCACCTCAGTGCCATTCCTGTTTATGACCGGTGTCAGCTGGCCACAGCCCAACATCCCCGGTTTTTGGCAGGGCGTGGCCTGCCTCATTCCCTCAACCTTTGGTGTGAGAGGCTTCCTGCGTATCTCGTCGATGGGAGCCTCGCTGCAGGATATCAGTGTGGAGTATCATGCGCTGTGGATTCAGGCTTTTGTCTATCTCCTCACCACATGCATGGTCTATCGCTACCAGATTGCGGCAACCCGCAAGCGCGCCTTCGATCACATGCAAGTCATGAGAGATAAGATCGAATTGGCGAAACAAAAGAAGTTGAGCAGCCAGGCTAAGTAGCGGGAGCCTGGCCTCAACACTCATATCAGATTGCTGTCAGTTGATGTCCAAATTGACATCAACTACTATTTTATGTTGATATCAATACTATTCTTAATTGACATCAACTACTCTTTATATTTAGTATTTACAGCGGCTGACGAAAGTCACATCCCTCACGCCATCTTGAGCAACCGAGAGCAGTCTTGCCCTGAATGATATGGCCCTGATGGCACTTGGGGCAAGGGTCACCGACCTTAAGTTTACCCTTGGTGAGCACAGGAGCAGAAGTGGGAGTTGCGGTGGCGGAAGCCGATGCGGCAGTAGCCGGCGCACTCTTTTTGCGAGAACCTGCCGACCGTTTGGTGCTTTGCTTGGCATCCCCTGCCCCACCCTTCTTCGGTCCGGACGGTTTAGGAGTGGGCTCTGGCTCTCCACTTGCTATTTGCCTGTTGCTGTTGTCGTGCAATACGTCCTGCACGATCTTTGTCACCTGCTCTTTCAGCCCGTCGATGAAAAGCTGCGGCGAGTATTTATGGTGCTCGATGTCGCGGAGCTTCTTCTCCCAGATACCCGTGAGTTCACAACTGGTGAGCAACTTTTCGTGAATTGTATCAATGAGTTGGATACCCGTGGGGGTAGCCACGAGATTCTTACGCTCTCGGCGGATATAATGTCGCTTGAACAAGGTCTCAATGATGCCGGCGCGCGACGAAGGGCGTCCGATACCGTTTTCCTTCATCGCCGCACGCAGCTCCTCGTCGTCGACAAACTTACCAGCGGTCTCCATGGCACGCAGCAGTGAGGCTTCGGTATAGTGCTTCGGCGGCTGCGTCATCTTTTCTGTCAGCGTGGGCTTATGCGGTCCCGACTCTCCTTTGACAAAGGTGGGTAATGTTTTCTCCTCGTCTGACGGCTTACCTTCTTCCACTGTCTGCGTCAATTCATCCTTGGCATACACAGCCCGCCATCCCGGTGAAAGGATCTCCTTGCCGCTGGTCTTGAACTCAACCTTGTCGACCTTACCCTTGACAGTGGTCGTGGAAAACTTACAATCGGGATAGAACACGGCAATGAAGCGGCGGGCGATGAGGTCGTAGACTTTCATCTCGGCATCGCTCAGTCCGCCCGGTACCTGCCCTGTGGGGATGATGGCATGGTGGTCGGTGACCTTGGAAGTGTCGAAGACTCGCTTTGACTTTGGCAGTTTCTTGCTGATGGCTGCCAAGTCCTTGATGATTTGCAGATAAGGCTTCTGTCCGGCTTTCGCCATCTGGCTGATGCCATTGAGAATACCCGGGCATTTGGGATAGATGTCGTCGGACAGATATTGCGTATCGACACGCGGATAAGTAGTCAACTTCTTCTCATACAGAGCCTGTATGAGGTTGAGCGTCATCTCAGCTGAGAAACTGAACTTACGGTTGCAGTCGACCTGCAACGAGGTGAGGTCATAGAGCTGTCGTGGTGCCTCCTTGCCCTGCTTCTTCTGTACATCGGTAACTTCGAAGGGCTTATCCTGAATGAGCGCGAAGGCCTGCTCTCCCTCTTCTTTACTGGTATATTTGCCAGCCGTAGCGGTGAACAGCGTGTCGCGATAGACTGTCGAGAGCACCCAATAAGGCTCCGGCTTGAAATTGTCGATCTCTTTCTGGCGATTGACGATCAAAGCCAAGGTCGGCGTCTGTACACGACCAATGGAAAGCACCTGGTGATTGCGGCCGTACATGCAGGTATAGAGACGCGTGCAGTTCATACCCAGCAACCAGTCGCCGATGGCCCGGCTCAGTCCTGCCATGTAAAGGCTCTCGTAGTCCTTCTGCTCTTTTAGGTTCTGGAACCCTTCGCGGATAGCCTCGTCGGTCATTGACGAAATCCACAACCGCTTTACGGGGCACTTCACTCCGGCAAGTTGCATCACCCAACGCTGGATGAGCTCACCTTCCTGCCCGGCATCACCACAGTTGACAATCTCGTCGGCCTTGCTATATAAGGAGGCAATCACGTCGAACTGACGCTTGATCGTTTCCTCCGGAATGAGTTTAATGCCAAAGCGCAACGGAATCATCGGCAGTGCGGCCAGCGTCCAAAAACGCCAGTTCACCTGATAGTCATTGGGTTCCTTCAGCTCGCACAAATGTCCGAAAGTCCAAGTCACCTGGTAGCCGTTGCCTTCCATATAGCCGTTCTTGGGTACGTTGGCACCCAAGATACGTGCAATATCTTTTGCTACGCTCGGTTTCTCCGCTATACAAACGATCATATATTCAGTGTATGTCTCTATTTGAAATACAAAAGTACGAAATTATCTCCTAACTGAGAAAAAAACATAAGGAATTTAGATTCTTCGCATTCTTTCATACTACTCTGTCTGACATTTGACAGCAGCTAATCAGAAAGATCAAAACACAGACAGATAAAGAATGCAAAAATAATATGGTTAAAGTTGTGCAAAGCAATGGTAGGTTAGAAAAAAATAATTAATTTTGTAGGGTTAGAATTAAGTGAGAAATGAAAATAGGATTGTTTATACCCTGCTATGTAGACGCTCTGTACCCTGAAGTCGGAAAGGCTACATATAAACTATTGTGCCATCTTGGATTGGACGTGACCTATCCCGAGCGGCAGACTTGTTGCGGTCAGCCGATGGCTAACGCCGGTTTTGAGCCGATGGCCAAGCACCTTGCCAACAGTTTCGAGGAGATGTTTTCTGGCTTCGACTATGTAGTCGCCCCGTCAGCATCCTGCGCTGCCTTTGTGCGCGTCAACTATCCGCGGCTGTTGCCTCAAGACCACCAATGCGTCACGCCGAAGAATACCGTAGACATCGTGGAGTTTCTGCACGACATCGTGAAGGTGAAGAGCCTGCCCGGCAACTTCCCTCATGTAGTCAGCGTGCACAACAGTTGCCACGGCGTTCGCGAGCTGGGACTGTCGTCACCGTCAGAGCGTAACATTCCGAAATACAACAAGATCATCGATCTGCTGCAACTCAAAGAGGGCATCACCATCAAAGAGCCGGAGCGCGTGGACGAGTGCTGTGGCTTCGGCGGCATGTTCTCCGTGGAGGAGCCAGACGTGTCGGTGCGTATGGGTGAGAACAAGATCGAGCGCCACATGGCCACTGGTGCCGAGTATATCACTGGTCCCGACTCTTCCTGCCTGATGCACATGGAAGGCATCGCACGACGGGAGAAGAAGCCTATCAAGTTTATCCATGTCGCACAAATATTAGCTAACGGAATCTAAGCATTATGAGCACTATACATTCAGAAAGAGCACACGAAATATTGAAGCAGCGCGACAAGGTCAGTCACCACGACACTACTTTCTGGCAGTTGCGACAAGGCCGCGACAAGATGGCTAAGAGTCTGCCCGAATGGGAGAGCCTGCGCGACCACGCCTCAGCCATCAAGCGCCACACACTCACCCATCTGGCCGACTATCTGGAGCAGTTCAGCAGCCAGCTCGAAAGCCGTGGCGTCATCGTGCACTGGGCTAAAGATGCCAATGAGCTCAACGAGATGGTCTACGGTATCCTTGAGTCGCACAAGGTGACGAAGATGGTGAAGTCGAAGTCGATGCTCACCGAGGAGTGCGGACTCAATGCCTATCTCGAACAGCGCGGCATCGACGTGGTGGAAACTGACCTCGGCGAGCGTATCCTGCAACTGATGCACCGTGCTCCGGCACATATCGTGGTACCGGCTATGCATATCACCAAGGAAGAGGTGGCACAGACCTTTGAGGCTAAAGGCATTTCCAATGACAAAGGAAATACCGACCCGACCTATCTGACCTACTGCGCCCGCAAGAGTCTGCGCCATGAGTTCATGGAAGCTGGCGCCGGTCTTACCGGCTGCAACTTTGGCGTAGCAAAGACGGGTGACATCGTCGTCTGCACCAATGAGGGCAATGCCGACATGACGACGTCTATGCCAAAACTGCATATCGTGACAATGGGTATTGAGAAACTCGTGCCCGACTATGAGAGTTTGGCTGTGTTCCAGCGTCTGCTCTGCCGCAGTGCCACAGGACAACCGACCACTGGATTCACGTCGCACTTCCGTCAGGCACGTCCCGGTGCTGAAATGCACGTGGTACTTCTTGACAACTGGCGCAGCGACGCACTAGCCAACCCCGAACATTGGGAGACGCTGAAATGCATCCGTTGCGGTGCCTGCATGAACACATGTCCTGTCTACCGCCGCTCTACCGGTGCCAGCTACACCTATTTCATACCTGGTCCCATCGGTGTCGACTTGGGTATGCTGGCTAATGCCCGCCAATACAGCGACAATGTATCTGCCTGTTCGCTCTGCCTAAGCTGCGACAATGTGTGTCCCGCTGAAGTGAAGCCCGGCTCACAAATCTATCTTTGGCGTCAGAGTCTCGACGGCATTGGCAAGGCCGATCACCTTAAGAAGTTCATGTCAGAAGGCATGGAACTGCTCTTCGACCATCCAACGCTCTACACCGATGCGCTGAAGCTGTCACCATTGGCCAACTTTGTACCGGAAATACTCACCCACTACAGCCACCTCAATCCATGGGGACTGGGACACGCTAAGCCTAAGTTTGCCAACCAGTCGTTCCACAGTTGGTGGAAAGAGCAACAGAAAAAGAAGAAATAGTCAACGGCACCAGGCGATTAGGAATGATTGCCGACAACGCCAAACGACTCGGAATAACAGTTATCTAAGTAACGACAAGCAATGAGAAAAGAAGAATTGCTCCAGAAACTACGCGCCAACACCAAGGTGCAATACGATATGCCTGCCATGGACGATCTCCACGGCATCACCTATGCTGACCCCTATCAGCAGTTCGCAGAGATGACCAGGACGGTGGGTGGCCGCATCGTGGAGGCACGAAAAACCGACGATCTCAATCAGATCATCCGCAACCTCTACCCCAACGCAAAGGTCTTTGCCAGCAACCTGCCGTATATCTCCATCGCCCAGCGCAATCCTGACACCGTAGCTGAGGCTCAGGAGCTCAACGGCACTGACGTGGGCATCGTGGAGGGACAACTTGGTGTGGCTGAGAACGCGTGCATCTGGGTGCCACAGACGATGAAGGAGAAAGCCGTGTGCTTCATCTCGGAATATCTCGTCATCATTCTCGACAAGCAAAACGTTGTGAACAACATGCACGAGGCTTACAGCCGTATCGAGATGGATCCACGCTACAATTTTGGCACGTTTATCAGCGGACCGTCGAAGACTGCCGACATCGAGCAAGCGCTCGTCATGGGTGCTCAGGCAGCACGCGGTGTGACCGTGTTGGTGCTGAGCTAATAAGAAAAAAAAGCAGGAAGGACTATTCCTTCCTGCTTTTTCTCAACAACAAACAAAAAAGATGAACGTTGCAGCCTTTCTCCCGACTTTAGAACTTCTACTAATCTCTCCACTTCAGCCCGCTCACGCAGCAATGGGGAGAAGCCAAATGGTCGTACAGGCCATAAAGGCGGACAGCCTAAATACTGACACTACTGTAAGCGCATTCCAATCACAGGAGGAGAAGATTGTCAGTAAGTGGCAACGACAAAGCAAACTTCATCTCACGAATTTTATAGCTTCGGCTGTTGAAGGATCGCTTCGGGGCATGATGGCACAATGGTTGCCAGGCGACAAGACAAAAATAGTTGCACTATATAATAAGGTGTGTGGCGCTCAGCTATCAGCCACAGCCATGAAGGCAATTATCTCCAAAGACGTCAACGCTATGCTCCGCGAGCTCAATGCCCACCGTAAAGCCTTCGCAGCGTCGCATCCGCAACTGGCCACGAAAAAAGGGCTGAACCATCGTGCGGGTGGGTTTACCTATCCTATCGTGCGACAGAAAGTAGACTGTCCGCTCAACGACTTGCAAAAGATACAAGCCTTGCAGGGCGAAATAGACTGGGCAGCTCTGGGACTGACTGCTGAGCAGGTGGTGCCCAAAGGTTGCGGCAAGCAACTCTTGAAAGGCGTTGATCTGTTAAAGGACGACCAACATGCTTCACAGGATCTGCACCGAGTTGCCCCATTCATCAACCGCATTGCTAAGCTGATGACTTGGTATATCAGCAAATCGGTTTATGGTACAGTAGACCATAGCTACACGGCCATCAGAAAGAAATTGATGGCCTCCACCACATAGCGGACTTCCTCATCCGTCATTGTCTGATTGCACGGAATGCTAAGCTCTTCGCGATGAATACGTTCTGTAACGGGCAATGAGAGGGAATGCCATTCCGGATAACAGTCCTGCTGATGCGGCGGAATGGGATAATGTATCACCGTGCCAATACCTTTTTGTTTCAAATAATCCTGCAACTCATCACGATGGGCGCTGAGTACGGGGAAGATGTGGAAGACATGATCCACGTTTCCACGTAGCCAAGCCTCAGCACCGGGAAGCGTGACCACTGGGTTGGAGATATGCTGAGCATAATAAGTGGCAATCTGCTTACGTCGCTGATTATCAGCATCCAAGTAACGCAACTTCACGGAGAGAACGGCAGCCTGTATCTCATCCATGCGGCTGTTGCGCCCTTTGTAAGGAAAGACATACTTGCGTGAAGAACCGTAATTACCCAAAGCCCGACAAAGCTCAGCTAATGAAGCATCGTCGGTGGTGATTGCTCCTGCGTCTCCTAAAGCACCAAGATTCTTGCCTGGATAGAAGCTATGCGCTGCGGCATCGCCCAAAGAGCCCGTCCGTCGTCCGTCGAACATACAGCCATGAGCTTGGGCATTGTCCTCGATGAGTAACAAATGATGGTGATGGCAGAAGCCGGCAATCTGCTGCGTCATGGCACAACGGCCATAGAGATGCACCAGCAATACGGCACGCGTGCGGTTGCTGAGATGCTCCATGAGTTGGCTGTCATCAAGTTCAAGCGTGTCGATTCGTGGCTCCACGAGCACCGGCTTCAATCCGTTCTCAGTGATGGAGAGGATAGAAGCAATATAGGTATTAGCCGGCACGATGACTTCATCACCATCCTGCAACTTCCCTAATTCTTTATAAGCCCGGAAGATAAGTGTCAGCGCATCGAGCCCATTGCCGCAACTCACACAATGCTGTGTACCAATATAATGGGCATAGTCAGCCTCGAAGTGTCGTGTAGCTTCACCTTGCAGATACCATCCACTTTTGATGACCTTCTTTACTGCCGCCTCTATCTCATCTTGATGCTGCGCTGTGACTTTTTGTAAAGAGAGATAAGGAATATGCATCTGTTCACTTTGATTAAATTCTACGCCTTTTACAATCATTTGTAACTTATCATTGTGCATTCAAACAAGTCGTCATTCAACATTCATCACTCCACATTCCATTCGTACCAATCGTAGCACACAGCGCGACCTCCAAAGCCTTCCTTTTGATAAATAAGTCCCTCGTTGAGATAGCGACCTCGGTCTTCGTTAGAGATACCGAAGTCAAAATAGCGGCAGTCCCGGTAGTCCTCGGTGAGCACCTTGCGGTAAATGGCATCGATGGCATGCAGATGCTTACCTTCAGGTGTCGCGGAGATATACTGCGCATGCACCACCTGCGGTGTGACGTACAGCAGAGTTCCCCCAATGACTTTCTCATCAAGGCGAGCTACATAAAGTTTGATGTTATCGGGAAAAGCGTCATGCAGTCGATTTATCTCCGCTAAGGTATGCACAGGACGGGTGTGGTAGGTATGCTGGAGATTGTCTGTCAAGACCTGCCAAAAGTCGGCATAAGCGCGGTCATCCTGGACGACACAGATTCCCTCCTTTTCAGCCTTATTGGCCCCAAACTGCCGTATGCGCCGCCACTTTAACGCACGATCCTGCACTATTGTCGAAGACACGTTGCGTACCATCAGCTGTGCATGACAGCGGTTAAAGATAGCATAAAGGTCTTCCTCAGCCGGCAACAGCTGATAAATCCACGGCATCGGCTTGTAGACAACGCGGTGGATGCCTCGACAATGGAGATAAGCATTGAGCTCTTCAAAGAGTGAGCATACATCAGCCGCCGTGGCATGCCCGTTGGTTATCAGTCCACCGTAGGTTAGCCCTTGGTGCGACCAGAGCGTATCACCAACGAGATTGGCAGGAAGGATTGCATAGAGCTTCCCTTTCAGATAAAAGAGTAAAGAGTAATCGACAAAGCGGTCACGATGGTAGCCCATGTACCGTCGATCGAAGAGAAAAGTGCCTTGCTTCGACTGCGCCACAAAGTCGTTCCATGCCGCACAGTCGCTATCAGCGTATCGTATTATATCAAACATCTACAAAGCCTTAGATATGTCTATGTTCGGATTGATTACCTTGAGGTCTTCCACAAAGGCTTTTCTGTTGCGTGGCGAAATGAGGATGCTGTCACTCAACTTTTCCTTGAAGACGACCTCCAGCCGGTCGAGCGACAAGGCTGGGGAAGCCAGCAAGTTGTGGCTGCGCCTCATGGAGGTAATCTGCGAGATAGGGATGGAGCGTCGCTGAAAGCCACAATGGACAACCAGGCTGTCGCCGTCGATAATGTATTTGGTGGGATAAATTAACAGGAACACAAACACGCAAACAGCCACGACCAAAAGCGCAACCAACCACGAGATGAGGTCGCCATTTTCTATGGCAACATTGACGCAGGCCACCGAGGACCCAATCATACAAATAACAGCAAAAAGAAAGATGTCTTTCTTGGATGTGTACACTTTGTTCATAGATTATTTGCTTTTATAGGTGAGAAAATCTTGATAATCGTAGATATAGTCGTTCTCATCGTAGAGTTCGTCTGCCAGCACCATGCAGACAGCACCGGAAGAGAAGTCATCCAACGTCCGCCATATTCCCGGTTCTATCAACAGTCCTTCCCACGGATGATTGAGCAGATAACTTGCCTTATGCTCTCCATCATCCAAATTGACAGTGAAACTACCACTCATAGCTACTAAAAGCTGATGCAATGCCTTATGAGCGTGCCCTCCACGACTCTCTCCTGCCGGGACATCGTATACCCAATATGCCCTTTTGATTT
Source organism: uncultured Prevotella sp. (assembly GCA_900317685.1). Lineage (GTDB taxonomy): Bacteria > Bacteroidota > Bacteroidia > Bacteroidales > Bacteroidaceae > Prevotella. The sequence goes on from ONHQ01000033.1 coordinate 19,430, forward strand.
CAAAGTGCACATCCTTGCACTGTTCCACAACGGTGAGGTTGCCCCTCGGGTCGGTAATCTTCTTGAGCGATATGATTTTTCCTAATGGCTTCATATTTTTTATAACGTATACTCGTCACCTTTATTTTGCAAGATGGCTATTAATTCCAACGGCAACGATCATCATACAATAATAATCGGAGGAAAGCGTTTCTAAAGAAATCGGACAATCATCATCAGACAACAACATTAGAAGGGATATGGAGCAGAAACATTTATCAGACAGCAACCATGACAACCCAGAAATTCGCAACGCTACTATTCCTTCGATGAAAAGAAGGATGAAGAACAAGGACTATCGCGAACGTACCATCTACATGATCACATTGGTCGTAGCCGGCAGACGGAAACTGTTCGGAGAAATAGAGGGAGATATTCGTTCGTGTTATGGCGACGCGAACTATCCGCATATAGTGCTCACGACCTTAGGCGAAGCCGTGAGAGAGCAGATATTGAGATTGCCCGGATATTATCCGCAATTATCGGTTAGCGGATTTCAAATCATGCCTGACCATGTCCATATAATCATCTTCGTACATGACCAGCTCCCGTGTCATCTCGGAATTGTAATTCGTGGTTTGGTACAAGGATGCAACAAAGCCTATCACCAGCTCTATCCACAAGACAATGCAGTACACATAGGAAAAGGAAAAAGCGAGCGGCGGAGTAACGGTATCCTCTTTGAACACGGCTACAACGACAAAGTACTCATGCACCAGAATCAACTAAAGATATGGAGACACTACCTTGCCGACAACCCACGTCGGTTAATGGTCAAGCATGCCCATCCTGACTATTTCCGTGTACAGAGAAATATCAAAGAAAAGGGACTGGAGTTTTCTGCTATTGGAAATCTTTTTCTTCTACGCAAGCCGCTATTACAGATACAATGTTCCCGTCACCTCACTGAAACAGAGATACAGGAAATGAAAGAGAAAGCACTAATAGCATGCGCATCCGGGGCCGTGTTGATTTCCCCATGTATCTCCCCCGGAGAAAAAGCAGTAATGCGCGCTGTCTTTGAGAAAGACTATCCGGAGATTGTTTTGTTGGAAAATGGACTCACAGATCTTGCCAAGCCAGGCGGGGCACGCTTCGACGCCTGCGCTAAGGGACAGTTACTTCTGTCAGCCCCCTGGGAGCATCATACCGACAAAAGGCGCATCACCCGCACACAATGCCACATACTCAACAATATGGCAGCATTGCTTAGCGATGGGAAAAAACTATGAAGAGGCACTTCGAGACTCGCCACACCCTTGCCCCCCCATTTCTCTTTCCTTTGCTTTAAAAAGGCAACGCACGCAACGGCAAGTCTGTACATAGCAAAAAGCCGAACACAAACGGTGCACCTTCACAGTGCACCGTTGTGTGCTTCGCCTTTTTAAGGCGAAGGGGTCGAAAGAATTGCCAGAGCGGCTACTTCTTCATATACGGGTCTGTGCCAAGCACAGTCTTGGCCAGACGCTTGGTCTTGTCACGCAGAGCATCCATGTCACAGCCCACCTTGTCGTAGCAGACGACCACACCCATGCGACGGGCAACATGTGCCACGGGCTTACCGAAAATGCGTACGCGAGCATGATCCTCACGGCAGACATCCTCCAAGTTGTAGTTCAACGGCTTGTCACTCTCCACAGGCGAGAGAACGACAGCTGAGGCTCCACTATGCTCAAGATGGATGGCCGGGATGTCCAGCCCCATCACAGCACGGAAGTGAAGCTCAAACTCGCTGAGATTGGTGCAATGACTCAGCGTCACCATACCCGTGTCGTGCGGACGGGGACTGAGCTCAGAGAAGATGACCTCGCCCTGTTTGGTGAGGAAGAACTCCACGCCCCAGATGCCGTAGCCTGTCAAGGCCTTCGTCACCTCAGCAGCGATGTGTTGTGCCTGCTTCAACGCCTCGTCGCTGATGGCGTAGGGCATCCAACTCTCGCGATAGTCGCCGCCTTTCTGAACGTGGCCGATAGGCGGGCAGAAGATCGTTGGCCCATGTTTTTGGGTAACAGTCAGCAAAGTGAACTCAGACTGGAAGTCGATGAACTCCTCGATGATCACCTCCTTCACATCGCCGCGACCCTCTTCCATGGCATCACGGAAAGCTTCTTTCAGCTCATCGTCGTTGTGGACATAGCTCTGTCCATGACCTGACGAGGACATCAACGGCTTGACTACGCAGGGGAAGCCAATCTCGTCGGCGGCATGCTTGAACTCGTCGAAAGTCTTGGCATAGAAATACTTGGCAGTACGCAGTCCTAACTCCTTTGCTGCCAAGTCGCGGATAGCCCGGCGGTTCATCGTGTAGTTGACAGCGCGTGCCGACGGCACCACCTGAATGCCCTCCTTCTCAAAGTCGAAGAGACGCTCCGTACGGATAGCCTCAATCTCCGGTACGATGAGATCGGGATGATGTTTCTCCACCACAGCCGTGAGTGCGTCGCCGTCGAGCATAGAAAACACCTCACGCTCATCGGCCACCTGCATGGCCGGCGCATTGTCGTACTTGTCGCAAGCGATAACATACTGCCCTGCACGCTTAGCAGCAATGGTGAACTCCTTGCCCAGCTCACCGGAACCCAACAACAATATCTTTTTCATAATTCTGAATGTTGAACGATAACGAATGATGAATGATGAATGATCAATGATGAATGTTGAATGATCAGTGTTGAATGATCAGCAGATCATACTTTCATAGCCTCAGCACGCTTCTTCACTAACTCTGGCAACTTGCGCCACATCATCTGCCACTCCGGCGAGATGGCAATGCGGCGCACGTCCGTGTCAATGATATGCTGCATCTGCTCAACACTGACATGATGCTTAGCAGCCAACTGCTCCACGCTCTGAGGTTCCCGGTTTCCCAGTCCGAAATAGCTCTCGACAATGTCCTTGTCAAGGGCGCCAAGCATCGTGAGCAGCACATCCATATTGGCTCTGTCACCATCTGTGATGAGCAGAGCCGAAGAACGCATCAGCCGCAGAAAGGCTGCCAAGCGTTTAGAGAGTGCGTCCATGACGCTCCTTTCCGTACATGATGTCATAGTACTTCTGGTAGTCGCCCGATGTAACTTCTTCAATCCACTTCTGATTCTCAAGATTCCATTTGATCGTCTTGACAATACCGTCGGCGAACTTCGTCTCGGGATACCAACCAAGCTCAGTCTTGATCTTTGTAGGATCGATGGCATAACGCGCATCATGACCAAGGCGGTCAGCGACATGCTCGATGAGAGAGTCGTTGATCCAGCTGATATCAATGTCACCGTTAGCATCCTTGACCTGCTTCTTCAATACTTGACGGAGGTTCTTGTCGGCAGCCATCATGTCGTGAATCGTCTTGATAGTGAGCTTCACGATGTCGATGTTCTTCATCTCGTTGTGTCCACCAACGTTATATACCTCACCGGCTTTGCCCTCACGCACTACCAGATCAATAGCCTTGCAGTGGTCTTCGACATAGAGCCAGTCACGCACGTTGAGTCCCTCACCATAGACGGGGAGTTTCTTGCCATGCAGGATATTGTTGATGATCAATGGGATCAGCTTCTCCGGGAAATGATAAGGTCCATAGTTGTTGGAGCATCGTGTGATGCTTACCGGCATGTGATAGGTGTCACGATAAGCCTGTACGAAGAAGTCTGCACTCGCCTTGCTGGCAGAGTAAGGGCTATGCGGACACAGCGGTGTGTTTTCCGTGAAGTAGCCTTCCTGACCCAATGCACCGTAGACCTCATCGGTAGACACCTGATGATAGCGCTTACCGGGCTTCCAAGTAGGATAGCCTTGTGCGTCCTTACCCGTCACCCAAGCACGCCGTGCGGCATCCATCAAGTTCTGCGTACCCAGGATGTTCACACTCAGGAAGAGTTGTGGATCCTCGATCGAGCGGTCTACATGACTCTCGGCAGCGAAGTTCACCACGTAGTCGATATCGTTCTCAGCAAACAGTTTATCAGCCAACTCGCGGTCGCGGATATCTCCCTTGACAAAGAAGCAACGCTTGTTGTCGATGTCGTCCTTGATGGTACCAAGGTTTCCGGCGTAGGTCAGTGCGTCGAGGATGATAACCTTAATGTCATCGTTCACATACTTTTTGTGGAGCAGATACTTGATAAAGTTTGAACCGATGAAACCGGCAGCTCCTGTCACAAGATAAGTCTTCATATGATGCTTGTTTTAAATATTGTCTATTCTTTGAATGCTACACCTTATTATATATAGTTGACTATCGCGAGCCCAACTTCACTACCTCGCAATCACGAAAGTCTTGGCCGTCGATCGTCAGCCTAACAATGGTACGTTCCAATTGCCATCCCGACATTCCCGCAGCGCCGGGATTAATATGCAGAAGATCGAGTTTCTTGTCCGGCATGATTCTCAGTATATGAGAGTGACCGTCAACGAAGAGCTTTGGCGGATTGCGTCGAATCATGTCTCTCACCGATGGGTCGTAATGACCGGGATAACCACCTATATGCTTCATCAGCACATCGACTTCCTCACATTTAAATCGCAGAATTTCAGGATAGCGGGCACGCACATCCACGTCATCAATATTGCCATAAACGGCTCGGAAGCGAGGGCGCATATCCTCAAAGGCATTGGCCAGCGACAAACTACCGATGTCGCCCGCATGCCAGATCTCATCACAGTCTGCCATATAGGTAACATACTTCTCGTCCCAGAAGCCGTGAGTATCACTGATGATCGCTATTCTTTTCATAGATTGTCGACGTTAAGGTTTTATCTCAGAGTGGATCTCGCGTTGCTGCAAATCAAAGCGTTTGCGAATGAACTGGGCAATGAAGTCCAAAGTTCCCTCCAGTCCCAGCACACTGGAGTTGATACACAGGTCGTAGCTCTCCGCTGCTCCCCACGTCTTGCCAGTATAGTAATTGTAATAGGAAGCGCGTTCCTCCTCCTGCTTATGGATATATTTGCGTCCGGTAGCCCTGTCAAAGCCATGTCGCTTACAGACGCGTTGCAATCGCTGATCGATGTTCGCTGAGATAAAGATGCTCACCGTGTTTTTCATATCCCGAAGCACATAGTCAGCAGTACGACCTACGAATACGCAACTGCTCTCCTCGGCAGCTTTGCGGATGGCATCGCTCTGAAACTGGTAGAGACTTTCCTGTGAGAACTCATTCTTATAGTAAGGGCTCTCGCCGAAGAGGGATCCATGGATATGGAAAAGGGAACGCAGGAAGCCCTTATGCTCATCGTTCTGCTCAAAGAACTTCTCACAGAATCCACTTTCCTTGGCAGCCAAGTTGAGAAGTTCCTTATCATAGAACTTACAGCCGAACTGCTCTGCCAATTGCCGGGCGATGACGCGGCCACCGGAACCTATCTGCCGGCCGATGTTAATGATTATCTTCTTGTCCTCCATGTTGAGTCGGTTGTTTTTGCATATTAGACTTTCTGACAAACCAAACCATCGTCACTCCCGCCATCACAGCCGCAATGGCGTCGGATGAAGGCAAGGCATACCAGACACCATCAATACCGAAGAACAGCGGCAGCACCAGCAGCAAAGGCAAGAGAAAGATCAGTTGTCGGGAAAGAGAAAGGAATATGCTTAGTTGTACTTTTCCAATGCATTGGAAGAATGTAGTGATCACCATCTGCGCTCCCACAAGAGGGAACACCAGCATGTTCAGCCGGATGGCCTTCACTGACATCTTGATCAGCTGAGGATCACTTGTGAACAGGCGTGCCACAGCATGAGGTAAAAACATAGCCACCAGCCAGCCCACTGTCATGATACATACGCCGGCCATGATGGAGATGTCTACCACACGACGCAGACGGTCGAATTGCTGACTGCCATAGTTATAACCTGCTATTGGCTGCATACCCTGATTGAGTCCCATGACAAACATCATAAACACCATCGCCAGCGCATTGGCGATGCCATAGGAGCCGACGGACAAGTCGCCGCCATAGCGCACCAGCTGATTGTTCATGAAGATGACGATGACGCAGGCGGTGGCATTCATCAGGAAAGGCGACACGCCAATGCTCAGGATCAACTTCACCAGACTGCCTTTCAAACGATAGATGCCCCGCCGCAGATGCAGCAACTGACGTTTGTCGGCAAAGAACTTCATCTGCCACGTCAGCGCGATGCTTTGGGCGACAACAGTTCCCAAGGCTGCTCCCCGTATGCCCCAACGCCACCAATAGATGAAGATGAAGTCAAAAACTATGTTCAAGCCCACCGACATGATAGTAGCCATCATCGCCTTGCGTGGCTTACTCGCTGCACGCAACACGGCGTTCATGCCAAAATACATGTGAGAGACGACGTTGCCCAACAGGATGATCTGCATGAAGGCACGTGCATACGGGAGTGTATGGTCGCTTGCGCCAAAGAAGCGAAGAATGGGATCGAGGAAGATAAGGCTGACCACGGAGAAGGCTACGCCTATAATAAGGTTGAGTGTCACCGTGTTGCCAAGAAGCTGTTCTGCCGTCTGATAATCACGTTGTCCAAGCTTCACCGATATAGAAGTAGACGAACCGACACCTACTGCTGCACCGAAAGCGGCGCCAAGGTTCATAAAGGGAAAGGTGATGGCAAGACCGGAGATAGCCATCGGACCCACCACCTGACCGATAAACACACGGTCGATGATGTTGTAGAGCGAAGCCGCAGTCATCGCCACCATAGCCGGCAAAGCATACTGCAACAGCAAATGCCCCACAGGCTTAGTGCCCAAGGCCAAGGTCTCTTTCTTATTATCTGCTTCCATATATTTGCAAAAGTACGAAAAATATTTGGAGTTTTGCCTTTTTCCACGTACTTTTGCAATTCTAAACAATAGTTTTTTAGTTTATGCGCAACGTCGTAGCCATCATTGTCTTCTTTTTACTGCAAAACCTCGGTGCTTTTGCGGCAAAGGGGCGCATTGCATATCCTGGTGGCAAATTCTATATCTACCGTATCTCTTTAACTGACAAGAAGGGTTCGCCCGGCACGCTTGCCAATCCTGAGAAGTATCTCTCCGAAAGAGCACTCCGCCGCCGCCAGCGTCAGCATATAGCCGTCGACTCGCTCGACCTGCCATTGTCGGCTGTCTACCTCAACGGACTCAGAAGCGAGGGTGCACAGGTCATCGGTGGCAGCAAATGGAACAACACCGTACTCGTCCGTACAAAGGACACCACGATCATGGCCCGTCTGCGCGCCCTACCCTACGTCAAAAGCTCCATTCGCGTATTCAAGGCTCCCGACTCCACGACCGTGATGCTTCCCGACGACATCGACAAAGATGCACTTGGGAAAAAGCCCTCCGGCGATCTCTATGGCCGCGGGGCTATCCAACTCGACATGCTCAACGGCCGTAAAGTTCATCAGGCAGGCTTTCGAGGCAAGGGCATGCTCATCGCGGTCATCGACGGCGGATATATGAATGCCGACAAACTTGCACGTCATTACCACTTCAATATCGTCGGGCAGCACGACTGCGTGTGGCCCTACGACGACAACGTCTACCATCTGCTGAGCCACGGCACGATGGTACTCTCCACCATGGCCTCTAATGTCGACAGCGTGTTCATCGGCACGGCTCCCGACGCTTCCTATCTGCTCCTACGCAGTGAGGACGGCCGCAGTGAACAACTCGTGGAGGAAGACTATTGGGCACAGGCGGCCGAATATGCCGACTCTGTGGGGGCCGACATCATCAACTCGTCGCTCGGCTACACCATCTTTGACGACGACAACACAAGCATCCGCTATCGCGACCAGGACGGCAAGACGCAGCTCATTTCCCGCTCCGCCTCCACGCTGGCCAGCCGGGGCATGGTGCTCGTGTGCAGCGCGGGCAACGAGGGCATGAAGTTCTGGAAGCGCATCGGCTGTCCCGCCGACGCTTTCGACATTCTCTCTGTGGCAGCGCTTTCCGACGACAGCGTCAACGCACTCTTCTCCTCGCTCGGTCCCTCCATCGACGGAAGAGTGAAACCCGACGTCGCCGCACTTGGCGTCGGCGCCACCGTGGTCAACGGCGCGGGAAAGATCACCCATGCCAACGGCACGTCGTTCGCTTCGCCCATCCTCTGCGGCATGGTGGCGTGTCTGTGGCAGGCCCTGCCCGACAAGACTGCTTACGAGATCATTGACATGGTCAAGAAAGCCGGCAACCGCTACAGCCATCCCGACAACATCTTCGGCTATGGCATTCCAGACTTTTTCCATATCTTGCAAAGCCAGCGCACAACTATATCCAAGCCCCGACAATGAAAGCATTAACCCTATACGAACTCAACAATCTCGTCAGAGGCGTCATCGAGGCTACGCTTGACCGCCCTTATTGGGTAGAAGCTGAACTGTCAGAGGCGCGTGAGGTGCGTGGTCACTGCTACATGGAGCTGGTGCAGAAAGACGAGTACTCCGCTACGCCAGTGGCCCGTGCGTCGGCGAAATGCTGGCACAACGTATGGATGAGACTCAAGCCGCGCTTTGAGCAGGTCACAGGCCAGACGCTTCATGCAGGCATGAAAGTGCTGTTGCTGGTCACAGCCAATTTCCACGAGGCCTACGGTTTTTCATGGATTGTGCAGGATATCGACCCCACCTACACGATGGGCGACATGGCCCGCAAACGGCAGGAGATCATCCGACAGCTCAAGGAAGAAGGTGTCTTCGACCTGCAACGACAGTTGCAGCTCCCACTCTTCGCCCAGCATATCGCGGTCATCTCCAGTGAACAGGCCGCCGGATTCGGTGACTTCTGCAATCAACTTGACAACAACGACTACGGTTTCTACTTCTCCTACACGCTCTTTCCTGCTGTCATGCAGGGCGAGCAGGTCGAGAACAGCATCATCCGGGCACTGAACGACATCTTTGACCGGGCCGACGACTTCGACGCCGTGGTGATCATCCGTGGCGGTGGTGCCACTGCCGACATGAGCGGCTTCGACACGCTAGCCCTCGCCGAGAACGTAGCCAACTTCCCTCTGCCCATCATCACGGGCATAGGACACGAGCGCGACGAGAGCATCCTCGACATGATCTCGTTCCAACGGGTGAAGACGCCGACGGCAGCGGCTGCCTTTCTCATCGACCATCTCGCGGAAGCTGACAGCCATCTGCAAATGCTCGGGCAGCGCACAGTGACGTATGTCAACACCCGCATGCAACAAGAGCACAGCCGTCTTGACCACCTTGCCCATCGCATCCCGATGCTTTTCTCCCTTGTCAAGACCCGACAAGGGGCTGTCATCGACCGACTGGAGCAGCAGATGTTCTCGCTCATGCGCCAACAGCTCTCTCGGGCGCGCTACCGTCTCGAGTTGCTCCATGGACGCACACTGCCTGCCCTCACGCAGAAGCTCAACACAGAGAAGCACCGGCTTGAGCAATACGACCTGAGACTGAAAGCCGTGGATCCGCAGATCATCCTGCAACGCGGCTACAGTCTGACAACACTACATGGCAAAGCCATCCGCGACGCCTCTACCCTCAAAGAGGGCGACACCATCGTGACCCGCTTCGCTCAAGGGTCTGTTTCCTCTATCGTGAAATCACATCAAAACATATCCGTAAAACCATCACACATCGATCATGAAAGCAATTAAATACGAGGATGCCATCCGACAACTGGAAGACATCGTAGAGAAATTGGAAAACAACGAGTTGGACATCGACGAAATGCCCGAGGCATTGAAGCGAGGCCAACAGTTGCTCAAGCTCTGCCGCGACCGGCTCACCAAGACCGACGCTGAGATACAAAAGATACAAGAGGAAGCGAAAGATGCACCTAATGCATAATTTTTCGCGATCTGTTCAAAAAACAAGAATAGAAAGTTGCAAATTACAACTATTATGTGTAATTTTGCAGTAAATTATAAGAAAGCAATTTAAAACGTATTGTGTATGAAAGATTTAGATTGGGGTAATCTGTCATTCGGTTATATGAAGACAGACTACAATGTTCGTTGGGCGAGATAGAGGTCTGCTCCGACGAATTTCTGAAGCTTCACATGGCAGCCACCTGCCTGCACTATGGTCAGGAGGCTTTTGAGGGTCTGAAAGCCTATCGCTGCCCCGACGGCAAGGTACGCATCTTCCGTGTCAAGGATAACGCTGAGCGCCTGCAGAGCACCTGCGAAGGTATTGTCATGCCAAAGGTGCCGACAGAGCTGTTTGAAGAGATGGTCAAGAAGGTAGTACGCCTCAATCAAGAATATATCCCTACCTATGAGAGCGGTGCAACACTCTATATCCGTCCGCTGCTCATCGGTACGAGCGCACAAGTGGGCGTGCATCCCTCCAAGGAGTATCTGTTCATGATCTTCGTCACACCGGTAGGTCCCTATTTCAAGGGCGGCTTCGTCTGCAACAAATACGCCATCGTCCGTGACTATGACCGTGCCGCTCCACTGGGCACAGGCCGCTATAAAGTCGGTGGCAACTACGCGGCTTCCCTGCGCGCCCACATGTACGCAGCCGGCAAGGGCTATGGCAGTGAGTTCTACCTCGACGCCAAGGAGAAGAAATACGTCGACGAGTGCGGCGCCGCCAACTTCTTTGGTATCAAGAATGGCACCTACATCACACCGAAGAGCACTTCTATCCTGCCGTCTATCACCAACAAGAGTCTGATGCAGATTGCTGAGGACTTAGGCTTAAAGGTTGAGCGTCGCCCGGTTCCCGAGGAAGAGCTGCCTACCTTTGAGGAGGCTGGTGCCTGCGGTACAGCAGCCGTGATCTCACCAATCTCTGAGCTCGACGACCTCGACACGGGCAAGAAGTATGTCTTCGGCGACAAGCCGGGACCATGGTCAACCAAGCTCTACAACACGCTGCGCGGCATTCAGTACGGCACAGTAGAGGACAAGCACGGCTGGACAACAGTCGTCATCGAGTAAGCATCAAGCAGACTTTATTCTTTAGAATAAGCATCAAATAGACTTTATTCATATTTGAACCGGGCAAGTTTCTTGCCCGGTTTTTTTGTTTCTTTACTCGCTATTCTCATATCAAGAAATGGGGGAAAAAAGAATTTCTTCTTCGCCCACAAGACAATATGGCGCAGGGGATATTTCCTGTGGTCGGCGATTCGTTATCTTCTCAGCATCGGTTACAGTAGTTAGTATGAAAGGGAAATTGTTACTATGTTTGCAACTTTTTCCTTTCCTTCTTGGTGATTTCGTTGATGACAGGCAGTATTTTTATGACATCAAAGCAGTGTCCTCACGGGGGCGAAGCTTTGTTCTTGTGAGGTTGAAGCAATGTTCTTGTGAGGTTGAAGCAATGTTTTGGTGAGGCTGAAACAATGTTTTAGTGAGGTTGAAACAATGTTCCCAATATTGTAACGCTATAGAAAAAGATCGTTCGCTACTTAAGAAAAGATCTTTTCCTAAGTAGCGAACGATTGTTTATCAGGCAGCAAAATCATGTTCCACGCATTGGCCAGCTCGCCAGCATCAACAGCTTTCAGGATTTGAAGATCTCTTGACACCCAAGCACTGCGCCAGCCTGTTTTCAAGGTTTTCCTGGCACAGCGGATATTCTCCGTGGAATGATGGTGAGAGGAAGCAGAAATGGTCTGTATATTGTACAGGCTTCTCCAAGGTGTGGGCCTCCTCATCACGAGGGAAATATCCATTGCGCCTAAGATATTTGATTAGGCCTTCGTAGTGTCCAGCAACGGACTTCTGCACCTAAGCCGACAAAATTCCATAGCTCTTCTTGCTTATCTCAGGGAAATACTGTATATTTGCAAATAGTAAGACGATAAACTATCACAGGAAGAGCCAAACAAGCTCTTCCTTTTATATCAAGAAACAAGAAACTGAAGTATTCCAAAATATGGGAAAAGGTAAGTTAGCCAAGTTTGCAGAGATGAAGACGATGAGCAACGTCTTCGAGTATCCGTTCTCCGTCATCGACAATGTGCCCTTCGACATGAAAGGCCATTGGCGTGAGCAGTATTTCCACAACGACAATCCCATCGTGCTGGAGCTGGGCTGCGGAAAAGGAGAGTACACCGTGGGACTGGGAAAGCTCTTCCCCTACATGAACTTCATCGGTGTGGACATCAAAGGCGCACGCATGTGGACAGGAGCCAAGCTGGCGTTGGAAGAAGGAATGACCAATGTGGCTTTCCTGCGTACGAGCATTGAGATCATCGACCGCTTTTTCGCTGAGGATGAAGTACAGGAGATTTGGCTGACATTCTCTGACCCTCAGATGAAAAATCCACGCAAGCGACTCACCTCTACCTATTTCATGGAGCGCTACCGCCACTTCCTCGTCGACGGAGGACTGATGCACCTGAAGACGGACTCAAACTTCCTCTTCACCTACACGCGGCTGATGGTGGAGAAAAATCAGCTGCCCGTAGAGATGTGCACAGAGGATCTATACCACGCTACTCCCTCTGCCCTCGTAGGCACACCACTGCTCACCATCCAGACCTATTATGAGAAGATGTGGATGGAGCGGGGACTGAACATCCGCTACCTGCGTTTCCATCTGCCTAAACAAGGCACTCTCGTGGAGCCCGACGTGGAGATTCCGCTCGACGAATACCGCAGTTACCACAGAAGTAAACGCAGCAGCAAAGAGACTGCACGTTAAGACATCTGACTCAATACGGCTTTAGGCATATAGTTTCAAGGTGAGAAACTAACAGTTTCTCGCTTAGAAACTATCAGTCTCTCGCTGAAAAACTAACAGTCTCTCGCTTAGAAACCAACAGTCTCAAAGCAAGAGACTGACAACAACAGACAAAAGTCTGATACACACGATTGTAGTTTAATACTTTAAGTTAACTGCTTTGAGTCTTATTTTTAATGTTGGTTGACTCGGTTAAACTTACTTTTATATTTGGTTGATACGTCTGCGGCTTCGTCACATTTGTGGTTGGCACAGATGAAATAGTCTGTCCCCTCTCCATTATATCACTGCAAGTCGAAGTACACACCACCATCGTCTTGCTTATTCTCAGTCTTTTTAGGCTGTGGCGTTTCCTTGAGTTTGCCATTCTTATCGAAGAGTCCATAAGTAGTGCGCAGCACGGAGAACTCGGTACGGCGGTTGAGCTGGTTACAGATCTCCTCTTTCTTCTTGTCCTTCAACGCTTTGATGAAGTCCTCGGTAAGGACATCTCCCTCTTTCAACCACTTATATTTCTCGGTCACCTTCTTCTTGATCTTCTTTGGACGCTCCTTGCCATAGCCTACCGGCGTGAGTCGGTCGGCTGCGATACCATGGGCGATAAGATAAGCCACCACGGCTTCGGCGCGCCGCTGCGACAGTCGTTTATTGTACTCCGCCGAACCCTTATAGTCGCAGTGAGCACTGAGCTCGATGGTCACGTGAGGATTTTCCTTGAGCAGCGCCACCAGTTGATCGAGCGCTGTCTTTGACGAGTCTCGTAACGTAGCCTTGTCGAAATCGTAGAAAATATTATCGATGAGTGTCGGGGCGGAGATATTCGCCAAGGCAAACTGCAAGGTTGTGTCGCGGCTTTCCTTTGGATTGACCAGTGCCTTGACCTGTTCCTGATGATTGAGATAGCCCTTGCAGGTAGCCAGGAAGAGATAGCTGACACCGGGATCCAGCACTTTTGTGAAAGAGCCATCGCTATGCACACTCATCTTCTCATTGGTGCCGTCGTCGCCGACAACATAGACCTGAGCAGCAGGAAGCTCATAGCCATCCATCTCGTAGACCCAGCCTTTGACCGTCTGCATGATTTCGGGGTTGACAAACGAGTAGATATGATCCCAGCCGCGAGCGTCGCCACGATTACTGGAGAAGAAGCCACGGTTGTAAGGTCCCTCGAAAGTCATGCCGAAATCATCGCCTTGGGAGTTAAGCGGATAGCCCGGATGGGAGAGATGATAACGTCCGTCCTTACCTACCTTGGCGATGAAGATGTCAAGGCCGCCAAGACCGGGATGGCCATTGCTGGAGAAATAGAGGTCGCCATTGGGGCGGAATGTCGGAAAGGCCTCGTCGCCCGGCGTGTTGACAGGCTCTCCAAGGTTTTCCACGCCACCATAACCAGCCGGCGTGATGCGCACGCGCCAGATGTCAAGGCCACCTTTTCCGCCTGGCATGTCACTCGTGAAATAGAGCCATTCGCCGTCGGGCGAGATAGCCGGATGGGCGTAGCTCGACAGCGTGTCGCCTGTCAGCTTCACCTCAGTAGCCTTGCTCCAGGCAGCGTCGGAGCGGTTGGACTTCACGATCTGAGCATAGCGGGGATAGGAAGGATCCGTGACGCACTGGGTGAGAAACATCTCGCGACCGTCAACGGAAAAGCAGCAGGCACCCTCGTCATAGGCTGTGTTCACGCCGCCGCTGACATCCTCGGGCTTCGACCACTTGCCTTTATCGTCCTTCTGAGAATAGAAGATGTCACCCGGCTTCGTACCGGTGATGCCGCTAAGCTCATCACCCTGCGCCTCGTTGCGGGTAGAGGTGAAGTAGAGTTGGTCATACTCGTCACCGAAGAGCACGGGGCAGTAGTCGGCTCGGCGGGAGTTGAACACCTCCATGCGCTTCACCGTGTAGCGGCTGCCCAACTGTTTGATGTCGGGAGCCTTGCGGGCTGCAAAGAGTCCGTCACGGGCCAGCTTGTCATTGGGCAGTGAGTCCAATACCACCCTGAACTGCTCTTCAGCCTCGCGGTAGTTGCCGTTTTTCATCAGCATCTGCGCGAAAGCCAGACGGTCCGCCGTGTCGGCCTGCTGATAGCGTATGGCATTGCGCCATGCGGCCAGCGCACGCGCCGACTGTAAACTCTTGTCATAGCATATCGCCATCTTGCGCGCTATCTGTCCACGCTTCGTCCGCTCCTTGGCCGGAGTTTTCTGATAAGCTTGCCGGAACTCATTGGCAGCGTCGTAGTACTCGCCAAGAGCAAGAAACTTCTCGCCCCGGTGGAGATTGCGGTCAGCACCACAGGAGGTGACCAACCATAATATCATAAGAAAAAAGAGTGTCTTCTTCATTACCTAAGTAACGAAAAAGACACTCATATATTGTCTCGTGAAGCGCCAAACGATGCCTTCACATTTTACTTCGTCGTGACGGCCTCAGCCTCAACAGCCCCTGTACCCACAGATTCGGAGATCTGTGCAACACGCTCGGCCTCTGCGGCCTTGACAGCTGCCGGATGGCGCAGGTCCCAACGCAGATAGAGACCGGCCAAGATCGTACCGGAGATGCTGTGCCAGGCGCAACTGATGGCGCAAGGCAGGAGCGTGAGGGGCTGAGAAGCAAAGAAGTTGGAAGCCAGCACCGTGGCCAGTCCTGCATTCTGCATACCCACCTCGATGGAGATGGTGCGCTTCTTTGCTACATTGAAGCCTGCCAGGCGTCCGGCGAACCAGCCCAGGAGATAGCCCAGGGAGTTATGGCAGAATACCACGGAGAAAGTCCAGATGAACAGCACAAAGCCGCGTGCCACCAAGTCGTCATGAACGGCAGAGATCACACCACCTACGATGATGGCCAGACACGTGACACTCAGTCCGGGCATCAGTCCTTGCAGTGTGGGGAAGAAACTGCGATGACTGAAGAAGTAGTTCAGCGCGCAACCTACGGCCACAGGAATGATTGTCACAATGATAATATTCTCAAACATACCGACGGTGTCAATGGCAATGATTTGTCCACCAAGGAACTGCATGAGCAGAGGCGTCATGACTGGTGCCACCAAAGTGGAGGCACACGACATGCCTACCGAGAAGGCGACATCGCCATGACACAGATATGACATCACGTTGCTCGACACGCCACCGGGACAGCAGCCCACCAGCAGGATACCCAAAGCCAAGGCTGGCTCAAGATGGAAAACGTGGACAAGCGTCCAAGCCACGCCCGGCATGATGATGAACTGGGCACATGCACCAATGAAAATGTCGAGAGGACGACGGGCCAAAATGCGGAAGTCGTCAGTGGTCAGGGTGAGTCCCATGGTCAGCATAATAATGCCCAGAATGACTGTCTGCGTGTTGCCACGCACCCAATCGAAGATGTGGGGAAAAAAGAAAGTAAACACGGCGATACCAATCACAAAGGCTGTTGCATTCTTTGCCAGCCATCCTGAAAACGATACTAACGATTTAACCATAAGACGTTTTGTTTTATAACAATCTATTATCTTTTCTCGAAAGATGATGCAAAGTTACAACTAATTTTGATAATAGAGTAATAAAACATAAGTTTTTTCTTCAAGCAAGACAAAAAAAGACAGAGTAACAGATTGAACAGTAACAATTACAAGAGAAAAAAGACAGAGTAACAGATTGAACAGTAACAATTACAAGAGAAAAAAGACAGAGTAACAGATTGAACAAAAGCAATTGCAAGAGAAAAAGACAGAGTAACATATTGAACAAAAGCAATTGCAAGAGAAAAAGACAGAGTAACATATTGAACAAACACAATATTAGAATAATCTGTCTGTTCAATATGTTACTCTGTCTTTTTAATCTATCTGTTCAATATGTTACTCTGTCTATTTAATCTGTTTGTTCAATATGTTACTATGTCTTTTTAATCTGTTTGTTCAATATGTTACTATGTCTTTTTATCTTGTTACTCTGTTACTCTTTGCCATTATTGACCTGTACGATCTTGGTCTTCGGCAACTTCTTGTTGCGCACGTTGACAGTGGTCACCACAGCCTGCGCCAGATTCAAGAAGGCCTGACCCACGATAGAGTCTACTTTCATGGCAGCAGGCTCACCGGCATCGCCACTCTCACAGATGCTCTGTACGATAGGAATCTGAGCCAGCAGCGGGCAACCCATCTCTTTGGCGAGGTTCTTGCAACCGTCCTTGCCAAAGATATAGTATTTGTTTTCGGGCAGTTCAGCCGGCGTGAACCAGGCCATGTTCTCCACGAGACCGAGTATAGGCACGTTGACTTTGTCGTTGCGGTACATGTCGATACCCTTCCGGGCATCGGCCAGTGCCACCTTCTGTGGTGTGGAGACGATCACAGCACCGGTGATGGCCAGTGTCTGCAACAGCGTCAGATGGATGTCGGAGGTTCCCGGTGGCGTGTCAAGCACAAAATAATCGAGATCGCCCCAGTCAGCATCGGCGATGAGCTGCTTCAGCGCTGAGGTAGCCATGCCGCCCCGCCACAGCGTTGCCTTGTCGGGATCCACGAAGAAGCCAATGCTCAGGATCTTCACACCATATTTTACGATTGGCTCAATCAGATCACGGCCATCCTTTTCCACAGCATTGGGTCGCACGTCTTCAACGCCAAACATCTTAGGCACAGAGGGACCGAAGATGTCCGTGTCGAGCAGTCCCACCTTGTAGCCAAGCTTTGCCAAGGCGATGGCAAGGTTAGCGGCCACGGTGCTCTTGCCCACGCCACCTTTACCGGAGCTGACGGCGATGATGTTCTTCACTTGTGGCAGCAGCTTATCTACTGTCGGCCGGGGCGCAGACTTAAACTCAGTCTGAATCGTCACCTCTACCTCTGGACTGATGTGATAATGGATAGCAGCCTCGGCAGCCTTCACTGTCGACTTCAAGAACGGATCGGTATCGCGGGGGAAAACCAGAATGATTCTCACCTTCATGCCATTGATACTCGGCGTATCGGCAAGCATACCACTCTCAATGAGATTTTTCTTCGTGCCCGGATAGATAACGGTAGCCAGGGCTTGCTCTATCAGCTTAGGATATAATGTCATTTGTATGTCTTATGTTTTGTTGTTTTCTACAAATGTAGTTATATTTTGTCGAAAGGACAAATTTTTTTTATTATTTATGTTAGTTCATCTCAAAAAAAGAAAAATTAGCCAAAAGCAGAGACGCTACTTTGTAGAAAATAACTATCTTTGTTTGATACACAATACGAAAAGACAATTCACATGAGACGCATACACCTTATTATATTATATCTGTTGATCACCCTCACCTCTGTGCCCGTCCAACTTTTTGCCGGCAACATCGTCTGGTACAGCGGCAAAGGCCACGTCACCTACTCCGTACAGAAGAAACACGACTGTGTGGTAGACAAGGCTTTGGACATGTTCTCCGCAGATATGAAGGCCGTCACGGGTAAGAAAGCAGAGCGGGACGGCGACGGTGTTGTCGATGTCTACCAGCTCGACCGTACCAGCAACAAGGACATGCAACGGCTAAAAGAGCTCAACGTGCCCTTCATGAGTTTCATCACCCGCGCAGACGCCTTCTGGCTCGGTGTGCGCCAAAACAGAATCACCATCGTGGGCAGCAACGGCCGCGGCACCGCCTACGGCATATTGGAGCTGTCGCGTCTTGCCGGTGTGTCGCCATGGGTTTGGTGGGGCGATGTCACACCGGAGCGTAAAAGCCGGCTGACGCTTAGCGACCGCTACGAAACCATGCAGAGTCCGTCTGTGGCCGAACGCGGCATCAGCCTGCAAGGCACACAGTGGTCTACACTCGCCTGGGATCATCAGCAACTCGACAAGCATTTCCGTCAGGACGCATTGGGGCCGAAGTATTATCACCAGCTCTTTGAGCTCATGCTCAGGCTGCGCGCCAACGCCCTTTACACCGGTTCGGCCACGTCATCAAGGTCTCATCGTCATATCAAGAGCGATAACGAAGTCGCCGACTCTTTTGACATCAACGTCATCAACCACCAGAAAGGGCAAGTATATACCGACGACGGCTATGGCTATCTGCAAGGAATGCCCGGCAACGACCAGCACGACGGACGCGATAACGGCAAGCTCCTGTACCATCTCAGCTACCAGGGCACGCCCCACGACTACCTGTGGCTGTCCACAACACAGCCGGGACTGATCTACGAGTCGCTGCGCAACTGCTGGGACAAAAACATCCGGCAGCAATGGATCGCCGTCATCCATGACCCCAAAGTGGCTGCCTATCCGCTCTCGCTCTTCATGGATATGGCATGGAACATCAACGCCACTGGGCCTGACGCTCTCAAGAAGCACCTCTCAGACTGGCTCGTTCAGCAGTTCGGACAAGTAACCGGTGAACAGCTGGCCAAGCCAATGACTAAATTCTATTGGCTTTGTGGACTCCGTCGCCCGGAATTTATGGGATGGAACCAAACGGGTCTGAGCGAGAAAGGACGTGGTGCCGACGAGCAGCCGGTACAGGTTTCTGAGCTCAATGCCGAACAGTTTGGCAATGAGCTGGAGCGGCTTCTCAACGACTATCAAGAGATCGAGGACGACATCAACCGCGTGGAGGCTTCGATTCCCTCCCAACTGCGTGATGCCTTCTTCGCCGCTGTGAAATATCCCGTCTGCGCTGCTGCCGACATGGCTACCAAACAGTTGCAGGCCCAGGAAGCAAGAACCATCGGACGCAAAGAGAGCTTCCATCACGACGACGAAGCGCTCGAATCGGCTGTGAGAAGTTGGAAAGCCTATCAAGACATCATCCGACTGACCAACTACTACAATGAGAAGATGGCCAACGGCAAGTGGAATGGACTGATGAACATGTCACCGCGTGGTCTGCAAGTCTTCCTTGCTCCCACATTCATCGACAATCTGACGACCGGCGAACTGAAGAAATACGACGGCTATGATGGCATCGACGCTCCTATGGACGACGACGGCTGTATCGTCAGAAACGCCTGCGACTATACTGCGGCCACAAAGAATGTGAGCACCATCGAGATGCTGGGGCACTCCATGAAGGCTGTGCTGCTGTCCAAAGGCGCCTCCATCTCATTCCAGTTCTATGCTCCGGAAGGTAACGCAGCCCTGCGCACAGCCGTGATCCCCACGTTGCCCTGCAAGAAAGAGCAGTTGCGCTATCGGGTGACGCTCGACAGCGACACCACGTTTACCTATTCTCTGAATGAGCAAGGAGCCTCAGAGCGATGGAAGGTCAACGTGCTGCGGGGGCAGGCTATCCGCACTGACGACGTACGTCTCTCCTCTGGCACGCATACGCTGACCATTCAGGCTCTCGACGACGGCATCATCGTCGACCAGTGGATGCTGGACTATGACCGCGACCGACAGTTCTATTTGTTCCCCGTCAAACCCGCCATCTAACCGGCTGAGCATTCTTCCACCTTCAACATTCCAATCACATGACACTTCCTAAGTCTTTTGAAGATTATACCCTTCAGCTCATGGGAGCTGAACGCTTCACCCGTCTGTGCCAGGCACTCGACACGCCTTCGCCGGTCAGCATCCGGTTCAACCCGTTTAAGACAACCCACGAAGAACGGCAGAGCATGACATTTCCAGGGCACGAAGGAGAAAGGATAAAGCAGACGGATAAGGTCTCCTGGTGCAACGAAGGGCACTATCTTGAGAGTCGTCCGGTGTTTACTCTCGACCCACTCCTCCATGCCGGTGCTTACTATGTGCAGGAAGCTTCGTCGATGTTTATCGACCACGTCATCAGAGAGTATGTCACGGAACCCGTGAAAATGCTTGACCTCTGTGCTGCTCCTGGAGGCAAGACCACAGCCGTGAGAGCGGCACTACCCGAAGGAAGCCTGCTCTTCTGCAACGAGCCCGTCAAGCTCAGGGCGAATATCCTGTCAGAGAACATGCAGAAATTCGGCCATCCCGAGGTCATCGTCACCAACAACTATCCCAAAGACTACGCCCGTTCAGGCCTCCGCTTTGACGTGGTCCTGGCTGATGTACCCTGTTCGGGCGAGGGCATGTTCCGCAAAGACGAGGACGCCGTCAGACTTTGGAGTCCACAAAATGTGGAGAAATGCCGCGACCTGCAACGGGAGATCATCGAGACGATATGGCCCTGCCTCAACGCGGGCGGCCTCCTCATCTACAGCACATGCACCTACAATGCAAAGGAAGACGAGGAGAACATTGCCTGGATCGCTCAGACGTTAGGTGCCGAAGTGCTGAAAGTGCCCGTCAATGACCTTTGGAACATCACCGGTCCACTGGTCGGCGACTATCCCGTCTGCCGTTTCCTTCCCGGCTATACAATGGGCGAAGGCCTGTTCATGGCTGTGCTCAGAAAACGGGGAGAAAAAGAAGAAATGAAAGAAAACAAGGTACGGGAAACAAAACAGAGGAAGAAGGAAAAAGGAAAACAAGATCGTCAGCTGCCCACCACAGCTTATCAACAATGGCTGAAAGAGCCTGTGAGCTTCCACAGGGTGGCAGACCGGTTGGTTGCCATGCCACAACAGTGGGACACATATTACCTCCAGGCAGCCAAGTCACTGCATATCCTTCAGGCAGGCGTCACCATCGGCACGGCAAAAGGCAAGGACTTGGTGCCCGACGAGAGCCTGGCACTCTCTACTGCTCTCAGCACCGAGGCTTTTCCAAGATGGGAAGCCGACTATCACGAAGCACTGCAATATCTTCGCCGTGAGGCTGTTGCCCTGCCCACGGAAATGCCAAAAGGCTACGTGCTCGTCACTTATCAGGGACATCCACTTGGCTTCGTGAAGAACTTAGGAACCCGTGCCAACAACCTCTATCCCAAAGAATGGAAAATAAAGATCACGCTATGATCAGCATCATCGTGGCTATGTCGCCTCAACTGGCCATAGGCTTTCGCAACCGTCTGCCGTGGCATCTGCCCGAAGACATGGCTCATTTCAAGGCGCTCACCACTGGGCACACGATCATCATGGGCCGCAAAACCTTTGAGTCTCTGCCAAATGGTGCACTACCCCACCGCCGCAATGTGATCATCACACGGCACTGTGACACCATGAAAGAGCGCTTTCAAGGTTGCATAGTCTATGATTCTTTGGAGAATGCTCTCAAGTATGAAGCAAAGAATCATGAGGTTTTCATCATCGGCGGGGGAAGCATCTATCGCCATGCTTTGCCCCTTGCCGACAAGATCTACGCCACCCTCATAGAGCAAGAACCCAAGGAGGCCGACGCCTGGTTCCCGGAAATAGATATGAGCAAATGGCACATAACAAAAAAAGAGAAGCATACAGGCTTCTCCTTCTTACTCCTTGAGAGACTGTAACTCCCAGAATTAATCTACATCTTCAGTTACCTCAGACTCAGAATCAACGTCCTCCTCCTCGTCGTCATCGTCATTTGGAATCGGCAACTGCCGGTCGATGACAGCGTTGAAGTTGACGATGGTCTCACTGCGTGACAAGCCCAACGGTTGAAGTTTGTCATGGATGATGTTCATCAAATGGTGGTTGTTGCGTGCATACAGCTTGATGAACATATCGTAACCACCCGTAGTGATATTGCACTCGGTGACCTCAGGGATTTTCTTCAGCTTCTCCACCACATCGTCAAATGTCGTTGGATCTTTCAGATAAAGACCGATATAAGCACAAGTCTCGTAGCCGATCTTTTCAGGATCGACGATGAACTGTGAGCCCTTAAGGATTCCAAGCTGAGTAAGTTTTTGAATACGTTGATGAATAGCAGCTCCACTGACATTGCAGGCACGTGCAACCTCCAAGAAGGCAATGCGCGCGTCTGACGAAATAAGCTGCAAAATCTTTCTGTCTAAAGCATCTAATTTGTGTCTAGCCATTGTATCTATTAATTTGCGTACAAAGATACATATATTTCTTCAAACACACAACATTTGCAAGCAAAATAATTATCAAATGACACTTTTACTTTAAAAGTTCATCAACAACAGAAGATATATCAATGCTTAGACGTGCCTTTTTCTATCGGAGTAGCCGAATAACTGATCTTTAAAGCCTTTGCCTGGCGCAGTGCTTGCTTCACGTCGGTGATGATTCCCATGGGCGTGTGACGGTCAGCTTTGATCGACACGGTCATCAGTTGCTGGTCTTCCGGTGACATTCTGTCCTTCTCTTGCGAGACATAGTCCGTCACGTCGGCCGGTAAACCGAATTTATCGTTTAGTTGGATCATGGTACGTCCGTGAGTGGCCTGCCCCATCGCGCCGGCAGCCTTACCTATATATATATAGGTAACAGCGGTCTTCTTCGTCAGTCGCGTCAACTCCGTACCTTGCGGCGTGCGATACTGCACCTTCACGGCAACCTTCTGCATGTGCGTGACAATCATAAAGAAGAACAGCACGCTGAAGATCAGATCCGGCAATGAAGCGGTGTTGAGTCCCGGAACCGTGTGTTCTCTACGACGAAACATACTCATGGCTGCCCTCCTTCCTGCGTTGGCTGCGTCACATCCTGATTGCCATTATACTGCTCCGCAATGCGCTGTGGGATTTCGTCCTTCACCTTGTCACGCTGATCTTGCGACAACTCGGCATAGCGACGGCCAAACTGTGCCAGAGCCCGACGGTCACGCAAGTTGCGGTAAGCGTCTACAAGTTGGTTCTGCATATGGAAATATACATCATAGCTGGCCTGCGGATCTACGCTGACCTTGATGAGGTGGCGCTTGCCAAGCCGTGTGACGAAAGCCTCAACACGCTGTTGTAGACGGTTCACCGCAAAGGGCTTGCCGTCGACAAGCAACCGGTTGCCAGCCGTGATCTGCAAATCCAGCACCGTATTCTTCTCCACGAAGGACTGCGCACTCTGCTGTTGTCCCTGTGGCGGCAACTGGCGCGTGATGCCCTTGTCCACGTCCATATTGGTGGTGACGAGGAAGAAGATGAGCAGCATAAACGAGATGTCGGCCGTAGAGGTCGTATTCAGCTGAGGGACACTACGCCGGCGATGATGGAAATTCATCATAACTTTCGATTATATTTTGTAGCTCCGTAGATGACCGCAGCTACCGCGACAAGCATCATCACCAACGATGTGGCAATGAACATATCGGATGTCCTGAGCCAAAAACTACTGGCGTAGGTGGCACCATTGATTTTCATCGGTGCGGTACTGCCCAAAGCAAAGGTCAGCAACAGCAATACGACGACCCCACCCGTGACCAAGTAGCCGATCTTCTTCACGGGGATTCCATTCTCCACAGCCTCGGTCTTGCCCCGCTTCCTCAGCAAGCTGACTACCGACCATACAGAGAATCCAATGCCCAGCAACAGGTAGAGCACCATGAGCACCAACAAGACATTGGTGAACAGAGGCGCGTTGAAGTTGGGATCATCTTCGAACGGACGGTCGAAGCCGACAAGCCAGAACAGCACGAATACAACCATCGCAATGCCTACAAGCAGGTAGAGCGCACGAGAAGAAATCTTCTCCGTCGGCCAGTTCCGAAGCTGATGAATATTCAACCGTTTCATTTTTTCAACTTATATTTCACTACTGAGTCCAACAGAGAGATGGCACTCTCCTCCATCTGCGCGGTGAGGTGCTCTATCTTCGAAAGGATATAGTTGTAGAAAATCTGCAGGATCAGCGCCACGATGATACCAAAGATGGTTGTGATCAAAGCCACCTTCATACCGGCTGCGACGATTGTCGGGCTGATGTCACCCGCCGTCTGTATCTGATCGAAAGCCATCACCATACCAATCACCGTACCCAGGAAACCGAGCGATGGAGCCATGGCAATGAACAAAGTAATCCATGAGCAACCTTTCTCCAAGTTGGAACTCTGCACGGAACCATAGCTGGCCACAGAGCGCTCAATGTCTTCTATCGGCTCCTCAATGCGTTCCAAGCCCTGATAGCAAATGGATGCCACGGGGCCGCGCGTGTTGCGGCAAAGCGTCTTCGCACCTTCCACATCGCCCGCCATCAGCTTACCATCGACATCCTTCATGAGCTTCTTGGCGTTGATCTCCGAGAGGCTCAGATATATGACACGTTCCACGCAGAAAGCCAGACCGAGTACCAAAGCCAGCGCCACCAACGACATAAATCCGGCATTGCCTTCAATGAACTTTGTCTTTAAGGATTTGTAGAAGCCACCATTGTCCGTAGAGGCATCGCCGTCACCGTCGGAAACTGCTGCCTGACCCAACATGCTCTCGGCAGTAGCACTGTCGAGATCTGCGTCATCAGCATTGGACGAAGCACTGTCTGTGGATACTTTTTCCTGCTGAGCAGCCGACTTTGTCTGAGGCGCTGCGCTCTTTTGTGCCTGCGTCAGGCTGCAACAAAATATGAACGACACGAAAATAACGAGACGCTGTATCAATTTATTCATCTCTTTTAATTGTATTGGTCTATCTATGCTAACTATTTTTCTATGTGTGTGCAAAGATACTACTTTTGAATCACATAGAGATGAAAGAAAAAACTTTTTTAATACTTACTGCGAAAAAGGTTTTTCCACCTGCTATTATAAGGCAAGGCAAACTGTTGTAAGGATGAAAGCAAAACAAGCGGAACAAAAGAGCAAAAGGGGGAAAACATAAAAAAAATCACGACTCTCAACCGAGAACCGTGATTCTGTCTTGCTTTGCGGAAAGAGGGGGATTCGAACCCCCGAAACGCTTTAGACGTTTACACGCTTTCCAGGCGTGCCTCTTCAACCACTCGAGCATCTTTCCCTTTCGTGTTTGAATGCCATTTTTCAATAGCGACTGCAAAAGTATTACTTTTATCGCAAACCACAAACGAAACGCAAAAGCTTTTAAAATTCTTTAAGACTTTAAGCGTTTCTTTCTGCCTTTGAGTCGCCATTTCATTGCCATTTTGCTGTCAGCATACCGCCAACGGCCGTACTCCAAAGAGCTTCTCAACGTTTTGGTTGGTCACTTGAGCCACTTCATCCGCTGACACGCCATAGGCCTGAGCCAGTGTCTGCCTGACATCAGCGACAAAAGCGCTCTCGTTTCTCTTGCCGCGATGCGGCACCGGTGCCATATAGGGGCTGTCTGTCTCCAGCACAATACGGTTCAATGGCACGGCAGCGGGCAGGTCCTCACGGAGATGAGAGCTCTTGAATGTAGACACGCCGCCCACGCCCAAGCAGAAGCGGTCAAAGCGCAGATAGGCTTCTGCCTCTTTCTGATTGCCCGTGAAGCAATGAAAGACTCCACCGGGAAGCTCATCGGCATAGGGCTTCATGATATGGAGGAGTTCATTCTGTGCCTTCCGGCAATGGATCATCAAAGGCAACTGATACTGAACCGACCACTCTACCTGACGCTCAAAAGCTTTCAGCTGTTGCTGCTCAAACTCCCGGCTCCAGTAGAAGTCCAGTCCACATTCGCCCACAGCAATGTAACGAAGCGGGGCGTCAGCCGCCAAAGTCTGGCGACTGGACTCCAATTTCTGCTGCATGACATCGAGCACACGTTCCCAATCCTCACGCACCTCTTCTGGCTGCAAGCCTATCATCGGATAGCAATAACCGGGATATTGACGGCAGACATCCATCACCGAGGCAATAGACGACTCGTCTATGCCGGGGACAAGAATAGCTCCTACCCCGGCATCCTTTGCCCGTTGTATCGTCTGCGGCAGGTCTTCCTTAAACTCCTCACCGTCGAGATGGGCGTGTGTATCTATAAATGGTATCATTAAAAGATATTTTAGAACTTACGGTTCATCAGTTGTTCGACATACTGGCGCAGCTCCTGCTTACGGCTCTCATCGACTTTCACGGCATCGAGATAAGCTTTGCTCTGCTCAAAACAACTGGCAATCTTCTCCTGCGCAAGCTTGTCTACACCAATCTCATTATAGAGTCTCGTCACCGCCTTCACCTTTTCATCCCTGTCGAAATCCGTTGCCGAGATCCAGCGATCCAGTTCTGCGCGTTGTGTAGCGTTGGCGTGATTGTAAGCATTGATGAGCATGAAAGTCTTCTTATTGCAGGTGATGTCGCCGCCGATGGCTTTTCCAAACACCTTTTCATTACCATAGACATCGAGATAGTCGTCTTGCAACTGGAAGGCCAGACCGACGAGCTCGCCGAACTGATAGAGGCGCTCGGCATCATCATGAGGCGCTCCGGCCAGTAGCGCACCCATCTTCAGGGCACAGGCCAGCAAGACGCTTGTCTTGAGACGTATCATCTCGAGATACTCTTCCTCGCTGACGTCCGTCCGTGTCTCAAAGTCGATGTCGTACTGTTGCCCTTCTCCGATCTCCAAAGCTGTGGTGGTGAAGAGTTCAAGCACCTGGGGCAGTTTGTCTGCCGGACACTCCGCCATCCGCTGGTAAGCGAGCACGAGCATCGAGTCGCCCGAGAGGATGGCCTGGTTGGCATTCCACCGCTTATGCACCGTCTCGTGTCCGCGGCGCAAGTCAGCGTTGTCCATCAAGTCATCGTGGAGGAGTGTATAGTTGTGATAAGTCTCCAAGCCCACCGCCTGCATCAGAATGCTCTCTGGATCATCCTTATACAGATTATAAGCCAACAGCATCAGCACGGGACGCATGCGTTTGCCACCCATTGACAACACATACTTCACAGGCTCATAAAGACTGGATGGCTGGCGGTCGTAGGGCAACCGGGCCAGAAAATCATTGACCTCTCCCAACAGTTCAGAGGCTGACTTCATTGATAATTCCTCGTTCATCGTCTATAAATTGATCATTCGTAATTGCGTAAACAACGGTTTCGTTTCTGCGATATTGCCCTCACTTGTCAAATAACAAAGTTCACGGGGATTGCAAACATTGTCCGGCAGGGTTTCCCATTCATGATACCGGGCTTCCATTTGGGCATCATCTTGATCACACGCAGAGCCTCAGCGTCAAGCATGGGGTTGGCCGACTTTTGCACTTTCGGCGAAGCGATCGACCCATCAGCGTTGATGATGAAACTCACCACCACCTTACCCTGTATCTTCTGCTGCTGTGCTAAAGGTGGATAATGCAGATTGCGTGTGAGCCACTTCATAAATTCCACGATGCCACCGGGGAACTCTGGCAGCTGCTCGAGCGTCTTTTCTTCCAGCGAGTCCTTGTTAGTGGTGATCTGCGGCAAGGCTTCCGTGACATTGGCATCCTTGGCCACGCCCTGTCCGTCGCCAATGAGCAGTTTGCTGGTGACGGGCGCAATTTGGTCCGTGCTGTTGCTCGTATGCTCCACCGTTTTCACGTTGTCAGTGATAGACTTCGATGCCGGGGCCGGGGCAGCGGATATCATGTCCTTCATGTCCATGGCCGGTTTCATATCCATTTCCTCGGTCATGTCGTCAGAGAGGTCGCTGTCGTCAGCAGCATTCTGCGGCCGTGTTGTATATTCTAAAGCAGTAAACAAAAGGGCAAGCGCAAAAATCAGCCCCATGAGAAAGTATTCTCTCCGGTGCTGCTCCAAATTGGCTTTGTCGCTCTTCTTCGTTTCCATGATTTATAATAAATCTACCTGTCTTTTCGTTATCACAAAAGATTCACACTGCAAATTTACTGCAAATCTCGAAAAAAAGCGTATCTTTGCCAAAGAATTAGGGTAAATAAATGAAAAAAGCCGCTTTCTCCATCCTCCTCGCT
Organism: uncultured Prevotella sp.; assembly: GCA_900317685.1. Taxonomy (GTDB): domain Bacteria; phylum Bacteroidota; class Bacteroidia; order Bacteroidales; family Bacteroidaceae; genus Prevotella. The sequence continues at coordinate 47,725 of ONHQ01000033.1, forward strand.
CTTTGCGCTTCCTCTTCATGGGCGCAGTCCGAAAGCGAGACCGCATACAATTTTCTGCGTCTGCCAGTAGGGGCTCACGCAGCAGCTATCGGCGGCGACAATGTGAGTTTGGTGGAAGACGACGAGAACCTGCTGTTCTGCAATCCTGCGCTACTCGCTTCCTCCACGCCCAAAACCGTTGCGCTCAACTATATGAGTTACATGCAGGGCGTTAAGGCTGCCAGTGCCGCATTTAACTGGGCGAGTGGCAACAGGGCCACGTGGGCCGTCGGCGCACAGTATCTCGACTATGGCAAGATGAAGCAAACCGATGAGAACAACGTGCAGACAGGTGAATTCTCGGCACGCGACATAGCGGTAAACGGCACCTTGGCCTATATGCTGACCGACAAAGTCGCCGGTGGCGTCACCGCAAGACTGATCACGTCCTACATCGGCGACTATAATTCTATTGGCTTCGGCGTGGACTTGGGACTCAACTACTACGATGATGACCATCAGCTGTCAGTGTCCCTTACTGCAAAGAATCTCGGTGGACAGCTCAAAGCCTACGACGAGAACTATGAAAAAATGCCATTTGATCTGCAAGCGGGTGTGACCAAGGGACTCTCAAGCATACCGCTTCGACTGTCGTTGACGCTGGTAGATCTCAACCATCCCCATTACAAGTTGCTCAACCACGTCGTCGTTGGCGGGGACTTTCTGCTTGGTGACAACCTCTGGCTCGGCATGGGCTATAACTTCCGGCGCGCCGACGAGATGAAGATCTCCGACGGTGACAAGGACAGCAGCCATGGCGCCGGACTCTCACTCGGAGCCGGCCTCGACCTCAACAGGCTGAAGATTGGCGTCAGCTACGGCAAATACCATGTCTCCAGTACGAGTCTGATTTGCAGTGCCGCTTTTTCGCTGTGATCAAGTTTCCCCTACACCTTATTATATATAGTAAACTCTAAAACGCACAATAGCACACAATCATTCATATCATGAAAAAGATTACAATCGCAATAGACGGATTTTCCTCTTGCGGAAAAAGCACGATGGCCAAAGCACTGGCCAAGAAGCTCGGTTATGTCTACATTGACACGGGTGCAATGTACCGTGCTGTCACTCTCTTCGCCCTGCGTCATCAGCTGTTCAACGCCGACGGCTCTGTGAAAGAAAAAGAGCTGAAAGAATTGATGCCTGACATACATATCCGTTTCCAGTTGGATCCGGCAACAGGCAATCCCCGCACTTACCTTAACGACGAATGCGTAGAGAAAGAGATCAGAGGCATGGAAGTCAGCCAGCATGTAAGCCCCATCGCCGCTATCCCCTTTGTCCGTGAAGCAATGGTAGCACAGCAGCAGGCCATGGGCAAAGAAAAGGGCATCGTCATGGACGGCCGCGACATCGGCACGACAGTCTTCCCTAATGCCGAACTAAAAATCTTCGTGACAGCCTCGGCACAGGTTCGGGCACAGCGCCGCTACGACGAGTTGAAAGCCAAAGGGATGCCCGCTGACTTCGACGACATCCTGAAAAATGTGCAGGAGAGAGACTATATCGACACGCATCGCGAGGTCTCTCCGCTGAAGAAAGCCGATGACGCAGTAGAGCTGGATAACAGTCATCTGACAATTGCCGAACAGGATCAGTGGCTCTATCAGCAATATATCAGTCACTTGCCAGCCTAAAACGGCATCTTCCCTCTGCTTAGCACATAACACCACCCTTGCCGTCAAGGAAGAGACAAGCACAAAGCTATGAGACAAGCATCGCAATGATAAGGAAAAAGGAAAACTATAGGCTCTTTACTGAAGAAATATCACTTTTCATTGAAGTTTGTTTGCGGAAACAAATCTTTTCCTTACCTTTGCAAGCGAAATCAAAGATGATTGAACATCACCTTAGCAAAATGAGGTTGTACATTCATCTGACAAAGATACAAAACAAGACAAGGGACAAAAGCAAGTCAATAGATTATAAATTTTGAGTTAATTACTGTTTTTTTGAGAACCCACCCGTGAGGGCAGGTTCTTTTTTTTTGTTTCTAAACACATCTCCAGCCTTTTCCTCTTGGAGAACCACCCATCAGAAATATATTTCCAAACTACTCTTATGTTCTGTTTGTTACGCTGTCTTCTTGAGAAACCACCCATCAGAAATATATTTCCAAAGTACTCTTATGTTCTGTTCGTTACGCTGTCTTCTTGAGAAACAGCTCATCAGAAATACATTCCCCACCCATTCACTATTGTAAAAGCTACTAATTTAAGTTAGCAGATGAAGGATAATCAAAAAAATATATTTATCTTTGCATTTACAACTAGCGTAAATTCTTCAATATGAAAAAGATAGTATGTGTTTTAGCCGCCCTGGCATTGTCGGCGAGCATGTATGCCGACAGTTTCACAAGTCTGTGGAAACAGGTCACCACTGCCCAGCAAAAAGACTTGCCAAAGACTGAACTACAGTGGTTGGATCAGATTGTCAAAAAAGCCAGACAAGAGAAAGCTTACGGGCAATTACTGAAAGCCAAATGGATGGAAGTGGAGACGCAAGGCCGCATCGCCCCCGACTCGCTTGACGTGATGCGGCAACGGTTGGAGACGGACTACACCCGTCTGACCGACCCGACGCTCCGCGCTGTCTATGCCGCCGCACTCGGCAAAGCCTATCAGGGCAGTTACGACAAGGACAACCAGGCTAAGGAAAAGCTGTGGTTCGGCCGGGCCATGGCCAATCCCGACCTGTTGGCCAAACATAAATACGAGGAATATGAACCCGCCATCGTGGAAGGCATTGACAGCAAGATCTTCTACGGCGACCTGCTCCACGTCATCGGCATTGAGGCTAAGGACTATAAGACACTTCACGACTACTATTCTAAACAGGGCAACCGACCGGCCGCCTGTCTGACTGCACTGTGGATGCAGCAGGCCAAAGGCGAGCAGACCGACTGTGCCCTGCGCAAGTCGAAATGCGTGCAATGCCTCGACTCGCTGATGAATGTCTATCAGGATCTGCGCGAATGCGGTGAGATCGCCATCGCCCGATACAATGCGATGAGTCAGACCAGCGACGTCACTGCCGAGCATCGCGTCAACTTCATCAACTATGCTATCAGCCGTTGGGGCGACTGGCAGCGCATGAACGTGCTGCGCAACGCCCTCGAAGAGCTGCAGACTCCCTCGTTCAGCATCAACGCGGGCGACGGTGTGCTGCTGCCCAACAAAGAGCGACTCGTACGCATCAATTCCATCAGAAATATCAACACGCTCACGCTGAAGGTCTACCGACTGAACCTCAACGGTGACACCAAGCTGAACCCCAACAACAAACGCGACTATGAGCGCATTGCCAAACTGATTTTTCCCGGCGAAATCCAGTCTGTCACGCGCCAATACTATGGTCAGCCTGCATGGAAAGAGAGCACCGACTCCATACGTCTCAAGGCTCTGCCCGTTGGTGTCTACATGATTGAGACCACCACCAGCAACACCAGCATTGATCCTCAGCGCACGCTGCTGCGCGTGAGCGACCTTAGCGTACTCCATCAGCCCCAACCTGGCAATGCCATACGCTTTGTTACGGTCAACGCCACCACCGGCAAGCCTGTTGCCGGAGCACATCTGCGCTTCTTCAACTACAACGGCAACACACAGAAGACGCTGCAAACGCTGACCACAGACCACAATGGAGAGGCCGTCCTGCACTATGGTGACAATCGCCCCAACTACTATGTGGCTTACACCGACAATGACAAGGCACTGCCCGTCCAAAACGTTTACGACCGCTTCTACTACTGGAACAACAAGCGTGAGCACCACAACATCAACCTCTTCACCGACCGCTCGCTCTACCGTCCCGGCCAGACGCTGCACGTCACCGCCATTGCCTACAATGTCAACGACAGCACAATGCAATCTGCTGTTGCGGGCGGCAAGGCCATCACGCTGACGCTATGTAATGCCAACGGCAAGGAGGTGAGCCGCCAAAACGTCACCACCGACGATTTCGGTACGGCATCAGCAGACTTTGCCCTGCCGCAGCACGGCCTCACCGGTACGTTCTCCCTAATGGCCAGCAGCGACAACTCGTCGATGGGCTACGCCTCTGTACATGTGGAACAATACAAGCGTCCTACCTTCCAAATCGACTTCGACAAATACACTCAGGCCTACCAGTCCGGTGACACGCTCCGCGTGCGCGGTGTGGCAAAGACTTATTCCGGCATACCTGTACAAGGTGGCAAGGTGGTCTACACGGTTCACCGCAGCCCCATGCTGTGGTGGTATCGCACTGTAGGCGGTCAACAGACTCTTCTGACCGACTCCACAGTCACTGCCGACGACGGTTCGTTTACCGTCAAACTGCCGATGACCTACCCCGATGACATCGATCTCAACCAGCGATTCGGCTATCGCATCACTGCCGAGACGAAAGTCACCAGCCTCTCTGGTGAGACGCAGGAGGCCACAACGATGATGCCGCTGACCAACCGCTCCGCCGTTCTTTCCAGCACATTGCCCAAGCAGTGTCTGCGCGACAGCCTGAAGACCTTCCTCTTCTCTTGCAAGAATATGAATGGCGAGAGCATCAAGGCCAACGTCAGCTACCGCTTCAACGACGGTGACTGGACAACCGTTCAGACAGACACACCTATTAATATATATAGGAAACTCGCATCCGGCGAGCACCATCTGGAAGCGATCTGCCAGGGCGACACGCTGCGCAGCGACGTCGTCGTGTTTACCTATTCCGACCGTCATCCGGCCACTTCCACACACGACTGGTACTATCTCTCCTCCCGCCAGTTCACCGTGGGCAGTCCCATCTATCTTCAGGTAGGTAGTTCCGACAAGGATGTCCATATCTTCTACACTGTCTTTGGTTCCAACAAGATCATCAAACAAGGACAGAGCACACTCAGCAATGAGGTGAAGACCGAAAAACTTCAGTATAAACCCGAGTACGGCGATGCTCTCACACTGGCTCTGGCCTGGGTCAAGGACGGCAAATGCTACACCCACTACGATGTTCTCTCCCGTCCAGAGCCCGACAAGCAACTCCATCTGACATGGAAGACTTTCCGTGATAAACTCGTACCCGGACAGAAAGAGACTTGGACACTGCAGGTGACCAACGCCAAGGCTAAGCCTGCAAAAGCACAACTGCTGGCTGCCATGTACGATAAGAGTCTCGACGCTATCTATCCACACAACTGGAAGTTCTCGCTTGACTTTGCCTCCAGCATGTTGTCGGCTCAATGGAACACCACCCGTTGGTCGGCCATCGGACTCTATGGTTATCAGAACTATCGGGCCTACAATGTACGCGACCTCAACTTCAGCCACTTCGACCCCGCTATGGAAGGCGTCTTCAATCCCTTCATTGCAGTCGACGAAGTGCTGATGGCCACAGAACAAGTCCGCATTCGTGGAGGCAAGATGGCAATGATGCAAAAGTCCCGTGCCGCCAACTTTGCAGGCAGTGACATCGCATATAAGGATGCGGCAGACCATGATGTTGTCGTTGGCTACGCGCCAAAAGCTGCAGACGTAGAGGATGCCGCCACATCGAAAGTCGGCATGCCTGCTACGCTGCGTGACAATCTCAACGAGACCGCCTTCTTCTTCCCCAACCTCATGACCGATGCCAATGGCAACGTGAGTTTGACGTTCACCCTGCCTGAAAGCGTCACTACCTGGCACTTCCTGGCTTTGGCACACGACAAGGAGATGAACTATGGTCTGCGCAACGATGAGATTGTAGCCCAGAAAACAGTGATGGTACAGCCCAACCTGCCGCGTTTCATCCGCGCCAACGACCAAGCACAGGCCACAGCACTCATCGCCAACACCAGCAACCGCAATGTCAGTGGACGTGCCCATCTGCAGCTGCTCGACGCAGAAACCGAGCGTGTGCTCGCTGAGTGGGAGAAGCCGTTTACGGTAGAAGCCGGGAAGACGGTACCCGTAACCTTTGACTTTGCCGGCAACCAACTGCCCGCAGATGCCCGTCATGAAGGCCTGGTCATCGCCCGCGTCTTGGCTGACGGCAAAGGCTTCAGCGACGGCGAACAGCACTACATGGCTGTCATGCCAAGCCAGGAATACGTCAGCAACACCCGTCCATTCACGCTCAGCGGCACCGGCAACACTTCCTTCGACCTCAGCAAGCTTTTCCCCCAAAAGGCCAAAGACTGCAAGCTGACCATCGAATACACCAATACTCCCGCCTGGCTGATGGTTCAGGCTCTGCCTACCGTGGCCAATCCCAACAGCCGCGACGCACTCTCTCTGGCCGCTGCCCTCTACGCCAACACCATCGCACGCAGCATTGTCAACGCCGATCCAGCCATCGGCAAGACACTGAAGCTCTGGCAACAGGAAACCGGCAAGGAGACTTCGCTCACCAGCAGCCTGCAAACCAACGAAGAACTCAAGAGCCTGACCCTCTCCGAGACGCCTTGGGTAGCTGACGCTGAAAGCGAAACCGCACAGAAACAACAGCTCGTCAACTATCTCGACAGCACGCAGATCGATTATCGTCTCAGCAACTTCACCGACCAGCTCCGCAAGTTGCAGCTCTCCGACGGCTCGTTTGCCTGGTGGCCGGGCATGCCGGGCAGTGCCTACATGACCATGAGCATTGCCGAAACGCTTACCCGTCTCAACACCATGACCGGTGCCTCTAAAGAGGTGAACGACATGGTCAAGCGATCCTTCCCCTTCCTTGACAAGTACATCGCCGAAGAAGTTGCCGAACTGAAAAAAGCCGAGAAGAAAGGAGCAAAGCATCTCGCTCCGAGTGAGACGGCTTGTCACTATCTCTATACCTGTGCCCTGGCCAACCGTCAGCGCACAGCCGACATGAGCTATCTCGTAGGTCTGTTGCAGAAAATGCCGACAGCACTGACCATCTACGGCAAGGCCGGTGCCGCCGTCATCCTCAGTCAGTATGGTCAGAGCCAGCGGGCTAAGGAGTATCTCCAAAGTCTGAAGGAATACACTGTCTATAAAGAGGAGATGGGGCGTTACTTCGACACGCCGCAGGCTCTCTACAGTTGGTGCGACTATCGCATCCCCTCGCAGGTAGCAGCCATCGAAGCCCTGAAACGCCTGCAGCCCTCTGATACCAAGACCATAGAAGAGATGCAGCGCTGGCTCTTGCAGGAGAAACGCACCACAGGATGGTCGACACCTCTCAACACCGTCGATGCCGTCTATGCCTTCCTAACCAACGACAAGGGCAAAGCACAATTGTCGCTCCTTGCGCCGCAAACGCAAAAGCCAACCTTCTCTGTCGACGGTCAGGCGATGACGATGCCTAAGGCTACGGCCGGACTCGGATATGTCAAAACCACCGTTGACAAGGCAGCCAACAACAAGACGCTGACCATCGACAAGCCAGTCGCCGGCACTTCCTGGGGCGCGCTCTATGCCCAGTACTGGCAGACTGCCACCGAGACGGAAGCCTCTGGCAGCGGCATGACCGTCAAGCGTGAGATTCTCCACGAGGGCAAGACGCTGAAGGTAGGCGACAAGGTGCGTGTGTGCATCACAATGGTTGCCGACCGCGACTACGACTTTGTGGCTGTTCAGGACAAGCGTGCTGCCTGCCTGCAGCCGGTCCGTCAGCTCAGTGGTTACTATGGTGGCTACTATCTGGCTCCGCAGGACAACGTGACGAACTATTATTTCAACACGCTCTCCAAGGGCACGCATGTCATCGAGACCGAGTATTATGTCGACCGTGCCGGTTCCTACACGACGGGCATCTGCACGGTGCAGTGCGCCTACAGTCCTGCCTTCAGCGCCCGCGACAAGGCCCAGAAGATCGTCATCGAGAAATAATTAAAGAGGCTATAGAAGCTATAGACTCATAGAAGCTATAGACTCTATAGAAGCTATAAACTCTATAGAAGCTATAGACTCTATAGAAGCTATAGAAGCTATAGACACGACTCTATAAAACCAAATAAGAAGAAACCAAGCATGAACGCTAAGAAATTGTTTATCCATCATATCACTCCCCTCTCCCTTGGAGAGGGGTTGGGGGTGAGGCTCTTTTCCTCATTTGGGTTGGGGGTGAGGCTCTTCTTTCTTTTCTCACTCTCCACACCTCTCCACGCCCAGTCCATCTCCACCGAGAGTGCCGCCATCGACTGTGGCCAGGTGCTCTTCGGCCATCCCGTGACCGCCGTCTACGAGATGCGCAACAGTGGTAATCAGCCGCTGACCATCCGGGATGTGCGCACCAGTTGCGGTTGCACGACCGTCGACTGGCCTTCAACAGCTATCGCCGCAGGCAAGAACTTCAAGATCACCGTGCGCTACGACGCCCAGACGATGGGCCATTTCGACAAGCAGATAGGCATAGAGAGCAATGCCGCCGACACGATGATGGTACTCTCGCTGCACGGTGTCGTCGTTCCCTCATTGGCTACCTTTGTGGGCAAATACGATTACAAGATCGGTGCACTGCACCTCGACCGCAACGACGTAGAGTTCGATGACGTGAACCGGGGGGACAAGCCCGTCCAGCAGATACACATTATTAATAAAGGAGAGCAAACGCTGCAGCCTGTGGTCATGCACCTGCCCAGCTATCTCAAAGCCTCTGTTTCTCCGACACAACTGGCTCCCGGACACAGCGGCGTGGTGACGCTGATGCTCGATTCACGGGCCATCCGCAACTTCGGCCTCACCCAGTCATCCATCTACCTCGGCATGTTCCCCGGAGACAAGGTGTCGCCGGAAAAAGAGATCTCTATCTCGGCTGTCATCCTCCCCGACTTCGACCACCTCACCGAAGCCCAGCGCGCCAATGCCCCAAAGATGGTTCTCAGTGCCGAGAAGATCGACCTCGGGCGCTTTGACGGCAAGGACAAGAAAAAAGGAGTACTCGAAATTACCAACGCAGGCAAACGCACGCTGAATGTACGCTCACTACAGATGTTCACCACAGGCTTGGAAGTCTCGCTCAACAAGACACAGATTGAGCCCGGTGAAACCGCTAAGCTCAAGGTCACCGCCTATGCCAAGCAGTTGCGCTCGGCCCGTTCCAAGCCCCGCATTCTGATGATCACCAACGATCCCAATCAGACCAAAGTCATTCTCAACGTCAACGTTGAATAATCAAAACAGCAAACAAGCAACTCTTATGAACCTCAAAATAGAAATAGATGCTGGCAGCGGCTTTTGCTTCGGCGTGACCACAGCCATTCGCAAAGCAGAAGAAGAGCTAGCAGCGGGCAAGACGCTCTACTGTCTCGGCGACATCGTTCACAATGGCATGGAAGTGGAACGCTTGCATCAGCAAGGGCTCATTACCATCGACCATGAGCAACTCAAACAACTGCATCACGCCAAGGTGCTCTTGCGTGCACACGGAGAACCTCCCTCGACATATGAGATCGCGCGGCAAAACGATATTGAAATCATCGACGCCACCTGCCCTGTGGTTCTCGCGCTACAAAGGCGCATCAAGAAGCAATTCGATAATGATCCAAACGCGCAAATCGTCATCTTCGGAAAAAATGGTCATGCGGAGGTACTCGGACTCGTAGGACAGACCAATCAGCACGCCATCGTCATCGAGAAGTTCGACGACGTGAAGCATCTCGACTTCAACCGTAATATCTATCTTTACTCGCAGACGACGAAAAGTCTCGACGAGTTCCACCGCATCATCGACTACATTCAAAGCCACATCGCCCCCACGGCAACCTTCCGCAGTTTCGATACCATCTGCCGCCAGGTGGCCAACCGCATGCCCAACATCGCCGAGTTTGCCAAGCACCACGATGTCATCCTCTTCGTCAGCGGCCGCAAAAGCAGCAACGGCAAGGTGCTCTTCAATGAGTGTCTCACCGTCAACACCAATAGCCATCAGGTCGAGAGTCCCGAGGAAATCGACTTCAGCTGGTTTGATAAGGCAGAGACCGTAGGCATCTGCGGAGCCACCAGTACGCCAAAATGGCTGATGGAACAATGTAGAGATGCCATCTTGTCGCACTAACTTCACAGGGCACATCATTTGAGAATGTCGTGGTAGAAAATAAAAATAACAAATAAGAAAGGAGATAAAACATGACATTTGACAAATTTACAATCAAGGCGCAGGAGGCCGTGCAGGAAGCTGTTAACACAGCTCAGCAGGCTGGACAGCAGGCCATCGAACCGGTGCACTTGCTGCAAGGCATCCTGGTGAAAAGCCGCGATGTCACCAACTTTATCTTTCAGAAGTTAGGTGTCAACGCCATGCAGATAGAGAAACTCGTACAAGAGGAGTTGAAGCATCTCCCACGCGTGGAAGGTGGACAACCCTATTTCTCCAACGACACTAACAAAGTGCTGGAGCGTGCCGTCGCAGACTCGCAGAAAATGGGTGACGAGTTCGTCAGCGTGGAGCCTATCCTCTTAGCATTGCTGGAGGTAAACACCACGGTGAGTCGCATTCTCAAGGACGCTGGCTGTACAGAAGAGGAGATGAAGAAGGCCATCGACGAATTGCGTCAGGGTCAGAAAGTGCAAAGCGCCAGTGGCGACGAGAACTATCAGGCCCTCTCGAAATACGCCCGTAACCTCATCGACGCTGCCCGCCAGGGCAAACTCGACCCGGTCATCGGACGTGATGAGGAGATTCGCCGGGTGCTGCAGATTCTTTCGCGCCGTACCAAGAACAACCCTATCCTGATCGGTGAACCTGGTACAGGTAAGACGGCTATCGTCGAGGGTCTTGCCGAACGCATCGTGCGCGGCGATGTCCCGGAAAATCTGAAGAACAAACAGCTCTACTCGCTCGACATGGGTGCCCTGATTGCCGGTGCCAAGTACAAAGGTGAGTTTGAGGAACGACTGAAGAGTGTCATCAAAGAGGTGACCAATGCTCAAGGCAACATCATTCTCTTCATCGATGAGATCCACACACTGGTGGGTGCCGGAGGTGGTGAGGGTGCCATGGATGCCGCCAACATCCTCAAGCCTGCACTGGCCCGTGGCGAACTGCGTGCCATCGGTGCCACGACACTCAACGAGTATCAGAAGTACTTTGAGAAGGATAAGGCTTTGGAGCGCCGCTTCCAGACCGTTATGGTCAACGAGCCTGACGAGATCGACGCCATCTCTATCCTGCGTGGACTGAAGGAGCGCTATGAGAACCACCACAAGGTTCGTATCACCGACGATGCCTGCATCGCTGCCGTAAAGCTTTCGGAGCGCTATATCTCTGACCGCTTCCTCCCCGACAAGGCCATCGACCTGATGGATGAGGCTGCCGCCAAGCTGCGTATGGAACGCGACTCGGTGCCGGAGGAACTCGACGAGATCACACGTCACTTGAAGCAACTTGAAATTGAGCGCGAGGCCATCAAGCGTGAGAACGATACCGACAAGATCCAGCAACTCGACAAGGAGATTGCTGAGCTGAAGGAGAAAGAGCATCAGTTCCGCGCTAAATGGGAAGCCGAGAAAGGACTCGTCAACAAGATCCAGCAAGACAAGCAGGAGATCGAGAACCTGAAGTTCGAGGCCGACAAAGCCGAGCGCGAGGGCGACTACGGCAAAGTGGCTGAGATCCGCTACGGCAAGCTGAAGGAGTTGCAGGACGACATCAAGAAGATCCAGGAGCAACTCAAGTCGACCCAGGGCGGTGAGGCCATGGTGCGTGAAGAGGTCACTGCCGACGACATCGCCGAGGTGGTGAGCCGCTGGACAGGCATACCCGTGACGCGAATGATGCAGAGCGAGCGTGAGAAACTGCTCCATCTTGAGGAGGAACTCCACAAGCGTGTCGTCGGTCAGGACGAGGCCATCAAGGCTGTCGCTGACGCTGTGCGCCGCAGCCGTGCCGGACTGCAAGATCCTAAACGCCCGATCGCATCGTTCATCTTCCTTGGTACGACCGGTACCGGTAAGACAGAGCTTGCCAAGGCTTTGGCTGAGTATCTCTTCAACGATGAGAATATGATGACGCGAATCGATATGAGTGAGTATCAGGAAAAGTTCAGCGTCACCCGTCTGATCGGTGCACCTCCGGGGTACGTCGGCTACGACGAGGGTGGTCAGCTCACCGAGGCTGTACGTCGCAAACCTTACAGCGTAGTGCTCTTCGATGAGATCGAGAAGGCTCATCCCGATGTCTTCAACATCCTGTTGCAGGTTCTCGACGATGGCCGTCTGACCGACAACAAAGGTCGCACGGTCAACTTTAAGAACACGATCATCATCATGACGTCGAACCTCGGCAGCCAGTACATCCAGCAACGCTTCGAGAATCTCAATGACAGCAACCGCAAGGAAGTCATTGACGACACGAAGAAGAACGTGATGGAGATGCTTAAGAAGACCATCCGCCCCGAGTTCTTGAACCGTATCGACGACATCATCATGTTCCTGCCGCTTACGCAGACTCAGATTGCACAAGTGGTAACGTTGCAGATGAACCGCGTCAAGAAGATGCTCGAACCGCAAGGCTTTGAGTTGAAGTGGACGCCCGCAGCCATCGACTACCTTGCCAAGGTCGGTTACGACCCGGAGTTTGGTGCCCGTCCTGTGAAGCGTGCTATCCAAGACTATGTGCTCAACGACCTCTCGAAGAAGATTCTCGCTGAGGAAGTGAAGCGCGACAAGCCGATCATCGTCGATGCCAACGGTGCTGGTATGCAGTTTAGAAACTAAGGCAGAAGGCTGGGGGCTACACCTCAGCTTTCCAATCCTATAACATGAAGCCGGCTCTTTCCCGCAAAGGAAAGAGCCGGCTTTTTTTGTTTTTCCACGCAATCTGAATAGTCAGCAGCCAATTATCTGTCTGAATATTTGCATATCTCAAACCTTATGATTACTTTTGCGAAACGAGTGGAAAACCGCTTTGAAAAGATGAGTCCGCAGAGATGACGAAAAATTCTCTAGAGAATTTTTGCTCAGAAAGGCGAGATGAGCCGATAAAAATGCCGTTTTGACGAAAAATTTTCTAGAGAATTTTTTAGACTACAATAGCGCTCTGATGATCAGAGAGTTACGCTTCACCCATCAGAAAAGCTTCCACTCGCTGATACAAGGATTCACTCACAACAGCAGCAAAGCCCGAAGGAGAGAAGCAAACGTAAAACAAATTTACCAAATATTGAATCTATGGAATACAAAATCGTCAAAGAGACACATCCTACGCTCAAGAACTACGGCAAATACAAGGCCGTAGCCATGCACTACAAGACCATCACATCCGAGGAGATCGCCGACGAAATCGAGCGGAACTGCTCGGCAAAGAAGTCCGACGTGGACTTGGTGATGGCTGAGTTCACCGACACGCTGGTGCGACATCTCAAAGATGGCGACCGCGTGCGCATCCCAGGATTGGGACTGGCCAAGCTGGAGATCGACAGCGAGAAGGTTGTCAGTCCGCAGGCCTTCCGCTCCACACAACACATCCATGGGGTGAAGCTCCATCTGCTGCCCGAGAGCAAAAAGGGCATGCAGGAACTCTATAAGAACATCAAATACACAAGAGCAAAGACAAAATAAAAACTAACAATCAACAATACAGCATGGACGAAAAAGAAAAAGAGGCAGTGCAACTGCCCGACAATGCATTTCGAGAATTGAAACAGGGCGAGGAGTACACGCCCATCATGCGTCCCGACCACACCTATCCCGAGGTCAACGCGTGGTCAGTGACATGGGGTCTGATCATGGCCGTGGTGTTCTCGGCCGCCGCCGCTTACTTAGGCTTGAAAGTGGGACAGGTCTTCGAGGCCGCCATCCCGATTGCCATCATCGCCGTGGGCGTGTCGACAGCAACGCATCGCAGCAAGGCACTCGGTGAGAACGTGATCATCCAGAGCATCGGCGCCTGCTCAGGTGCTGTGGTGGCCGGTGCTATCTTCACCCTGCCCGCCATCTATATCCTCCAGGCCAAATACCCGGAGATGACGGTGTCGTTCCTTCACATGTTCCTGGCCTCTGCCTTGGGCGGTGTGCTGGGCATCCTTTTCCTCATTCCCTTCCGCAAATATTTTGTCAGCGACATGCATGGCAAGTATCCTTTCCCGGAGGCTACTGCCACGACGCAAGTACTCGTCAGCGGTGCCAAGGGCGGCAGTCAGGCCAAGCCACTGCTCATCGCCGGCATTGTGGGCGGACTCTACGACTTCATCGTGGCCAGCTTTGGCTGGTGGAACGAGAACTTCACAAGCCGCTTCATCGGCTGGGGACAGGTGCTCGCTGACAAGGCGAAGCTCGTCTTCAAGGTGAACACAGGTGCCGCTGTGCTCGGTTTGGGCTATATCGTCGGACTGAAATATGCGCTCTACATCTGCCTGGGCTCTCTCGCCGTGTGGTGGCTGATCGTGCCGGGCATGTCGCTCGCCTTCCACGACCAAGTGCTGAACATGTGGGGTCCGACCATCACGGCTACAGTAGGCAACATGAGTCCTGAGGAGATCTTCAAGGCTTACGCCCGCAGCATCGGCATCGGCGGCATCGCCATGGCCGGCATCATCGGCATCGTCAAGAGCTGGGGAATCATCAAAGGTGCTGTTGGTCTCGCTGCCAAAGAGATGAAGGGCAAGGACGACACCACAGTAGCCGTGAAGCGCACGCAGCGCGACATCTCGTTCAAGATCATTGCCATTGGCAGCATCGCCGTGATCGCTATCACGTTTCTCTTCTTCTGGTTGGGTGTGATGCACGGCAATCTGCTCTTTGCCGTCGTGGGCATCCTGCTCGTCGCCATCATCGCTTTCCTCTTCACCACGGTGGCAGCCAACGCCATCGCCATTGTGGGCAGTAACCCGGTGAGCGGTATGACACTGATGACGCTGATCCTTGCCAGTGTGGTGATGGTGGCCGTGGGACTGCGTGGTCCCGGTGGCATGCTCGCCGCACTCGTCATGGGTGGTGTGGTCTGCACGGCGCTGAGCATGGCCGGCAGCTTCATCACTGACTTGAAGATCGGTTACTGGTTGGGCACAACGCCCAGCAAGCAGGAGACTTGGAAGTTTCTCGGCACCCTTGTCAGCGCAGCTACGGTGGTCGGCGTGATGATCGTGCTCAACAAGACCTACGGTTTCGCCAGTGGCAAGCTCGCCGCGCCGCAGGCCAACGCCATGGCTGCCGTCATCGACCCGCTGATGAATGGTGTCGGTGCTCCTTGGGTGCTTTACGGCATCGGAGCGGTCATCGCCATCGTCCTTGATCGTCTTCATATCCCGGCTCTCGCCGTAGCTCTGGGCATGTTCATCCCATTGGAACTCAACGTTCCGCTCGTAGTGGGTGGCGCCATCAACTGGTTTGTCACCACTCGCTCGAAAGACGCATCCGTCAACAAGGCGCGTGGCGAGAAAGGTACGCTCATCGCCAGTGGTTTCATCGCCGGTGGCGCACTCATGGGCGTGGTGAGCGCACTGATGAAGTTCGGCGGCATCGAGTGCTCCATTGCCGACACTTGGTGGACCAATCCGCTCTCCGAAGTCTGCTCACTGGTGGCCTACATCTGTCTGATCACTTATTTCATCAAGGCGACGAAGTAGACAAGAGCCTAAGAGCAAGACTTTATTTTCAATAAGCCAAATGGACAAAGCGGAGCTTGCCCACGCTCTGCCATGGCGAAGTGAACAATTAAATGGCTAAGCTATGACAAGGAAACTGTCTTTTTTTAAATAAGGTTGACACCTAAAGTCAGCAATGATGGAAAAAACAGAAAGTATGCTCCAGACATCATTGGAGCGCATTCGACTTCAGCAG
>ONHQ01000079.1 GCA_900317685.1 uncultured Prevotella sp.
GATAGACCACCAGACAGGCAAGTCCTTCAAACTGAATGCCGATGACATGTCCCAAATTCAGGATATGGTTGCAGAGACATTGGAGATGGAGAGAGGCAAGCGCAAGGAAGAGACGGGTGCCGAACATCTGGAACGAAAAGACTTCATCTTGGCTAATCAGAGAAAGCAGAGTGCTGAACTTGATAACGAGATTGCCGAGAAACGGGATAGACTGAATACAGAGAACGGCAATGCCATCGTTTCTGGAGTGGCCAACCTTTTTGGTAAGGGCAAGTATGCTGATATGGAGAAGGAGAACAAACGGCTGAAAGAGGAACTGCCGAAGCAAAAAGCAGCTATACAGCGTCAATACCAAAAGGCTTTAGATGCTGAACGGAACCACTATACCCAGCAACTTGCAAAGAAAGATAAGCAAATTGAGGATTTACAGGGCAAGTATAAGGGTGAGGTATTCCGACATCAGCAGGACAATCAAGAGAAAGACAGGATTATCCGTCTAAAGGAGAGCGTCATCAATGATTATCGCGAGCGGCTTGGTCATTATCTGTCAACCCTTTCAGAACTGCTAAGAGGTGCTGTTAAGGCTGTTGTTGATTATATTCAGTCTGGCTATCGTAGTTTGAGCTATCGTCAAGAGGGTGATGTCAAACGCTACATGAATAGCCAGCCCGACAAGGAGGAAGCAGCAGACAATGTTCTCAATGCTTCACTTCCTTTCTTGAAATCTGATGAGTGTGAGCGAGTAAAAGGACAACTTTGCTATATCGTTCAAGACATGAAAGAAGAGCATCAGAAAAGCCAAAACCGTGGATATCATATGTAATACACTGGGAAACAAGCCTGCCAGTAGCAAATACTGACAGGCTTGTAATAAATGGAGTCAGAAACTTAGCTCTTGATTGCCGCGTAGGAAGGTAATCCATCCTTGTATTTGTAGTAAATGTGAGGGCGGCAATCGGGAGGAAGAAAAGCTTTGATTGGTTCAATTTCGATTTATTTCAGCTTCTCCAAGACCCTTTCCAACTCATTCTTAAAGTCGTGGTAGCCACTGATGCTGAGATCTTCACGGACACGGCGGCCATCGGGGGTGATGGTCTCGTAGTGCGGGATGCCGTTGAACTGGAATAGCTCTTGCAGGCGTCTGAACTCAGCGTTGGTGAGGCAGACGGTCTCTTCGTTGGTCAACCATTCGGTCACGTACTGCTTGTATGCATCGCTGCCCTCGGTGGTGCGTTCGCCAGCGATGAAGATAAGCTTCACATCGTCGCGCTTGGCAATCTCGGCGCGAAGCTCCTTGCTCTCTTGGATGGCTGCACGGCAGGGACCGCACGTCATGCCCCAGAAGTCGATGAAAAGGAACCGTCCAGGGTACTTGGCGACGAGCTTGCGAATCAATTCTGCCTCGGGCGTGGAGGGCAGGGGCGTGGCGAGGTCTTTCTGCGCCAAACGGCGGTCACGGAAATGCTCGGCTTTCTGACGGATGTATGGGTTTTTGATGGCGTCGAGGTAGAGCGGGAACATTTTGGTGAGTGTGGGCCAGTTGTCGAGGTTTTCCTTTCTCTGTGCCTCGGTTATGGTCGTGTCGGCGAGCATTTCTTGTAAGCTGCCTCCTTCCTCGCGCCATGTGTCGAACCCGGATGTCATGTCCTTGTAGACGCACATCTGAGCCAACAAGTTATCCTTGTCCGTTCCCATGAAGTCGCGTAGGGCGGCGAGGCCGTTGGAGAGTTTCTTGGTGAAGTTCTCTACGTTGATTTCCATACCACCGCCCTCGCTGATAAGCCCCTTGAACTGGCCTTCCCATACGGGCTTGGCATACTGGATGCGGTTTTGCAGGAAGTGGTAACTGCTGCTGGCGAAGAGTAGCGGATTGTCGTAGTCGATGCGGCGCATGGGGGCATAAGTCTTGCTGTCGAGATATTTGTTCCATTCCACGCTGTCGAGAATCTCAGTGTACCACGTGCTGTCGCGCTGCTCGTGCTTTACCATGGCATTTGAAAGCCGGTCGATGCAGTCCATGTAAGCCATGCCGAAGTGTGCCTCGATGTCGGCCAGTGCCAACTGCACTTCCATCGGCGTGTAGTCCTTGCTGCGGCTGATTGATTGCAGTTTGGCCATCAGGCGTTTCCACACCTCGTCGGCCACCTCGTTGGCATCGTCAAACTTGCCCTCGAACTCCCACAGCGGACTTAATGCGTCCGCGAAGTTGTCCGATGTGCGGAGCCAGCGCTCCACGTCGCGGCTGCTGCCGTTGTTATAGACGCACTCATATTTGCCGAATGTACCTTTCCGCACGGTGATGTCGATAGTCTCGCCAGGGCGGGCGAAGAATCGGATGGCATTGAAGCGCACCTTCGAGCCGTCGGCAATGAACGAATTGCACACGGGGTAGCTCGCGAGGAATTTCTTGCAGAACGTACCGTCGTCGGCGATGTCGAGCACCAGCACCGTGCTGCCCTTCTCGAAGACGTCGGTGTAGTAGCACGCCATCGATGTGAAGCCGAACTGCTCGGCATCGTAGTCCTCGATGCACCCTTTGATGGTAATCGTGTCGGTCTTGAACCAGTCGGCAGGCACCGCCCACGGGTTCGCCTCGCTGATTTCCTGCATCGTCGGTGCGTTCATGACCTGTATCTTGTCGTAGACGAACGACACGCCCTTCTTCACGGCGATAATCACCACGACGGCGATGAGGATTCTGATGATGGTTTTCTTG
>ONHQ01000063.1 GCA_900317685.1 uncultured Prevotella sp.
CCTTGGTGGTCAGTCCGGCGGAGAAGATGGCGAGGTTGGGGATCTTCACGGCGTTGCCGTCGAGGACGAGCTCGCGGATGCAGTTCACCATGTCGGTCAGCACACCTAAGATGGCACCTTTGGAGTAAGGCGTGTTGTGGTTGGCCATGTGCTCAGCGAGTTGTTCGAGGTCGATGGTTTGGGTGACCATGGCGCGGGCGAACCACATGCCGTAGGCCTTGTTGCCCTTGGACTTGTTTTGATAAAGTTTGTAGTGTAGCATAAGCGAATTGGAGCCCCCCAGCCCCCTAAGAGGGGGAGCGCGCAAACCCGGCGGTGGGCTGGTAGGGATTTTTCTAAAGGGTTAATATATTGTTTTGTTTGACATCGCGGTCCTCCCCCTTTTAGGGGGGAGTTAGAGAGGGTCTGTTCCTTTCTCGTTTACACTTCTATATAACAAGACCGATAAGGCGTTATTTACCGTCTTTGTTTTCGGCTTGTCCAAAAAGTTTGCTGCAAAGATACGATGCAATTGCTTCGTTTCCAAATTGCAGGCTTCTATTGTAGTTAAAATCTGTTAACAACAAGCTTTTTACCTCATTTTTCTGAATTTATAGTTTGCGAGGGGCGTAATTATTATTCGCTCGAAGTATATTGATGGTTTGGCGGGAGGAAACTCCTAACTTCCTATACGCAACAACGCAACACGCAACAACGCAACATAAGGTCGTTTCTGACAATCAACGGCAAAAGCGGTCGAAATGAGACTATTGAGTAAAAATATATTATATTATTATATATTATAATTAATTAATATATTAATAATTAATATGTTATATGGATTATATATTATTTCTTCTTATTTTACATTCTCTGTTTTTGCCGACATGCGATAGCTATAAATGTTGCGTTGTTGCGTTGTTGCGGTAGAGGCAATGTTAGAACTCATGACCTCATGCTCACCCCCTTTGCGTCGCACCGCCACATAAGGCCGATACCGGCTTGTGGGCGAAAAATGAGTAGAAATGAGACTATAGAGTAAAAATATATTATATTATTATATATTATAATATTAATTAATGTATTAATAATTAGTATTTTATATTGTATATAAATTATTTATTCTTATTTTACAATCCTTGATTTTGTCGACATGTGATAGCTATAAATGTGGCGGTGTGGCGGTGTGGCGATGTGGCGGTTGAGGGGGAGAATAAAAAATCCCTCTCGTCTTTCGGCGACGGATCGCTTTGAGACGAGAGGGATATATGATGAATTGATGTAAGAGAGATGAGCGAAAAATGGATTATTTCACTTCGATGCTCTTGTTATCCTCTTTCTCGGCTTCCTTGCTCATCTTTGGCAGGTCGATCGTGAGGATACCGTTCTCAACCTTCGCACTGATCTTCTCCTTGTCCACATCCTCGGGCAGCACGTAGGTCTGCTCATAGTTGCTGTAGTTGAACTCGCGGCGCAGATAGTGCTCTTTCTTGTCCTCAGCCTTGTCTTCCTCCTTGTGCTCGAACTTGTCCTCAATCTTAAGGTTGAGGTTGCCGTCCTTGTCAATACTTACGCGGCAATACTCTTTCTTCAAGCCTGGAGCGGCAATCTCCATTACATATCCTTTGTCAGACTCCTTGACGTTCACAGCAGGAGCGGTAGCATTCATACGCGGCATCATATCCGTGTCGAAGAAGTCATTAAAGAAGTTTGACATCCAATTGTTATCATTTCTTTTTGCAAGTAACATAAGACATACCTCTTAATTATCGTATTAATTGTTTTAATTCAGTTCTTTGGAGCTCTTCCATCCTTTCGGACTTCCGAACTTCACCCTGCTTTCTGCAAAGTATATACCCAAACAATTAGTCTGACAATATAGGTCAATATGTCAGTGAATGACTGACGAAATGACAACAGCGAAAAGCGCTCTCTCTCCGTGCCCTTTAGTCCCCATTTCCCCCTCCGAGGGTGAGGCGTGTAGAATGCCCTGCGGGCACTTTGCTGGAGCGACGCAGTACTGACAAGGCCCATCAATTACTCAAGTTTCGGAAGAGAAGTTATTCCTTGCAATGGTGTCCTTGTGGCCGTTCGCAACCAACAAACATTAATAACATCATTGCGACGGACGTCCGCCGATAAAACCATAAAAAATTATAGGGGGCAGACGGCCACAAGGGCCGCACACTGTAAAAGGTATATATACTTCCGAAACTTGAGTCAATTATTGGGAACCTGTAAGAAGTTGTTTATCCAGCATCCCACTCCCCTCTCTCTCGGACAGGGGCAAGGGGGGTGAGGCTGCTGGGATATAGAGTCTTTTGTAGTGTTGAAGCTCTTCTTTCACTTTCTTCTAAGCACCGCAATCTTCACCTGTGGTTTGAGGGCCTCGGAGACCTTCTCGGTGTAGGCGCCCAACTTGACGGTGGCCTTGCCGAGGATATGCTCCACATTATCGCCCACCATGAAGGTATAGTCGCCGGGCTCGCCCTTCCACTGGCTGCCAGCCTCGTCGAAGCTCGTCAGCAGCCGACGCGGCACGCTCATGGTCAGCGTCTGGCTCTCGCCGGGCTTGAGCATACGGGTCTTGGCAAACGTCTTGAGCTCCTTGGCCGGCTTCTCCTCGCCGCCCTTGGGGGCTGCGACATAGACTTGAGCCACCTGCTTGCCGGCACGCGAACCGGTGTTCTTCACCGTCACCTTTACCGTGACACTCTGCTTGTCGGCTTTGGCTGAGAATCCCGACATAGAGAAAGTGGTATAGCTCAGGCCATAGCCGAAGGGATAGGCTACGGGCTTGTCAAACGAATCGAAATAGCGATAGCCCACATAGATGTCTTCATCATGATTGGTGTAGTTGACCCCCTTGACACGATGATCATAGAGGGCGTCGGTCAGACCGTAATAGTCGGGCTGGCTCGGGAAGTTGGCCGTTGAGGGCACATCGGTGGCAGCTATCGGCCATGTCATCGTCAGACGGCCGGAGGGATTGGCTTTACCAGTGAGCACGTCGGCAACAGCGTTGCCGCCTTCCTCACCCGGCTGCCATGCTACAAGGATGCCGTCGACCAAACTACGCCAGGAGGCTGTCTCCATCACCGAACCGGAGTTGATGACAACGATGACAGGCTTGCCCTGCTGATGGAAAACACTGCTCACGCGGCTGATCATCTGCTTTTCCTGCTCGGTGAGGTTGAACTCGCCCTCGATGTTGCGGTCCATGCCTTCACCGGCCTGACGGCCGATGGTGATGATGGCAGCGTCGGCCTCGGGAGCCTCATGCTCTACGCAGCGCTGCGTGATGTCGATCTCATCGAGTTTGGGCTGTCCTTGATCGAGAAACCACATCCACGGGTTCTTGTCGGCCTTGAGCTTGGATTTGGCATAGGCCACATATTTCGTATAGATGTCGGTGAGCTGAGATGTAGTGGAGACGCCGGCGTTTTTCAGTCCGTCGACCATATCCACGACGTAGGGCACATTGACGCAGCCCGAGCCCAAGCCACCGCTCATGAAGTCGTAGCTGTTGACACCGAAGAGTGCCACGCGCTTGATGCCCTCCATGGGCAGCACGGCCTTACCATTGAAGTCGCCATTCTTGAGCAGCACCATGCCCTCGGTGCTCGTCTGTCGGGTCACCTGAGCATGAGCTTTGAGGTCGGGCTTGTTGCTGAAAGCGAAATGGCGGAAGCGCGGTGTCTTGACGATATACTCCAGCATCCGTCGCACGTTGCGATCCACATCTTTGATGTCGAGCTTGCCCTCCTTGACGGCCTTGACGATATCCTCGACCTGAGCAGGATAGCCCGGCATGAGCAGGTCGTTGCCCGCATGAACCTCCTCGGCAACGGGCAGGTCGGCGCGCTTGCCGATCCAGTCGGTCATGACGATGCCATTGAACCCCCAGTCGTCGCGCAGCACCTTGGTGAGCAAATCGTAGTTGCCCTGGGCGTAGACACCATTGATTTTGTTGTAGGACGACATGATCGTCCACGGCTGAGCCTGGCGCACGGCCATCTCGAAGCCACGGAGATAGAGTTCACGCAGGGCCCGCTGCGAGACGCGCTCGTCGACACGCGTGCGGTCGCTCTCCTGCGAGTTGACGGCAAAGTGCTTCATCGACACGCCGACGCCCTGACTCTGTATGCCACGAACCATGGCGGTACCGATCATTCCCGTAACAATGGGGTCCTCGCTATAGTACTCGAAGTTGCGGCCGCAGAGCGGACTGCGATGTAGATTCATGCCCGGCCCCAGGATGACATCGCAACCATATTCCAAGGTCTCGTTGCCCTCACAACGACCAACCTGCTCCACCAATTCAGTGTTCCAGGTACTTGCCAAACAAGTCCCCACTGGAAATCCTGTAGCAAAGAATGTCTGACTGGTGCCGTCGCGATGAGCATCGATATGCACACCGGCAGGACCATCGCAGACAACAGTAGCGGGAATACCCAGTCGGGGAATCGCTACCGTAATACCAGCTGCACCGGCCACTAATTTCTTCTGATGGCCGAGCATAGAGCCCGAACCCACAAAGCCGTCGTTGCCACCGCCGACAAGCATCTGAGCCTTCTCCTCCAAGGTCATGGCCTGGAGCACCTGGTCGATGTTATGGGCATTGAGTTGCGGTGCCTGTGCCGAAGCCGCACTCGCCATGCAGAGTGACAACACCATTGTAGTTAGTTTTTTATTCATAATAATGATGTTAATATTATATTGTGTGTTGATTAATGCAGTTTCTTGAATTGCCGGATCACGTTGCTGATGACGCTGAGCGTGGAGCTGTCGCAGTCGAAGACCGAGTTGAGCCCCTGCTGCTCTTGGGCGGGGTCGTTGGTGTAGGGATCGCCTACTTGCCACAGCTCATGGCGCGGACGGGCCTCTCCACCCCATCCCCAGAAGTTGCAACCGGCGAAGAGCCCGCCTTGGCGCGCATTGCAGGCAACAAGCTGGAAGACATATCTATAATAGGTATCGCGGCCCTTCGTAGGAGAACCCGGGCGGAAGCTCATGCCATCGCGGGGATAGCCAAACTCCTCCATGACGAGAGGCTTGCCCAAGTGCTGGCAGATGGCGAGATGACGATTGATATAGTCCTTAGTGTTGGCGCAGGCACGTGGCAAGTTTTCGATGAGCGAGTCGGCCTTGGACCAGCCCCAATTGTAAGGCCACAGATGCACATTGCAGTAGTCGACATTCTTGTCGGCGCAGATGCGCTCATAGCATCCATAGTCACCCTCGCAGCCCCATGCGCCCTCACTGCCGATGGAGATGAGGTGGTGCTTGTCGATGCTGCGAATGAGCGCCGAGGTCTCGCTGAGCCACCGCTCAAAGGCCGGGAGAGCCTCCTTAGAGAAGGCACGCGGCTCGTTGCCGATCTGCCACGACATGATGGCAGGATCGTCGACATAGCGCCGATGGGTGTAGCGGTTGGTGCGATGGAGGATGAAGCGCACATAGTCGTAGAAGAGCTGATGGGCTTTGTCGTTGGCAGCAAACTGCTCCACAAAGTGCATGTAAGCGGGATAGCCGGCTTCGTTGGGCCGAGGCGCTTTGCCGAGTCCAGCCTGCTCGAGATAGTAGCCGTAGCCCCCACTCCACTCCCACGAGTTGTTGAGATAGAGCACGGCCACCATCTTGCGCTTGCCCATCTGCTGAAGCAGATAGTCGAGCCCGGCGAGGATCGTGTCGTTGTATACGCCCGGCGCTTCCTGCAGTGTCGGCTCCACCTTGGTTTTCACGCTCCGCCGGCCGTCGGAGCCCACGAGGATGCGCAGGTTGTCGATGCCCGCAGCCTTCAGCCGGTCGAGCTCACGGCAGAGGCGCGCACGGTCGCCGCCTTGACCCGTAGAGCCAAGGATCGCTCCATACCACAGATTGGTCCCGACATAATAATAAGGTTTGCCGCCACGCCAAAATTTACCGTCGTGGCACTGCACATATTGGGCTTGGGCCGCAAGGGGTAAAAACAGTAGCATGATGAATGCTGAGAATAGATGTCGTAATGTTGATGTCATGTTGTTGTTATCAGGTCTGATTTTATTATCATTATTGCAAAGATACTGCAAAACATTGAAATTTCGTTGCACTATCTTTGCAAATAATAGTATTTTGTTTGCAACTATCATTCTCAAAGCCGCTCGTTCTGATCATTTAATTGGTAATTTCATTCTTTTTTTGTCGAAAAAGAGCTATTTTAACGAATATTCATTGAGAAATTCGATTTTTATTACTATCTTTGTGCTAACGTAAAGACCAAAGACAAAGACTGAAATGAACAAGATTCTAAAGAAATCACAATTCTCGGAAAAGGTGTTCTGCCTGGAGGTGGAGGCACCGCTCATCGCGCGCAGTTGTCGCCCTGGGCATTTCATCATCGTGCGCGTGGATAAGGACAGCGAGCGAGTGCCCTATACCATTGCAAAGTCTGACCCCGAAAGAGGTACCCTCACCCTCGTGGTGCAAGAGGTGGGACTGTCCTCGACCAAGCTCTGTCAGCTCAATGTGGGCGACGAGGTGCAGGACATCGTGGGCCCCCTGGGCAATGCCTCGAAGATAGAGAAATACGGTACCGTGGTGTGCGCCGGAGGCGGCATCGGCATCGCTGCCATTCTTCCGATACTCACCGCACTCAAGCAAGCCGGCAACCGCGTCATTTCGGTGCTCGCCGGACGCACGAAGAATCTTGTCATCATGGTCGATGACGTCAAGAAATACAGTGATGAGATGATCATCATGACCGACGACGGCTCTTACGGTGAAAAAGGCGTGGTCACCGTCGGCGTGGAAGAGGTCATTAAGCGCGAACATGTCGATAAGGTGCTCGCCATCGGACCTCCGGTGATGATGAAATTCACCTCGCTGTTGGCTCATAAATATGGTATCCCCAATGATGTCTCGCTCAACACCATCATGGTCGACGGCACGGGTATGTGCGGTGCCTGCCGACTGACGATAGGCGGAAAGACAAAGTTCGTGTGCATCGACGGTCCAGAGTTCGACGGTGATCTCGTCGACTGGGATGAGATGATGAAGCGCATGGGAACCTTCAAAGGCGTGGAAAGAGAGGAGATGGACAACTATGAGCGCCATCTCCACCACGGCGAGCAGACGAAGCCCTGCGCAGCAGGTAACTCATCTTTGACGGCTGCGCCCTCGGCTGACGACGGCAAAGAGCCCGATGAGAGCCTTGTGGACCGCAGCGCACCGTGGCGCGAGGAACTCCGCAAAAAGATGACGGCAAAGGAGCGCAAGCAGATTGAGCGCGTGAAGATGCCGGAACTCGATCCCGTCTACCGAGCCACCACACGCACCGAGGAGGTCAACAAGGGACTGACACTCGATATGGCCATGGGTGAGGCACGTCGCTGCCTCGACTGCGGCAAGCCCAGTTGCGTGGAGGGATGCCCGGTGAATATCAACATCCCGTCGTTTATCAAAAATATCGAGCGCGGGCATGTGCTCGATGCAGCCCGTGTACTGAAGATGACGTCGGCTCTGCCCGCTGTCTGCGGTCGTGTGTGTCCACAGGAGAAGCAGTGTGAGAGCCAGTGTATCCATATAAAGATGAAGGAGCCCGCAGTGGCTATCGGCTATCTGGAGCGCTTCGCCGCCGACTATGAGCGCGAGAGCGGACGTGGCGTGCTGCCCGAGGTGGCTCCGTCGAATGGTATGAAGGTGGCCGTCGTCGGCTCGGGCCCCTCGGGACTGAGTTTCGCCGGCGACATGGTGAAGAAGGGCTACGAGGTCTATGTCTTCGAAGCCCTGCACGAAATCGGTGGTGTGCTGAAATATGGCATCCCCGAGTTCCGCCTGCCCAACCGTATCGTCGATGTGGAGATAGGCAACCTGCGCAAGATGGGTGTGCACTTCCAGACCGACTGCATCGTGGGCAAGACCATCACCGTGAAAGACTTGGAGGATAAAGGTTTCAAGGGCATTTTCGTGGGCTCGGGTGCCGGACTGCCTAACTTCATGGACATTCCCGGTGAGAACTTCATCAATGTGATGTCGAGCAATGAGTACCTCACACGCGTCAACCTCATGGACGCTGCCAATCCTGATACCGATACTCCTATTAATATAGGTAAGAAAGTCATTGTTGTCGGTGGTGGCAACACGGCTATGGACTCGTGCCGTACAGCCAAGCGTCTCGGTGCTGACGTCACCCTGGTCTATCGCCGCTCAGAGGCTGAGATGCCCGCGCGACTCGAAGAGGTGAAACACGCCAAGGAGGAGGGCATCCATTTCCTGACGCTTCACAATCCCAAGGAATATCTCGCCGATGAGAACGGACGCGTGCGCGCTGCCGTGCTCGACGTCATGGAACTCGGGGAGCCCGATGCCAGCGGCCGGCGCCGCCCTGTTTCAACAGGAAAAACAGAGACGCTGGAGTGCGACCAAGTCATCGTGGCTATCGGTGTGTCGCCTAACCCACTCGTACCGAAGAGTATCCAAGGACTGGAGCTCGGAAGGAAGGACACCATCGTGGTCAACGACGAGATGCAGTCCAGCCAACCCGACATCTACGCTGGCGGCGACATCGTGCGCGGAGGTGCTACGGTCATTCTGGCCATGGGTGACGGACGACGCGCCGCGGCCAATATGGACAAGCATCTGAAAGAAGCTAAATAGACATTTGTTTTTAATATGAAGAAAATACAGGCATGGATCCTCACGGCACTGCTTATCGCGGCAGTGCCTGCGGGGGCTCAGAAACGAAACGCTGCAGCGAAAGGTAAGGCGGTGGCTACGATGAAAACAAAGACCAACAGC
This sequence comes from uncultured Prevotella sp., assembly GCA_900317685.1. Lineage (GTDB taxonomy): Bacteria > Bacteroidota > Bacteroidia > Bacteroidales > Bacteroidaceae > Prevotella. The sequence goes on from ONHQ01000063.1 coordinate 8,758, forward strand.
AATGGCGGGCGACAGCTCTTCAACACGCTGCTGCCTGCTACGGCCAAGGTGATGTTCATCGACAGTGTGGTCGTAGCTAAAAACGACTTCCTCAGCCATATTCCACTCAATACTGAGTCGGGAAAAATCTCTGTGAAAAGCAGAAAGGGCAACAATGCCTTGGCACAGTACGAGACGGAACTGGGCGACAGACGCTTCTATGCCGTGGGCGACACCACATCCACTGCTCTCTACATGCAGACCAAGGTGGGCAACGAGTGGAGTCAGCAGTCGTGTCTCGCGGATATCAGCGACGTGGACTATCACTGGCAAAACTATCCCTTCCTCTGCGCCGACGGGGTCACCCTTTTCTTCTCGGCAACAGGACCCAACTCGGTAGGCGGACGGGACATCTTCATGACTTCCTACGACAGTGACAAGGATGAATGGCTGCAACCACAAAACTATGGGCTGCCCTTCAACTCCACAGCCAACGACTATCTGCTGGCTATCGATGACCTCGACACGCTCGGATGGCTCGTCAGCGACCGCCATCAGCACGCCGACAGCGTGTGCATCTACACCTTCGTGCCCACACAGCTGAGAAAGAACTTCGCTGCCGACAATCTCTCCACAGCGCAGTTGGAGCGTTATGCCATTATTCACCGCATCGCCGATACCTGGGCCTTTGGTGACCGGAAAGCAGCGCTCAGACGGCGCAACGCAATGATGGCACGCGCGAAAGTGGCCAAGACGCATGTCGCCACGTCGTTTATCCTCAACGACAACACCGTGATCACCGACGAGAAGCAATTAAAGTCACCAGCGGCCAGAAACCTCTTCCGCCAATGGGTGGAGCTCAACAATATGATCGACGACACTCGGATGAGTCTCGACCATAACCGCCTGCTTTTTGCGCGGGGACAACGGACCCTCGCTCAAGACATCCTCAGCAAGGAAAAGAACTTGAAACAGCAGCTCACCGACCTGCACAATGTGGCAAAGAAGCTGAGGCAGGCTGAACTGCAAAAGTAGTTAATCCTCATAATAGCAAGTAGCTCTTGTATCTTTAAATCTTAGCAACCATGGAAAAGACTGTCTTCCCAGAGTCTGAGCTGATCATAAATGGCGACGGCTCTATCTTTCATCTGCACCTCCACCCTACACAACTCGCTGACAAAGTAATCCTCGTCGGCGATCCGGCCCGTGTCACGTTAGTGGCCTCGCATTTTGATTCGAAGGAATGCGAGGTAAGCAACCGTGAATTCCATACCATCACAGGCATGTACCACGGCAAGCGCATCACCGTGCAGAGCACGGGCATCGGCTGTGACAACTGCGACATTGTCATTAACGAAATGGACGCCCTGGCCAACATCGACTTCCAGACACGTACAGAGAAAGCCGAGCACCGCACACTCACCTTCGTGCGCATCGGCACCTGCGGTGGCCTGCAACCTTACACGCCCACAGGAACATTCATCGTCAGCGTGAAGAGCATTGGCTTCGACGGTCTGCTTAACTTCTATGCCGGACGCGACCAAGCGAGTGACCTCGCTCTCGAAAAGGCATTCAAGGAACACGTAGGTTGGAAACCAAGCATGGGCAATCCCTATGTGGCCACCTCTGACAAAGAGCTCCTCGACCGTATCGCCGGTGATGACATGGTGCGGGGATATACCATCTCGTGCAACGGATTCTTCGGTCCACAAGGACGTCGTCTGCGTCTGCCATTGGCTGAGCCCAAGCTCAACGAGCGCATCGAGAGTTTTGAATACGAGGGACTACGTGTGACCAACTTTGAAATGGAGTCCAGCGCCATCGCCGGCCTGTCTCAGCTCATGGGGCATCATGCCGTCACCTGCTGCATGGTCATCGCTAACCGCGTGGCTCATAAGGCGGAAAGTAACTACAAGGCTGACATCGACACACTCATTGAGAAAGTGCTCGAAAGAATTTAGCTATTATCCTCCCCCCCGACTGTATCAAGGGTGGAGGAGAAACTCATCACTCATCACTCAACACTCAACATTCAACATTGAAAACTGTCATCTGTGCTCCTGCCACCCGTACGGGCGGTGCCATAGCAATCGTCCGTGTCAGCGGGGAAGGTTGCCTCGCCATCATCGATAAAATCTTTTCCGCCAAGAACCATAAGTGCTTGACAGAGGCTAAACCGTATACCCTGCACTATGGTGAGATAAAAGACAGAAAAGGCAATATCGTTGACGAGGTACTCATCAGTGTCTTTCATGCCCCCAATAGTTACACAGGTGAGGACAGTGCGGAAATCAGCTGCCATGGCAGCCAATACATCACTAACAGCATCCTACAACTGCTCATCGAGAACGGCTGCCGTATGGCCGAACCCGGGGAATACACTCGACGCGCCTATCTCAATGGTAAGATGGATTTAAGCCAGGCCGAAGCTGTTGCCGACCTCATCGCCGCCAACAATCAGGCCACTCACCATCTCGCCATGAGCCAACTTAAGGGACACTTCAGCTCAGAACTCTCGCGGCTACGCGAACAGCTGCTGAGGATGACCTCCTTATTGGAATTGGAATTGGACTTCAGCGACCATGAAGAACTGGAGTTCGCCGACCGTTCTGAACTTATCACTCTTGCCCGTCAAATTGATGATCGGGTGACGGCACTCGCACGTTCGTTCAAGATGGGTAACGCACTCAAAAAAGGCATCCCCGTGGCCATTGTTGGAAAGACCAACGTCGGCAAGAGTACGCTCCTCAACCAGTTGCTGCACGAGGAGAAGGCCATCGTCAGCGACATCGACGGCACCACGCGCGACACCGTGGAAGACACCATGCTCATCCATGGCATCACCTTCCGCTTCATCGACACTGCCGGCATCCGTCATACCGACGACCAGGTGGAACAAATGGGCATTGAACGCGCTTATCAGAAGATGGATGAGGCCTCTATTCTCCTATGGCTCGTCGACTGTCGGCCCACTGATGAGGAGACTGCCGACATCGCCCGTCGCATCGGTGACAAGCCACTTATCCTGGTGCGCAACAAAGCCGACCTTGCATCTTCGCCTTCATCTGGCAGTGCTCCCATCGCCTCCCCCAACCTGCTAAGTCCTGCTGCAGAGCTCAGCATAAGTGCCAAGTTGGGTAAGGGTATCGACCAATTGGAAGAAACTATCTATCACCTCGCCGACATTCCCGAACTGACCGAGGACACCATCATCATCACCAACAGTCGTCATTACGACGCTCTCGTCAACGCCCACGAAGCTCTCCTGCGCGTCCTTGACGGCCTCACCTCCTCACTCCCCTCCGACCTTGTGGCAGAGGACCTCCGCCAAGTGCTCCAAATCCTCGGCGACATTACCGGTGGTGCTATCTCCAGCCAAGAGACCCTCAACAACATCTTCCAGCACTTCTGCATCGGAAAGTGAAACTACCCTTTTACGACTTTACCTACTTCAACCAATTTGAAGCAACTTAGATTAAACCGCTGATATTCAGCGGTTTTTTCGTATCCTTACTTTTTAACACTTTTCAAATTGGTCGTAAGCGTCTCCACGTTTGCGTCAACCCATAAAAAATAAGCCCCATGACAGATTCGCCATGGGGTACTTACTACATCTAATTTTGTTTAGTCCACTT
>ONHQ01000037.1 GCA_900317685.1 uncultured Prevotella sp.
TCATTTGCTGTATCATACATATCTTTCATCTTTTTAGTTCCGATGCAAAGATACGCACTTATATTTTTAGCTACAATACGCAATTGCGGAGACGCTTACAGTCAAAGAACTCCTTGCGGGGTTTATTGGCACCGGCATCCTCACTGAGAATGACGGTCGAGAAATAGCCCTCCAATCCTGCGGACTTCAATTTGCGGAATTGAACCTCGTGGAAGCCGTTGCTGCAGATATGCAGCCGATAACCTTTACCTCTGAGATAGTTCAAGAGCTCCTTCGCTCCCGGTACGGTACCAGGCTCTTGCGATATGATATCGCCATAGCGACCGCTGGCGGCAACGCACCACTTTGAGGTAACCCACGACGCGTCGCCGCCACATGCCTTCACCATCTCCGTAACCGGCCTGCGATACCGCTCCACAATCAGCGTGTCACGGTCTATCTCGCCATGGGCATACTTCGCCCACACATCGACGTTAGTTGCAAAGTACGCGTCTCTGAACGCCTCGTAGGACGGCATAATCTTCTTCCAATGCCGTTCGTCGAAGAGCTTCTTCAGCGCAATCATACTGTTGCCGTGAGTGTCGTACAGCGTGTCGTCAAAGTCTATGAACAAGTCTTTATATATCATTGCTTGAAATGTTTTGATGCACTCGCACTTTATTCTCATCGGTCAGATGCGTTTGTGTAAGTTCTTGATGGTAATGTTTACAATAATACGAAATAGGAATAGTAGACAACAACGATCCGACAACAGACGCCACTGGTATAATAGGAACCAATGGCGACAGACACTTAGATCCGTTGCCGCTTGGAATCATAGTCATATGGCTAAAAAGTAATATGACTGATAATATGACAATATTCACCGAAAACCATATCAAAAGAGTCTGCATCGGCCATGGTTTCTTCCTTAGCCAATACCATATTGCACTCCCAATGACAAGATATGGAACTAAGTATAGCATGGCAAAGCATAAACACAACCCAACAAGTTGCGGGCTTATCACTATTGTCATTGGAGAGGACAAGAATAGCCATGAGGTTGGATTCAGTAGCATGGCAATCATAGAACAGTAAAACATTCTCTGTATGATTGTGCATAATACTGGGTGCCTGGATTTTATGAGAGTATAATATGCAAACTTCATTTCTATTTTTGTCAAGTTTTTATTCATTCAACTATCTTTGCCACTACCTTCCGTGCTCCACCGTCATTGCGGAACTCGCAGAGGTAGATCCCCTGCCATGTGCCAAAATTTAGTCTCTGTGTTACAAGACACTTCCTTATCTTCTTGTATTGCCCGCACTGCCCGTCGTGCAAGGCAGTTGGATAGAAGGCTGGTCCCCATGTTCGTCCGCCGGGAATGTGAAGGCCGACAAGATGGTTGAGGCAAGTCTCTGCCATGGGGCAGCCGGGCACAAAACACACCGGCCATGAGGCCGGCACAATGCCGAAACTAAAGTCGGCATCAGCTTTGACTTTATTCATTTGAGCTTTTTCCTGCAAATATACTATTTTTCCCTTTTATTAATGCCACTGTGGTGAATTATTTTCGAAATCATTGCTCGAAAAACGTCCAGGCACGACGGTAGTCAGCAATGCGTTCTCCAAAATCACTATATATTAAGGTGGCAGGAGAGTGGGGCTTCGTCTTTGTAAAATATATAATCTTGGCTTGTAAAATTACGAGATTGAAGGGATGAAAGAGGAAATAAGATGCACAAACGCCTACCAATTGTGCAAATTGTTGGCTGTTTTTATGCATTTCGTTTGGTCAAGAAGTAAAATATTAGTAATTTTGCCCCGTTGTTTCGGAAACATTACAAACTTAGTTATATATGAAATTGAACATTGTAGTACTTGCCAAGCAAGTGCCAGACACAAGAAACGTGGGCAAGGATGCCATGACCGCCGAAGGAACGGTCAACCGCGCCGCCTTGCCCGCCATCTTCAATCCTGAAGACTTGAACGCCCTGGAGCAGGCTCTCCGCATCAAAGATCTCGACCCGGAGAACGTCAAGGTGGGCATCGTCACCATGGGTCCTCCGCGTGCTGGAGAGATCATCCGTCAGGGACTCTACCGCGGTGCAGACTGCGGCTGGTTGCTTACCGACCGCAAAAGCGCGGGCGCAGACACCCTCGCCACCTCTTATTTTCTGTCCAAGGCCATTGAGAAGATCGACAAGGAAGTCGGCCATGTTGACATCGTGCTCGGAGGTCGCCAGGCCATCGATGGCGATACAGCCCAGGTGGGTCCCCAGGTGGCTCAGAAACTCGGCCTCAACCAAGTGACCTACGCTGAGGAAGTGCTCAAGATCGAGGATGGCAAGGCTACAATCCGCCGCCATATCGACGGTGGCGTAGAAACCGTGGTGGCTCCTCTGCCCGTGGTGATCACCGTCAACGGATCAGCCGCTCCCGCACGCCCCTGCAATGCCAAGCGCGTGATGAAATACAAATACGCTACCTGCCCCATGGAGCGCAAGGGCGACGAGCCTTGGAGCGCCCTCTATGAGACACGCCCCTACCTGACACTCGGACAGTGGAGCATCGCCGACTGCGGTGCCGACTACGAACAGTGCGGTCTCGCCGGCTCACCTACTAAGGTAAGCGCCGTGAAGAGTATCGTCTTCCAGGCTAAGGAGAGCCAGACCCTCACCAGCTCCGACGCTGACATCGAGGGACTCGTGAAAGAATTGTTGGACAAAAACATTATTGGCTAATCAGGATATGAACAACGTATTTGTATATTGCGAAGTAGAGGGCACCACCGTACAGGAGGTCTCTCAGGAACTTCTTACCAAAGGTCGTAAATTGGCCAATCAGTTAGGCGTTGACCTCGAGGCCGTTGTGGCCGGCACCGGCATCAAGGGCAAGGTCGAGGACCAGCTGCTGCCCTATGGCGTGGACAAGCTCTATGTGTTCGACGGTAAGGGACTCTTCCCCTATACCTCGGCTCCCCATACCGATATCGTGGTGAAGCTCTTCCAGGAGCAGAAACCGCAGATCGCCCTCATGGGCGCTACCGTCATCGGTCGCGACCTCGGCCCCCGCGTGTCAGCAGCCCTGACCTCCGGACTGACCGCTGACTGCACCCAGCTGGAGATCGGCGACTACGACGACAAAAAGAGCGGCAAGCACTACACTAACATGCTCCACGCCATCCGTCCTGCTTTCGGCGGAAACATCGTGGCAACCATCGTCAACCCCGACCATCGTCCGCAGATGGCTACCGTGCGCTCCGGCGTGATGCAGAAGGCTCTCTATGAGGGCAAAGCCAAGGGCGAGGTAGTATATCCCGATCCCAAAGACTATGTCTCTCCCACCTCCTACGCCGTGCAGGTCATCGACCGCCACGTAGAGGCTGCCAAGAACAATCTCAAGAGCGCTCCGATCGTCGTGGCAGGTGGTTACGGTATGGGCTCGAAGGAAGGTTTTGACATGCTCTTTGAACTCGCTAAGGAACTCCACGGAGAGGTAGGCGCCAGCCGCGCCGCCGTCGACGCCGGATGGGTAGACCACGACCGGCAGATCGGTCAGACCGGTGTCACCGTGCATCCTAAAGTATACATTGCCTGCGGCATCTCTGGACAGATCCAGCACATCGCCGGCATGCAGGACGCCGGCATCATCATCTCGGTCAACAGCGATCCCGACGCTCCCATCAACGCCATCGCTGACTATGTCATCACTGGCACGGTGGAAGAGGTGATTCCTAAACTCATTAAGTATTACAAGCAGAACACCAAGTAATCATGGTAGACGTAAAGAAATTAGAATATTACCTCAACAGTCCTCTCATGAAGAGAATCGTTGAGCTGAAAGAAAGAAACTTCGCCGACAAAGACCAGTTCGAGGACGCTCCCGTCAACTACGACGACGCCATCGAGAACTATAAGCGCATTCTGGCCATCACCGATGACGTGGCCAAGACTATCATCGAGCCTAACTCGGAAAGCGTGGATCTGGAGGGACCCCACCTCGAAAACAACCGCATGGTCTATGCCAGCAAGACTTACGAGAACCTCGACGCTACCCGCAAAGCTGGTCTGTGGGGTATATCCATGCCACGACGCTTCGGTGGTCTGAATCTGCCCATCACTGTCTTCTCCATGCTCTCAGAAATGGTGTCTGCCGCTGACTCTGGCTTCCAGAACGTATGGAGTCTGCAGAGTTGTATTGACACGCTCTATGAGTTTGGCACACCCGAGCAGCAAGCAAAATACATTCCCCGCATCTGCCAGGGTGAGACCATGTCTATGGACCTCACTGAGCCCGACGCCGGCTCAGACCTGCAACGTGTCATGCTCAAGGCTACACAGGACGCTGACGGCACATGGCGACTCAATGGCGTGAAACGCTTCATCACCAACGGCGATTCCGACATCCACTTGGTACTGGCCCGCTCCGAGGAAGGCACACGCGACGGACGCGGTCTGTCAATGTTTATCTACGATAAGCGCGACGGCGGCGTCGACGTGCGACACATCGAGAATAAGCTCGGTATCCACGGCTCTCCTACCTGTGAGCTCGTCTACAAGAATGCCAAGGCTGAGCTCTGCGGCGATCGCAAGTTGGGTTTGATCAAATATGTGATGAGCCTGATGAACGGTGCCCGTCTGGGTATTGCTGCACAGAGTGTCGGACTCGAGCAGGAAGCCTACGACCAGGCACTGGCCTACGCCAAGGAGCGCGCACAATTCGGTAAGAAGATTATCACCTTCCCTGCCGTCTATGACATGCTCTCTCGCATGAAGGCAAAGATCGACGCTTCACGCGCCGTGCTCTATCAGACAGCCCGCTATGTCGACATCTACAAAACGCTGGAGGATATCTCACGCGAACGTAAGCTCACTCCCGAGGAGCGCAAGGAGATGAAGAAATACAGCCGTCTGGCCGATGCCTTCACACCGCTGGGCAAGGGTATGACTTCGGAGTATGCCAACCAGAACGCCTACGACTGCGTCAGCGTTCACGGTGGTTCCGGATTCATCATGGAGTACAAGGCTCAGCGCCTGCTGCGCGATGCCCGTATTTTCTCCATCTATGAGGGTACTACCCAACTTCAGGTGGTCGCTGCCGTGCGCTACATCACTAACGGCACCTATCTCGGCATCATGCGCGAGATGCTCGCCGAAGAAGTCTGCGACTGTATGAAACCGCTCCGTGACCGTGTGGCTAAGCTCGTAGACCTCTACGAGGAGGCTGTAGAGAAGGTCAAGGCTGATGAAAATCAGGATGAGCACGACTTCCTCGCACGCCGCATGTACAACATGACCGGCGACATCATTCTCTCACTGCTGCTTCTGCGCGACGCCACCAACGTGCCCGAGGAGTTTGCCAAGAGCGCCAACGTCTACGTGCGCATGGCCGAAGAGGAGTGCGTGGGCAGCCATGCCTACATTATGAACTTCAAGGCCGATGACCTGAGCAGCTTTGTGGCTGAGTAATCAGCATGTACTGAGCAACTCTGAGGTTGGATCTTTCGACCAACCACAATTCTAACTGATATGTCCGCCGCATAGCCAATGCATCCGATGCACAGCCATGCGGCGGATTTGTTTTGTATATTCACTGGTGACATTGACAAACATTATTCTAACATGATGTGACTTTTCACTGATAAAACATCGAAAAGTCGCTCTCTTTCAAATATTATGTGTAACTTTGCGGCATATTTATGAGCTTATGAAATCATTACGAGAGATATACCGCATTGGCAAAGGGCCCTCATCGAGCCATACCATGGGTCCACAGAAAGCAGCACAACTCTATCTGAAACAACACCCCGAGGCAGAAGCCTTCCGGGTGACACTCTTTGGCTCGCTCGCCGCCACAGGAAAAGGGCATATGACCGACGTAGCCATCAAGGAGGTTCTCGAACCACAGGGCGTGGTGGAGATTATCTGGAAGCCCGACGTTTTTTTGCCCTTCCATCCCAACGGAATGAAATTTGAAGTGCTCGATGCTCCTGATCCGCAAAAGACATCCGACGATGGTCGTGCCTCGTCGCCGTGGATTGTCTACTCCATCGGTGGCGGAGCATTGTCTGAGGGCGACCATCCCACTGGCATTCTCCCCGACTCACCCGACATCTATCCACTCACCCATTTGGTAGACATCCAGCATTGGTGCGACGACACGGGACGCGCCTATTGGGAATATGTTAAGGAGTGGGAAGACGAGAGCATTTGGGACTATCTCCATGTCGTTTGGGAAGCCATGAAAGCAGCTGTGGAACGTGGTATCAAACACGACGGACGCCTGCCAGGGCCACTAAACTTGCAGCGCAAGGCCCCCACCTATTACGTCAAGGCCCAAGGCTATAAACAGAGCCTTCAGACACGTGCCCTTGTCTATGCCTACGCATTGGCTGTCAGCGAGGAAAACGCCAGCGGAGGCACCATTGTCACGGCTCCCACCTGCGGCGCCTGTGGTGTCATCCCTGGCGTGCTCTACCATCTTTGGGAAGGGCATGACTTCTCCGAGCGCCGCATCCTCCACGCTCTTGCCACAGCCGGACTGGTGGGTAATATCGTCAAAGAAAACGCCAGCATCTCCGGCGCCGACGTAGGATGTCAGGGCGAGGTCGGCGTGGCCTGCGCCATGGCTTCGGCAGCCTCCTGCCAACTCTTCGGCGGTAGTCCCGCTCAGATAGAGTATGCCGCAGAGATGGGATTGGAACATCACCTGGGCATGACATGCGACCCCGTATGCGGACTGGTGCAGATTCCCTGCATCGAGCGCAACGCCTTCGCCGCCACGCGCGCCCTCGATGCCAACCTCTATGCCTCGTTCAGCGACGGCAAACACCGCGTCAGCTTTGACAAGGTGGTGGAGGCCATGAGACAAACCGGACACGACCTGCCCTCGCTCTACAAAGAGACATCGGAAGGCGGCTTAGCAAAAATCAGTATCAATAATAATCCCGACAAAGCCTTATGAGAAAGATCCTTTACCTGCTCATACCTGTCATCATCTTCTCGCTGATGACCACATCCTGCCGCATGGCACCCAAGGAAGAACTCGGCGACACCGTGGCCGCTAAGGTTTTCGAGCCCATCGACACTGCTGCCTTGCATCGCAAACAGGCCGCAAAGATGAAAAATATCAAAGACAGTGCCGACATCTTCTATGTAGGACCAGCCACTGATCAGAAGAACCTGCAGCTCATTAGCTATCCCAGCCGACGCGATACCCTTACGATGGGCCGTACACGACACATCAAGAGAACTGGATCGATCGACGTCGGTCATACTGTGCGCATAGAGCTGTGGACAAAGGGTAAGGACACACTCGTATCAAAAATCGAAGAGTATCGACCTCCCGTGAAAGCTGCAAAGAAACAATAACAACAAAAAAAATACTTTGTGAGGACGGAGGTAATCTCTGTCCTCACAAATCTTTGAAATGACAAAATTTAAAGAAAAGCACCACCAAACATAAAAAAGATGTCCTTTTTCTTTTGGGTTTCACAAATATTGTCTATATTTGTAACCAAAAGTATATAAATGACGTGGCTTGTATTTCTTTTAGAGTTTCTTGCAGTATGCACGACTGCAGCGGGAGTCACCCTGCTCATCAACTTCTTGGGACAAAGAAGTGAAAAGATCAGGTTGAAACTCGACCATGCGCAAGAGCTTAATAAGAAACGTCTCGACAAGGCACTCAAAGCACTCAACACACAAGCCGTGTGGGAGAAAGACCACGAAGATTTGGTGGCTCGCTTTGAATATCAGAGCGGACATTTCCGTGTGAGACTGGAGAAGAATTCCGTTTACACCCGCCTTTTCTATTTCTACTTCTTCGACACACCGGTCAGCTATCTCGAGCCCGTGCGTAGTCTTTGCAACCAATGCAACCTCAACGCCGAGAGTTGCCGCATCGTATACACCGTCAACGAAAAAACTGGAAAAGTGGACCTGCATATCGTTGACACCCTCACACTCCACGACGACGATGCTATTCACAACTTGCGCAAGGAGCTCAGTAGCATCTTCTATTGGCAGGCGCTGTTTGTTCAGCAATACAGCGAGTTGAAACCCTCCACAAGACATATCAGCAACCACGACACGGAGAAGCAGGGTGCTGAATGGCAACATGAGTTCTTCCTCATACGTGAGCAGGAGATGATGCACCAAAGCGAAGGGCCCAACTGGCACGAGCAGGAAGGCTCAGAGTTTAACCTCAACAACCTTCTCTCGGTCGCACTGGGACTTTCATCCGTGCAACCTGTCAGTTTGGATATTTGTCGGGGCGACAAGGTCGAACATCACGACAACGCCGATGAGATTCTCTCCTACCCCATTCATCAGGCCATCATCAAAGACGAGAAAGTCACCACCCCGTCCGCCATGCTGCGGCTTAGCTTCACCCATCCAGCAGAATCTTCTATCCGCCAGCAGCTTATCATAGATGTGGAAGATGAAGGTCAATCGACTGAAACCATATACTATAGGGTCACGCTATGCCTCATCCCCACCCTTTTAACGCAGGATCTCCTGGTGGAAAGCAATGACCATCAGAAGACTACTACAAGTCTCCTGCTCGGTTATGACCGCAAGGGTAAGAAAAATGTTCAGGAGAAATACAACTACATTTGGAAAGAGACAATGGCCAAACAGCAGCAAGGAAGCACGGACCAACTCAGCAGCGATGATAAGTTATTTCTGTTCCTGCAATCGCCGGAACTCAGACAACTCTTCATCGAAAGTAAGGATCTCATCAACGAGAAACGATACTACGAAGCGATCCGAAGGCTAGAGCCGGTATACCAGGAATTGGCAAAAGCAAGTGGAGATATGGCACCTCAGGAGCTCAATTACTATTTCGAGGTAAGCTATCTACTTGGCTCATGCTATACATTCTTGGGACGATACAAAGAAGGAATATTCTACCTGCAACCCCTGATCAGAACACGGCGTATCAATTACACAGAGATGTATATCAACTGCCTGGTCAACTTGCACGACGGCAACGCAATGAGATTCATCAATAGGTTGTTAGGGGATATCGTGCCACCAATGGTGAATGAAGATGCAGATGATGAAGAAGACTATCCTGATGAACAGCAATCCGAAAAGTCCTTCATCAACTTTCTCAAACGTCGGAAAGCCTATCTCCTCGTGGAAATGAAGGAATATGATGACGCTGAAAAGCTCCTCAAGAAAATGCTCGATGAGCCTGACAGCAGCGACTTTGCTCTGCAAGAGTTGGCATTCATTCAGAAAAACAAAGGTAAATAAAAACATACAACAACACACAGCAAGGACTATCCTGCTGACTCACAACATCATCAAGAAAAATGTACTATATACAAAAGAATTTTGAAATTTCAGCCAGCCATCATCTCAAACTGACTTACAGCAGTAAATGCACTCAAGTGCATGGACACAACTGGCATATCACCGTCTACTGCAAAGCACGGGAGCTCAACGAAAATGGCATGGTCGCTGACTTTGGACACATCAAACAACTCATCCACGGGCGCCTCGACCATCAAGACATCAACGAGGTGTTACCCTTCAACCCCACCGCTGAGAATATTGCACGATGGATTGTCGACGAAGTGCCCAACTGCTATAAAGCTGTGGTCCAGGAAAGTGACAACAACATCGCATGGTATGAAAAAGACGAAGACTAAATAATATAATAACAAGAACAAGATAACGATTATCATCATATGAAGAAGTATCGGATCAACGAGATCTTCTACAGTCTGCAAGGCGAAGGACACAATACAGGGCAGGCGGCTGTTTTCATCCGTTTCAGCGGCTGCAACCTCCACTGCACGTTTTGTGACACTGATTTCACAGAGTATACGCCGATGACACTCGACGACATCGTGCGCCACTTAGCCGACTTTCCAAGCCCCCAGTCAACGGGGGTGAGTCTTTGGTGCATTCTCACAGGTGGCGAGCCTTCGCTGCAAGTTGACGATGAACTTGTCGGCCGCCTCCATCAATTAGGCTATCGCGTAGCCATGGAGAGTAATGGCACGCATCAGCCTCCTGTAGGATTGGACTGGCTGACAGTCTCACCCAAGATCCAGCCAATCGTGAAGCAATGCAATGAGTTGAAAGTGGTCTTCGACGGCAAGGAACCGCCCAGCGACTTCGGTATTAAAGCCCTGTACTATTATCTTCAGCCTTGTGACACCGGAGACAGCGAGCAGAATAAGCACATTGTGCATCAGTGCATCAAATATATCAAACAGCATCCCCGCTGGCAACTCTCACTGCAAACGCATAAGATGGTGGGGATAGAGTAATACAAAGCCCTCCCACCCCTTACCAAGCCTCACCCTCCAGCACTTTCTACAAGGAAGAGAGGGGAGTAATATGTTTCAAGAAGTGTTTAGGCGCGAATAAGAGAATGGGTAATTCAATATTAAATCATTCAAATTAGACAATTCATCACTCAACATTCAACATTCAACATTAAATAATTCTTCACTCAACATTCAGAAATGCTCATTCTTCACTGGTTAGGAGTAGGTATTTACACCTTGATCGTGTTGGTAGTCATGCTCAAGGTGCTAATGGACAACCGGCAGCCGTCCAAGACCATGGCATGGTTGCTAGTGCTTTGGTTCATCCCTTTGCTTGGCATCATCCTCTATTTCTTCTTTGGACAAAACACGCGCAAGGAAAGAATGATCAGCCAGCGGTCGCTTGACCAGTTGACCAAACGAGCCATGTTGGAGTTTGCCGAGCAACGCGATCTGCGCATTCCCGACACCTATCGTCCGCTGATGTCGCTCTTTAAAAACCAGAGTATGGCCCTGCCCTTTAAAGACAACGAAGTGGAGATCTATACCAGCGGCTATGAGTTTTTTCCCTCATTGCTCCACGAGATTAGCAAGGCCCGCGACCATATCCATATCGACATCTTCATCTTTGCCGACGATGCCTTGGGCAACCTCATCGCCGACGCCCTCATCGACAAAGCCAAGGAAGGAGTGGAAGTGCGCGTCATCTACGACGATGTGGCCTGCTGGAAGGTGCATGGTAGCTTCTACGAGCGTATGCGCGATGCTGGCATCGATGTTCACGCTTTCATGCCTGTGAAATTCCCTGCCTTCACCTCCAAAGTCAACTACCGCAACCACCGCAAACTGGTGATCATCGACGGAAAAGTGGGATTCATCGGTGGCATGAACTTCGCTACGCGCTATGTCAAAGGTACAGGTAAGCTTGCTTGGCGCGATACCCATCTCAAGGTGACCGGAGGAGCCGTCTATGCCATTCAACGTGCTTTCCTCGTCGACTGGTATTTCGTCGACCGCACGCTGGTCACCGATCGGAAATACTATCCCGAACTCGACATGCGCATCTCCAACGACTGTCTCGCGCAGGTAGTCACCAGTAGTCCTATCTCTCCCTGGCCAGACATCATGCAGGGCTATGTACGCGTATTGCTCGAAGCCAAGCACTACGTATATATGGAGAGCCCTTATTTTCTCCCTACCGAGCCCATCCTCTTTGCCATGCGCACGGCAGCACTGGCCGGTGTCGACGTCAGACTGATGATACCCTTGAAGAGTGACTCACATATTGTAGACCGTTCGTCCATATCTTATGTCATGGAGACATTGGAAGCAGGAGTGAAGGTATATCTCTACAAGGCAGGATTCAACCACTCCAAGATTATGGTCAGTGACGACAGCCTTTGCACATGCGGCAGCACCAACGTGGATTTCAGAAGCTTTGAACACGACTTCGAGTCAAACATCTTCTTCTATGACCGCGAAATGGCACTGCGCATGAAAGAGGTCTTCCTCAACGATCAAGCCAATAGTCTGCTGATCGATGAGGTGCGTGAGGTGGAACATCAGAGCTTTTTCAGCCGGCTGTGGGAGAGCATTCTCCGAGTTGTCAGCCCACTGATGTAGCCTACCCTGTTACCAACAGTTCCAAACGAAGCTATCCGATCGTGATCACATATTCACTCATAAAGCTCGATCCCGGAAGCAATTGGTTGACGAGATACTTGTCACGTAATTCTCCATCGAAATCTTCAACATCGGTCACGCCATACCACGGCTCAATACAGATGAAGGGCGCATTCTTTCCGCCCGGACTCCAAATGCCAAGAGCTGGGGCCTTGGTTTGAACAGTCACAACTGCCTCTCCTTCAGTATCCAACAGTTCTATCTTCCTGATCTGACTATGATCAAATACCAGAGCGTCATTGTCGAAGCTGTGCATGTCAAAGGCCCACACACCTTTGTCGGTCTTTACTTCCTCATGGCGCGCACGGTCCAGACAACCTTGCCCTGCCAGAAAACGCCGGATCGGTTCTGCGTTATCGAAGCGGAGACGACCGCGAAGAGGCTCTCCCTGCTTCATGTCAGGTACATTGAAGGCCGGATGTCCTCCCACCTGAAACCAAATAGTCTTGTCGTCGGTATTCTCCACGTGCCAAACCACGTGCAATTCATTTTCCTTCAACCGGTAGCTCACGGCAAGATTGAAATGGAAAGGATATTTTTTCAGAGTCTCCGCCGAGTCGTGCAGGGCAAAGACCACCTGCTCGTCGCCTTTGGCGATCAGATGGAAATCCATGTCACGCGCAAAGCCGTGGCGGGACAAAGGATAGTCCTTGCCGCCCACATGATACACACCATTCCACAGACTGCCCACAATGGGAAAGAGTATCGGTGAATGGCGCCCCCAGTATTTGGGATCGGCCTGCCACAAATATTCTTTACCTTGTGCATCCTTCACACTGACCAACTCAGCACCATGGTCAGCTATTTCCACTGTGAGTTGTGAATTCTTAATCTGCTCCATTGTTCTCAATAATTAGTTAACTCATAGCAAAGTTATGAAAAAGTATGTTGATGAACAAGAGAATATGATAATATCTCATAAAAAATGAGTAACTTTGCACACGATATTACATTTATTGTTTAGTCAATAGGTTACCAATCATTTATTAAGACAGTATTCATGGAAGGGAACACTACAGAAAACAGTACGTCGACAAAGGAGTTAACCCGCAAGCTCGACTTGCTGTTGCGTACCGGTGAGATTTTGATGGACAGCAGTGCAGACACCAGCCGTGTGAAGCGCAACATGGAGCGTACGGCGGCTTTTCTCGGATTGCCAAAAGAGAACCTGCATGTAGAGATGGACTACTACATGCTGCAGGTGAATCTCAGCGACGAGACACACTCTTACTCTAAGATGCGTCGATGCGACAAGCATGCCATCAACTTCTACGCCATTCAGGAGATCAGCAAACTCTCGTGGCGCGCTATCAAAGAGGACTACTCGCTCGACAAGTACAGCGAGGAACTGGAGAAGATTGCAAACGGCCCCCACTACTACAGCGAGTGGATAATCGCTATCTGCGCCGGTTTTGCCTGCGGTGGCTTCTGCGTGCAGTTCGGTTGCGACTGGACTGCTTTCTTCTACGCTTCTCTTGCTGCAATTCTTGGCAACCGCCTGCGTATGTGGCTCAACAAGAAAGGCTCCAACAGCTATTTCAATATAGGTGTGGCCGCCTTTGTCTCCACGCTCATTGCTTGGCTCACTACATTTCTCTCTACACCGGCCGTTGCCACGCATCTGCCTGAGTGGCTCGCTACGGTGCTCCATTCCAATACTCCTTACCATCCCTTTATGGCCTGCGCACTGTATATCGTGCCTGGAGTGCCGCTGATCAACTTTGTCAACGACATGCTTGACAACCATATCGAGAACGGACTCATCCGAGCCACCAACACCATGCTCATGGTCATGGCTATGAGTTTCGGTATCGCGTTGGCTATCAAAGTCTGCGGGCAGGACAATTTTGTCAAGGATCTGAGCATGATTCCACACAACAGTTTCATTTCCTACGCCGTTGCCGCCGCCATTTCTGGTATGGGATTCGCCACCATCTACAACACCCCAAAGCGCCTCATGCCTTGGATAGCCTGCGGTGCCATCATTGCCGTGTGCTCGCGTAACTTTGTCAACCTCGGCCCCGCCAACCATAACATCGGGTTGGGCCAGGGTCTGATGATTGGCTCACTCGTGGGCTCAGCACTCATCTCTGTCATCAACATCAAGATGGTGCACAAGCTCCATACGCCTCATCAGATCATCACCATACCAGCTGTCATCCCGATGATTCCTGGCGTGCTGATGTATCGCGGTCTCTATGGACTCATCGACATGCAGGGTATCGTGGGCGAAGTGACTTTTGCCGCTCACAACGCTATCAACGGCTCTCTCGTCATCATCGTCATCGCCATGGGCGTGGCCATTCCCAACATCTTCGCCCGAAAATGGATCGCACCTAACCGCAAGCACAAGCTTAACCAGCTCATCGAGGAGCGCAAAGCCAAGGGCAAGTTTGTCGATCTCTGCGAGTGCGAGACGAAATAACCGTCAACAACCATCATGCTAAAAATAGAAGATATTCGTGATAAGCGCATCGCCGTGCTGCTCTCCGGGGGTGTAGACAGCTCTGTAGTTGTCTACGAACTCGCCCGGATGGGCCTGTACCCCGACTGCTTCTACATCAAGATTGGGCCTGAGGAAAAGGAGGAGTGGGACTGCAACTCCGAAGAGGACTTAGAGATGGCTACGGCTGTGGCCGCCCGCTTTCATTGCCGTCTGCAAGTAGTGGACTGCCATAAGGAATACTGGAGTCAGGTGACGCGCTACACCATGGAAAAGGTAAAGGCAGGGTTCACCCCCAACCCCGACGTGATGTGCAACCGGCTCATCAAGTTCGGGGCATTCGACGAGAAGATGGGGCACGACTATGACCTCATCGCCACAGGCCACTATGCACAAACCGAGTGGATCGACGGCCGCAAATGGCTCACCACCAGTCCCGACCCTGTAAAAGACCAAACCGATTTCCTGGCGCAGATCTACAATTGGCAACTGCAAAAGGCTATCTTCCCTATCGGGCACTTCGTCAAGGACGAGGTGCGCGAGATTGCTGAGCGTGAGCATCTCATCAATGCCAAGCGCAAGGACTCGCAGGGCATCTGCTTCCTGGGAAATATAGACTACAACGAGTATGTTCGTCGCTATCTCGGTGAGAAGCCCGGCGACATCATCGAATGGGAGACGGGTAAACGCATCGGCGAGCACCGCGGACTGTGGTTCCACACCATCGGGCAACGCAAGGGACTGGGGCTCGGTGGCGGTCCATGGTTCGTCGTCAAGAAAGACGTAGCCAACAACATTCTCTATGTCAGCCACGGCTATGACCCGCAAACAGCCTACAAACAGGACTTCACAATCCACGACTTCCATTTTCTCACTACAGAAGTGGACCAACCCCGTGTGACATTCAAGATCCGTCACACACCGGAGTATCTCACCGGCTCTGTGGAGCATGCTGGCGAAGGTCGCTACATCATCCATGCCGATAAGAAAATCCATGGTGTGGCTCCCGGACAGTTCTGCGTGGTCTACGACGAACAGCACCACCGCTGTTTTGGCTCGGGTGAGATTGAGATGGAATGAATAAAAGGTAAAATAGAAAGTGATAGTATAGCGGGGATCACCAGTAAAACAAAGACTCACTTCATGAACAGACTTTCTTTATTACTTATTGTATTTTATTTGTCTCTAAGCTTTTCAAATATGCATGCAGAGACGATCACGGGACGATGGACGGCCCAAAAAGCCAACAAGTGGTATGCACAATACCCTTGGATGGCTGGGTGTGATTATATCCCCGCCAATGCCGATAATCAGATAGAAATGTGGAGCAAGACCACCTACGACCACGCCACCATTGACAAAGAACTGGGATGGGCTGAGCAGTTGGGCTTCAAGACACTGCGTGTATTTCTAAGCAGTGTGGTCTACGCCCACGATCCAGAAGGATTGAAGACGCGGATGAATGACTTTCTCTCCGTCTGTGCCTCTCATGGCATCAAGCCGATGTTTGTCTTCTTTGACGACTGTTGGAATGCGGTGTCTTCATACGGGCTACAGCCTCAGCCGCTCACGGGCGTTCACAACAGCCAGTGGGTACAGGATCCCTCATGCGATCTTCGGTTAGACACAGCAAAGCTCTATCCAAGACTGAAACTCTATGTCCAGGATATTCTCACGACCTTTGGCCACGACGGCCGTGTGCTTATGTGGGACCTCTATAATGAGCCAGGCAACAGCAATCATGGCACCACATCACTGCCCCTGCTGCGCAATGTGTTCATTTGGGCACGTCAATGCCACCCCTCGCAACCACTGACGGCCGGCATCTGGCGTGAGACTACTGATTTCAAGCCGCTCAACGACTTTCAGTTAAGCAACTCCGATATTATCTCTTATCACGACTACCACGACTCCATTCGCCATGAGCAGGAGATCAAGAAACTTCAAGTCCTTGGTCGCCCCTTGGCCTGCACCGAATATATGGCCCGCACACAAGGCAGTTTCTTCCGCACCATCATGCCCCTGCTCAAACGCCACCGCGTGATAGCCATCAACTGGGGACTAGTCACCGGCAAGACCAACACACGCTATGCCTGGAATGAACCGCACCCTGACGGCAGCGAGCCCGACGTGTGGTTTCACGATATCCTGCGTCCCGACGGATCGCCATACATCCCTCAGGAGGTAGAGTTCATCAAAAGCTTAACCCACTGAGAATAAAAGGAAAATCAGCTTTTCTCCCCCCTGCCCTTTTGTCAACATTCCAAGGAGACTCTCACGAAGATGTCATTTTCCCGCTCTTAGTATCAGTCGCAGGCTCTGCTTATAGTTGACATAGTTCCACATCCAGTTGAGCAGCACGAAGAACTTGTTTTTCACGCCAAGGATCGAGCGCAGGTGCACGACAAGCCATAACAGCCAGGCCGTGAGTCCGCCAAACTTCCATCTGCCTATCTCCGCCACGGCAGCCTTGCGGCCTATGGTAGCCATTGTGCCGAGATTTTTGTAGACAAAGGGCTTCATGTCCTGACCTTGCTCTTTCCGAAGGATATTCCGTGCCACGTTCTGGGCTTGCTGCAACGCCACTTGAGCCAATTGTGGATGACCCAGTGGCCATGCGGCGTCGCCCTCGATGAGACTTTGGTCACCAATAGCAAACACGTTGGTCATGCCTTTCACACGGTTCATACGGTCACAGAGCAATCGTCCCGCATGCCCCACGGCCTCATCCGGCACACCAGCTATGGTGTTGGCTTTCACGCCACTCACCCAGATGACATTAGCCGACTCAATGGTCTCCCCATCTTTCATTCTCACGACACGACCATCATAGTCAGTCACTCGCCAGCCTTTGCACACATGAACGCCCATGCGGGTCAGCTCCTTCTCTGCTAAAGCCGACGACTTCTTGTCCATTGCCTTGAGCAGACGGTCACCAGAGTTGACGAGATAGATATGCATCCGGTCTGCCAAATCAGGATAGTCACGAGGTACTACGTATTTCTTCATCTCGGCCAACGCCCCCGCAATCTCCACACCGGAAGGACCGCCGCCTACGATGACCACATTCATAAATTTCTGCCGTTTGTCCGCGTCTGTCTCCGTTTCCGCCAGCTCCAGATTATGTAGGATATGGTTGCGCAGAGCCATCGCATCGCTGACAGTCTTCATCGGGATCGCATTGTGTGCAATCTGCTCGTTGCCAAAGAAATTGGTTGTTGCCCCCATGCCCAACACCAAGTAGTCGTAGTGAATGGTGCCGACAGAAGTTTGAATGGCTTTCTCGTTTTCGTCGATCGACTTCACCTCAGCCATGCGGAAGTAGTAATGGGGATAGCCTTGAAACAGTCGCCGGATAGGAAACGCGATGTTGCTGGGCTCCAGTCCTGCCGAGGCCACCTGGTAGATAAGTGGCGGGAATTGGTTGTAGTTGTTTTTGTCAACTACAACCACCTGAAAACCGGAGTGGCGCAAACTCATGGCCAGTTTCAGTCCGCCCAATCCGCATCCCACGATAACCACTCTTGTGCGTTCTCCTCTTCGGATATTGGCTCTCATCGTCTCACTTCTCAAGTCATTCAATTCATTGTTTGCCATCATTGTCAGCATATTTATGGTTTCACTTCTAATACATTTGCCACAAAAGCCGTGCCGTCTTCTTATTATAAATAATGTGGCCACAATTGTTACCACACGGTCACCTATGTGAACCACATGGCAGGGCAGGGATCACATTTGTTACCAACAGCAGTTGTATTTTCGACATCGTGCCACAATGGTATCACTTTTGCAATTATGTCAGTGAAGTCATAAAGACAAGTAAACAAATAACAATTAAAAGATATACGATTATGAACAGCAAACTGACAAAGGACATGACGGTCGGCTCCATTGTAGCCGAGGATTTCAATCGTGCACAGACACTTGAGCAGATGGGCATCGACTACTGCTGCCACGGCTCGGACACACTGCAGACAGCCTGCGAGAAGAAAGGACTCAACGCCGACGACGTGTTGGCAAAGCTCGACGGAAAAGAGGTTGCCGCCGGGGGCGCTCCCGACTTCGCCAACTGGCCACTGGATCTGCTCCTCGACTATGTGCTGAAAAAGCATCACCGCAACTTCCACCTCCACCACGAAGAGCTCATGCAACTCGTCAGTAAGGTAGCCAGCGTTCATGGTGTCCGCCACCCCGAACTCTTAGACGTGAGAGATGCTGTAGCCGCCTCGTTTGAGGAACTCGACAGCCACTTTGCCAAGGAGGAGAATATTCTCTTCCCACAGCTCTACGAGATGTATCATGCACAAGAAGAGGGTCGGCCCGCTGCTCCCTGCCACTGCGGAACCATCGCCAATCCCATCCGCCAGATGATGCTCGAACACGATGCCACAGGCGAGATGTGGGAACACATCACCGAACTGACACACAACTTCGAGACACCGGCAGACGGCTGCGCCTCATATCATCTCATGAACCAGCAGCTCCGTCAGTTCTTCCTCGATCTCAAGGAGCACATCTCACTGGAGAACAATCTCATCTTTCCGGGATTCCTGCAAATGGAGCAACAGGGAGAGTAATCGACAACTATAGAAGGAGGAGGCTTGGGACCTACCCATAAATTCAAAGACAAGTACTCATTGAAAGGTGAGTTCATAACGACATTTAATAAAAAGGAATCAGAAACATGAAAAAGACACTTATAGTCTACGGATCCACCACGGGCAACTGCCAGGAGTATGCCGAGAAAATAGCCCAGCAACTGGGTGTGAACGAAGTGAAGAATGTAGCCGACGTTGATGCCGATATGTTATCGGCTTACGACAATCTGTTGCTCGAAACTTCGACATGGGGCGCCGGCGAGTTACAGGACGACTGGTACGACGGTGTGGAAACGCTGAAGAGTACCAACCTCAAAGGCAAGACCATCGCCCTTTTCGGTTGCGGTGATGCCAGCGGATACAGCGACACGTTTTGCGGTGGCATGTCTGTACTCTACAATGCCGTGAAAGACAGCGGAGCAAAAATCATCGGGCAGGTGGATGCTGACAGCTACACCTACGACGACTCTGAGTCTGTTGTCGATGGTAAGTTTGTGGGCTTGGCCATCGACAGCTCCGAGGACGAGGATGTCATCGACAACCGCATTGAGAGCTGGACAGCAAGTATCAAAAGCGAACTGTAGACAGACGATAGAGAAGAAGATTGACCTCACACAAAACGTTTACCAACTTACCCAAACGCATCCGGAGCTCATCAGCATAATGGCTTCGCTCGGGTTCAGCGAGATCACGAAGAAAGCTATCCAGCTGTCTGTGTAAGCTGATGACAATTATTCAGGGAGCAGCCATGAGAAGCATCAGCATGGATGCCGTGGTTAAACATGGCGCACAGGATAAAAACAGTGTTGGGAGAAAAGAGCTCATGAACGCGATCCTCTTACAAAAACAAATTAAAAACTCCTATAATGCAAGGGTCGTCAAGTTCTGAAATCAGTTGATGCCGACGAGTGGGTCAATGCGTGAAAATTGTTTTGCTGTCTGACAAACCATCGTTCGCTGCCTAGGAAAAGATCATTCCCTACGTAGCGAACGATCTTTTTCTATAGCGTTACAATATTGGGAACATCGTTTTAACCTCACAAGAACATGATGCCATAAGAACACAGCTTTGATGCTATAAAAACATAGGTTGCCATCAACAACATCACCGAGAAGAAAAGAAAAAAGACCGCATTTTCGCATCATTATCGATGGAAAATGCGGTCTTTTTTATATACGACTTTACTCTGTATCTTTTTACCTTATTCAGCCTCCCCAGTGGTCTCCTCAGGCTTCATATTTGTGTAGACATTCTGTACGTCGTCGAATTCTTCGAGGCGCTCAACCATTTTGTCGATTGTCTCACGCTGCTCGGGAGTGACGTCCTTCAGATTGTTAGGAATGCGTGTGAACTCAGCACTGGTGATCTCGAAGCCGTTCTCCTCCAAATACTTCTGAATGTCGCCAAAGCTTGTCGGCTCGCCATAAATAGTAATCTCTCCGGACTCGTCATCCACATCGTAGTCATCGTCAACTCCGAAGTCGATCAACTCAAGAATCAGGTCATCCATGTTGGTATCGTCCTTCTTCTTGAAAGTGAATACACATTTGTGGTCAAACAAGAAGCTCAAGGAGCCTTGTGTACCCAAGTTACCATTGAACTTATTGAATACAGAACGCACATCAGCAACCGTACGGGTCGTGTTGTCGGTCAGAGTGTCTACAAAGACAGCTATTCCGTGAGGGCCATATCCTTCGTAGGAGACCTCCTTGTAGTCGCTCTGGTCCTTGCCCATTGCGTTTTTGATAGCACGCTCGATGTTGTCCTTAGGCATGTTCTCGCGCTTGCAAGTGGCAATGATGGCACGCAACGTCGGGTTGTTCTCCGGCTCAGGACCACCAGCCTTGACAGCAATGGCAATCTGCTTGCCCAACTTGGTAAACGTACGGGCCATATGGCCCCATCTTTTCAGCTTTGTAGCTTTACGGTATTCAAATGCTCTTCCCATAATTGAAAAGTAATGTAGCTAATCTCGTAGCTTAAATCTTTAACTATTTTATTTTTGATTCTCTATTTTGCTTTGCGTTTTGCATGGCAGCCCTCACCTTATCGCAGCTCAGCGCCGAGCTTCGTGGTAAGGTTGTGGATAAGTTTTTTCATGATAGCGTCGATCTGTTTGTCGTTCAGCGTCTTGTCCTCGTCTTCAAGGATGAAGTTGACGGCATAGCTCTTCTTGCCATTCGGCAGGTTCTTGCCCTGATAGACATCGAAGAGTTCGACACGCTTCAGAAGTTTCTTCTCGCTTTGGTAGGCGATCTGCTCGATCTGCGCAAACTCCACGTTGTCGTCAACCAACAGAGCCAGGTCACGGCTGACAGAAGGATATTTGCTGAGTTCCTTGAACTCTACCTTGTTCTTCTTGATAGCCTTGAGGATGCCGGTCCAGTCAAACTCTGCGTAGAAGACATCCTGGTCGATACCCTGCGGTGCCAGCACCTTGTGGGTGAGCTTGCCGTAGTTGACGAGTGTCTTGCCCGCGCGATTGTTGAGTGTGATACCTTCCGAGAAGATGTTGTTCTCGCTGTGAGCCTCTACAAGCATGTGAGGAGCTACACCAGCACGCTTCAGGATGTTGTAGACATAAGCCTTCAACTGGAAAACAGAAGTATCCTCGTCGGCATGTGCCCAAGAGCCCTCGACAAATTTACCTGTCAGCCAAAGAGCGAGATGATAGTCTTGAGCATAGGCCTTGATAGGAGCCTCAGGCGTATTCTTCTCAGCAGCATAGCTATAGACATTTCCCACCTCAAAGAAGCGGAGATTCTTAGCTTTGCGGTTGACATTACGGGCCAGCGACTCCAAGCCGCCAAAGAGCAGCGTCTGACGCATCACTCCCAAGTCTGAGCTGAGCGGATTCATGATCTTCACCGCCTTTTCCCAAGGATAGGCATTGAGCTCATTGGGCTGATAGTACGCGGTCTTGGTCAGGGAGTTGTTCAAAATCTCATTGAAACCACAACCTACGAGTTGCTCGCTGATGATATTCTCCAAACGATGATTCTTATCCTCCTCACCGGCAACAGTCAACGAGGATTTCAACTGGGTTGGAATCTCTACGTTGTTATAGCCATAGATGCGGAGGATATCCTCAACGACATCGCAAGGACGCTGCACGTCCACACGATAAGCAGGTACTGTGAGTTCGAGTCCTTCCTCGTCCTCATGGTCAATGCGCATCTCCAAGCTCTTGATAATGCTCTTGATGGTGTCGTGGCCTAACTGCTTACCAATCAGTCTGTCACAATATTCGTATTTCAGATTTACTTTAAAGTCGGGCAACGGCTCGGGATAGACATCGTTGATCTGCATCGACACCTTACCGCCGGCCAGTTCCTGACAGAGGATGGCAGCCTGCTTCAAAGCATAGATAGTGCCATTGGGATCGATGCCACGCTCAAAGCGAAAACTGGCATCTGTGCTCAATCCATGACGACGAGCACTTTTGCGGATCCATGTCGGATGGAAATAAGCACTCTCCAAGACCACGTTCTTCGTTGTCTCATAGGTGCCGCTTCCCTTACCGCCAAAGACACCGGCAATACACATTGGCTCTTCAGCATTGCAGATGCTGAGGTCGTGCTCGCCAAGGATATGCTTCTGACCGTCGAGCGTGATGAACTCTGTGCCCTCGGGCTGCGTCCGAACCACGATCTTATGTCCCTTGACCATGTCGGCATCGAAGCAGTGCATCGGCTGTCCATAAGCCATCATGATATAATTGGTGATGTCCACGATATTGTTGATGGGACGGAGACCGATAACCGTCAGTTTGTCCTGAAGCCATTTGGGGCTTTCCTTGACATCGCAGTCCGTGATGCTCAAGCAGGCATAGCGCTTGCAGGCCTCATGGTTTTCAATATCCACCTCAATGGGCAGATCGTTATTGTCAACATGGAAACGCGAGCAGTCGGGGCGATGCAGACTGGTCTTGTAGCCGCGCTGGATGAGCCAGGCATACAAGTCTCGAGCTACGCCATAATGGCTGAGGGCATCAGCACGATTGGCCGTAATGTCAATATCAATCACCCAATCGCTCTCAAGATGGTAATATTCTGCTGCGGGCGTGCCGACGACTGCGTCATCAGGGAGCACGATGATGCCTGCGTGATCAGTACCCACTCCGATCTCATCCTCGGCACAGATCATACCATAACTCTCCACCCCGCGAAGCTTTGACTTTTTGATGGTGAACTCTTTATCACCGTCGTAGAGCACGCAGCCAAGGTCAGCCACGATGACTTTCTGTCCGGCAGCCACATTGGGAGCACCGCAAACGATCTGCTGGGGCTCACCCTTGCCAAGATCCACCGTAGTGATATGCAGGTGGTCACTATTGGGGTGCATCTCACATGTCAGCACCTTACCAACGTAAAGTCCTTTCAATCCTCCTTTGATTGCTTGAACTTCCTCTAAGGCATCAACTTCCAAACCTGTAGAAGTGAGCGCGTCCGCTGTCTCCTGTGGTGTCAGGTCGAAATCAACATATTCCTTGAGCCATTTATAAGAAATCTTCATTATATAATGATTTTATGTTTCCGCGTATTGATAATATGATGCAAAGTTACTAAAAAAAAACGAGCCCTCAAAAGTTACTTTAGAAAAAATCGAAATGCCTGAGAATCATTCTGTCTTATCAACCTCTCGACGCTAAGAGAATGACGAAAAGCGGCTCTATTTCTCTCACTCTCAGCGAGCAGTCACGATACGAAAACAAAAAAAAGCAGCTTCTACCCTTAGATAGAAACTGCTTGTATTAAAATCTTTATTCTATAGAACGAGAAGTGCCCTATGGCATCCCCTGTTTATTGTGCCATCTGCATCTGACGGAGCAAATCCTTTTGCCTCTCGTTGAGATTTGTTGGCAACTTCACTTTGAAGGTGATAATCAAGTCGCCATAGGTGCCATCACCTCTGTCATATCCCTGGTTACGTACACGCACTTTCGTGTCGTTTTGAGTTTCGGGCTTTACTTTCAGTTTGATTTTCTTGCCATTGTTGAGCTGAATGACGATTTCTCCACCGAGCAAGGCAGTGTAGAGATCGATGTAGACATTGGCATTCATCTCGCCGTTGCTTGTCCGCATTCTGCTACCCCCTGTCGAGGAATGAGTGCTACCCATATTTCCAAAAAGATCTTCGAAAAAGCTGGAGAAGCCGCCGCCACCCCCGAACTGCGAGAAGTCGAAATTATCAAATGGTGATCCGCCACTCGAACTCCAATGGAATGAGCTGCCACCACTATCGCCTGCACCGGATCCATTGAAAGCATCGGCATCTTTCCAGTGCTCGCCAAACTGATCGTATTTCTTACGCTTCTCAGGATCACTGATCACTTCGTAAGCTTCGTTGAGAGCCTGAAACTTTGCTTTTGCCTTTGGATCATCAGGATGCAAGTCCGGATGAAACTGCTTTGCACGCTTCAAATATGCACGTCGAACATCCTTTTGTGGGATATCCTTGTCGACGCCAAGAATCTTGTAATAATCAATAAATGCCATAATCTAATCCTCCTGTTTTTGTGTATATTAACTACAAAAAACATGCCACGCGGCCAAAACACTATAAAAAAAGGATGCACTGCAATAAGCAATACATCCTTTAGTTATTTCCTTGAAAGAAAAATGAGGGTTAAGCCTCAGCAGGAGCCTCCTCAGCGGGAGCCTCAGCCTGAGCAGCCTCAGCAGCCTTTGCGGCCTCAGCCTCTGCCTTAGCAGCAGCCTCTGCAGCCTTCTTGTCAGCTACCTTCTTGGCGATAGCCTCGTTCACTTTCTTCTCAGCCTCCAACTCCTTGGCAGCTGCGTCCTGACGACTCTTAGTCTCAGCACTGCGAACAGCGTTCAGCTTCTGCTCTTTAGCAGCCTTCCAAGCGTCGAACTTCTGCTGGCAAGCAGCCTCGTCGAAAGCGCCCTTCTTTACGCCGCCGCGCAGGTGCTTCATCATGTAGACGCCCTCACCCTTGAGGATGTTGCGGACTGTGTCTGTTGGCTGTGCACCGGTCTCTACCCAGTACAAAGCACGGTCGAAATTCAAATCTACGGTTGCAGGATTGGTGTTCGGGTTGAAAGTACCGATCTTCTCTGTAAACTTACCATCACGTGGTGCTCTTACATCAGCGATCACAATGCTATAGAAAGCATAGCCCTTGCGACCACCGCGCTGTAATCTGATTTTTGTTGCCATTTTGTTTTGTATAAACTATTAATTGTTTGTATCATGCTCCTAACTCGTAGAAGCGGTGCAAAGGTACTACATTTTTCTAAGACACTGTGTATCTACGGCTTCCCGCTACTTAATATTTAAGAATTATTAAGCCACTATGGTTATCTGTCCTTGATGGGCACATAACTTTTTTGCTCCAGAATATTCTTGTAGGCAGGACGAATAATACGGCGCCCCTCGAAATTCAGTTCCTCAATACGATGGGCAGTCCAGCCAACGATACGCGCCATGGCAAAGATGGGCGTATAGATCTCTTGCGGAAGACCGATCATCTCATAGATGAAACCACTGTAGAAGTCAAGGTTGGCACAGATTGGCTTTGCGGTCTTGCGAAATGCGGATACACACTTCACACCCTCCTGCTCTATGAGCTTCAAGAAGTTATACTCCTTGACCATGCCCTTCTCCTTAGCCAACTCTCCAGCCAGTTTCTTCAGCTCCACGGCTCTCGGATCGCTCATGGTGTACACAGCATGACCGATACCATAGATCAAGCCTGTCTTGTCGTAAGCCTCCTTGTTGAGCATACGATTGAGATAGGTGTCAATCTCGTCGATATTTGTCCAATCTGAGATTTGCTCCTTGAGATGATGAAACATGTTGATAGCCTTGATATTGGCACCACCATGAAGAGGTCCTTTGAGAGAGCCTATTCCCGCAGCTATGCTGGAATAGGTGTCGGTACGGGTTGAAGAAGTCACACGCACCGTGAATGTGGAGTTGTTACCACCGCCGTGCTCAGCCTGGATGATAAGCAGCAAATCGAGCATACGCGCGTCGAGCTCCGTGAAATCTTCGTCCTTAAGCATATAGAGGAAGTTCTCAGCGATCGTCATGTTCTCACGCGGATGACGGATATTGAGACTACTGCCCTGCATGGAATGGCGATAGATATTGTAAGCGTAGGCGATGATCGTCGGAAACTTGGCGATGAGCTCAATGGACTGCCGCATGAGATTGTCGCGCGAAATGTCATCGGGATTAGGATCGAAGGTGTACATCTCCAGCACGCAACGTGCCAGGATGTTCATAATGTTGCTGCCTTCCAAGTCGATAATGTGCACAATCGTACGATGGTCGAGTGGCATGTTCTCATTGATCAGTTCGCGGAAAGCCGTCAACTCTTCTTCGTCGGGCAGATTGCCGGAGAGAAGCAGATAAGCAATTTCTTCAAAGCCGAAGCGTTTCTCTTTCAACAATGGAGAGACAAGATCGTCGAGTTCATAGCCACGATAATATAGTCTTCCCGGGCACGGGCGCAGCGAACCATCATCATTGCGCTCATAGCCAACGACATTACCGATATTTGTCAGACCCACAAGTACTCCAGTGCCGTCCTCATTGCGCAATCCACGCTTCACACCATACTTAGTAAAAGCCTCACGAGGGATTTTGCAAGAGTTCTTCACCTCATCGCTCAACTTGTATATCAGATATTCCTTTCTCATAGCATCGTAACTTTTAGCTTACTTCAAAATACCTTTGATGACAGCGTCACCGAATTCTCTTGTGCCCAACGATTTTCCATCGGTTATCATCCGCGCAAGGTCGGCCGTAGCCGTGTGGTTGCGATAAAGCTCTGCCAAGCTCTGCTCGATGGCCTGTCCGGCCTCTTTCCATCCGATATAGTCGAGCATCATCACAGCAGAAAGCAGAAGACTTGACGGATTGACAATATTCTTTCCAGCTATGTCGGGAGCGATGCCATGGGTAGCCTCAAAGATAGCATGACCCGTCTGGTAATTGATGTTACCGCCAGGAGCAATGCCAATGCCACCCACCTGAGCCGCCAACATGTCAGAGACATAGTCGCCATTAAGATTCATCGTGGCGATGACGCTGTAGTCCTGCGGCTTCAACAGCGCATTCTGCAAGAAAGCATCGCAGATGCAGTCCTTCATCACCAAGCGACCGGACTTCAGAGCATCATTATATTCGCGTTCAGCCAACTCGTAGGCCCATTTTTTGAATCCTCCCTCAGTGAACTTCATGATATTACCTTTGTGAACCAATGTCACCGACGGAAGATTGTGGGACAGGGCGTATTCTATGGCCGCACGGACAAGGCGCTCCGAACCCTCACGACTGACAGGCTTGACACCAAAGCCAGAGGTCTCAGGAAAACGGACCTTCGTAACCCCCATCTCGTCATGGAGGAATCGATAGAACTTGCGTGCGTCTTCTGAGCCTGCTTCCCATTCGATACCAGCGTAGATGTCCTCAGTGTTTTCACGGAAGATGCACATCTCCACCTTCTCGGGATGCTTCACAGGGCTCTCTATGCCTTCAAACCAATGGACAGGGCGTTGGCAGACATAGAGGTCAAGCCCTTGGCGGAGTGCTACGTTCAAACTACGAATACCGCCTCCGACAGGAGTCATCAGAGGTCCTTTGATGCCTACAAGGCACTCACGGAAGGCATCCATAGTGGCTTGTGGCAACCATTCACCGGTCTGCTCATGAGCTTTGCCACCGGCGAGCACCTCTCTCCATTCGATCTTGCGCTTACCGCCATAGCACTTCTCTACTGCGGCATCCACAGTTTCGCGCATGATGGGTGAGATCTCTTTGCCTACGCCATCTCCTTCGATGAAAGGGATAGTCGGATGATCGGGAACTACGAGTGCCCCGTTTTGCTTACTGATATTCATAATGGTATCCTGCTTATGATTTTAAAAGGTTGTTCAAAGCTGAGCCAGCCTTGAACCATTCAATTTGTATTTGATTGTAGGTATGGAGAGCTTCAAAGCTGTCGCTCGACCCATCCTTATGCGTCAAAGTGACGGTCAACGGCTTGCCGGGAGCAAACGCTTTCAGTCCTGACACAGAAATGCGGTCATCCTCCTGCACCTTGACGTAGTCATCTTTATTCGCAAATGTCAGCGCAAGCATACCTTGTTTCTTCAAGTTCGTCTCATGGATGCGGGCGAAGCTCTTTGCCAACACCACCTTAACATTGAGAAAACGGGGCTCCATGGCTGCATGTTCACGCGAAGAACCCTCACCATAGTTGTCCTCAGCCACAATGATACTTCCCATATTGTGAGCTTTATAGTCTTTCGCCGCCGCAGAAACAGCTTTATACTGCCCGTCGATCTGATCCTTCACCTTGTTGCTTTCGCCGTTGAAGGCATTCACAGCTCCCATCAGCAGATTGTCGGAGATGTTTTGAAGATGACCACGGAAGCGAAGCCAAGGACCAGCCATAGAGATGTGATCCGTCGTGCATTTACCTTTCACCTTGATTAACAGCGGCATGTCCAGCAAATCATTGCCATCCCATGCTGCAAAAGGCTCCAGCCGCTGCAGGCGCTGGGAACCGGGAGTAATAACGACTGGCGCATCGGTGTGCTGATCCGTAGGAGGTACAAAGAGCCCCTTTTGTTCCAAAGTGGTGATGGCATCTCCTTCTTTTCCGCAGGTAAAGCCTTGGGGTGGAAAGACAAAGCCCTGCGGCTCTTTGAGCATCACCTCTTTTCCTTCTTCATTAACCAGGCTGTCTGTAGCCGGATTGAAATCCAGCTTACCGGCCAAAGCCAAAGCTACGGTCATTTCGGGTGAGCCTATAAAAGCGAAAGTATTGGGGTTGCCGTCAGCACGGCGGCGGAAATTACGATTAAAAGAGGTTACGATAGCATTCTTTCGGGTGTTGTCGTCGGTATGCCGCTTCCACTGACCTATACACGGACCGCAGGCATTAGCCATGACCACGGCACCAATGGCACGGAAATCATCCAAGATGCCGTCGCGCTCGGCTGTACAACGAATCTGCTCTGAACCAGGACAGACTATAAGCTGTGCCTTCACCTTCAGATGCAAAGCCAAAGCCTGACGGGCAACAGAAGCGGCACGCGACAAGTCTTGATATGACGAGTTGGTGCAGGAACCTATCAGTGCTACCTCCACATTCATCGGGTAATCGTTGGCAGGACCTTTCTCACGCATCTGAGAGATCGGTGTGGCAGCATCCGGCGTAAAAGGACCATTGAGGTGTGGCTCAATCTTGGAAAGATCGAGGTCGATAACCTGATCGTAATACATCTCAGGATGGAGCTCCACATCAGCGTCGGCTCTGAGATCCACAGCATGTTGACGCGCCATCGTGGCCACCTGTTCGCGGCCAGTCTGACAAAGATACTCATCAGCGTTGTCGTCGTAAGGGAATAAAGAGCAGGTTGCGCCCAACTCTGCACCCATGTTGCATATCGTGGCCTTACCTGTGGTAGACAGACTCTTGGTGCCTTCACCGAAATACTCCATAATCGCGTTGGTACCGCCCTTGGTCGTCAACAGCCCAAGAATCGTCAGAATGACATCTTTTGGTGCAGCCCATCCCTGAAGCTGGCCATGGAGATGCACGCCAATGATACGCGGCATGCGCAACTCCCATGGCTGTCCAGTGAGGACATCCACGGCATCAGCACCACCGACACCGATCGCTGCCATGCCTAATCCTCCGGCGTTGGGCGTATGAGAGTCCGTTCCAATCATCATACCGCCAGGGAAAGCGTAGTTTTCCAACACCACTTGATGGATGATACCTGCGCCGGGTCCCCAAAAACCAATTCCATATTTCTTGGAAGCAGACCGAAGAAAATCATATACCTCTTGATTCTCTTTACAAGCGACACCAAGATCGTCCTTGGCACCTTCATCGGCACGGATGAGGTGATCGCAATGCACAGAAGCGGGCACAGCGACATGCTCTCTTCCCGCATTCATAAACTGCAACAGCGCCATTTGGGCCGTAGCATCTTGCATCGCCACTCTGTTCGGACGGAAATCGGCATAATCGACGCCACGCTTCAGTGGCTTCAACGATGCTTCATCATAAAGATGAGTAAAGAGTATTTTTTCGGCATAGGTCAACGGTCTTTTTAATGTCTCTCTTACCGTTGAAATCTTGGAAGAATAAGCAGCGTAGAACTGCTTCACCATTTCGATATCCAACATATAATTCCCTTTATTGATTAAACTCGTTGCAAATATAGTAATTTTTATTTGAAATGACACTATATTTGAATAAAAATTAATCAAATTGAAAGGAAATTCTATTAAAATTCAATTTTATAGCCGTTAAACACGTTAATATCTACCGCGCCGTAAATACCATCAACTCTTCCATCGGGTGCCAATTGCCAAATCTTCAACTTAATGTCTGGCTTATATTCGCCGTAGCGTGCGATCCAAATAGGATAACTATGCTTGATATCCGGAGCCGAGTCGAGATAACGGTTGACAAACGTCTGGCTAATGTATAGAATAGGTCGCTTGCCCGTACGATGCTCTACGGTACGAAGCCATGCTCTCACATTTTGCCACATGATTGTCACACCACCCATCTTACGTATTTGACTGGGCAGCAACTCCAAGTCAAGCACCGGCGGCAAGTCATTCTGTGCCACACGGCTGTTTGACAAGAAAAAGGCAGCCTGCTGACTGCCAGACGAGCGATGCGTGAAATAGTGGTAGGTACCCGTAGGATAGCCGTGCTTACGTGAAGCGGCATAATCCGAAAGATAGTAAGGATTCAGCATAGAGCTGCCTTCAGTGGACTTGATGAAGATAAACGACACCTTATAATTCACGTGTCCACTTACATTTTTCTTCGACAGCGTACCCAAATGGGTGATGCGCAGGCGCGACCAGTCTATGCTATAGTGGTGTTTTCCTTTCACATGCTGGTATTTCGACAAGTCGATGCCATAGAGTCGTGAGGAATTATAGTTCAACCGCTCTCCTTTATAAACATCATCCTTCCACTCTCCTACTCTG
The DNA here is from genome assembly GCA_900317685.1 of uncultured Prevotella sp. Classification (GTDB taxonomy): domain Bacteria; phylum Bacteroidota; class Bacteroidia; order Bacteroidales; family Bacteroidaceae; genus Prevotella. Next base: position 30,991 of record ONHQ01000037.1, read on the forward strand.
AAGAAACGATGCTGACTGGAAAAGCCAAAGCCTCTGCGACTTCCCTTTTGCCAGAAGCCCTCATAGAGTGTACCCTGATGATCGATCAACGTGCCATATCCATTGGCTTGAAGCAGACGGTTAAAGTCTCCCTTATAAAGTCCGACAGAATCTCGTCTCACGCCATTCGTCAGCGTATCATGGTTCCATATGCCGTCAATGCGGTTTCCCAACGAGTCCAAAGCCCAACCCCGGCCTTGACGCAAACCATTCTTCCATATACCACTATATATAATGGAGTCACCATCAGAGAGCGTCCCCAAACCATCAGGCTTGCCATGAAGAGTCTGCCCCTGATAAGTCTTACCCTGCCACGACATTTTGACAACGTCGTTGGTCTTCACCGTACAACTATTGAACAGAAGGGCCAATAATGGCATGAGAAGAAAAGTGAAGTGATATATTTTCATCGTTGATTTCATAGCGATCCCTCCTTGTCCACTAATCCCACGAAACGGCCATGAAGCGTAAAGACAGCGGTACCCGGCTGGGCGAAAGCATGTGCCACCCCAACTTTCTGCCCACGGACATAATCACCACGGGTAAGAATGGTATGGTCTTTCCGGCGGTTGTCGGCAGTCGACAGGGTGACGGTGATCACCTCTTTGTGCTTGGACACTCCCCAAGGCACGTTCTTCACCGCCCGGCATCCCCAAGGAATGACAGTTTTATCAGTATGTACAATGACAGGAAGCGAAATGCTGTCAGCCGGAATCCGCAAAAAGTGACAGTTGCGGCGATGCAACTGCCCCTTATCATCATACCATGACACGGTGAAGCGGCATTTATAGAGAAAAGTCAAATGCCGCTGTCCTAACTTATTAGTCGCCGCACTTAAACTTTTCAAGGAATCGAGTTGGCATTTCTGCCATGCGCTATAAGCAGCGATGCGGTTGTAACCCTCATCTTGAACATTATGACAGCGGAGATAGTATTCCAACTCCTTTCTTACCAATGTAGAGCGATGGAGCGCAACGGACAAAGAATCGCGCTGGCGCATCAAAGCTGTGTCAGGATGTATCTTTGTGAAATGCGAAGAAGGTAAAGCAAACAAAGTCAACACACGGCCATCACAACTGGGCCACCACCAATGGCGATTGATCCACACACCTTGCTGATGGACAGGATGCATTTGCAAGTCAGCAACATGACGACCGTCACTCAAGCAAAGCGTGGCAGTCCCGTCCAACATACAAACAGACTTGCGCATGTCGTTTTCTGTTGCAGGCAATGCCATACAAGTAAGCCAAAACAACAACATCAAGGGGAGAATCACCGCAATATAGACTCTCCATCTCACAATGAATGGTATGATCTTTCTTCTCAGCATCACTCTGATCTCAATCCTCCAATTCGTTACTCCTAAATACGAGTGCAAAGTTACAAAATATAAATGAGAATCCTTTGCAAACAGAAGAGCAATTTTTATTGGTCGGTATCGTCCCAGAGATGATTGGCCTCTTCAATCTCATCCTCATCAAACCATTTCGACAGCTTGTCGTAAGCGCGTTGCTTAACTTCATCGGTAAGATCCCCCTTAATCTTATGCAACACATACAACAGTACGGCCACATCATCGCCCAGTCCGGCAATAGGGATTGCGTCGGGAATGACATCCAAGGGACTGATCAAATAGCCCAAAGCACCAATGATAATCGCCTTATCCTTCAGTGGCACATTCTTACTCTGAAGCGTGTAGTAGAGAATGAGCGCAGCATAAACAAGCTTGGCTCCTGCCCGCTTGGCGATATGAGAAATCTTCTCGACAAATCCCTTTGCAGAGTATTTGTCGCTGTACTTCATAAAATCCGGCAACTGTAAGTCTTTCATATAGTTTTAGTCGTTAAGTTTAAGTATTCATTTAGTTTTGGTCATCGCATATTCATATGGCTTTGTCCATTAAGTATTGGTCAACCGCGTCTGCATATTTTGCGTAAGCCTTCTGCTCTCTCCTCAACTGCGACAGACGATAGCGTGTCACCAGCATCCTCACTCCCTTGGCCATGAACGCCAACACCAATCCAATAGCTATCCCCACGAACAGAGACTTGTTGCCCCAGGGCAAACTCTCCTCAGGGAAAGCACTCAGCACAAGCACAGGTAATACAGCAATAATCCCATAGAGCGTCAGCTGCTGCCGCTGGGTACCCTCGCTGTCAAGAATGTCCTGATAAGCCGACAGGAAGCTGTCCAACTCTTCACGCACTACGCCATATTGTTCCATCCGGGGAAACTTTTCCTCGTCACCGTAGTGTTCAATAATGCGAGCAATCCGATGCTCATAATCGTTAAGTATATTAGGCTCTAAATCCTTCATAGATGCGAATAATAATTAATTAAGTCGATGCTTGAAAAACCTATCTCTGCTCAAGGTAATATCTCCGACAAAGATAACCTTTTTTTCCTCCTTATATTGTATAGCGATAACAAAAAAAGTAAGACAGTGCTCTGATAAGCCGGGTTCCGTAGCCGTCAGTTCTCAGGAAGAGACGGTGCTCTGTCATTTATCTAGATGATGAGTCACCCCATCACTCAAGCGTTCTACCCTCTATCGTTGCCATCAAAGTAGCATCGGGCGGACGACCCTGACATGACGATAGTTTACATGAACTTGCAGCCCCCAGACGGCACAGCCCGACGATCACCCGCCGGCTGGTGGTCTCTTACACCACCTTCTCACCCTTACCGCCCACGAGGAGCGGCGGTCATTTTCTTCTGCCTACACCTACTGTTACCAATAGCTTCTATTTTCGGAAGTGAGGTGTCCTATGCTGCCCGGACTTTCCTCTCGCATCTGAAGCGATGCCAGCGACGAGCCGGAGCACTGCCTTACATCTTGCAAAAGTAATAAATAATCCCCAAACAGCCAACTGGCTGATTAATATTTTGTAAGTTTTTAAAGGAATGTAAAATCAACTTTTATTCTACTTAATAGCAGTTAAGTGCAAAAAAGAATGTGTTAAAGTCAGATAAAGTAATAAGACAAAATGACAGTCATTCATCTTTTGATGCTATATTTGCAAGTGTTTCTACAAAGAATGTCAGTTCGCTGTCAGAAATAAAGAGGAACTGATAACAAAGTGAAACAAAGATACCAAGTGGAAATAAAGATCATATAAATATAAACATAAAATAAAGAAAGAATGAAAAAGTATTCCAGTTATTTGCTCGTAGGACTTTGCTCCATGGCATTGACCCTACCCGTCGGCAAGTATGCCAATGCTTCCGCAGCCACCAACAAGGTAGAGGTAGCAGGGCAACCGGTCGATTTGACCTATGCTGCAGAGAAGGCTCTGCCTGCCGTCGTTTACATCAAATACGTGCAAAACTCCAAGACAAAGACCGTGGAGGTACAGAGCGATCCTTTCTCTGACTTTTTCGATCCCTTCGGATTCTTCGGTAATCCCGGTGGTGGCAATGGCGGCGTACAAAAGCGTCAGATCAGAACTCCCAAGCAGGAGGCTGCCGGTTCGGGTGTCATCATCAGTCCTGACGGCTATATTGTCACCAACAACCATGTTGTCAACGGTGCCGACGAGTTGACGGTCACACTCGAAGACAACAGAGAGTTCAACGCACGCATCATCGGCACGGATCCTACCACAGACCTTGCACTGATCAAGATTGACGGTAAAAACCTCCCCACCCTTCCAATCGGCAACTCCGACAATCTGAAGGTGGGCGAATGGGTCATCGCCGTTGGTAATCCTTTCGGCCTCAACAATACGGTGACAGCCGGCATCATCAGCGCCAAGGCTCGTACACTCGGTGCCAACGGTGTGGAGAGCTTCATTCAGACTGATGCCGCCATCAACAAAGGCAACTCGGGCGGTGCGCTTGTCAACACCAAGGGTGAGCTCGTCGGCATCAATGCCATGCTGTTCTCGGAAACCGGCTCATACGCCGGCTATGGTTTTGCCATTCCTACTGCCATCATGACAAAGGTCATCGACGACTTGAAGAAATACGGTACCGTGCAGCGCGCTTATCTGGGCATACAAGGCCAGGATGTACTCAACTATATCAACAACCTGAAAGATCAGAACAAAGATGTCCCCGACCTCGGCACAGTAGACGGTGTATATGTCGCTAAGGTAGAAGACAACAGTGCCGCTTCCGCTGCCGGTATTGAGAAGGGCGATGTCATCGTCGGTGTTGATGGTAAGAACATCACCAAGATGGCCGAACTGCAAGAGGTCATCAACAGCAAACACCCTGGTGACAAGATCACCATCTCTTGGCTTCACAACAAGAAGAAGATGAGCAAGACGGTCACTGTCAAGAATATGCAAGGCAATACCAAGGTGATCAAGACCGCCGACTTGGATGTACTCGGTGCCAAGGTCATTCCTGTCAGCGCTGAGCTGAAGAAGCAATTAGGCATCAGCTATGGTCTGCAGGTCAAAGATGTGAAGAACGGAGCCTTCAAAGATGGCGGTATCAGCAATGGCTTCATCATTTTGACTGTCAACGATAAGCCGATGAAGACCATCTCCGATCTTCAGGATGCTGTCAAGGATGCCTCCACCAGCAAGAATCCAGTGCTGTTCATCACCGGTGAATGGCCATCGGGCAAGACCGACTATAAGGCTGTGAATATCGGCACTGACAAATAACTTAAGAGAAGAGCATGAGCCAATAGAATGCTCTTATATATTAAAAAAGGTGTATGGAGTTGCTCCATACACCTTTTTTTCGTAACTTTGCACTATAATATCCTTGAGAAGTGCGCCGCTATTCTTGAGGAATAGTTAATCATGTCAAAAAGAAACAATATGAAGATCAATATCAAAAGCTGTTTGTTGGGAGTATGTGCCCTGTTTGCCACACTCGGTATTTCGGCAGCCAACACAGCGAAGACCATATATATATATGGATTTGCTGCCTCTTTCAACGACTCCACTGTCTACTTCACGGATTTGCAGAGACTGGACTCGGCATATATCGACTCCAAGACTAAGTTTCTCTACGGCCGGGAGAACTATTCCTACCAGCTCCAAGACTATCTCGATCAAAAAGGCTGGAAGCATGCTGTCTGCATCACTTCGTATGGACTGACAAAGAAAGAAGCTGAGAAGAAATTTCTGAGTCTGAGAAAGAAATACGTTGACAAAGGTAAGTTTGACATCAAATATCTGAAATTAAGCGATTTCACTTACCAAGCAATCAAGCCAGAAGACAATTAAGTTCTGCAGTGAGAAATACGACTTCAGTAAGCCACAAGTCCACCTCATATTGTTTTGAAGTAGCTGACTTTGAATGTGTCATTGACTTCTCTTTGGACGATGGCAACGATTTGCATTTATTACCATCCTTGCGCCCTTTTCTTACAGAGCATAAGGACGGGCGCAGCCGTCTGTTTTCACTACGGGTAGATGACCAGACAAAGCCTTGGCCCAAAGAACGGCGCGAACGCATCCGCACCTTTGATTCCGGCAACGGTGACACCATCGTAGACCTACTGGACAATGGTGGGTATCAATATATCATCAAAGACATCCATGGCCGCGAATGCTGTCTGCTGATCACGAACAAAGATTTCTCTCAATGTCAATGCGCATTGAATGGTAACTATACGATGCGCAATTTTGGGCTCAACAATGCGCTGATGCTTGTCTTTGCCTTTGCAGCAGGCTATCATGACACTTTGCTGATCCACGCTTCCCTGGTCAGAAACAATGGCTGGGGTTACCCCTTCATTGCCAAGAGCGGTACCGGAAAGTCAACGCAAGTGAGCATGTGGCTACGCTACATACCCGGCTGTGATCTGATGAATGACGATAATCCCATCATCAGGATCATTGGAGAGGATACCTTCATCTATGGCTCACCTTGGAGTGGGAAGACACCCTGCTATAGAAAAGTGAAAGCAAAATTAGGAGCTATCACCCGCATTGACAGAGCAAAGACAAACTCGATAGAGAAATTGCCTCCTATAGATGCTTTTGCCTCCTTCCTGCCCTCCTGCTCTTCCATGAAATGGGACTCAGACATCTTTGACCATATCTGCAGCACAATTGGGAAAGTCATAGAGCGCATTCCCGTCTACACGCTGCATTGCCTTCCCAACCGGGAAGCAGCGGAGATTTGTTATCAAGAAATTCATATCAACAACGGCCATGCAAGAAATTAAATGTCCAAATGCTGTGATTTTGCCCGAAATCGTCAAACTGATGGATGAAGGACATACTATCACGCTCCGTTTGCGAGGCTTCTCTATGAGACCCTTTTTAGAGGATAACCGCGACAAGGCTTTAATGACCAAGGCTACGCATCCCCAAGTGGGTGACCCGGTCTTAGCAGAGATAGCCCCCGGACACTATGTGCTCCATCGTATCATCAGCATCGATCACGATCACGTGACCCTGCGCGGCGACGGAAATATTGGCACTGAGCATTGTCAACTCAGCGATGTGAAAGGAGCTGTTATCGGCTTTTATCGAAAAGGGAGAGAAAAACTCGACAGAACAGATGGAAATAAATGGAAGATCTATTCTTGGATTTGGACACATCTCTTTCCTATAAGACGATACCTGCTCGGTTTTTACAGAAGGATATGGATTCCCATCTTCGGCACGATATAACCACTAATGACAAAGGCAAAAAGAGCATTATCCCGCTATAGTGCTACATATATAAAGAATATCATAATAAAAAGAATATGAAAGCTAAGAAAGGATTCAAGATCAGAAAAGTATGTGGCCAAAACCTCATCGTTGCTGAGGGTAAGGAAAACATAGACTTCAGCTCCATCATCAGCATGAATGAGAGTTCAGCCCTTCTTTGGAACGAGATACAAGACAAAGATTTTACGGCTGAGACACTCGCTAAAATACTGACCGACAACTATCAGCTCGATGATACAACCCCTCTACCCTATTCCCAAGCTCTTGCTGACGCTGAAAAACTGATCAACGAATGGGAGAAGATCGGCATCATTGAAAAGTAGAGAGTTAATAGCTATTTGAGATGACAACTCTTCGTCGCCGATATAGTCAGCATTGAATCATTGAAAAGTAGACAGTTAAAAGCTATAGAAATGGCAACAGTTTGTTATTTTAAACTGTTGTCAACTATAGGAACTGTCAACAATAGCCATTAATTGCCTACGCTTTGCAGTGAAGAGGCTTCTATTGATCAAGCTTCTTCATCAGCAAACCTTGACCGGCATCTATTTGATGGGCTTTCATATCCAGTCGATAGACAAAGGTCTCACCGTTTCCAAAATCACAGTACAAGCGATGATGCTGGTAGTGGAAAGAGCCATGGCTGGTTTCCCCTGCTGAGGTTTCTGTGATACGGTCACCATGAATAGAAACCATGATGCCACCATATTTAGTATTCACTTTCCACGTTCCCTGTATCCATGCTGGTGCTTTTTCCTCCGGCGCGCTGGCATCGTAAGCAGGTGTCGCCAAGTCTTCTTCTGTCGGCACATTAGCGTCAGACACCTCCTCTATGCCTAAATCTTTAGGACTATCATCATTGCCGGAGCACTCATGAGTCAAGAGAAAAGCCAAGACGATAACAGTAAGCAATCCAAGGATAAATCTCCATTTACCCTGTCCCTGACGGATATTTACCTTCGCCGTCGACGCATCAGAGCGATTGTAAGGTGTCTGAATGCCCTGATATGAAGGCGATTGACGGTAATCAGAAGAAGATAAGCCGGAAGAAGATAAACCGGAAGAGGTTTCGTTGGACGAAGTGGTTGCATCGTATGACGTTACATCACTTGGCGAAGTTGGAGCATTGGAAGCAAACGAGGATGCCTGATGCTTACCCGCGTCATCATTTGTAATTGTTTCTCCTCTATCGCTCTGATAGCCATAAGCTGGCTGAGACTGATGCAACGGGGAAGCCTCATCATGGAGATGAGCCCCATTTTTCTGTTTCTCTGCTTCTTTCGACAAGCCGTCAGACGCATTGGCTGTAAAGGTAAAGGGCGTGCCACAGCGCGGACACACACACTGAATCTCTTCGCCATTATCACCTCCCGGCTGATCGAAGCGAAATCTACACTTTGGACATTTAACCCACATATTGTTATTGCTTATGACTATTTATGGCTATAAACATCATCTATTAATAAACATCATCTCCCATGAGCACCAGCTCCTACGAGCATCATCTATCTTCAAACAGCAATTTGGCTTTAGCCACCAAATGCCACGAATTGCCCTCTTTTCTTACGACGCCCTCCTCCAATGTAATGACCCTCTGAGGATAGCGGTGCGTGTCGCCTTCAATACGACAAACAGGCTTGATAAATTGGCTGACGCTAATCATAGCCGTTGCAATGGAGTCTTTATCCTCCAAGATGGAAAAGGTGCCATTCTCCAAATCTTTCGTCTTCAACAGATAGATACTCTTTCCCACCTGCTTAGACGCACTGGCTTCCTCAAACACACCATCAGGAGAAGGAGCAGGAAGATAGAGTTCGCTGATCTCATTGTGAGCGGTGAGACTCTCCACGGCTTTCCTATTGGCAGTTTGAGGCTCGCTTTGCACTGTTGCTGGCTCCACGTCTTTTCTGTCAGCACATGCCGACTCCAACGTCTGAAGGCGAAGTTCCAACGCAGTCATCCGCTTTTTCTGAGCAGCCTCATCATTCTTCAAATGCTCCACTTCCTGCTCAAGCGCATCCACGCGAGCCAGTAGGCTGTCTACAAGCGCATCATTATTTTTCTTTGAAAACATCACTGTCTGAAATATTAATTAGATTCCCCTTGTGGCCTTACTTACAGATTCTCAATGAGATTATTGCGAATGCATCCAATGATCGGATAGAAGAAGACCACATCCTCAATCACATCTGTCGGCTGTCGCTGTGGCTCATTCCGGTTGAAGAAATTCCATCCATTGACAAGATAATGGTCGAGGTCACGATTCACCCACTCCGTGAAATGCTGCATAGCAACCGGATCTACCAGGAATCGGTCCTCTACATGTATGTCCCGGCAAAGAGCGATAAAGAAGTCGTTGAACTGACGGACAGCATCCACCAGTTTTCCACGCGTCGCCTCATCATCGATGTCGGCATAGGTCAGCACCTCCTTGTCGATACCAGTATAGTTGTACTTCAGATGCGAGTCAAAACTGTCGAGCATGTTGTTGAGCTGACTGACGGCAGTAAAGCCGCTCTCGTCGCGCACTTGCATGAGTGCGCCACGGCAAGTGATCTGCTTAGGAGCGTTGCGCTCCATGACCACGCTGAAGCCGTCGTCGCCATATTGCTGTCCATAGACACGCTCAAAGATAGCCTGCGAAATCAAATCCAAGTCACGCTGACTGCCTACGATGTCGAGCACCTTTGAGCCAGTACCCGAGAACATGACTGATCGCGGCATGTCGAGCCCTCTATGCTTCATCATCGAAGCCACATAGTAGATAATGGCCGAATAGAAATAGATAAACGCAATCTTCAGGCGCCCATCCTCAGACAGACGCAAGTCATAGGAGAAGACTTCGTTGCCGCCAATATTTTTGTTGTCGATCACCGAGAAGAGGAAAGCATTGATATCCTCGCTCTTGCGCTTGGAGGTGATGTCATCGAGGATGCCATTGAGTTCACCATAGCGGTCATCATCGGCATCAAACAGCCGACGGAAATAGTCGACATACTTCACCGTCATCGGATTGCTGTCGCCCTGTGGCACATCAGAGAAGGCATCTCCAAACAACACATTGGCAGCGAAGCGGAAGGATGACAAGATCGCAGGCTGACTGGCATTGGAGTCAAAGACCACCACATCGCTCGAGCCGCCGCCAATGTCGATCGAAGCCACGGTAGAGGCTGCTCCTCTGAACTTGCTCGAACAACGGTAGAAATAGTAAGGAGCTATCGACTCCGGCATCTGAATGAGGTTGCGCTCATCGGGATCGACATCAAAAATATCTCTGAAGATACGGCTCCACACGTCGGCCATCCTATGGACGTTGCCCACCTTCATGGCCAAAGGATAGAACCACACCAACCGCACTTTTGACAGATCACCACCATCCAAGAGCACCTTGGCACGCATCAACAGCGCCAGTTCAGTCAAGAAACTCTTGATGCGCTTGGCAGTCGCCGGGATCACGGCCCATTTCAGATTGGCCACCACCCGGTTGCCGTAACCAATACTTTCCTTCTCATAGATGAAAGGAATGTTGGCATCGGCCAAAGCTACGATCTCATCAATATTTTCAGCATCCAGGCGCTCACCCTCAGACAATACCGTGCGAAGCGGGAAACCATAGTCAGTGCCGATGATCTTGGGCAGGAACTCCTGCTTGAGGATGACATCATAGAGCAGATGCTCTCCATTGTAGAGAGTCGCCACCAAGCGCCCCGCTGCCAAGGCGTCGAGTTTCAGAGGCTCAGGCATCTGCCCATTGCGCATACACTCCACGTGGGTGTTGGTAGTACCGAAGTCAATGGCAAAGGTGAACTTGTCATGTCCGCCCATATAATTAGGCCACTTCGGACATACCACGCCCTGAGTGGCCAAAGTACCACGCTCATCGAAGAGCTGCACAGTGATATAATCAAAGGTAGAGAACGGACGATAGTAATCCGAACCTACACGTTTCTCCTTCTTCAAGCTCCGTTGGCGGCTCTTCACCTCCATTGGCTGGGAGGCAGCCCCCGTCTTGAAGAATTGCAACCCTATCTGATAGTTCTCAAACAGTCCTAAGGCTCTGTCCACCACCTGCACCCGATAGCTGCCGATATGATCGGGCTTGATAAATGGGAAGATGCTGAGCGCAAACGGCACAGTAACGAAATAGCCAACGTCAGCACCTACATTATAGTGCAAGTCTACACCAATCGCAGGCACATATGTCCGCTCAAGGGTGATATATCCCCCCTGCTTCTGAACGGGCAGACGCAGAATGACCTTGAGTTGCTCCTGACCGCCAACGACCGAATGAACCATCTCGAAGCGACGACGTCCGCAGATGGTTCCCTGCAGATCGTCGACCGTGAAATATTTGAAATAGGTATCTGTCAACGGCAAGAGGAAGCCGGAGTGATCCACATTCTGACTGGTCTGAGTCAGCGAACCGTCAAAGAAGCAGTCGCTGTTCAGGGCATAATCGAGCTTGATCAACGAAGGCTGAAAGAAATCAGCAGACGTCAGCCAAGGATAGGGATGAGAGGTACCCGGAAGAATACGGTGAGACGGACTCTCAGCATAGTCTTCGGGACGGATGGTGATCGTATCATCCCAAATATCGGAGATATAGTGATAAGGATTGTCCGTCGGTGCGTTGAGATGGTTTTGCAGCACCAAGGGGATCAGCTCACCCTCGGGCTGGGGTAAAGTAGGCATCAAAAGGAAATCGCTGTGGGCAATGTTCTCCAATATATCTTCACGCCGCAGACAGAAGAAGGGCACGCCTAAGGCCTGTACCCCTTCCTCGATTTGGGCATACTCATGTTGGAGATACTGCCGTGCACCTTCACTGCTGTTTTCGTCTTTGACCATCGGGTTGCCGATAGTGGCGAGAATGGTCTGCTTCATATTTGCTGGCAACAGACCGAAACAAGTGATCAGATAGCTGTTTACCTCACCGCACAAATCCTTTAGTTGGGGATAGGCAGTGAAGAGCGCATACAAGCAGAGGACAAACTTATCGGTACGCTCGTAGAGCGGTCGAACCTTATCGAAGAGATTGACATTCTGCTCAATAGGAATGCTCCAGGTATTGGGCTGTGCATTGGGAGTGGCCATGAACAAGGTCACGGGCGATGTGCAGCCGATCACCTCATTGCCATACACCAGGAAGAAAAGGCGGTCCATGTGGTCGAAATTGAACGACTCATTGTCCTGCCGCAAAAACATCTGCAGCGTATCGCCCAGCAGGCGATGGGAAGGCGTAGTCTGCAAGAGTTCCAACTCTTTGTCCTTATTCCATTCCACGATATGGAGTTGTGTGCCGTTTACTCCCGACATGCCCGTCTGTCCGCCAAGATTATGCTTGAGTTCCTTGATATTGAAAAACACCTGCGCAATATCCAAGGCATAGCTGACCAGCCGCTCATCCATCACCTCACCTTTGAGCCGCTCATTAGCACTCAGGCGCCGGAAAGCGTTCTTCACCAAGTCCATCTGTGCAAACGGAGAAGGGATGGCTGTGCGGGGTTTCACCGACAAGCCGCCATTAGGGTCACTGATCATATTGATCTCGTCAGCACCATATTGTCCGGACAAGGGAATCCATCCTTCGCCGGTTGTCTTTTTATTATAGGATAATATCTTCGACATCTTAATACTTATCTACTGTAGTCCAACACACGCAACGCACTCATTCTATGCCATCATATTTCTCTTCTACCAGTTTATCGAGCACCTCATCCAACAACGTAGACAGGCGCAAAGCGACATCGCCATCGCCGAACCTGCCTTGACGCGAGGCAGCCTGAGAGGATTTGTTCATCGCGCTCAGCAGGGTCTTATAGCTGATCTCACCCGAGAAGAAGCTCTTCTTCGGCGCCACACCGCAAATAGCGTCTGCCAGCTGGGTGGTGTTGAGGTTGAAAGGAGTAAAGGATCGCTGATTAGAAGCCATCTCCTTGAGCCACTGACGATAGCCCACGAAGAAGTCGGCCGTAAGTGTCTGGAAGAAACTCGTTGCCAAGAAGCCCCGCTGTATCTCAGGCTTATCCTGGGTATAGCCGCGGCCGATGTCCTGAGAAAACTGATTGGTGATATACTGGTATGCCAAATAGAACTTAGCCAGGTCTTTGTTGACTGCCAACCGGGTCTGCACACCAAAGTCCTTCAGCGTCAGATGCATGAGATCACGCGAAAGGCCATACTCCTTAAAGATAGGCTTTTGGGCATTGCCGTCGACAGTCACCAGGTCATCATCGGGAATGCCCAGGAAGTCGAGGATGGCCAAAGCACCGACATACTCAACCACGTGGGCATCGTTGCGCTGACCATTGTCACCAGGATCATTGTAATAAGGATTAGAGGGCACCTCATCACCAAGATAATAGCAAGCATTGACTTTCGACATCGGCAGGTCTTTGCCGGCATGACGAAGTCCGGTGAGATTATCGTGATAATAAAACAGGGCCGACTTGGTTTTCGAAATGAAGTCGCCACGCGATATCGGGCTGTTGCTGTCCTGCTGGATATTGAAATAGGGCAATACCGTGAGCGCCCCTATTCTGGCGTCTCTCAGGTCCCCTCGGTTGTTGATGGCCGCATTGTCGGCCGCATTGCGGATGTTCTTGACGATGATAGGATACCCGGCGGCACCGGTACCACCAAAGATACTTGACACCACAAACACCCGGTCGTCCTTGCGAAACACATTAGAGAACTGTTTAAACTCTTCAGAATCCTTGAACTCATTGAGCGCTATCGAGCCGATGTTAGGCGATCCGACGAAGCCGATATCCATCTTGGTCTGCAGCTGGTCTTTGGAAAACATCATGCTGCACAGAGCCTGATTGGCCGGGTCCAAGGTGTTGAAATCGATAAACTCGCTAAACTTCTCCTCCTCCACGGCTCCGAGGTTGAAAAGGAAGGTGTCGCTCAGATTGCTGCCACCGGGAAGTATGTCGCTCAGCGTGGAAATCTTTGCCGAGAAGAAGCCTTTCTTCACATCCGCGCGATCACCATACAGTGCCTTATGGATGCTGCGGTACCAGCGCAAGAGGTTTTCCGTACGCTTCAGGTCTTCGTTGGCTTTATGTGGATCGACAATAATCGGGATAACTTCCAAGGCGATCGGCTGGCCCTGCTCATCCAATGGATGCACACCTGCCGCCAGCTGCATGATAAAAGGGCGCATCACACGTGAACCTGTACCGCCTGTAAGGAATAGAAATAACCGCATGTTTTGATGTTGTTATTAAAATATGTGTTGATATTTTCTTTTTATTCAGGTATTGGCGTATGCCGGCAGTTGCTGCTCCACCATCTCATCGAGAAGCTTGCCACCACAAAGAGGAGAGCCGTGATGACAAAATTGACGACGCTGAAGCCAGAGAGTTGAGACGCAAAATCATATCCAAGACTGTCCAGGACGCTGTTGGCATAGGTAAAGCCACATACTGCAGACAGCACGGACACGGCGGCGAGAACGATCAGCCAATGAAACCACCGGCTGAAACTCACGCTGTTGATGACATAATAAAACAGCACAGCCCCACCCCATGAGCAGCAAGCCGTGATCAGCGCCGTGATCAAATAGAGGTTTTCGTTGTACATCTCATTGGAAAACTCATTTTGATAATAGCCTAACTCATAGATAGCGGCAGGAAAGAGTAAAAACAGCAGGGTCAGTACCAGACCACCGCCAAGCAATATCGCATGTTTCATATTATGTTGAAAATCAATTGTCAATATTCAAGTTCAGTTCAAAATAAGCCGGTGTGTCGCTGGCATTGCGGCTGTAACTGCCATAAATGCCCTGCAACAGGGGACTCAGCCCAAACGTCGTCGCGTTGTCAGGATTCAAGTCGTTGTCAGTTGATCCCCGCTGTGTCCATACCGGCAACTGGTCGATCAGACGAATCTTGAGCGACTGCTCATGGGTGATCTTGGGCACGGTGAGCAGGAACAAATGGGTGGCGGTGCCAAGATATTTCTTCTCGGCCGGCGTGCGGTCAGAAGCAACGATAGGACGTATCGCTTTCAACTTGATACCATCGTCAGAAATCAACTGATAATGACGGATGTCTGTCAGATAGTCGTCATCTATCATCATGCCTTTCAAGTCTACGGCTAAAACCAGCTGCACATAGCCTTTGTCCTTATCAGGCTCTACGTCGGTGAGACTGGTCACAGCATCTTCCTGACCGTGAGCCGGACGGAAATGACCGGCCAAGTCCTTACCCCCTAAGAGGAATGAGCAATAAGGGCTGTAGATAGGAGATGCCGTGAAGAGACACATATTCTCGTAGCCTTTCAAGCTCTGGAAATCAGAGAAGGTGCGATAATCGGGATCAGTTGTCAGCTGCTCCATATTGCTGTTGGAGGTGATCACGATGATGTAGTAAGGTCTGCGACCATTGAACGTCTTGACGCTATTGTCGAAGGAATAATAGGGACCATTATACGAGCCATTCATGCGCACCACCAGCATGGCCTTGTCTTTGACGGCATCCTTGAAGACGGAGCGCACCATCTCCTGAGCCTCATTAAAGACTTTCTGCGGATTGACGCCTTGCATGTCCTTCACCGAGTAGATCATGTCGGTCACCAAGATGCTTACCTCGTTGCCCTGTGTGCGGTTGAGCATTTCGTCGAAAATCTTGCGATAGTCGGTATAGCCCTTGTCGCCGATGCTGTCTACCTTGACCTTGCCCGAAATGCTATTCTCCATGGCCATTATTGCCGAGCGGAAGGAGCCGTCGCCATCAGGACTGTCGTAGGCCATCATCGAACCACTACGCTCAACGAAGATATGGAATGTCAGCGCCTCGCCATTGATGCCCACAAAGCGGATATGCTTGGGCGGACGGCGCTTGGCAAAGAAATCGGTGATATAAGCCTCTACCTCGCTGACCTTTATATGGCCATCCTCAAAGAAGTCCTCGAAGTGATCCTGGTTGGCTTGGAGAAAGTTTTGTATCTTCTTCCAGTCCTGCCCGGAAATTTCCTCGTCCTGCCCTGCCAATTCTACGAGCAGGTGGTTGAAATCTCTATGCGAGCTGTCCGTGCAGGAAGCCAGCAACATCACTACCAAGAATGACAAGACATAAAATAGCTGTTTCATCTATCTTTGTTTTTCTATTTTACTTGCAAAAGTAATAAAAAAAAACGAATTTCTCATCAACCATTGGCAATTATTAAGCATCAAGCATAAAGTTTCGATCGACTTTTTTGACATTTTCAAGAATAGAGAACGCCATGACAAACTAATGACAAGGATTTCAGCACTATGAAATCAACAATTAGAGAAAGGTCTTTCGCTAAGTAGCAAAGAGTTAGAACCTACTTAACGAAAGACCTTTTTCTATAACGTTACAACATCCATTGCCGGTCGATTGCCCCACAAAAAAGCAATGCTGACCTGCAAATTTCCCGGCGTTCACCCCCCACAAAGCAGCGTGCTCCATGCCGCATCTCCGCTTCTTGCTGCAAAACTTGGCATGGTACTGAATTGACAGAGCAGAACCTGAGACAGCTGTTTCCACCGCCCAGATACTACTCCGTCGCGTCTTTTTGCTCCTCATCTTTTAGCAAAGGGAGTGAGAGATGGTATTTCACAGCTAAGATTCTGATCGTCACGATGATGCCAAAGACCACAACGACAGTAACAGCCACGTTGGCGTGCAGCGAGATCATCAGCCAGTAGACCAAGCCGCCCAGAATGCTCGCCATGGCATAGATCTCTTTCCGGAAGATCACCGGCGGACGATTGAGCAGCAGGTCACGAATGACGCCACCGGCCGATCCTGTGATGCAACCCATGGAGATGGCTACCCAAAAGGGATGCCCACAGACCAACGTCTTCTGTATACCGGCTATCGTGAACAGAGCCAAACCAAGCGTATCGAAGAAGAACCAGGCATTGTCGAGATGTCGGAGCAGCCGCGCAAAGAGTATCACCATTGCCTGGGCAAGAAAGGTGCAAACGATATACATCGGCGATGTCATCCAGAAAGGGGTGACCCCCAACATGACATCGCGCAAAGTGCCTCCGCCGATAGCCACGACGAAACCGCATACAAAGCCTCCAAACCAATCGTAATGTCTGGCGGCCGCATGGCGAATGCCGGAGACAGCAAAGGCCAAGGTACCCAAGATTTCTATCGTCTGTTGGACAGAATGGATAAAGACTGGATCGTAATAAAACATTCTTTATTAATGCTTCCTATTAATGAATCATCGTCTCAAAAGCCGTTAAATCAATGCTTAAACAGATGTTCCTATTCGATTGGTTTAAACATGATTTAAGTCTCTGCCTTCAACAAACGCTTGAATGTTCTCAACACATATCTTCATCAGCCGTTCCCGCGCTTCCTTCGTTGCCCAGGCGATGTGCGGAGTGATGTAGGCATGGGGCTGGGCAAAGAGAGGATTGTCAGCCCGTGGCGGCTCCTCGGTCATCACGTCCGCACCATAGGCAGCCAGCTCACCGTTGGCCAAAGCATTGGCCACAGCCTCCTCATCGACGAGCGGCCCGCGTCCGGTGTTGATCAGAATGGCTGACGGATGCATCAGTTTCAATCGCTGGGCATCAATGAGATGGTAAGTATCTTTGGTCAGGGGGCAATGGAGCGAGAGAATGTCGGACACGGCCAACACGCCCTCCAGCGTGGTCTTCTGAATGCCGGCGGGGAGGTCGGTAGCGTTTTTCGAAGTCAGGGCAAACACGTCCATGCCCAGGTCACAGGCGATGCGTGCCACCCTCATGCCGATATGTCCGAGTCCTACGATACCCATCGTCTTCCCGGCCAACTCTGGCAACGGCGTATCCCAATAGCAGAAGTCTGGTTGATGGCTCCATTTGCCATGCCGGTTCTCTTCGGCATAGTGAGCCACCTGGTTGGTGATGTTCAGTATATGCGCGAAAGTCATCTGCACCACGCTGTCGGTACTATACGAGGGGATATTCGTCACCACGATGCCACGCCGGTGGGCCGCTTCAACGTCCACCACATTATAACCAGTGGCAAGCACACCGATATATTTCAATTTTGGCAGTTGGGCCATCACTTCGTCGGTGATATTCACTTTATTGATCAGTATGGCATCGGCTTCCTTGGCGCGCTCTACCACGTCTTCGGGGGCTGTTCGGGGATAAACAGTGAGATTGCCAAAAGCCTTGAGTGCCTCCCAAGACAGATCTCCGGGGTTGGCGGCATAGCCGTCGAGTTCTACAATGTTCATGGTTAAATGTCTTTTCTTTGATGTGATTACCTTATTAATTAGGGTATGACACCTTATTTATTATTATAGTCAAGTACAAAATGGACTTAAGTCCGGGTCGTCTACTCCTTATACCGGTCTCCCCAACAGCTGAGCATACGCTGATAGAGCTTCTCTTCCGAGGGCGAGTGCTGAGCATGCCAGAAGCGCAGACCTTTCAACTCATCGGGAAGATACTGCTGAGGCGTGAAGTTGCCGGGGTAGTCGTGAGGATATTTATAACCATCATGGTATCCGAGCTCGGCCATCAACTTGGTGGGCGCATTGCGCAATGGCAGCGGCACAGGCTGGTTGCCACTCTTTCTGACTTCTTCCAAGGCTGTGTTGATACCCATGTAAGCCGAGTTGCTCTTAGGGCTCGTCGCCAAATAGACAGTAGCCTCGGCAAGAGGAATACGCCCCTCGGGCCAGCCGATCTTCATCACGGCGTCGAAGGCCGCATTGGCCAACAGCAGCGCATTGGGATTGGCAAGACCAATATCCTCGGCGGCCGAGATGACCAGGCGACGGGCGATGAACTGCGGGTCTTCTCCGCCCTCTATCATCCTTGCCATCCAATAGAGAGCCGCGTCGGGGTCTGAACCGCGAATGCTCTTGATAAACGCCGAGATGATGTCGTAGTGCATCTCACCTTCCTTGTCGTAGGCCAACGGATTGGTCTGAAGGCGGTCCTCCACCAAGGCATCCGTAATGACAATATCAGAAGTGTCGTTGGCGCCGACCACCAGATCCAGGATGTTGAGCAGTTTGCGTGCGTCGCCACCGCTGTATCGCAGCAGCGCCCCGGTCTCCTTCAGCTCGATATGCCTCTGACTCAGCACAGCGTCTTTCGTCAGTGCGCGGTGAAGAATCTTCAGCAGGTCGTCCTTGCCAAGCGATTTCAGCACATAAAGCTGACAGCGCGAGAGCAAAGGGCGGATGACCTCGAAGGAAGGGTTCTCTGTGGTTGCGCCGATGAGAGTCACGACACCCTGCTCTACCGCTCCCAACAAAGAATCTTGCTGAGATTTGGAGAAGCGGTGAATCTCGTCGATGAACAAGATGGGCGACTGCTCCTGGAAGAAGCGGCCCTGCTTGGCCTTGGCGATCACGTCGCGCACGTCCTTTACCCCGCTAGTGACGGCACTCAGCGTGTAGAAGGGCACCTTGAGCGTGCTGGCAATGATGTGGGCCAGCGTCGTCTTGCCCACGCCCGGCGGTCCCCACAAGATGAAGGAGCTGACATGCCCCGACTCTATCATTCTCCTCAGCACGCCGTCCCTGCCGACGAGATGGTCCTGGCCTACATAGTCGTCGAGCGACTGCGGCCGCATGCGTTCTGCCAATGGTTCAGACATATTTTATGAGCTTTTCGTTTTCAGAATACAAATATACGATTTTTCTTGGAAATACATACACCCTACCTAAAAAAAAGTAACGCAACAACGCAACAACACAACAACGCAACATTTATAGGTTTCTGACATACGAGAAATGAGAAACGTAAATATAAAAGAACTATTTTTATAATTAGATAAATGGTTAATATATAATATATTATATAATAAAATTATTATAAATAATATAATATATTTTCATTCTATAGTCTCATTTTCAACCTTATCTCGACTAAAAGTCAGAATGCACCTTATGTTGCGTTGTTGCGTGTTGCGTTGTTGCGTATCTCCAATTTCCAACCCATAGTCTAAGCTCTTTCAGACAATACATTCGCGAGACACGAAACATAATCCTATGCTATGCGTAACACCGTAACACCGTAACAGCGTAACATAAGGCCGATAACGACATGCGGCAAGGAATTCGGCGAAAATGAGACTATAGAGTAAAAGTATATTATATTATTATATATTATAATATTAATTAATATATTAATAATTAGTACTTTATATAGAATATGCATTCATTCTTCTTATTTTACATTCTTTGTTTTCCCGACATGCGATAGCTATAAATGTTACGGTGTTACGCTGTTACGGTGTTACGGTGTTACACGGGATAATCTATAATTCTCAAATTCTTGATAAACAAAATAGCGAGTACTTCATTCGCTGAATAACTAATCGTACGTAACTATTCAGCTGGGTGGAGCATAGTCTTTCTGCGCCCTCCCGTCATCTGTTAAATTGGTTAACAGTCTGGAATCAGCTTTTTATCTGATTTCCCCGTACCCCCATACGACGTTTCTATTTTAAGTAAAGAAACCTCCATTTGAGACACTATACAAAAAAGCCCCAGCCTCGCTAGTTTTGAGTGAGACTGGGGCTATTTCGTGT
This sequence comes from uncultured Prevotella sp., assembly GCA_900317685.1. Lineage (GTDB taxonomy): Bacteria > Bacteroidota > Bacteroidia > Bacteroidales > Bacteroidaceae > Prevotella. Next base: position 51,185 of record ONHQ01000037.1, read on the forward strand.
TTTTCCACACCATAAT
>ONHQ01000083.1 GCA_900317685.1 uncultured Prevotella sp.
AGCGACATGCCAATTAATATCTTCTTTCCTTCGGTCATGCTCCTTTTTTGGGCGCAAAGTTACAAAATTATCTCGAATTTTTTGGTTTTCTCGGAAAATATTACGAAATTTGCACCTTATAAAACAAACAAAATCACTTCATGAGAGAAAAAATTGATTGTTTTTTGCCTTGCGACGATCTTAAGACCGCCCTACACACCGTTAGGCAACTGAGAGTCAGCAAGACAATCCAACACATATTCCTACTTGTCAGCCAACAGCTTTCTGATAAAGAGGCTGCCGACTTCTCCGATTGTCATCAGATCGTGGTTGGCAACCTCTCGGGCAGTAACACGCTGATGAGTATTGCAGAGAATGCACAAGCCGACTACGCCTTGCTACAGACACAGCCTCGACAGCTTCTGATAGGTCAAGGCGCTCTCGAACGTATGCTTCGCGTGGCCTCCGACTCGGATGCCGCGATGGTTTACGCCGATCATTACGACATCGTCGACGGCGTGCGCAAGGATCATCCCGTCATCGACTACCAACTGGGGAGCATCCGCGATGACTTCGACTTCGGTTGTCTGCGCCTCATCAAGACCTCACTCCTCCACGAGTTTGCTACGCAAGCAGGCGAGAACGACTATCAGCACGCAGGCCTCTATGCCCTCCGGCTCTTCCTGAGCCGTCATGGCGAGATATTCCACATCAACGAGAAGCTCTATACCGAAGAAGAGACTGATACACGTGCATCAGGCGTGAAGCAGTTCGACTACGTCAACCCGCGTAACCGCGAAGTGCAGATCGAGATGGAACAGGCTGCCACAGCCCATCTACAGGAGATCGGTGCCAAGATCGACCCGTCATTCTACCGTCGCCCTGACTTTAAAGAGCAGGAGTTCGATGTCGAGGCCTCAGTAGTCATCCCCGTCTTCAACCGCGAGAAGACCATCTGTGATGCCGTCAATAGCGTACTCTCGCAGAAAGCCAGCTTCAAGTTCAATGTCATCGTGGTGGATAATCACTCTACCGACAAGACCACCGAACTGCTACAGGGCTTCCACGACGAGCGCCTTATCCATATCATCCCTGAGCGCACCGATCTTGGCATTGGTGGCTGCTGGAACGTAGCTATCAATGATGACCGTTGCGGACGCTTTGCCGTACAGTTAGACTCCGACGACCTCTATTCGTCGCCTAAGACACTGCAACAGGTGGTCGACGCTTTCTACAAACAAAATGCAGCAATGGTGATTGGCTCCTACCGCATGTGCGACTTCGAGCTTAACACCCTGCCGCCAGGACTTATCGATCATGCCGAATGGACTGACGAGAACGGTCCCAACAATGCCCTGCGCATCAATGGACTGGGTGCACCTCGTGCCTTCTTCACTCCCTTGCTGCGACAGATACAGTTCCCAAACACTTCGTACGGAGAGGACTATGCGCTGGGACTTATCTTCTCTCGCCACTACCGTATAGGGCGCATCTTCACCGAGCTTTATCTCTGTCGCCGTTGGGGCGGTAACAGCGATGCTGCTCTCTCAATAGATAAGATCAACGCCAACAACCTCTATAAGGACCGTCTGCGCACCCTTGAGATACATGCCCGCCAGCAGATGCTGCAGGGCAAGCAGGAATTGATGAACGACTCGCCATTGCTGCGTTTCTTCAACCGCCAACTTGAGAAATGGGACGATGCCAGCCGTCGCTACCACGACCTGCGAAATGTGCAGACGCGTGAGCTTGTGGTGGGTGCCTCGTCATTTCATGTGCAGTGGAATCCTGCCCGCATGGTGTCGACTGGTGCTAGCATCGACAAGAAGACACTGGCCGAACGTCCTTGCTTCCTCTGTGAGCAAAACCGCCCTAAAGAGCAGTTCAAGAAGTCAATCGACAGCCAATACGACTTGCTTGTCAACCCCTACCCTATCCTGCCTATCCATTTCACCATCCCCAGTGTGAAGCACGAGCCTCAGCTTATCCGAGAGTCTTATGGTGAGATCCATAAGCTACTAGAGGAATACCCTGAGCTGATGGTGTTCTACAACGGGCCTAAATGCGGAGCTTCAGCTCCCGACCATGCCCACTTCCAGGCAGGCACCAGTGGCACGCTGCCACTTCAGAAGTCTTGGAAGCGCCTCAGCCACCATCTGTTAAAGATTGTAGAACTCAACGAGGGTGAGGATATCTCGCTCATCGAGGAGTACCCCTGTCCTGCTATGCTCATCCGTAGCCGATCGCAATATGGCGACGAACAGTTGTTCCGTCGTCTGTATGAAGCCCTGCCTCA
>ONHQ01000034.1 GCA_900317685.1 uncultured Prevotella sp.
ATGATTGTTTAGCATTCTGTGTGTTTCTCAGATGGAGGCAAATCACCTGTGCAGATATTTGTAGATAGCCAGTATCTCGTCGGAATAGCGCAACCGCTCCAGGGCTGACTGTAGCAATGTGTTCACTTTGTGCTCCCCGTCAAAGAGTGCCATGAGTTCGTCCATAGAATGCCGACGACGACCGATGCCGAAGTAGAGGCGCAGCAGTTCGCGCTCTTCTTACGGCAATACCCTGTCAAGCATGTCGCCGACCTGCTTGTTGAGCTCGTTGCGATGAGCCAATGCGTCGGCTTGGTTCCAAGGGCGTTCGTCGATCTCATCGTGTCTCTCCACAAAGAAGTCATCCCACAAATCGTCGGCTTGCGTGTACTCATTCTCCTCGTCATAGAGATAATTGTCAATCGTCTCGTTCCAGCTCATCGCTCCTTTTTCTTTAACAAGTGGCAAATGGCATCCTCCCTAATGACTTGTGGCTCTGCTTTGCCTTTCAGCACCAGCACCTTCTTGCCATTGCGGTAGATGTGGAGCTGACGGGAACGCACTACGGCTGTCAGCTCTTGGTCGTCGTTAATCTGCTGCCATAGATGATGATAGATGCCATCATTACCCATCAGCTTATGCAGCAGGTGCGAGCACATATTGGTTGTATCAATGTCGGTTGTGTCCATGGTTCAATCCTTTATTTCTCTCTCAGCCGCTTGGGCAGCTTGCTGTGTACAAGTTGTTTTCATTACTTCAGATACCTTTATTATAGTCAACTCATCTTTTTATTGTGGACATTATCCCATTTGTATAAGAGAGCATCCAAAACAGCCATATCGGGTATTTTGACTTCGGAACATAGTTGCTGAAACAGTTCACATAGTTGGGCGTATTTTGTGCCTATACTTATACCACGCTCGAATTTTATGCCATAAGCCTTTACAAAATGGTCTGTTGGTTCGTTCCAAAGAAAGAATTTGTGTTTGTCCTTCATGACCAATAATTTTGAAATAATATTTCTCCCCACACCATAGACATTAAATTCGCTCTTAGCATTATCAAAGAGTGTAGCAATATTTTTGTCAGTCCATAACATTTTACATAGTTTTTGAAGTGATCCATTCTTAGCACTTGCAATCAAATGCGTCTTATTGAAACAAAGTATATGCCCCAATTCCTTTTCTTTTAAAAATTGATTTACATCAAAATTCTTGAATCCATGAACTCTGTCAACGGCCAACAAAAGATTATCTATACATGCTTGCCTTTCTTTTTCTAAAGTTTTGCAGTTTTCGCTTTCCCGCAGTAGAATTAGTTCTTTTATTATTTCAGAGCGATTGATTTGTATTTGCTCATCATCCTTCTTGATGGCATTTAACATTTTCTTGTGACGTTTTTTGTCACTATGCCATACTTCATCATATTCTCTATATTTCTGAATAAAGTCTTCAGTTATCAACTTTGCATTACTAAAAATGTCATCAAACCATGATTTAACGTCGAGACATTCCTCATTATCTAGTTTCACAGATAACTCAACATTATTATAGCAACCACCTTGAGTAAAATTAGCAGAGCCTACAATAGCCTTTATTGAGTTGTCTTTGAATTTAAATAAGTAAACTTTCGGGTGGAATATAGCTTTAGTACTGTAGTAACGAACATTATTTTTAAATTGTTTCTTCAGTTGTCTCAACACGTATGATGAGGTAGGAAGATCTATTCCTACAACAATTTTTATTTTGCAGTCCTTCTTTGCGCTGTTTAATAATTGCAGTCCATACTCAGACATCATAGCCACGGCTATATAAATCTCAGAGGCAGTACAAATACATGAGCGCATTTCTTTTTCTATATTTTGAAGTAATTGCATAAGTTCTTAGAAATTTTGTATCATTGACTTTCGGGTATCTTTTTCCTCTTCATTAGCGGCTTCCCAACAGCTTATGCCGCAGGTGCGAGCACATATTGGTCGTGTCAATGTCTGCTGTGATCATTTTATGTTCCATATATCCTGTGGATTAAACGTCAGGCATTCATTCAGTTAAACCAATTCCTCCCAGAAGTTCTGCGGCAGATGGATGTTCTCCACACTGACGGCTTCCTCAAACAGCGGAGCGATCTCGTCGGGCGTGAATCCGGCGATTCCGCAGCCTATCGGAGTGACGAGGAATGTCAGCTCGGGATGCGCCTTGGCATAGCCAATGAACTTATCGACGTAGGGACGGATCGTCTCCACGCCGCCCTGCATGGTCGGAATAGCATAGCTCTGCCCCTGTGGGCCGTCGCCATTGCCCATCACCGCGCCGAAGTAAAGGCGTGCCATGCGTGCAGCCCCGCCCCCGTGCATGCCGGCGAGATTGCTGCCAAAGACAAAGATCTCGTTTGGCTTGAGAGAGGTGATGTAGTCGCGTGTGATGCGTTTGGAATAATCTTTCTTCATAGTTGGTAGTATTTGAGAAGCAAACGACAATGTGTTTTCGGGACTGAACGTCTTGGCATCGGTCTGTATATCGAACAGAGCATGCGGCATGGCAGTCTCGCATGTCGGTGCAACATAATAGCGTTTGAAGTAGGGGATGACAACATCCTCCATCAGCCGGTGGTATTTCTGTGTCACGGCCGAAGGGGTGATGCCTAACTGCGCAGCCACCTCCTTGCCCTTGAAACCCTCAATAAGCATCATCTGTAGGATAATGGATGAACGGTGGTCGCGCCCCAACACGTCAGAGCAAATCTCATAGACCGTGTTGCGGAAGTCCTCGGCGAAGTTGTTGTCGGGCACGTCGAAGCGCAGACTGGCCTTCTCCATCCGCTCCTCGAAGCTCTGCAAGCGGTGCTCCTTGTTGTAGTCCTTCAATCGGTCGAGCAGCACGAAGCGGAAGCCGTTGACCATCCACGTCTTCAGCGACAGCCCGGGCTTGCGGTCCTCCAATTGCCGGAAGTCGTACTTGTCGAGCGAGAGGTAATACTCATGGGCGATGCTGTAGAAATCCAGTCCGTCCTTCCATTCCAGATCATAGCGCTGCTGATAGATATGGTAGGCGATGCGGCAAACGCCATAAAAGTAGTCACGCGTAATCTGAGGGTCGCGGTTTCGCAATCCTTCAATGATCGCTTCGTCGGACAGCCCGACAGCGGGACTTGTGTGCTGCTCTTTTTTCATCTTGATGCAAATTTAATAAAAATATTGGTCGGCACTTAATTTTTATGTGTCTTTATTCTTTTAAAAGATAAAAGGCGCCTGAAAATGAAGTTCAACCCATTGAAGAAGATGAAGCAGTTGCATCCGGACATGGAGCAGCGTGTGACGCTCATCACCTTTGACAGCTCACACAAGCGTTACGTCTTCGACAACGTGCCCACATCGGCCACCCACAAGCTCACGAGCAGGGAGTACCGCCCCGGCGGTGCCACGCCGCTCTACGATGCCATCGGTATGGGCATCAGCAAGCTCAACGCGCAGACCACTGCCGACGACAACGTCCTGGTCACCATCATCACCGACGGCGAGGAGAATTGCTCGGAGGAGTATAACCTGCAAATGGTCAAGACACTTATCGAGAAGCTGAAGAAACAGAACTGGACGTTCACGCTCATCGGCACTGACAACCTCGACGTGGAGGGCATGGCTGGCGACATGGCCATTGACAATCACTTGGAGTTCAAGGAGGATGAAGCCGGGACAAAGGAAATGTTCGCCTTTGAGCGCCACTCACGTGCCCGCTACAATGAGTGCATGGCTTGTAGTATTCCCATGCCAAAGGGCAGTTACTTCGACGAGGACGAGAAAAAAGAATAAAAAGCGGTAACTGTTACTGATGGTTCCGTAGCTCAATGGATAGAGCGTCTGCCTCCGGAGCAGAAGGTTGCAAGTTCGAGTCTTGTCGGAATCACAGTCTGAAATAGCACTTAACTTGTATCGCTAATCCTCTATTGTTATTATGGCCCACTACACTAAGACATATTCATCGACAAGCCAATTACTTAAGTTGCTATTATTAATGAAACAACTTTGTGAGGAAACCGCTCACTTCTGTGTGGAGCTGTGTGACAGAGGGCGGAGTGCCGGATTTATCAGCCAGAAATCCAGTATCTTCCAGCAGGGGCGCATGGCACGTGAAATGGGACCTACAGTAAGTGCACAGAGCACACACATACAAGAATTTAAAAGGAATAATAAAATAAGATGAAGCACGAATTATTGGAGCGTGCCTTAGAAATAGCGACCAAGGCACACAAAGGACAGGTTGACAAGTCGGGAGCTGTTTACATCTTCCATCCCATCCGTGTGGCAGAGCGATACACAACGGAAGAGGAGAAGATCGTGGCATTGCTCCACGATACCATTGAGGATACTTTCGTCACCCCGGAGTATCTGTTGGAGCAAGGTTTCCCGCGCACCATTGTTGATGCCGTGTTGGGTGTAACCCGCCGTGATGACGAGACCTATGAGGAGTTCGTCCGCCGTGCAAGTCTCAATCCCATCTCCAAGCAAGTGAAAACACATGACCTGGAGGACAACATGGACATACGAAGGCTTAGCGAAGTGACGGAGAAAGATTTGGCAAGACTCAATAAATACTTGAGGGCATATAAGTACCTGACGGCGGAAAGTTAGATGCAAGTTCGCAATTCAATCCCGCATACAAGCAAAAAATCCCACATTATTGGTATTTCATAATCCTTATAAACCACTTAACTTTGCATTGCAATCAACAGAGTTGCTAACTTGTTGGCATGTGTTGATAGCATATATAAGTAAGAGAGACGATCATAAAAATAGGGATTATGGAATTAAGAGTAGCAAAAGATGTATTGGACGCAGGGGTGAAGATTCTATTCGATGTGATTGAAGGAATCGACAATACAACTCCCTCAGAGGAATGGAACTACTTCCGCGATGAGAAAATAAAAGAACTGCTTGTCCGTTATCAGGACTTAGACGTTCATCAAGACCCTATCCTCGAAGGGTATAACATCCTTCACGACAACACGGGTGTCCGTCGCAGGAAGAATATCCCGGCCTCAGAGAACTTGATCAAGTTGCTTCGCAAGCATTGTGGAATGAATCCTATCAACAAGGCTGTGGATATATACAACATTGTGTCGATGGACACAAAACTCGCCTTGGGCGCTCATAACATTGATAAGGTGGATGGAAATGTCACCCTGCGGTTCACGGATGGCACTGAACACTTTCAGCCCATTGGGGCAGACGGTCCGATACCCAGAGCTGCCCATGAATACAGCTATATTGATGACAGCAATGAAGTGTTGTGCCGGCTTGAAATCCGCCAAGTGCTAAAGACGCTGGTAACCGAAGAGACAACAAACATCTTCTATATTGTCCAGGGCAATGCCGCCACATCTGAAGAATATCTTCGCGAGGGCGCACAGCAGATTATTGACCTCACCACTAAGTTCTGCGGTGGAAGAGGGCGTATTGTCGTCCCCAAGGTGGTCTAATTTGTTGAACTCATCTAAAATTATCTGGAGATGAAAGAATTACAGATATGATAATTGAAAAGAAACAAGAAGAAGCCAAAAACGATAGTACTATTTGCAAAAAGTAATAATATGAACTATATTTGTGTTTGGGGAATATTAGCGTCTATAACAGGAATTGCAATAATGTTTTCAGTTATTAAGCACAAAAAGTCGGCGGCTGATGGCCATTGTTGAGAAGCAGCGTGACGATACCATTGAGTTGTATCTGAAATACACATTCATGTATTACAACACTCAATGGGCAAGCACTAGACAAGGCAGGTATATTACAGCAACGTTGTTCCCCAACATCAATCTTTGCGATCGATGCGGCATTACCGAACATCGATGGGAGAAATACAAGCAGCTTCGGGAGCAGCTCGTAACAATAGAAACAAAACTCGCCAACGAGTTTTTCAGTCCGGAGCAGATGGCGACGTTCCGCCGCCAAATTCTTTATTGGGTATTCGACAAGCCGAACACCCTGCAAACGCAGGTCATCGAAGCTATTCGCAACCTCGAAGTTTCACTTCTCACAGGCTTACAGCCACACCCGCAGCAGTTCCGCGATATTGTCAATATCATGCGGAACAGCCCCAATTACTTCTCTGACTGGGCGAACTCCGATACCGCCAAACTCTTTGCTCCGGAACTTTTTATAAATAAAAAGTCCTCCGCAGGCTATTGGTTTTAGAATTTACAACTTTAATAGGGCGATAAAATATTATTTTTTCTAAAAACTCAAATAAAAATTTGCTTATTTCAAGAAATAGACCTATTTTTGCAAAAGAAATCAAATCTTTTTTATTAACATGAAAAGAAATAAACTTTTTATCGCTTTAATCCTTTGCTTTTTGCCGTTAATGGCATTTTCGGATAACACATTAGTCCAAGAATCTATAGCCCAAAACTCCAATGATCAGCCAACGTATAAAGTATATTTGGCTATTATTCGTTCAACTTTTTCAAGTACGATAAGAGTTGATATGGGAAACAGCAACGGAAAGGATGACTTTTATGATGAGAATGGTAAAAAAGTTGATTTTAACTCAACCATAGATGCTGTAGACTATTTTTCTGCAAGAGGATGGACTCTTGAAACTGGTATGGGCGTTCTTTCAAGTGACCGTTTTGGACAATATTATCTAATGAGCAAAACTTTGTCTAAGGAAGAATATGAAACATTTAAAAAGAAGATAGGACTTCATTAAATAAAAAATCAAATCTCATGAATAGTAAGAATTGGTGGCAACAAATTATTGGAGTAATTTTATTAATTCCTCCAATAGTAAGTGTATTATTTTTCTTTCTTTCAAACTTAGGCCTAGACTGGAAATTTGTACAAATGAGAAACCTTTCTTGCGAATGGACCGCAGTTTATGGTTATGACCAAGGAGGAGGTGGCGGTATGTCTGCCGCTCCAATATATTTGGGATTAATGGCAATAGCAGGAGCATATCTTATAAAAGAGAACTAATCCTCGTCTTTTTCCCATACCAAATGCTTTCATAACTTCGCGTTATGGAAGCATTTGTTTTTGATATATCCCTCCCGACCAACTGGAGCCAGTTGACGGACAGGCAACTGACGTTCTTGTTCGCGCAGCTCGGCAAGAACCGCCCCGCATACGACACCGAAACACGCTGCTTACTGAAGTGGGCGCAACTCATTGTCATCGACCAACTGCCCGATGGCAGCTTTCTTGTCAGAAAGAAGCGCAAGCACTTCTATAATCGTAAGCCAAAGCCAGTGTTACTTACAGCACACCAAATTTTCAATGCGACTCGCTTTCTCTCGTTCATTAAAATTTGCCGCCGGAGCCAATCCGACTAAAGCGGATAGCAGTATAGAAAGGATAGACAGTTTGTAATGAAGTCTATTCTCCATCTTTCTTGATACTGTTATTTGCCTGTGCCTGCAACATTTTGTTCATGTGGCGAAGAGCTTCAATGGTCTCGTCCTTGGCCTTGATGATAGCATCCTTGCTTTCCAGTTCTTTCCGGAGAGACTGATTCTCCAGCATCAAGTTGGTGCTGATAGACACATTGCCGACAAAGTTGTTGTTACCGGCAACGTTGTTAGTCTTGAACTTGCTGTTTTTCCGGAAGTAATCCAGGGGCATGCCAAAGAAATCAGCCAAAGTTTCAAGCTTTGAAAGGCTGATGTCTTTTGTGCGATGAAAGTAGTTCATCGTCTGTTTGCTTTTCTTGAAAAGCAGACCGATTAAGGATTGTTGCTGTTCCTTTGAAAGTGAAGCGTACAGCGTGTCTATCATTTCTAAATTCAGCATGGCTTTTTCCTTTTAAATTGTTATATCGACAACGTTTGCAGTTAATAAATATTAAAATACTCAGTATTTTGATACTCTATTTTTGCTCGTCACGATTTTTCTCCTATTTTTGCCTACAAAAGTAACAAAATTTTGCGAACCTGACAAAATGGTTTGCTTATTTTTACTTAATATTATAGGAAGATGACAACTTACAAAATTGCCACCTGCCACGATTCGCTAACGAATGGTGAAAAGGCACATTCCGCCACATATCCCGGTCTTCAATTAGGAGACTTCTATGTCACCTGCCAGCTAATGATTTTGAGCTGGCGACATCATCTATCGGGCCGACCTACCACTCCCGTGACAATCACGGGAACATTTAATCTTTACCCTCAAAATAATTAATTAAAATATCATAATAACATAAATGTTTAGTATGTTATGAGACATATTAAAGCAAAATACCTTGATATGGTCAAATCACGGGTTGACATTTGCAGACTCGTGCTTGACATGTACCCCGGCATCACATTGAAGCCAGCGGGACAAACGCGTAAGAAATGCTGTTGCGTATTTCACAATGAGCACACGCCATCCCTCATGTTGAATACAGCCTTGAACCGCTACAAGTGCTTTGGCTGCGGAAAGGAAGGCGATGTCATCAATTTCGTCCAGGAAAGCCAAGGACTCGACTTCGTGGGCGCCGTGAAGTATCTGTTGGACGTATATTGTCCTGATGTCAGTGTCAACGATCTCATGGAGCCCCGGACTCCTGAGCAGGAAGAGAACGACCGTATCGCCGAGACCATGTACATCTACAACAAGATAGCTCATGAATTCTATGTGAATCGGTATGAAGACGACAGCGAGGATGCCATGCGCTGCCGCATGTATGCCGAGGGTCCACCGCACGGCGAGACGCAAGGACGGTGGGACAAGGAATTCTGCCGCACCTACGGCTTGGGCTACAGCCCGCAGTTTGGCAACCAGTTTCTTAAGTTCGCCAAGGAGAAGAACCTTAACCTCGCCATCCTTGCCAGGATGGGTCTCATAGTAGAGGATGAGCATCACCCCGGCAACTACTACGACTTTTTTCGTGACCGTCTGATGATTCCCCAGCGCGACCGCTATGGTCGCATTGTGACTTTCACCGCCCGTGCTATCAATCCGCAGTGCACTGTTAAATATCTGAACGGCAGAGAAAGTCTTATCTACAAGAAAAGCACATCTGTTTTCGGCATCGACGTTGCCATGAAAGCCGCCCGGCAGACTGGCAAGGTCTATCTTGTGGAGGGCGCTCCTGACGTCATGCGTCTCCAGTCGTTGGGCATTGCCAATGTCGTCGCATCGCTCAGCGGCCATTGGACCAAGGAGCAACTTTCCAATTTCTCATCCTTTGCGTGTAGTCTGTGTTTTATCCCGGACAGCGATGTCCCCAAACAGGGCGAGCGCTTCGGTGCCGGGGAGAGGTTTGTTTTCGAGAACGGCCGTCTCGCCACGGAGATGGGCTTCCAAGTCTCAGTCAGAGAGATTCCCCAAGGCGATGCCAAGCAAGATCCCGACTCCTACATCACCTCTTTGGACAGATGGAACGAGCTAACGGAGAAAGACTTCATCCTCTGGTACACTGAGAAGCACTATGATACCGAAGGCACCAATGACGAACAGCTGAAGATCATCAGCGACGTTTGCGATATGCTCGTCAATGTCCAGTCTGACGTCCTCCAAGCCTCCCTGCTCACAGACTTGAAGGGCAAATACCGCAAAGGTACTGTGTGGAAGGGCGCACTTACAGATGCTGCCCGCCGGAGACAGGAGCTGAAACGTCGTCAGGCCAACAAAAAATCCGAGGAACTACAGGGTTATAACTTCTACCGGCGTGGCAATCATTACTACGACCTGGATTCTCAGGGCCGTGAGCGCCCATGGACCAACTTCATCATCAAGCCGCTCTTCCTCATCGCTGATGATGTCAAACCCAGCCGTATCTTTGAACTGGAGAATGACAGCCATACGCGTCGTACCATTGAGCTCCAGCAGCAGGATGTCACTAAACTGGAGCGGTTCAAGGAGAAGATAGAAGGCAAGGGCGACTTCCGTTTCTTCGAGCGGCAGGAGAAATACGAGATGCTGAAAGCCTTCATCTACGGCAAGACAGAGGAAGCCCAGAGAGTCCATCAGATGGGATGGAACAATATCGGTGAGAGTGGCTTCTACGCTTTCTGCAACGGCATCGTCTATAAGGGCAAGTGGCATGCCGTCGATGAATACGGCATGATACGCCTCGACAAGGAGAACTTCTACCTTCCGGCCATGTCGAAAATCCACAAGCATAACAGGATGGCCTATGTGAATGAGCGCCGCTACCTTCACGCCCCCAAGCAGGAGGTAACCGCCCGGCAATACTTCACGCTCCTGCACGAGCTGTACGGTGACAACGGCGTGGTCTGTTACTGCTACTACCTCGCCACTCTCTTCCGTGACATCATCACAGATACCACGCGTTCTTTCCCTATCCTTAATCTCTACGGAAAGAAAGGCACCGGCAAGACCGAGCTTGCCCTTTCTTTAGTCAATCTCTTCCAAAGGAATCCCGAAGTCAGCAATCTTGAGAGCACCACCTATTACGCCATGGGCGACAAGTGTTCTGAGGTGAGCAACATGATCGTCCATTTCGACGAGTACAAGAACTCCCTGAGCAAGAAGCACATCGACTTCCTCAAAGGCATCTATGACAGTGCCGGTCGCATCAAGCGTTCCGCCGACGGCGAGCGAAGGGAGTCCACCAATGTCGATTGCGGCGTTGTCCTCTCCGGGCAGGAGATACCCACTGCCGACATCGCCCTGTTCTCGCGTGTCCTTTTCCTGGAGTCGCACAAGAGCGAGCACACGAAGGAGGAGACCGACAAGTACCACAGCTTCATGAAGCTCCGCAAGATGCATCCCACGAACATCACCGTAGAGTACATCCGTTACCGTGACAACTTCAATGCCGGGTGGTACAACGCGTGGAAGCGTGCGCTGAAGGAGATCAAGAGCGAGGTCGATTACAGCGTCATCGGCGAGCGGTTCATCAACAACTGGGCCATGATGCTTGCCACCTATTACTGTCTGAGCCAGTGCGTTGACTCCCTTCCGTTCAATGAGAAAATGGTGCATGACATCTGCATCGACCGTCTCAAATACCAGCACTCACTCTGCAACAGTACCGATGAGATTGCCATCTTCTGGGCAATGTTTTCCAAGTCACGTCAGTTGGGTGACATCCGTGAGGGACAGGACTACAAGATTAAGGCGGTGGATAAGCTGGCCGTCACCGTGAAAGGTGAGTCCCATAAGGTCATCCAGTTCGACAAGCCCCGTCAGATCCTCTTTGTCCGCAGTAATATCTGTGTGGCCAAGGCCAATATCCAGGCCAAGAAGGAGGGTAAGGTGATGATACCCGACGAGTCTCTGCTGTCGTACCTTATGGCCACACCTGAGTATTTCGGCAAGACCCGTTCACCGTTGAAGTTCCGTGTCCTGGATGAGTCCGGCATGCCGAAGAGAAGCACCAACGACAAGGGAGAGAGCGTACTGGTCTTTGACCAGGAGCGTGTGCTCGCCTTTGACTATGATGCCGTCTGTGCGTGCAACGACATCAATCTCCATGCGATTACCGAGCGTATCGACCCGTTGAAAACAAACTCCGTAATACCTTATGACAATGGCGACGATGACCTCTCAGCATAACATTTATCCGCTCTTCTTTACCTTAGAGCACGTCAACAATGGCTACATCCTCACTGCAAGGCAGGTAACAGGCGGTGTATCGGATGCCGGTTACTGCAAGGAAGTTGTTTCCGAGGACAAGATCAACGCACGTATTGGCCAGTTGCTTCATGTGGAAGCTCTCAGCAAGGAAATTCCAGTAGTCTTCCATGTCGAGGCCATTGGCGAGGGCACTTACCAGCATGACCCAGAGGATCCTGCCGACGGACTGATGGAGGCCAAACTTGCTTACTTCCATTTTAGCAGCCGCTGCGTCCAGGAAGGAGCCGTACTGTTGCTGCACTTCACGGACAGCAAGATGATAGAGGTCTATGGCACGGAGGCAGAGCGCGTTGCCAAGGCCAACAACCTGCCGTTGCTCCGGCCCGGCGGTATCCCGCTGCTTCAGTTCCCCGACACAAAGGAAGGAAAGGTCTCTATCACCAGTCTCTTTGACAAGCCGACACTCGTGGAGGTAACGTCACAGAAGATTACCGACTGGTATAAAAGCCATCTTGTGCAGATGGAAAAGAAGAACTCAAAAACGTCAAACACTTAAATCACCTCAGAACATGAAAACAAGAATCATAGCCGTCGCCAACCATAAGGGCGGTGTCGGCAAGACGACCACCGTCGCTAATCTTGGCAGCATCCTGTCGATGAAAGGACACCGTGTCCTGCTTGTAGACTTGGATGCCCAGGCAAACCTAACGGCTTCATTAGTAGCCTCTCCCGAAGGAGCGACCATCTATGAGGCGCTGACTGGCAAGACAGACCGGCTGCCAATTACAGCCATCAACGACCGTCTTCATCTCGTTCCCGCGTCCCTGACACTGGCCATGGCGGATGTTGAGCTCTCTACGGCCATCGCCCGTGAGCATATCCTGGCCGGACTTCTATCCAAAGCCAATGTCGAAAACAACTACGACTATGTGCTTTTGGACTGTCCGCCTTCCTTGGGCCTTGTCACGTTGAATGCCATCACTGCTTCCACAGACGTTCTCATCCCTTTGATCTCGGAAGTTCTGCCTTTCAAGGGACTGACGATGATGAGCGACTTCATCAGCATGGTACGTCAGAGGCTCAATCCCAATGCCCATATCTCAGGCATTGTCATCACGCGCTGGGAGAACAGCAAGCTGGCACGTGGAATTGAGGAACGCCTCCGGGGATGGAATGGGGATGTCGTATATCAGTGCAAGATCCGCAAGAACGTACGACTGGCGGAAGCACCGTTGCAGAACCGCAACATCCTTGACTACGCCTCCGGCAGCAATGGAGCCAAGGACTATACGGCTTTGGCCGACGAGTTCTTAGAACGCATGAACCAAAGAAAGGAGGTGGCTGTATGAAAAACAATGAGTTGGATGCCCTCTTTACCGGGCTGACGGGAACTGCAGACAACATGCAGGAGGTCAGCACCCCCAAGGAGCAAACTACCACAAAGGCCAAGAAGTCATCAGCCGGAAAAGACAGACTACGGCAAAAAGCGCTGGAGCAGGCCCGCAACCAAGCGCGCTTCTGCTCGATTGTCGACTCCGATGTCCTGAAGAAGATACGCATCATTGCCACACGCGAGGGGCATCAAATCAAGGATGTCATCGAGGCCGCCTTCATCAAGGCCATCGACATCTACGAGTGCAAACATGGGGTCATAGAAGATAACACGAAGCGAAAAGCCATCGACCTCTTCTGACACCTTATATTAATAGAAGGAGCGGCAGGTTGTCACAGGACAGCTTGCCGCTCTTGCTGACTTTACATCGATGTAAAGACAGAATGCAATATTATTAGATTATTTTGTTGGATAATAAAAAAATATGATTATCTTTGCGCATATAAAGTTATTGAATTATGAAAAAAATATCCTTACTCTTTTTTTTAGTTCTACTATCTGTAAGTTTTGCCGTAGCACAATCATCAAAGGTTGTTTATAGCAATGCTCTGACACATTTCTATGACACATTTTAGAGTGGAACTACTACCACTCAAAAATGGCAAATTAATTTTTCAGTGAACACTACATTAACATTTTTATTCGATACTGGCTTTATGAAATATACCTATTTCAACATCTTTTTGACTCTCGCCCTTTTAATTTGCATAACTTCATGCAAATCAAAGAAAGATTCCGAAACGAAATACGTTGATTGCGAAGAATGTGGAGGCACAGGAAAGGTTTGGGAAGAATGTGATAATTGCGACGGGGCAGGAAAATTTGTCTGCCAATCGTGTGGAGGTTCAGGCGGAAGCAGATGTGTTTCCTGCAATGGAACTGGCCGCAAGGAATGTTTTACTTGCAGTGGCAGAGGATTCACCAAATGTTTATCATGCAACGGTAGCGGAATTGAACAATGCGGCATGTGCATGGGTAGAGGTTACGATTTCAACGGCAGCCAATGTTTCACATGTGGTGGTAGAGGTGTAAAAGCATGCTTCGCATGTGGAGGTAGTGGCAGGAAAGAATGTGGTATGTGCTGGGGACGAGGTTACGAGGATTGTTCCATTTGTCAAGGTAGCGGCAAACGTAACTGTGGCACGTGTGGCGGCTATGGCTACCTAAAATGCCAAGAATGTGATGGACAAGGAAGAATACAAGTAGATTGCTCCGAGTGCAACGGAACAGGAAAAGTTGAAGATTGAAATTTCATAATTAGTATTTACTGAATAAATTATAATTCATTGATTACAGTAAATTAGTTGTGTATTTGTTTGGCGTTTTAACATAAAATTTGTACACTTTGTAGTGTTAATAAGAGAAGAGAATGAAGTATACATCGCAAAACAAGAACAAGCAACTGACGCTGGATTTGTTCAGGTCGTCCTTTGACGATTTGGACAAGCACAACCGCTGGGTTGTACTTGGCGACACTCTTCCTTGGGCGGAGTTGGAGAAGATATACAACTCCCGTCTGCACAACAACCTCAAAGGTGCCGGCAACAAGCCTGCCCGTATGGTAATCGGCGCAATGATTGTCAAGCACAAGCTTAGCCTCTCTGACGAGGAGACGATACAGATAATCCGCGAGAACCCGTATATGCAGTACCTGTGCGGCCTGACAGAATTGACGGACCGGCCAATATTCGACCCTTCCCTGTTCGTGGCGGTCCGCAACCGTATCACTGAAAAGGAGATAAACGACATGACCGTCCGGCTCCTTGAGGAGGAACGCCGTCGCAAGGCTGAAGCAGCGGCAAGGAACGAGAATGAGCATGGACGGCAGGGAGGCCAGGGCTGTTCCAAGGAAGAAGCCGCACAGAATAAGAAGGAAGATGAGTTCGCGAAGGAGTTCACCGACTCCAAAGGCCGCAAGCACAAGGGAGTGCTTAAGATGGATGCCACTTGCGCCAATGCGGAGGTGCGTTATCCTGTCGACGTCGACATTGTCAATGACGGTTGCAGGGTCGTGGACAAGTACATAGGGGTGGTCTGCAAAGCGCTGCACATCTGCAAGCCACATACGGCTTATAAGGACGCTCGGCGTGCATATCTCCTTCTTGTTAAGATGAAGAAGAGAGGAGGCAGGCTCGTCCGCCAGACCCTTTCCTACATGCTGTCCTGCCTTGGTAAGGAGCTGAGGCTCATCGTGGGCGTGTTCGTTGACCACAAGGGCAGCAAGGCTCTTCTTTCGAACAGTGAGCAGCGCATCCTCAATGCCACTTTCGGCATGTACCAGCAGCAGTCTGAGATGCTTGCAAACCGCACCCATACGTGTGCTAACCGCATCGTCAGCATCTTCCAGCCGCACATAAGGCCGATAGTCCGCGGAAAGGCAAAGGCGAAGACAGCGTTCGGAGCCAAGATAGGCGCGAGCATCTATGAGGGATATACCTTTATCGACTACTACAGCTGGGATGCCTACAACGAGTGCTCCGACATGGCACTGCACATCAAACTGTTCGAGGAACGTTTCGGATACCTTCCGGCAACCATTCTTGCCGACAAGATATACATGAACACCGACAACAGGAAACTTCTGAAGGAATATGAGATAAACACATACAGCAAGCCGCTCGGCAGACCGCCGAAGAAAGAAAGGCCTCCTGAATACTACAGGAAGATGGCGAAGGCATCGGGGACAGAAACGAAGTCGAATGCTCCTTCGGCACCGGCAAGAGAATATACAGAGCCGACAACATAAGAGCCAAGCTTCCGGACACGGCAAGATGATAGACAGGAATGACCTATTTCGTCATGAACGTGATGAAGTTCCTTAGGGAACTTTGTCTTCGACTTTTTGAGAAAATCCGTTTCTGGTTCCATTTATTCGATTTTGATACACATTTTAGAGTGGAACTACTACCACTCAAAAATGGCAAATTAATTTTTCAGTGAACACTAATTAGAGAGGGCGATTATGGAGGGATATCACATCCATAATCGCTTTTGCTTGTTAACAACATCACAATAGGTCGATTGAATTATTGCTATCCACAACAGATTTGCCTATTGCTCCATTTTCTTGGTTCTATCCGTATTTTTCCTTCGAACCAATTCTTCCATTTAGGCCACTATTGTGCTGTTTGTCAATAGCTTTTCCGGCTTATACCATAGATTCGTGCTATTTTTGTGGTGAAAATAAAATTATGTTCATCGCAAAAAGAGACGACTATGAGCCCATTTATAATTTTCGCCATCGTACTGACCATCGCCGAAATCCTGTATTTCGCCGCAGCCATCTCTATGGATCTGCACGCCAAGTCTAAGAAGGAAACCGGTACAACGGAAAGCATTCCCATCGGGGATGAGAATGACGGTGACGGTTTCCAGACACGAACCGTCACAGAGAATATGGAGACTGGCGGTTTCGACATCACCGGCACACCATCCGCCCCGGCAGCCGAGCAGATCAGTGAGGCGGACGAAACGACAGAAGCTTCCCATGCAGAGGATGACACGTCACCAACGTCAGAGGAACCGGACAATGCCGAGTCTGACAATAGAGAATCAGACAATGCCGAGTCTCAGAACACAGAGCCAAGCAGCACTGAGGCCGACGGTCATCCAGCTGAAAACATAGAGCCTACAGAAGCTCAGTCCGAACCGACACCCACAGAGAGATCCGATGCACAGGAAAGCGAGAACGACATCATTCCGACAATCGGTTTCATCGAGGGACAGAAGCCCAAGCAGGAACCGCGCCCTTTCGTCGAGGCGGAAGTGTTTAATCCGGATTTAGTACAGCCACAGTACGAAGTCCAGAGCTGTATCGGCACTTCCGCCAATGACGAGGTGACACAAAAAGTAGAAGGCGTCAACCAGAACATGAAGAAGAATACGACCTTGGGCAACCTTTTCAAATCGAAGGACCTCAAGAATATCATCCAAAACAGTGTTGAATCCAGCAATATCGACAAACGAGATGAATACACGCAGTGCTGACACGAATACCCGGCGGTACCTGATACTGGCTGCCCTGCTCGGTATCTTCAGAGTCTCCCATGCCCGTTGCGGTTCCGTGGACTACTCCTGGGGTGCTGACGGCCTTGCCGAGGCCACCGCCTTTGTCGGTACCATGATGATCTATACGGTAGAGATTCTCTATGCGGTAGCGAGCATCATGGTCATCATCTCCGCCTTGCAGATCTGCATCAAGATGAACTACCATGAGGGGGACATCACCAAAAGCATGATGATGCTCGTCGGCGGCATTCTCTTCATCATCGGAGCCTCCATCGTCATGCCGGCCCTCTACGGCTATCAGGACATGAACTTTATCTTTTAGACTATTTACGCGCGACAAAATAGGTAATCAATCACAGAAGTACAACTAAATTTCAATTGCCAATGAAAAGATTTCTATTACAGGTAGCCTCCAAGGTGAAAGCTACAGTTTCCTACGTTTGCGGCCAGGCTAAGGCGTTTGTCATCGCCTTCTTCCTCGGTCTGATGGCTCCCATAACTGCCGTAGCCCAGACCCTTGCCGGTACTGGCTATGACGCTGGTACCAACGCCCTCGAAGAGGTTGCCACGGAGCTTGTGAAGTACGTTCCCTACGTCGTCAACCTCTGTTACGCCCTCGCCGGTGTCGTTGCCATTGTCGGAGCCATCTCCGTCTATATCGCGATGAACAACGAGGAGCAGGATGTCAAGAAGAAGATCATGATGATTGTTGGAGCCTGCATCTTCCTGATTGCCGCCGCCAACGCCCTTCCTCTCTTCTTCGGTATCGGAGGCTAACCATGACAGGCTATGGCACAGCTGAATGACTCACAGATGGAATGCCAGATGTTCAAGGGACTCCAGCGTCCGTTGGAGTTCATGGGACTGCAGGGCCGCTACATCACCTGGGCCGGAATCACGGCCGGTGTCGCCATCTTAGGCTTCATGCTGGTCTATGCCCTGACAGGCTTCTTGCTGGCCCTTGTCTTTGCGGCTGTCACCATCATTGTCGGCATAGCCCTCATCATGGTCAAGCAGCGCAAGGGACTCTACTCAAAGAAGATCCACAAGGGACTCTATGTCTATGCCTGTCGTGAGCGTCTGTAATCACCGCTGATTTTGCAACATATGAACCATCAACTCTGTTGACTGAAAGTGGGGGCGGGCTCGGACTGATATCCGGTGCCTGCCCCTGTGTGAAATTCATTTAGAACCCTAAAACATGATGTGATGACATTATACGTTATTATCTTCCTTGTGGCTGTCTGCATCGGCATGGCCGTGTCCGTCTATACGTTCGGAACGGGAAGCAAGCGTGCGAAGATCTTCAAGGAAATCTATTTCTCCATTGAGGATATTGAGGGGATGGGCGTGCTCTATACCAAGACGGGGGAGCTGTCCGTCATCCTCGCCATGCGCAATCCCGTGAGGAAGCACTGTGCTGATATCAGCGAGTACGGTGCCTATGCCAATGTCCTCACCTCACTGATGGCCACACTTGGGGAAGGCTATGCCATCCACAAGCAGGATGTCTTCACCCGGAAAAAGTACAAGGCCGAGGACGACGCAAAGCGTGAGTACCTTTCCGAGTGTTACTTCCGCTACTTCAAAGGAAGGGAATATACCGACTGCACCACCTACCTGACCATCACGCTGGAAAACAAGAAAGAGCGGCTGTTCAGCTATGACGGCCGCAAGTGGAAGGACTTCCTTGTCAAGGTCGGCAAGGTCAGGGACCAGCTCCGTGACCGTGACATCTCCTCCCGTTTCCTTTCTGCCGACGAGGTGCGTCACTATGTTGACCACTACCTTGCCCAGCATTTTACCGAGGGACACGTATCGATGAGCAACTTCCAGGTCTGTGACGACCATATCGGCATGGGACAGCGGAAGTTTAAGGTCTATAGCCTTGTCGATGTGGATAACATCGTACTGCCGACGCTCATCCGTCCCTATACCAACATTGAAATCAACAACATCACCATGCCTGTTGACCTGATGACGATGGTTGACAGCATTCCCGGCATACAAAGTGTCGTCTATAACCAGGTCGTCTTCCTGCCCAGTCAGAAGCAGGAGATGAGCCGTCTGGCCAAGAAGAAGAACCGCCATGCCTCACTCCCGAATCCCAGCAATCAGATTGCCGTGGAGGACATCAAGAAGGTAGAAGAGCTGATAGCCCGTGAGAACAAGCAGCTGGTCCACTGCCATTTCAACCTTGTGGTGACCGTGGCGGCCGGTGCTGACCTGCAGAAGTGTACAAACCACTTGGAAAATGCCTTCGGACGTATCGGCATCCATATCAGCCAGCGCGCCTACAACCAGTTAGAGCTCTTTGTCAGTTCCTTCCCCGGCAACTGCTATTCACTCAACAAGGACTACGACCGTTTCCTCACGCTCAGCGATGCCGCCAGCTGTCTGATGTACAAGGAGTGTCTGCCCATCAGCGAGAAAACGCCCTTGAAGGTCTATTACACCGACCGTCAGGGTGTTCCCGTCGCCATCGACATCACCGGCAAGGAAGGAGCTACGAAGCTGACCGACAATAGCAACTTCTTTTGCCTCGGACCCAGCGGAAGCGGGAAGTCCTTTCATATGAACAGCGTCATCCGCCAGCTGTGGGAGCAGGGAACAGACGTGGTGATGGTCGATACCGGCAACTCCTACGAGGGTCTTTGCGAGTACTGCGGCGGCAAGTATATCAGCTATACCGAGCAGAACCCAATCACGATGAATCCCTTCCGCATCCAGCGTGAGGAGCTGAACTTGGAGAAGAAGGACTTTCTGAAGAACATGATTATTCTTCTATGGAAAGACAACAAAGGTACTCCGAGCAAGATAGAGGAGTTGCTTGTCGAGCAGCTGATCAAGGAATACTATGAAGCTTACTTCGACGGCTTCAACGGCTACAGTCCGTCGGAAAGGGCTGCCATTCACAAACGACTGCTCATCGAGACAACCATAGAGAGTAAGCCCACCGACACCAACGAAATGGTGGAGGAACGTATCAACAAGCGTATCAAGGAGATGGAGGACCGCCGCCGTGCGCTTGTCGTCAACGAGCTGTCCTTCAACAGTTTCTTCGAATACAGCATGGCACGTCTCCCTTATATATGCAGTGAGAACCATATCAAAGGCATTGACATATCCGGCTACAACTTCTCACTCTCTCGCTTCTACCGGGGCGGCATGTATGAGCGGACGCTGAATGAGAATATCGACAGTTCACTGTTTGACGAGACTTTCATTGTTTTTGAGATTGACACTATCAAGGACCACGAGACACTGTTCTCTCTGGTCACGCTGATTATCATGGATGTCTTCGTCCAAAAGATGCGCATCAAGAAGAATCGAAAGATACTTGTTATCGAGGAAGCGTGGAAGGCAGTTGCCTCACCCATTATGGCAGGGTACATCCAATATATGTACAAGACTGCAAGAAAGTTCTGGGCCACGGTAGGTGTCATCACCCAGGAGCTTCAGGACATCATCGGCAGTCCCATCGTGAAGGAGGCCATCATCAACAACTCTGATGTCACCATCCTTCTCGACCAGGGTAAGTTCAAGGAGCGTTTTGACGACATCAAGACCATCCTCGGTCTGACCGATGTGGAGTGCCGGAAGATCTTCACCATCAACCGACTCGACAACCACGAGGGACGCAGCTACTTCAAGGAGATCTTTATCCGCCGTGGTCTCACCAGCGATGTCTATGGTGTGGAGGAGCCCCATGAGTGCTATATGACCTACACCACGGAGCGTGCCGAGAAGGAAGCCCTGAAACTCTACAAGGAAGAGCTGGGCTGCACCCACCAGCAGGCTATCGAGGCCTATTGCCGCGACTGGGAGCTGTCCGGCATCGCCAACTCACTGGAGTTCGCCCAAAAGGTCAACAAGACCGGAAGGGTGCTCCGTCTCAACAAGAAAACGTAAATACCAAATCCCATCATGATGAAACCTACGGTCGTCATAATACTTCTTCTCACACTGACAGTTCTTCCTGTCAAGGCGCAGTTTGCCAGCATCAACATCGACTACAAGACGATGGAGGGCATGACTGAGGCGTATGCGACGGAAGCCGCCATCGAGGCTCTGCACAACGAGAGCCTACAGAAGATTTACGACAGCTATCAGGCGGCAGGCGTAGCCAGTTCCGGCATTTTCACCTCGAAGTACCTCGACCGCAAGGCACTCACCAACCTCGACCTGTGGAATGACGAGAAGGAGAACTATTACTATACGCGCATCTACAACATCGTGACCAAGCGCATCATCCCCAAGACCGTCACTTGCGCCCGTCTGATGGTGGAGGATCCCTCGACCGCCATCTACTGGGGCAGCTACCTGCTGAAGACGACGGATGACGTGAAGTCGCTGTGCCAGCAGTTCGAGAGCGTCGTGACCAACAGCAGTCTGAGTTTCAAGGACGTTGCCTTCCTGGAACTGACCGATGAGTTGAAGGCCATCTTCAACATCACCCAGTTGGGCGGCATCGACTGGAAGAACCTCTTTGAGCATATCGGCAGTGACATCGAGAGCCGCTTCACCAAGGACAACCTGAAAGCTGACCTGGAGAACCTTATCAACAAAGGTGTCGGCCTCGCCAATGCCGGTTACCGCAACGGCCTTGACCAGTTGCTCCAGGGCACGAGCTTCAGAGGGACGTTTCTTGACAAGGCCACAAGTGTGATTACCCTTGTTGACAATGCCAGCAGCATGTACGGTGATTTCAAGAACCTCTCCACCACACAGTTTATTGGTAAACTCGCGGGCATGAACAGCGTCGGCGACATGTTCAAGCTCAGCGACTATAACATCACCGGGTGGCTGACCGACTACAGCGAGGCGGCAGTAGGACGGCACTACACCCAGCGCGTGTATATCTACCGCCGTGACCAGGGCTCGGAGACCGTCTGCGATTACCGTCCGCCGACCGACAACAATGCCATCATCTATGGCGACCACTGGTACCGCATCAATACCAGGGATGCCAACTTCACGCCGAGCAGCGCACAGTACGAGGCTATCCTGTCCAACTCCGAGAACCATGCCGGGTGGAGCCGCAAGCGTGTCAACGAGCTCAACAACGGTGACTCAAAGTATTATTACAACATGTATTATTCTCCCTCTGCTTACATTCTGAGCAAGCGGAAGAGCGGGCAGTATGCCAAGGCCTATGCCTATTACATCCGGGTCAGCAAGTCATGGGACATCAAGGAGGAAGTCTATGAGGAGGTCTTCGACAGCTACAGCATGGACTGGAACACCTTCATGGCACAGATGAAGGCACGGCTGGCACAGTACAATGCCAACGGTGACCATCAGGAAATCAACAGTACCGGCGAGTTGAAGGACTATATAGACTCTCATCCTCAGGAGCCGAACTATACCTATTACATCGGTTACGACAACCGCAGGTATTACACCACAACCGATGCCGGGAAGCTGGCCAGTTCATCGTCGGCGACATTCAGCATCACCTGTCACGACGGCGGCACGTTGGGCAAAGGCAGCACCACCTATAAATGCAAGGAATGCGGCAAGGCCGTCGATGCCCATACAAAGCAGTGCGCCATGCGGACGACACTGAGCGGCAGTGACGACAGCGGAGTGGAGACCACCGAGCTCCAGACGCGCCTCGTCCGGCTCCGCCAGCAGGCTGCCACTCTTCAGGCACAGTTGGACCAACTCAACAAGGAAAACAGCGAGCTGCTCCGCAAGATGTCCGCTTCCACGGGTGCGGCCTATGAGCAATACCGTGCGGCTTATGAAAGCAACGAAAAGCGCATCAAGGCATTGCAGAAGGAGTTGGACGGCGTGGACGACGACATCAAGGACACCCGCCAGGCCATCACGGAAGCCCAGGAGGGCGAAAAGGAACAGACCGATGACTATAACCGCATACCACAGCTGATGAAGGCCATGAAGGATGCCTATCATATCAACTGGAAGGATGCTGGCAGCTGGTCCGGCAACACCTTTGTCCGGCAGGGCACCGTGGGCAATGTCAAGGGCCAGGTGACCTTCAAGGCCACGCTTTCCATCGCCCGCAAACCAAAGTACTTCCTCGGCATCAAGGTGCACCGTGCCATTGTTCAGATAGACTGGAGCCTGACGAGCAGCTGGAGCGACACGTCCGTGGCCGAGACCATGAGTCTTGATCCCAACAAGTCTGACGAGGAGAATGCCCGGCTTGTCAACCGGAAAATCAGCGAGCTGCGGAGAGCCCATCCCAACTGCGATGTCACGGTGGAGTATGCGAAGACGAAGGAAGTGGCCGAAGATACTACCGATGATGTCCATCACCTGCTCTGGGCGAGCGACCGGTTGGAGATAGCCCGTGGCATAGAGGCGCGGCTGGCCCGCATCTATACCGATTTGGTCATGGTGGAGAAATTCCTTCACTACCGTCACAGTCTTTTGGACTGGGCGAAGGACATGGCACCGAAACTGAATGCCGACAGCAACCGCAAGCTCAGCATTGCCGAGCAGTGTCACCGGCGGTGGATGGCCAACGGCGGCAGTGCCAACTACCAACGGGAAGACGAGGAGGACGAAAGCAGCCTCCCTTGATTCACCTATTAATATAAGGAGTATGAGTAATACGATAAATACGGGTAAGATGGGCAATACGCCACATTCCGGCAGGTATCAGCTGACGGCAGTGCTGTTGGTACTGTTCCTCGGTATGCCATGCAAGCTGTTGGCGCAGGTGCCACGTGACATCCCGACGATAGAGGCGTATATCAATGACCACAAGAAGCAGCGCAGTTTGCTTCTGGCAAGGTCGGTCCTGGAAGAGAGCAACCAGCTGCTCCATCAGGCCAGTGAGGTTACGCACCGAGAATACAGGGACATCAACATCGAGCTCGACAAATACACCCGTGCCTTTGACATCATCGATTTGGTCTATAGCACGGTGAGCACCGGCTTCAACGTTTATCGCACCTACGATGACGTGTCCGACAAGCTCGGAAAGTACAAGGACCTGCTGTCCGAGTACAACAAGAAGATCATCAAGCGCAAGCGCATCGAGTCCGCCGACACATTGCTTCTGACCGTCAATGCACGAGCAGTCAGAAACCTCAGCACGGAGTGCCGCAACCTCTATTCGTCCGTGGCTGTCCTTGCCGCCTATGCCAGCGGTCAGGTCAGCTGCACGCCCGCCTCGATGATGCTGATGGTGGAGAACGTGAACAAGTCGCTCGACCGTATCAAGGAGATTGTCAATGCGGCCTACTTCCAGACATGGAAGTTCATCAAGGCGCGGACAAGTTACTGGAAAGGAGAGCTCTACCGCTCCAAGACTATCAGGGAGATGGCAGGGGAAGCCTTCGGCAGATGGAAAGGAGCCGGCAAATTAGGATATTAACTTCACACGATATGAGAACAAACAGACGACATAGCCTTATGCTGACAGCCCTGCTGTTCAGCATTCCGATGTGGGGACAGCAGGTCACCTACAACCATGACGCTTCCAAGCTCGGACAGATCATGGTGATGGAGTTGGGTGCCGGAAGCCTCACCCCCGAAATCTATTACCGGCTGACGCACAACAGTTACAGGAAAGGAGCCATGGCACCGACCTCCGTCAAGAACACCCTGCGCACGGCAACACAGATCGCCTCCCTGCCTCAGGTCGATATGGCCGACAGCATCCAGTCGGACTTGGAGAGCCGTGCCAAAATAGAGGCCTTGAACATCGCCGACCGGCAGATAGACATCGCCTGGCTCACGGAAGGGGAGAAGATCAACAGCCGGTTGCTGGCCTTCAAGAACAACCTCAACGGACTGGTTGGCAAGGCAACCTCCGAGGAGATAGACGCATGGACGGACCTGGCCAGGATGTACGACTTTGCCATCAAGACAGTCCGAAAGGGCTATATGCCGAACAGTGAGCGGCAGAAGCAGTACCTCGCCATCTATGACGAGGTGACGGCATCGAACGACAAGCTGATTCTGCGCGTCCGCTTCCTGGCCACGAAGCAGCGTGCCGACAGGATTGTGACGGCCATGTCCCGTTTCCAGCACCGCGTCAAAGAGAATGCCACAGCCGCCTACAACCGTTGGCGTGACAATGGCCTGAAGGCAAAGACCACGACAAAGGACAATAACATCATTACCCCATAAACGACAACGACTATGCCCAACGACAGCACAGCAGTAGATTTCGGCATCAACCTTCTCGAAGAGGAGATTGACGACGTGATATTCCGCACGAATGAGTTCCTGACCGACGCGACGTTCACGGGCGGGCAGGGCCCGTTCTGGTGGATTCTCCAGATGTCCATGGCTCTGGCCGGACTCTTTGCCATCATCATGTGTGCCAACATGGCCTACAAGATGATGGTCAGGCGCGAGCCCTTGGACGTGATGAAACTCTTCAAGCCTCTCGCCATCAGCATCATCCTCTGCTGGTGGTACCCACCGGCCGACACTGGGATAGGCGGAGGCAGAAGCACATGGTGCGCCCTCGACTTTCTAAGCTACATCCCAAATGCCATCGGCAGCTACACCCATGACCTCTATGAGGCCGAGGCCGCGCAGGTAAAGGACAGGATGGACGACGTGCAACAGCTGATGTACCAACTCGGCGACGAAGCTTCCGACCCGATGTCCACCATCAAGGCGGCGAGCAATGCCGTGAGCGCCCTGCTGACCCAAGGCAGCGTGCAGGACGTGACCGATGCCGACGCTGCGGCGGAGGATGAGAAGAACATTGTCAAGGCCGAGATGACGAGCACCTCAGCCGGACTCGTGATGCTGATAGACAAGATCATCATGCTCATTGCTTTGATTACGTTCCGCATCGGCTGGTGGGGCACCATCTACTGCCAGCAGATTCTCTTGGGCATGCTGACCATCTTCGGACCCATCCAGTGGGCGTTCTCGCTTTTGCCGAAGTGGGAGGGAGCCTGGGCGAAGTGGATCATCCGCTATCTCACTGTCCACTTCTACGGAGCCATGCTCTACTTCGTCGGCTTCTACGTGCTGTTGCTCTTCGATATTGTCATCAACATCCAGTACAATGACTTGATGGCGGTAACGGCCTCCGACGAGACCGTTGTCAACTATTTGCAGAATGCATTCTTCACGGCCGGTTACCTGATGGCCGCAAGCGTCGTGGCCCTGAAGTGTCTGAACCTCGTTCCCGACCTTGCCGCATGGATGATACCTGAGGGCGACACGGCTTTCTCTACTCGAAGCTTCGGCGAGGGTGTGGCAACGTCCATGCGCCAGTCGGCCGGGAAGGTATTAGGAGTGTAAACATCAAATCGCAATATTATGGTTATCAAGAATTTAGAAAATAAGATTAAACTGGTACTTATCATTTGCTCGCTGTTCCTGGTGGGCTGCGTGATCATCTCGCTCGGCAGCATCTGGACAGCCCGCACGATGGTTGACGATGCCCACCGGAAGATCTATGTCCTCGACGGCACGGTACCGATACTGGTCAACAGAAGTACGATGGAGGAGACCCTCGACGTGGAGGCCAAGAGTCATGTGGAGATGTTCCATCACTACTTCTTCACCCTGGCTCCCGACGACAAGTACATCAAGTACACGATGGAGAAGGCGATGTATCTCATCGACGAGAGCGGCCTTGCCCAGTACAATGCACTGAAGGAGAAAGGCTTCTACGGCAACATCATGGGCTCCAGTGCCGTGTTCAGCATCTTCTGTGACAGCATCCACTTCAACAGGGACAGTCTGACGTTCACCTACTATGGCCGTCAGCGCATTGAGCGGCGCACCTCCATCCTCATGCGTGAGCTTGTCACCGAGGGTGCGCTGAAACGGGTGCCGCGGACGGAGAACAATCCCCACGGACTGCTCATCGTGAACTGGAGAACCATTCTCAACAAGGACCTCGACCAACGGACAAAATCTAATTATTGACAGCTATGAATATCAAGCAAATCATCATCGGGGAGAAGATGCCCGACAAGAACGACCCGAAATACAAGGAGCTTCACGAAAGCAGCGTGGAGGCGGGTAAGACCTTTGCCGAGACCGTGCGCCTCGACAAGGCCGCCGCCAAGGTGCAGGGCTTTGCCTCGCGCTATCCCAAGTTTTTCCTGTGTATCATTTTCGGCTTTGTCCTTTTCAGTGTAGCCCTCAACCTCTACCGCATGTCCACAGCGGTAACCCACCAGCGGCAGCCTTCGAGTGCCGTGGAGCGGCAGGAGAAGGAGCTGCGTTTCAACCGCCATCATGGGCGTGAGCAGCAAACGGAGAAGACAGGACATGTGTCGAACCCATCCAACACCAAGGACTATGAGCATTACAGACAAGATTAATTTCCGGCAGGCGAAGTACATGCTACCCGCCATTCTCTACCTGCCCTTGCTGTTCTTCGGCTATTTCTTCTTCCGCTTCTTCAACATCGAGAAGGCCGAGGTGGACGACAAGAAGCAGACCACGACGTACTACAACGACAAGCTGCCCGATGCCAACCTCAAAGGTGACGGTATCGGCGACAAGTACAGCAACATGGTCGACAACTTCGGTAAGATCAAAGACGAGTCCGCCGTCGAGAACATCGACCGCGGCAACGAGGATGAGAAAGAAGCCTACCATTCGCAATATACCGATGCCGAAGTGGCCGCTATGGACCGGCAGAGCGAGGAAGCACAGCGGTCGATGGAGCGTCTGCGCCAGTTGCAGGAGCAGATCAAGGAGCAACAGGAGAGGGACAGTCACACCGGTGGCAGTCACTATGCCAATACCTATGATGAGCAGCGCACGTTGGAGGACCTGCAGAAGAAGTTGGCCGATGCCCGTGACGAAGGCCTGCGCAGCAGTGGCGTGCCGTCTGATGCGGAGTCAACGGACAAGCCTACCTCGGGCAGCCATTACGCAAAACCAAAGGACCAGCCCAAAGAGGGCAGAAAGACCGTCAATGAGAGAGCCGTCAGCGAGATTGCCGAGGAATCCGAGGCCGAGGAAGTGGTGAAACGGCAGAAGGAGACTTCCGAGTACTTCAACACCATCGCCACCAACGAGCCACAGCACAAGCTCATCCGCGCTATTGTCGATGAGGAGATAACGGCCGTTGACGGTAGCCGTGTACGGTTCCGCCTTCTCGACGACATCGACATTGGCGAGCGGACGGTGGCCAAGGGCACCTGTCTCTACGGAACGATGAGCGGTTTCGGACAGCAGCGTGTCAAGGGAACCATCAAGAGCATCCTCTACCAGGACGAGCTGATAAAGGTTCATCTGAGCATCTACGACACCGACGGACTGGAGGGGCTGTATGTTCCCAAGAGCAGTTTCGGCGAGACCGTCAAGGACGTGGCGGGCAGTACGGTGAGTCAGAACATGAGCTTCGCCGACGGTTCCGTATCCGGTGCCACGGCACGCTGGGGCCAGCAGGCATTGCAGAATGCCTACCGCAAGGCTTCCAACGCCCTGTCGAAGAATATCCGAAAGAACAAGGTGCGGGTGAAATACGGCACGATGGTCTATCTCATCAACAGCAAGGACAAGCAAAAACGATAAACAATAAATCAGCAAAACAATGAATACGCATAGATTCTTCTTTCTCATCCTATCCGTCTTCCTGTTCACCGGGATGAACGCCCAGAAGACAATGGACTGTATGCAGCTTCTGACTGTCAATGAGAAAATCACGACGGTCATCACGGCCAGTGAGCCCGTAAGGTTCGTGGACATCAGCACGGACAAGGTCGTCGGCGACCAGCCCATCAACAACACCATTCGCCTGAAACCCAAGGAGGGCGTGGAGGTGAACCGTGACGGCGACATTCTCGGTGTCGTGACCATCGTCACGGAGCGTTACCGCAGTCAGTACGGCCTGGTCTATACGTCGCGTCCGGAAGAGGCCGTGACCGACAAGACCATCCTGCTCGATGAGCGCACGCACTATGATAACCCGGCTGTCAGCCTCTCCACGGAGGAAATGGCGCGCTATGCCCGAAGGATATGGTTCTCGCAGTCCAAGCGCATCCGCTCTTCGAAGAAACACAAGGTGCAGATGCAGCTGAACAACATCTACGCGGTGGGCGAGTATTTCTTCCTCGACTTCTCCATCTATAACAAAACGAACATCCGTTTTGACATCGACCAGCTGAGAATCAAGCTACAGGACAAGAAGAAGGCCAAGGCTACGACGGTGCAGACGATAGAGTTGGAACCGGCTTTCATGCTCGACCGCTCGCAGTCGTTCCTTCACGGCTACCGCAATGTCATAGTCATCAAGAAGTTGACCTTCCCCGATGACAAGATCCTCACCATCGAATTGAGCGAAAAGCAGATTAGCGGCCGCACCATCAGCCTGACCGTCAAATACGGCGATGTGCTCAGTGCGGATGCCTTCGACAAGCGTCTGAAAGAATGAGGCGGTGACGTGAACGTGTTCTGGTCAAGGAATGACCAAGATTTGGTCATGATGTGACCACGTTTTGGTCATAGGATGACCGCGCTTTGGTCATGGTGTGACCACGCCGTGGGCATCATCCCATAACGCAGCCAACAGTTTTGTCTAAATTAACGCAATAAGATACAATGGAAGAAAGCAAGGACCTGCAGTCCATCTACAAGATTTTCAGGACATTCATCTACCTGTCGCTGATTATCGAGTTTTTCGAGTATGCCATCACCCCCGGAATGCTGACGTTCTGGGGCGGCATCCTCGCGGACATCCACGGCAGGATAAAGCTGATGGACATCTATCAGGACGGCCATCTGCTTCACAGCAAGATTATGACCCTGCTCATCATCTGCGTGACGTGCATCGGTACGAGGAACAAGAAGCACTTGGAGTTCAATGCCAAGCGTATGGTCGTCTATCCGCTGTCCTTTGGTCTGATACTGATGTTCCTCTCCGTGTGGATGTTCTACCGAGGTTGGACTCCATGCTTCTTCTCGCTCCACAGCAGTACGTGGCTTTATTTTCTTATGTCTGTCGTGGGCACAATACTCTGCCACGTGGCGTTGGACAACATCTCAAAGTATTTGAAGGACGGGCTGCTCAAAGACCGCTTCAACTTAGAAAACGAGAGCTTCTTGCAGAATTACAAGAAGATAGAGAACAAGTACAGCGTGAACATCCCCATGCGCTATTACTACAAGGGGAAGTTCCGCAAGGGCTGGGTGAACATCATCAATCCCTTTCGTGGCACGTGGGTCGTCGGCACACCTGGCTCTGGTAAGACCTTCTCCATTATCGAGCCTTTCATCCGCCAGCACAGTGCCAAGGGATTTGCCGTCGTCGCTTACGACTATAAGTTCCCGACGCTGGCGCAGAAGCTCTACTACCATTACCGCATCAACAAGAAGGCCGGGCGCACACCTGAGGGCTGCGACTTCAATATCATCAACTTCGTCAACGTGGAATACAGCCGGAGGGTCAATCCCATCCAGTTGAAGTACATCAGCAATCTCGCAGCTGCCAGTGAGACGGCTGAGACGTTGCTGGAGTCATTGCAGAAAGGCAAGAAAGAGGGTGGAGGCGGCAGCGACCAGTTCTTCCAGACTTCCGCTGTCAACTTCCTCGCTGCGTGCATCTACTTCTTCTGCAACTATCAGAAACGGCCCTATGACGAGCAGGGCAGGGAGTTGGCCTATGA
Source organism: uncultured Prevotella sp. (assembly GCA_900317685.1). GTDB lineage: Bacteria > Bacteroidota > Bacteroidia > Bacteroidales > Bacteroidaceae > Prevotella. Next base: position 30,476 of record ONHQ01000034.1, read on the forward strand.
CAAGACCATCGACCCGGAGACGGGGATGATCAAGCCGACGGGTGTTGTTCGCGATGCCGAGGGCAATGTCTGTGAGCCTGCCTATTGGTTGGGCAAGTACAGCGACATGCCGCATATTCTGTCTTTCCTCAATGAGAGCTATGATACCATCTTCGAGGTGCTGATGACTGATACCGAGGTAGCCCCACTGCTCGGTCCGTTCCGTACGGCTTTCGAGAACAAGGCCATGGAGCAGTTGGAAGGTATGATTGGTACCCTGCGTGTGTTCACGTCCCGACTGGCCACGAAGGAGTCGTATTGGATATTCAGCAAGGAAGGCGATGACTTTGACCTGAAAGTCAGCGATCCGAAGCATCCAAGCTATCTGCTCATTGCCAATGACCCTGAGATGGAGAGTATCATCGGTGCCCTCAACGCCCTTATCCTCAACCGTCTCGTGACGCGCGTCAACACCGGGCAGGGAAAGAATGTGCCGGTGAGCATCATCGTCGATGAGCTGCCCACACTTTACTTCCACAAGATTGACCGTCTCATCGGTACGGCGCGAAGCAACAAGGTGAGCGTGACGTTGGGCTTTCAGGAACTCCCACAGTTGGAGTCGGACTATGGCAAGGTCGGTATGCAGAAGGTCATCACCACTGTCGGCAATGTCGTCAGCGGTTCCGCCCGTGCGAAAGAAACCTTGGAATGGCTCTCCAACGACATCTTCGGTAAGGTGGTCCAGTTGAAGAAGGGTGTGACGATTGACCGTGACAAGACTTCCATCAATCTCAATGAGAACATGGACTCGCTGGTGCCGGGCTCGAAGATTGCGGACATGCCCACAGGCTGGATCTGCGGTCAGACAGCCCGAGACTTCATCAAGACGAAGACTGGACGTGGCGGCAGCATGGACATCCAGGAGGCCGAGGAGTTCAAAACCAGCAAGTTCTTCTGCAAGACCGACTTCGACATGACCGAGATTGCCAAGGAGGAGAAAGCCTATGCCCAATACCCATTGCCAAAGTTCTACAACTTCCCTTCCGTAGAGGCGCGTGAGCGCATCCTCTATGCCAACTTCCTAAAGGTCAATCAAGAGGTCAAGGACATGATTGCCGAGATACAGGAGTTCTACAAAAAGTGAAAGATGGTACAATTCTCTGCTCTCATAAAATAAATTGTTGAAAGCAGCATTTATATATTATCCAAATTTGAATTTAATAAATAACTTGTCCATGATAACAAAAAATTTGTATTCATAACTAGGACGACTTTTAGATGCATCTATACGCAAAGTTATAATGCCTTATTAAGACGTTTCCTTATTTCTGATTCCGAATAGGCCTTGGCATCCCAATCAAAGCTGACGGCATCCTGCACACCATAATAGGAAATCATATCCGTAAGCAATGTCAGCGCGCGAACATCTCTTGTCGAATCCATCACCATGGTACGATAATCCTCTTTCGATGAGCCTGACAACTCGGCAAGGCATTGCCATGAGGGAAAGGGCTCTCCTACTTCACCACGATTGGAGTCAAGGTCTTCAATTAAGTCGTTGTCATCGAAAAGCCCATAGACGTAGCCTGTACCGAGCCAAACTATAACCTCGTACATAACTCCACAACACCGCATCAGTAAACCGTTCTCAAACAGGCTTACCTCATTGCTTACGTCATTGCCGTACCATTTTTCCTTCTTTACAGCCATTTTATTTTTAAATTATTTGACTGCACATGCTCAGGAAAAAAGTCGCTGAGCCATGGCTTCTCAAAAAGTGACCGCATATACTCCGGAATAATGGCTTTTTCGCTTTGTTTTGGCACATTTTCACTCATTCTAGGCTTGAAAATGAGTGGCCAAGCACCACCAAAATGCAATATTGCAAAGAGTTTTCATTCAACTCTTAACGTTAAAAACTGACCGCACTTGCTCCGGAATGCGTATCTACAGTCTTTGACAGAGAGAAGCATATCAGCTTTATGTTCATAAACAAGTAAGGCCTCCATGTACATACTGAAAGCGGCTATAGCGTTATGACAATTGACTTTGCTGATACGGATAAGGATGAAGTGTTCTTTTCTGATAGCTTCCCGGAGGACATGATAGCTAAATTCCAGCAAAGAATAGATTTTATGCGCTTGATTGGCCGAACATGAATGAGTTTAAGTCTTTCATGGATAACTCTCAATCTTTCGTTGCTCCTAAGCTTGGCTATAATGTTCTTGTCGGATCACAAATCAGTTTCAACGCAGGTTCTGAACTGCAGTCCTTGATGATGGCAGTGAAGTAACTATTGCCGAAGGAAATATTTGGTGACTCGATGATCTTGGCTTATCGTATATGCTTAGCCTGGGGCTAAAATGGGAGAAGCCTAAACTTATGAGATTTTCTGTAAGTGTTGTTTGAACACTTGCAGAAATTCTTATTTTCCTTTTTTATCTTTTATTTCTTTCCTGTCTTGACAAATATTAAACTGCCATGGGCGTAAGTCTTTCAAGTTGGTTCTTTTATACTTTTCTTCATCGCTTGATATAAAGACATTAGCCCTTGATGAAACCTTAAGTTTCATGTTATATTCTATGGAGTCGTCTATCCATAAAACAGAACTTCCATTATCTCTTGTTAATGGAAATCCATTCAGTATATCGTAAAGAAGGGTTGACCGATGGTCTCTTAAAATTGGCTCAAATTGTCCTTCTTTACCTTTGGATGTACATTCTCTATAAATTAATTCATCTTCGCCATTGGTAATTGTATACTTGCGTATAAGTGCTGATGCTCTGTATTTAGAATGTGGGGTTTCGAAAGTAATATCATAGCCTGAGCCATGAGCATTAAGAGTCATAACTGGAAGATATGGTACATCCTTAAGACCTAGTTTTCCATTATTGCGATGATACATAATAGGATCTTTGATATTGAGTTCATCTTCTCGGCGGTATCCTTCACAATGAATATAAAACTCAACTGTGTCAGTGTAAATTTTATATATGGTTGCTTCATTGAATTTTAACTCAATATGACCACCGTAAATATAACTTAAAGCTAGCTTGTAGAATTCACGCTCTAAATGTCCTAAATCTTTGGATTGATCCAAATCATTTAAGCTATTTAGAGCTATGACTTTATTAAATTTGGAAAGTTTTTGGATATCATTGTACTTCTCTTCTGCATTTATCTCATTTATGAGATTAATGTTGTCGAGCCTTTCCCAGAAATTATCAATAGCTTTACTTAATTTTTCCATGTTGTTTATTTTTTATGCTGCAAATTTACTATAAAGTTTTTATAGTCAGCTTACTCAAAAGGACAAAAATTCTGTTGATGTAGTTTGGTCTGAATGAGTAATTTGATTTCAATGTCCTTTTCATAACTTTGCGGTATCTTAAAAAATGGAGTTATGAGCAGTGCATTGATTTTAGACAAAGAGACAAATTTCGTTTTGTTTTCAAAGTACATTACCAGTTACAAGGTATGGAACCAACTGAGTGATGAACTTGAGAAACACAATGTCTTTTATGGATTTCTTCCCAATACTAAGGATATATGGGTAAGGGACTTTATGCCATTGCAGACTTACAAAGGTTATTGTAGTTATGTTTATGGACCTGATTATCTGATGAAGGATCCAGAACTAAGGCTCCTTATATCACGTGTCCGTGATTGTATGCCGTCTTTCCTTACTTGTGACTTTGTTCCGTTTCCTCCGATACTTCAAAAACTTTGTCTTGTTTTGGACGGTGGAAACCTTATCAAGACGGACAAGCATCTGATAATGACGGATAAGGTATTTTTAGAGAATAAGAGGTTTGGTAAGGAAATGATTACTGAACTTTTGAAACAGACGCTAGGCATTACTCCAGTTTATATACCATGGGATGAAAATGAGCCTTATGGTCATGCTGATGGTATGGTGCGTTATGTCGGTGATGATACAGTCCTTATTACTAACTACTATGACTTTGATCCGCCTTTCCGGACTAAACTTATTAAGTCGCTGAGTCCATTCTTTGATATCAAGGAGTTGCATTATGAAGTGGATAAGCCAAATAAGAATAATTGGGCTTACATTAACTTCCTGCAAGTGGATAACTGTATTTTCATGCCTGCTATGGACATTGCCGAAGATGAACAGGCACAGCGACAATTGTCTGAAATTTACAAATGTGAGGTCGTACCAATCAGATGTGAACAGCTGATAAGAATGGGCGGCGCATTGAACTGTATTTCGTGGAATATCCAATATGATAAGGGCTTCCATTATTGTGCCAATGACTTTGGTGCGAAAGACGCCTTGCAATTACCTGCATCGAGTGATTGATTTATTGCCGATATAGCGGAACAAAGACTTCCGTTACCAGGTCTTTGGGCTCTTGGACATCCCAAATTAGATATTTTTCTAAGATGGGCTTTGAACCATAGAACTCAGAGACTGGTATCTGTGCTAGTATTGCGTCGTAAAAGGAATCCAACAAATTGTAGTCTCCCTTATGTGTGAAGACGGCATAGTCGCCGTCAATATTCATATGCCCATATTCGGAATCCTCTATTGGTGATGTATCCGTAACGGTCATGGCGGTACAAAAGTGGTTGTTGTTTGAATCTTCCACATCTGCGTCGTCAAAGGTTAATCCCCAGTATTCTTGTTGGCCCGGCAATAGGATATTGGTTGCCTTAGCTGCATGCGCTAATTGAGAAGTGACCCCTTTGCTAATATAAAAGTGACCCCCTTTTAGGTCACGGTTGCAAAGGTAATAAATACATTTTATTTTCCAT
>ONHQ01000031.1 GCA_900317685.1 uncultured Prevotella sp.
TTAAAGGGGTCAATGAGATATCCTTCTTCATGTACCGTCTCACGCAAGTTTTGGGTTAGTGATTGTCAGGGCTCGTCCACAGAAAAATCCTGTGCCCCGTTGAACCACGGACTTTACGTCGTCGTGCGCCCGCCGGGGGTATGCCCGAAAGATCTGAAGGTAGGCGATGCTTATCAGCAATACCTCAAAACGGTATGGGGGATTGTGTCAAGCAATGCCAACTTCAAGAACAATTCAGGAGTCGTATCTTTGGAACTTGCCAACGAGCCTGTGCATGTCTATAATCAATATGGTCAATCCTCATCATCTGCCCTGCACGACTATTTCCAACCGATTGTCAATATCATCCGACAAAACGGATTTAAGGGCGTGATATGGATCCCTGGTACCGGCTATCAAAGCCAATATCAAGACTATGCCTCGCATCCCATCACCGACGGCAACTTTGGCTATGCTGTCCATGTCTATCCGGGATGGTATGGGGCAAGTGACAAGAGCTATGATCACAATACCTTCATCCGCAACTTCCAAAATCAGGTGCCTGTGGTCACTTCCAAGCCTATCCTCGTCTCTGAGATAGATTGGAGTCCGGAAAAAGCTGGAGCAGGAAAATATAATGAGTTCGGACAATGGGTGGCCAGCAACTACGGCACCTGGGGCACCGCATCGACCAGCAAATGGGGAAATGCGTGGAAAGCTGTGATGGATCACTTCGGCAATATCAGCATGACGCTGAGCTCCAACGAAGATTATGTCGACATCGACGCTTTCTTGAAGGATGGTACCATCAAGGCTAATTTCAATGAAAACGTTGAGTGCTGCGCCAAGGCTTGCTTCTACTGGTATTACGAGTACTCCAAAAAGAACTATGCCCATAAGAGGGAGTCGTCCTCTTCTTCGTCTTCTACGGGCAACACCTCTGGCTCTTCCTCTACCATAATCGGCGACAATCTTGTCAGGGCATGGGGCAACGTCAATGATGTGATCCCGGCAGGATGGACGGCCGTGGACAACGGAAGCCAAAGACAAACGGGTAGTCAGAGCAGTGGTCCGAGAGTGATGCAGTTCTATCAGGGTGGTGACATGACCACAGCCTTCTATGTGCGTGAGATCAGCCCCGACAAAGCGGGATATATCGAATATGGCGGACAAAGCGGATATACGCTGCCACTCGTCTATGGTGAGTATCAACTCAATTGCAACGTCACTGCATGGAAGGGAAGTCCTTACGTGAAGGTGGAGGTGTTTGATCCCACCAACACTGTGGTGGCCTCAACTATCGTCAAGGCCAACGGCTGTGTCAACGGCACACGTAACACTGCCATCAAGGGTAGTACCCGGGTCAACCTCTCGTTCTATTCCATGATCAAAGGCAACTACAAACTGCGCTTCACGCCGGTCGCCGATACAAAAGGCAATGGTGGTAATTGGGAAGAAGCGCTCGTCGGCAATGTCGGACTCTATTTTAAGGGAAATCCACTGGCCTTCCAAAATGCCAACACTGTACCGGAGGGCTGGAGTATCCTCGATGCCGGGCAAAAGGTTGCTGTAGGTTCTGCTGCGTCAGGGCCGCGCATCTTCCAGTTCAGCCAAGGTGGTTATCTGCCCACCGGCCTCTACATCCGTCAGAGCGACGCCTCGAAGACCGCTTATGCCGAGGTGGGCACAGTCAACGGCTACGGACTTTCACTCAAAAAGGGAAGCTACAACCTCAGCTATTACGCCATCGGATGGGCAGGAAATCCCTATGTGAAGTGTGAGGTCTTTGACGAGAGCAACAACTGCCTGGGTTCGCAAATCATACGATGCAACAACAATGTAGGCAAGAGTCTGAGCGCAAATACCTATGGTGCCAGCTATGGAGTCGTCAACTTCTATGCTAACCACACTGGCTATTATCATTTCCGCTGGACACCGGTGGCTGATGCCTATGGAAACAGCGGCACGTGGCTGGAGGTGGTTTTCGGACACATCAAGATACAACAGGGCTCGGCCAGTGCTAAGAGCATGACCATCGGCTTCAATGACGGCACGACGACAGCCATCGACAATGCTGTAGAGAGCGGCGGGAAGAAAGATGAATGGTACAACCTGCAAGGACAGCGAGTGGCTAATCCTTCACGTGGAATTTACATCCATAACGGAAAGAAAGTCATCTGCCGCTGATAAAGGACATACAGACTTTTAGTCGCATAGAAAGGAAATCCCCGACACAGAGCTGTGCCGGGGATTTTTTATGTTTTTACTTATTACACAAACTCCTGCATCCCCTCCACTTGTGATTAGCAAAAAATTGATTACCTTTGCAGTGACAGCAACAACTTAATGATGTTAGTGCGGTAGCCGCATCACTTTTGTCACATTTCGTCAACTCATACTTTTATTTATCAATTCATCAACTATGTCAAAATACACATACACCGTGAAAGTCGGTACCATTGAGGGTAGCCAGTCCGACTGCACCATCTTGGAAGGCGAGGACTACCCTTATATGAACATTCAGATCGTTTCCACTCCTGCCGACGCCCGCGAGAAGATTATAGAGACCCTGCGCAGAACCCATGTCGTGGCTGTCGTCGAGGGACGCAATGACTTCGTGGCGATACAGGCCGGAGGAGGTAAGAAGCCCATCGACATCAACCAACAGAACCATAAAGAGGTGATGGCTGCCCTCATAGACTGCCTGTGCTATGCCGCCGCATGGTGGGTGTCGCCGGATGATCCGGAGAGCGTGCTGCCAAAGGTTCAAAGTCTCAGCATCTTTATGCCAGACGATCCACGGAGCATCTACTATCATCCACAACAGGCGAAGAAATAACGTTCACCTTTTCCAAAAGTTTCCGTAAGAAAAAACAGGCAAGCCCAAAGAGGAATGGACTTGCCTGTTCTCAATTGTAGATTTTACTTTATGCCTGGCTTTCTTACCTTCTCACGATGACCTTCTGTACTTTGCACTTGACACCCGGATGAGAGCTGACACGGATGTTGATGCCCTGAAGGGGAGATTGCAGTTTGGTGCCCTGAAGGGAATAGTAGTATGTATCGCCAGCTTGCTCTGCTGTGGGATGCTCGATGCCACTGGCAACCTCTACGGTTGCTTCCGGTCCCAGTCCTCCCATGGTGTTGGCGGCACGGATGGTATATTTTGCAGCCTTGCCGTCAACGGCCATGCTCGTGGCGGTGGTGAAGCTGACCAGCTTGCCGTCGGCAAAGACTGCGTAGGCGGTGACGCCCTGGCTGGCATCCCATGACAGCGTACCGTTGGAGAGTTGTGCTCCCTTCACGGTCAACTGTGTGGCGAGTGTCTTCGGATCCCATTCTGTGAACATCTTGCCGTAGTCATAAGCAGCAGCCTGCGTGGCGGAGAGGATGGTCTCGATGTTGCCGCCATAGGATGCAATGACGTTGCTGGCGGGCGTGATGTTCTGTCCGGCTGTGTTCTTGGTGCCATATTCGCCAAAGACCTTCGGGTCGGTGTTGTTCATGCCTTTCTGAGTCCATCGTGAGGAGACGATAGTCGCGGCGGCATTGTCGTCGAGGGTGGTGTTGAGGAATACACAGATTGGCTTCTCCTGCCAGGTGCGTCCATAGTTCCAGTCACCCTTGCCTTTGGCCAAGTCGACGATGGAGCAGTTGTCAAAGACATAGCCGTAGTCGGTCGTTGTCGTGGGCGCTGTGATCGTACGGCCGCCTTCGCCTTTGGCATTGCGCGGCTCGAGTGAGAGCGTGGTGTGCTGGAAGCGCACGTTGCCGCCGCCACAGATGAAGTCCACAGTGCCGTGGATGTCACAGTCCTCAAAGTAGCTCTGCATGGCATTGTTCTGACTGTAGTAGGTGTCCTGGTAAGAGAGCATCTTGACATTACGGAAGATGGTGCGGTCGCCGCGGTCCTGCCACACAGCAGCGCGTCCGGCAGCTCCTGATCCGTAGTAGTCGAGTCCGTTTTTCAGTGTCAAGTCTTGCAGATAGACGTCCTTCTTGGTGTTGAAGAACATGTCTGCTTTGCCGAGTCCCTCCATGGATATGTCGGGAGACGTGACGATGATGGTCTTGTCGGTGCTTTGTCCGATGAGAGAGAGATTGTCGACAGGTAACTCCTGTTCAGTGATCTTGCCCAGGTCATAGACGCCGTCGGGCAGGAACACCTTGGTGCGCTTGTCGGCTTCGCCGTAGTTGGCCACCACGTCAAACACGTTGAGCAGACTACTGACACTGCCCGCGTCGACTACATAGTAGCCTTGGTCGTTCTTGGCAATGTCGCCACTGCCCATGTTGATCACAGTCAGAGCGTGGAGATAAACCTCGCCGTCGGGGAAGGACAGCGAGAGATCGTCGGCCTTGCCGGTGTAGCGAATGGCCGTACGGGTGCCGTCGGCAGAGGGAATGGCGATGGTTCCGAGGATGTTGCCCTTGGAGTCGGAGAGTGTCATCGCACTTTTGCTGTATTTGCAGGCTTCCACGATGACGATGGCGTTGCCCGTGACGGGCAGCGTGACCGAGCCCGCCTTGAAATATAGGCCATGCTGAGGACCATTATAGCTGTAGGCTGACTGAGGCAGAAAACCCTCGTGATCCTCGACATAGAAGTACTTATCCTTGAGGTTGTAGGCGTGGCGCTCGTTGGGCTCGTCGTTCTCGATGTCAGTGACCAGTGCGTAGAGGTTCAGCTCTTTTTTGTCTACAGTGGTCTTGTCATTTGCCTTCTCCTCGCCATTGGCTTGGAAGAGCCAGCCGCGAAACTTGCTGCCCGAGGGCACGGTGACGGTCTCGCCGTCGTTGAGTTTGGTGATCGGGTCGCCTTTCTCGACAGTCTGCTTGGCGATCACCTTGTCGTCGGTGTCGTGGTAGAGGACCGTATAGTCAGGCTTCCACACGAAGTGAATGATATAAGTCTTGGTGGTTGCGGTAGTGGCGAGTGTCACGGGGATGTTGACATCGCAGGCCGGCTTGCTGCCGTTGACATCGCTGGCTACCTCTTTATAAGTGATGACGCCCACGGTGCCGTTACCCACAGTGACAGTAATGGGGTTGGCCGCACTGACCATGTCGGACTTCTTGCTCACCTCGATGGTGCCCTCGTAGTTGCCGTCGGCGTCTTCAGAAAAAAAATCCTCAGCGGTGTACTCCTTTCCGTAGGCGGAAAAGGAGGCAAGGGAAGGCTGGCTGCCTGTGCTCACGTTGCCGTAGATGTCGAGTTGGAAGAGATAGGCATTTTGTGAGGCGTTGAGGTTGGTGAAGCGTAGCTGGCAGTTGGAGCGGTTGACCTCCACATCGACATCAGTGCCCTGTGCTTTCGTGGCCACGGCATCGCTCAGCACCACCCAGTCGGCATCGCCGTCGCCTTTGGCCTCAAGCTTCCATCCTCGTTTGCTGCCAGTAGCGCCGTGGAGGAAGTGCACACGGGTGATGCTGGCCAGAGGGGAAGTGACGACATAGGGGTCGGCACTCTTGCTGCACATCAAATAGCCACCCGTCCAATCGGGAAACTTTGCCGTGTTCTTGTTGGTGGAGCAGACCTGTGTATCGAAGAGGGAAAAGGTGAGCGTCTCATGACTGTATTTCGTGGCCTGCGTCACGGTGCTCTCTGTCGTGCTGGCCTTGGCATCGGGCCAGTCGGTGAAGGTTGTGGAGTAGATTGCCTTTTCGGTTTTTTGGTCAGAGGGTGTCGTGGGGTCCGATGGTTTTATCCTTTCCACGATTCTCCCGGAGTAATAGTCGAGGCCATCGGCCTTCTTGCAAGATGGATAGTACTCATTGACGCTGGTGATGGCATCCTTGTTCTCTGCTTTCATGATGCCCTCAACCAAAGAGTTGGCGTAGACTTCGAGATTGGTATAATATCCTTTTGCATCGAGTGTGTAAGTGGTGGCATCGCTGGCATCGTTGGGATTGAGTCCGTTAGCCTTCTCCCACACATCCGGTATGCCGTCGCCGTCGGTGTCGAAGTCAGCGGCGCGCTGCCCGGTGGGGAAGTCCTTCTCCGTGTAACCGTCCACGTCGCTGACCTTGTCGACAAGTCCTTTGATGCCCGTCACAGACCCGGTGTAGGTCGATTCGCCTTTCTTGGCCTCGGTCATATAGCGGTTGTCCACATCGTCGCGGAAGAGCGAGGCACCGCCATAGGCCATGATCTTGGTATAGGCATTCTCGGCGGAGTGGGTGGTCACCTCACCGGTAGGAGCCACAGCCTTGTCGAGCTTGATGCGCACGCAGGGGATACCTTGGGCGTTGTTGACGTGTTCCACATCCTTACCATAGGCGAAGAGCGAGTCCTTGGTGTATTCCTCGCCGTTGATGATCTGCACGCCCTTGTCATACTTCACGCCTTTCCAGTCGTAGTTGGCGCCATAGACTTTGTTTTGGCTGTCCTTAGCGTCGACATAGTTTCCACTGATATAGTAACGGCTCGTCATGTCGAGATAGGTCTTCTCGTCGGCGGAAGTCGTGCTGTTGGCAATAGAGACAGTGGTGATGCGGTTTTTGTTTTTCACCTCAGGCGTAGCCTTGTAGTAGTTGTTCACCATGTTGATGTAGCCGCCACCGGGTCCTCCATAGCATCCACCTGTGCCCCAGTCGAAGATGAGGCAGTTGCGGAAGTCGACGTTCTCGGCTTGCACGGCGTTGTGCCATTTGTATGTAGAGTAGAGGGAGTTGGAGGTGTAGCCCGTCCAGTTGTATCGGGCACCATTGAAGCGTGGAGCGCGGTTGGCGACGTGGGCGATCATATTATGGTGGAAGCTGGCGAGTTTGCCGCCCCAGATGCCGCCATAGCCGTGAGCCCCTTTGTCATGTCCAGCGTTGTTGAGGCTTTCGCCGAGAGTACACCACTGCATGGTGAAGTTGTTGTTGTCGTAAAAGGATCCCACTTCGTCGATGCTCCACGACAGTGAGCAGTGGTCGAGGATGAGCCCGTTGAGGTTCTTGCCCCAGCAGGCGTCAGCACCGTCGTCGCATTCTTTTTCCTGTCCGCGTCTGACACGTATGAACCGGATGATGTTGTTGTCGCCGGGTCTGACGGTATAGTATCGGAGTGTGATGCCGGGATAGGGGGCTGTCTGTCCGAGAATGGTGGTGTTGGCACCAATCTTCAGTTCAGATGCCAATGGGATGACACCGCCCACATCGAAGACGACGATTTTCTTGTCGGTACCTTTTACGGCGTTCCGCAATGATCCGGAACCGGAGTCGTTGAGATTGGTCACATGCACGACCTTGCCTCCACGTCCGCCGGTGACATAGCGACCGTTGCCTTCTGCGCCGGGAAATGCCGGAGCCTGTGCCCATGTGGTGGCACAAAGACCTAAGGCAGCGATGGTTAGTAATGGTTTACTGTTCATACGTAATAGTTGGTTTAGTATAAAATGGTTAAATGATTCTCTTTTATCGCTGCTGCAAAAATAAAAGAAATAGTTGAGAGTGAAGGTTTTTAGATTCCGCTTCTTTTTTCTGATAACTTTTCTTCCCCTATTTCAGAACGAATGTACACCTTCGCAGGCATCACGGCTATGGACTTATGGGGGTACAAAAAAACGCTGCCTACCAAAATAAATTTGGAAGGCAGCGGATATCTGCGATGTGGGTTACACCTTATTTATATATAGAGCATGGATGATGGCCGTGCTTTATAAATAAGACTTAACCCCTATGTTTCTTACAGTTCGATGAGCTCGATGATCTTGTCCACGGCAGCCGAAAGACCATCAACGTTCTTGCCACCGGCCTGAGCATAGTGGGGCTGACCACCACCACCGCCCTGGATGAGCTTGGCAGCCTCACGGATGAGTTTGCCTGCATTGAGGTTGTGATCCTTGACCATGTCGTCGGAGAACATCACAGAGAGCAATGGGCGATTATCGTGATGAGAGCCCAGCACACAGACGAGGCTTTCTGGAATCTGCTCACGCACTTTAAAGACGATGTCTTTTGCTGAGGCAGGGTCTACGGGCAGCACAGCCTTGACGACCTTCACCCCGTTCACCTCCTGAGCATGCTCGGCGAGAGTCTTTGCCGTGCGGTCTACGGTCTGTTGACGGAAGCCTTCCACCTGCTTCTTCAGTGCTGCGTTTTCAGAGATGCTCTTCTCGATGGTGGCCTTGAGGTCCTTGGCATTGTTGAACAGAGCCTGGATGTCTTTCATCATGTCTTCTACCTCATAGATAGCCTCTTCGCAAGCCTTACCAGTGAGAGCCTCGATGCGGCGAACGCCGGCAGCCACGCTGCTCTCAGAGATGATCTTGAAGAAACCGATGTGGCCGGTGCTCTTCACGTGGATGCCACCGCAGAACTCGCAACTCGGTCCAAAGCGTACCACACGCACTTTGTCGCCATACTTCTCACCGAAGAGGGCTACGGCTCCGAGCTCCTTAGCCTCGGCCAATGGCATGTTGCGGTGCTCCTCCAATGGGATGTCCTGACGAATCATGTCGTTGACGATACGCTCTACCTTGCGCAGCTCCTCGGGAGTGACCTTCTGGAAGTGGGAGAAGTCGAAACGCAGTGTGTCGGCGTCGACATAAGATCCTTTTTGCTCCACATGATCACCGAGCACCTGCTTCAGTGCATAGTCGAGCAGGTGCGTAGCGGAGTGGTTGGCGGCAGAGCCGTTGCGCTTGTCGATATCCACGCAGGCCATGAAGTCAGCCTCAGGATTCTTTGGCATCTGCTTCACGATATGTATGCTCTGGTTGTTCTCACGCTTGGTGTCGATGACGTTGACGGTCTCATCCTCAGAGACGAGCACGCCCTGGTCGCCGACCTGACCACCCATCTCGCCGTAGAACGGAGTGTGGTCGAGAACGACCTCGTAGAAAGTATTCTTCTTCTGCGTCACCTTGCGGTAGCGGAGGATGTGGCACTCGTATTCCGAGTAGTCGTAGCCGACAAACTCCTGCTCGCCCTGGCGCAGCTCCACCCAGTCGCCGTTCTCCACGACGGCCGCATTGCGTGCGCGCGCCTTCTGCTTCTCCATCTCCACGTCGAAGCCTTTCTCGTCGACGGTGTAGCCGTTCTCGCGGCAGATAAGCTCGGTGAGGTCAAGAGGGAAACCGTAGGTGTCGAAGAGACGGAAAGCGCTCTCGCCGTCGAGCTCGGTCTTGCCGTGAGCACGCAGCTCATCCATGTCGCCGTTGAGCAGCTGGATGCCCTTGTCGAGGGTACGCAGGAAGCTGTCCTCCTCCTCTTTCATCACGCGGCTGATGAGCTCCTGCTGAGCAGGCAGCTCAGGGTAAGCCTTGCCCATCTCCTGTACGAGTACGGGTACGAGCTTATAGAGAAATGCACTCTTCTGGTCGAGGAAGGTATAAGCGTAGCGGACAGCACGGCGCAGGATGCGGCGGATGACATAGCCGGCTTTGGCGTTGCTGGGTAGCTGACCGTCAGCGATGGAGAAGGCCACGGCACGCAGGTGGTCGGCAACCACACGCATGGCGATGTCGATCTTCTCCTGCTCGTTGGCACCCTCACCATTCTCTCCGGTCGGTGTGGTGAAGCCGTATTTCTTTCCGGAAAGGTTCTCAATCTCCTTGATGATAGGCTGGAAGATGTCCGTGTCGTAGTTGGAGTTCTTGCCTTGCAGCATACGTACGAGTCGCTCAAAGCCCATACCTGTATCGATGACGTGCATAGGCAGTGGCTCCAGGCTTCCGTCGGCCTTGCGGTTGAACTGCATGAAGACGATGTTCCAAATCTCGATGACCTGTGGGTCGTCTTTGTTGACGAGCTCGCGTCCGGGCACTTTTGCTTTCTCGCTGTCGGGACGGGAGTCTACGTGGATCTCTGAGCAGGGACCGCAAGGACCGGTCTCACCCATCTCCCAGAAATTGTCGTGCTTGTTGCCGTTGATGATGTGGTCGGCAGGTACGTGCTTGCTCCAGTATTTGGCAGCCTCGTCGTCACGCTCCAGTCCTTCCGAGGGGTCGCCCTCAAAGACTGTGACATAAAGGTCAGCGGGGTTGAGGTGCAGCACGTCTACGAGATATTCCCATGCGTAGTCAATGGCTCCCTCCTTGAAGTAGTCACCGAAGCTCCAGTTGCCGAGCATCTCGAACATCGTGTGGTGGTAGGTATCGTGTCCCACCTCTTCCAGATCGTTGTGCTTGCCGCTGACGCGCAGACATTTCTGCGAGTCGCAGCGACGACGAGGATTGGGATCCTTGGTGCCAAGGATGATGTCTTTCCACTGGTTCATACCTGCATTTGTAAACATCAACGTCGGGTCGTCCTTGATAACCATCGGGGCAGACGGAACGATGACGTGTCCTTTCGACTCAAAGAACTTCTTAAACGAGTCGCGGATTTCATTTGCTGTCATCATGATGATATATGTTTTATTTGTTTTCCTTATTCTTTTGACATACAGGTGCAAAGGTACTAAAAAGATTGCAGAAATGATTCTTTTTTGTTATCTTTGCCCCAAAATAGTAAAATTATCAGGCTATGGTGCTGAAAACAGACAAGCCCAAGCGGCTTTATTACTCGATCAAGGAGGTGGCTGAGATGGTTGGCGTGGCGGAAAGTACGCTGCGCTACTGGGAGAAGGAGTTTCCCAACCTCCATCCTAAGACGGTGCCCGGAACCAAGGTGCGGCAGTACAGCGAGGATGATATTAAAGAGGTGAAGGTCATCTATAACCTCATCAAAGTGCGGGGCTTCAAGATTGCCAATGCACGGAAATATCTTCGTGAGAACAAAGATGGTGCCGACCGCTCGCAAGAGTTGTTGGCTACACTCATCACCGTGCGTGATGAACTGCAGCGTCTCAAGAGCAGTCTTGACACGCTGGTGTGAGGCCTCCGACGCATGTAAAAGAGGCGAGGCCACGGCGTATTATCGTGCGGATTGCTTGAGGATCTCTATCATCTCTTTAGCGGCGGTGTCGGGCGCACTTTGCTTGCCCAATCGCTCTGCTACGAGCTGATAGCCTTGGAGCATGGTGGCTCTGTCAGGCTGACCGGGTAGTATGCGGTCCAATTCGTGACGGATATTCTTCACGCTGAAACGGTCGGCAAAGAGCTCTGTGACGATCTCTTTGTCGGCAATGAGATTGACGAGGCTGATAAAGCGGCAGTGGATGATGTGGTTGAAGGCCCAACGGATCAACGGGCCAACGGGAGTTTTGTAGCATACTACCTGTGGAACACCGAGCAGCGCGGTCTCAAGGGTTGCCGTGCCACTGGTGACCAGGGCTACGGTAGCATGAGAGAGCAACTGGTAAGTTTCTTCGTTCACCTTGGTGACGGGCTGTCCTTTGAGTATGAGACTATAGTAATCGTCGTCGATGGACGGTGCTCCAGCCAGCACCATCTGATAGCCCTTTGCGCCCTGGCAATAGGGTAGGGCGGCTGTGATCATTGTGGGCAGGTTATCCTTAATCTCCTGTTTGCGGCTGCCGGCAAGCAAAGCCAGGATGGGGCGCTTGGCATCCAACCCATGCCGTTGGCAGAACGCTTCTTTTGTCTCGTGGTAGTTGTCGCGGAAGGTCTTTATCTCTTCCGCGGTGGGGTTGCCGACGTAGTGGATAGGATAGTGGTGCTTGCGCTCAAAGAAGTCTACCTCAAAGGGAAGTATAGAAAAGAGTTCATTGACATCACGTCGGATCGCTTTGATGCGCCATTCCTTCCATGCCCATATCTTCGGTGAGATATAGTAGAAGACTGGCGTGCCCACCTTGGCATGTACAAACTTGGCGATACTCAGGTTGAATCCGGGATAGTCGACGAGAATCACCACGTCGGGTGCCCATCTCACGATGTCTTCCTTGCACTGTGCCATGTTGCGCAGTATGGTGCGGGCATGTAGCAGCACAGGAATAAAGCCCATGTAGGCCAAGTCCTTGTAGTGCCGGAAGGGCTTACCGCCCTCGGCCGCCATCATGTCTCCACCGATAAAGCGGAAAGTAGCCTCCGCGTCCTGCTCTTTGAGGCTGTGCATCAGCCGGCTGGCATGCAGGTCACCGGAAGCCTCGCCTGCTATGAGATAGTATTTCATGTGTATAGTCTGTCCAAGTTGATGTTCCTGATACTTCTTTATTCCGTGTCAGTTTCTTATTTAATATTCCAACTGCGCACCGTGTCCATGTATTCATATGCGGTAACGTCGATGGTGGTCGGCGTGATGGCTACGTATCCATGGTTGAGTGCCCACTGGTCACTGTCTTCGGCCTGTGGCTCGTCGTTGCGATATTCTCCCACTACCCAGAAATAGTCATAGCCTCTTGGGTGGTGCTCTTTGACGATCTCGTTGATCCAGCAGCCCTGTGTCATCCGGCAAACCTTCACCCCCTTGAAGATCTCCGTGGCAGGGAAGTTGACATTGAGGCAAACACCTTTAGGCAGTCCTTCAGCCAGCACCTTGCTGACAATCTGTTCTACGTAGGGACGCAGAGGCTCAAGGTTGGCATTCTCGTTGTAGAAACAGCTGGAGAAAGCAATGGACGGAATGCCCTTGAGACAGCCTTCCTTGGCGATACCCATCGTGCCACTGTAATGATTATTCACGGAAGAATTGTCACCATGATTGATGCCGCCGAGAATCAGGTCGGGCTTACGCTCCTTGCAAAACTGGTCGATGGCGATCTTCACACAGTCGACAGGCGTGCCGGTGCATGACCACACCGTGGTGTCACCCATGTTGTGTCGTGGCTTGAGTCGCAGATAATCTGTCGCAGAGAAGGCACAAGAGTATCCTGATCGGGCACTCTCGGGTGCCACGACGAGAACATCAGCCAATGGGCTGACAATGTCTACAAGCTTCTTGATGCCGGGTGAATGATAGCCGTCATCATTGGAAATCAATATCAGAGGTCGGTTGCTTTTCATCTGTTTAATATTAATTGTCTTGCAAAAATACGAAAAAACCTATAATAATTGGCATTTTCGTCTAAAATATGTATCTTTGCAATCATAATTCCATGTCTGCCCATGAGGAGGAAAGGGTAACGACATCCATCAGGCAGACATTAAAGACGAATAGAAATGGCAAAAATAATAGCTTTGGCCAATCAAAAGGGCGGCGTGGGTAAAACCACGACAACCATTAATTTGGCGGCCTCTCTTGCTACATTGGAGAAATCGGTGCTCGTTGTGGATGCTGACCCGCAGGCAAACGCATCCAGCGGACTCGGTGTAGACCTTAGTGAAGTGGACTGTTCGCTTTATGAGTGCATCATCGATCACGCTGATGTGAGAGATGCTATCTATACGACAGACATTGAGAAGCTGGACATTATTCCCAGCCATATTGACTTGGTAGGAGCTGAGATTGAGATGATCAACCTCAAAAACCGTGAGAAGGTCATCAAGGGTATACTGGATCCGCTGCGCGACGAGTATGACTATATCCTCATCGACTGCTCGCCCTCATTGGGGCTGATTACCGTCAATGCCTTGACGGCAGCCAACTCGGTGATCATTCCGGTGCAATGCGAGTACTTTGCGCTGGAGGGTATCAGTAAGCTCCTCAATACTATTAAGATCGTCAAGAGCAAGCTCAACCCGAAGCTCGAAATCGAGGGCTTCCTGCTGACTATGTACGACAGCCGATTGAGACTTGCCAACCAAATCTATGATGAGGTGAAGCGTCATTTCCAGGAATTGGTCTTCAAAACCGTGATCCAACGCAACGTGAAGCTCTCGGAGAGCCCCAGCCACGGTTTGCCGGTGATCCTCTATGACGCTGACTCCACCGGAGCGAAGAACCATCTCGCTTTAGCCAAGGAGATTATAGAGAAAAACGAATGATAGGAAGATGGAAAGTGAATGATGAAAAGTGAATGATGAAAGAACATTCAACATTCAGCATCCATCTTCATCGTTCATCGTTCATCGTTCTCTCTACATTCAACACTCATCACTCAACATTCAACATTGCATATATGGCAGTACACAAGAAATATAATGCTTTGGGCCGTGGCCTTGACGCGCTGATCTCCACCGAGTCGGTGCGTACGCAAGGTTCGTCGACCATCAGCGAGATTCCTCTCGACCAGATAGAGCCCAATGCCGACCAGCCACGAAGCCTCTTCGACAGTGAAGCCTTGCAGGAGCTGGCCAACAGCATCCGGGAGATAGGCATCATACAGCCCATCACACTTCGGCAGATTGCTGAGAACCGCTTTCAGATCATTGCCGGTGAGCGGCGCTGGCGTGCCTCGCAGTTGGCCGGGAAAACAACAATTCCGGCTTATATCCGTACCATCAAGGACGAGAATGTCATGGAGATGGCACTCGTGGAGAATATCCAACGTGAGGATCTCAATGCCATTGAGATTGCCCTGGCCTATGAGCATTTGCTGGAGAACACTGGCATGACGCAGGAGAAGGTGTCGGAGAGAGTAGGAAAGAGCCGTACCGCCATCACCAACTATCTGCGACTGTTGAAACTGCCGGCACAAGTGCAGATGTCGTTACAGAAGAAAGAGATCGACATGGGTCATGCCCGTGCGCTGTTGGCTCTTGACAGTCCCTCCTTACAGTTGAAGGTCTTCAAGGAGATACTCAAAAACGGATGGTCGGTGAGAAAGGTTGAGGAAATGGTGCAGCACCTCAAAAACGGAGAGGATATCGAAAGCGGAAAGAAAAAGATCGCTGCCAAGGCGCAATTGCCAGAGACTTATTCCCAGGCTCGTGACCGTCTCTCTGGTGTGCTGCATACCAAGGTGGCTGTGACCTGCACCAGCAAAGGCAAGGGCAAGATCAGCATACCTTTTAATAATGAGCAGGATTTCGAGAAGCTGATGGAAATCTTAGATCAACTCAAGCAAGAACAATAGATAGACGTGTGAAGACACTGAGACATATAATTATGAAGGCTGGGCTTTCCGCCTTCTTGCTGATGGTGATGCTGCCGGCAACTGCCCAGCATCAGACGAAGGCGAAGCAAAAGCAGGAGGCTGAGCCCGACACAATGCTCATCGACAGCGCGCGTGTCATGGGCATGACAAAGAACGGACAGTCTCTCACTGTGAAAGGTGACAGCACCCATCAGCGCAAGCACCGTGACTGGGCTACATGGAAGCCTGAGCCGAAGCGTGCTTTGTGGCTGGCTCTTGTGTTGCCCGGAGCCGGACAGATCTATAACCGCAAATACTGGAAGCTGCCAATCTTCTATGGTGGATTTGTCGGTTGTGCTTATGCATTGCGATGGAACAACATGATGTACCGTGACTATAGCCAGGCTTATCTCGACATCATGGACAACGACCCGACAACAGAGAGCTACAACAAGTTCCTGCACTTGGGATCGACCATCACGCCCGAGAATGCGGACAAATGGAAAGATGTATTTCGCAAACGCAAGGACCGTTACCGTCGTTGGCGCGACATGAGTGTGTTTGTGATGATTGGCATCTATGGCCTTTCTGTGGTCGATGCTTATGTCGATGCATCACTCTCGCAGTTCGACATTTCTCCTAACTTGAGCCTGCGTGTATCACCGACTGTCATCACCAACGACACAGGCAGCTCGCTGCTCGCCTTGCGCCAAAGCGGCATTGGCTTGCAGTGTAGCATAAACTTTTAGAATATCATTATGAGAAAAACATATATCATCGTCATGCTGCTGCTGTTGGCTTTCGTCCCCTCTGCCCGGGCGCAGGTCAACCAGGAGAAGACTGTGACTGTCACCAATGCTAATGGCAAGGAAGAGCAAATCGACCTGCCTACATCCATGACGGAAGAGCTCGACAGCACGACTCAAATCTATAAGGCCAAGAACTATCTGACCCGAGACCCCAACTGTAATATGCCGGATGTCAACCGGACATATACTGAGGAAGTGTATAAACAAAGGTTGCGGAAGTTGCCAACCATCATCGAGATGCCCTACAACGACATTGTGCAGAAGTTCATCGACCGCTACAGTGGTGAGCTCCGCCATTCGGTGGCCTACATGTTGGGAGCGCAGAACTTTTATATTCCCGTTTTTGAGGAGGCGTTGGAAGCTTATGACTTGCCACTCGAATTGAAATATCTGCCGGTCATAGAGTCCGCTCTCAATCCTGAGGCTGTCTCTCGTGTGGGAGCTGTCGGGCTTTGGCAGTTTATGCTCAGAACGGCCCGGCGTTATGATCTCACGGTCAACAGTCTTGTTGACGAGCGTCGTGATTTGTACAAGTCTTCCTACGCAGCCGCTCACTATCTGAGTGATCTCTATAAGAAGTTAGGTGACTGGAATCTTGTTATTGCGGCATACAACTGTGGAGCCGACAAGATCAACAAGGCCATCCGCCGTTCACGGGGTGAGCGGGATTATTGGAAGATCTATCCTCGTCTGCCCAAAGAGACGCGTGGATATGTGCCCGCTTTTATAGCAGCCAACTATATCATGAACTACTATTGCGATCACAACATCTGTCCACTGAAGACCAGTCTCCCGGAAAAGACTGACACGGTCATGGTCGACCGCGATGTTCATTTCGAACAGATTGCTCATGTGTTGGGAATGGATGTGGACGAGTTGCGTGACCTTAACCCTCAGTATCGACGCGACATCGTGAATGGCAACAGCGGGTTGGCTTCGCTCAGACTGCCGGAAGCGATGATCAACAAGTTCATCGACAACGAGGACTCGATCTACGCTTATGCTCCGGCCGACTATCAGCCCAAGCGTACGGAAGTGAAGGCAGAAGGCGGACGCTACGTGGTCAACAAGAATCAAGTCACTCTTGTGTCTAAATCTTCAAGTAAGAAGAAAGCCGATGACAACAAGGCTGACAATACCGAGACGACACCGGCATCGCCGAAGGATGACAAGGCGCCGGTTGGCGACGAGCAAAATACTGTCAGCACAAGTGATAGTGATGATGACAGCGAGCAGAGCAAACGCTCTTCGCGCAAGCGTAGTTCTCGCTCACGGAAGAGCCAGAGCAACTCCAAGAACTCAAACAGTTCAAAGAGCCAGAGCAGCAAAAAAAGTAAAAAGCAAAAAGATAAGAGACAACAGTCCAAGAGCGTAACCGTCAAGAGCGGGGATACCCTCAGCGAGATTGCGGAACGAAACCATACCACGGTGAAGAAACTCCGGAAGTTGAATGGTATATCGGGAAGCACGATTCAGAAAGGAAAGAAGATTAAAGTCAAATAACCTTGTGGCGTATGGACGAATTAGAGCAGAAAAACAAGGAGCGCGAAGCTGCTGACAACAAAATGATCAATGATGCCTTCCAGCATCTGTTGGACACCTATCTCGCTTCGCCCCATCGGAAAAAGGTGGACATCATCACCAAAGCGTTTAACTTCGCCCGCCAGGCTCATAAAGGCGTGCGACGGTTGTCGGGCGAGCCCTATATCATGCATCCTATCGCCGTGGCGCAGATTGCCTGCGAGGAGATGGGACTGGGCTCTACGAGCATCTGCGCCGCTTTGCTCCATGATGTCGTGGAGGACACGGACTATACCACTGAGGACATCGAGAATATCTTTGGGGAGAAGATCGCAAAGATCGTTGATGGACTTACCAAGATCAGCGGCGGTATCTTTGGCGACCATGCCTCAGCGCAGGCTGAGAACTTCAAGAAGCTGTTGCTCACGATGAGTGATGACATCCGCGTGATCCTCATCAAGATCTGTGACCGACTCCACAACATGCGCACGCTGGCGTCACAGCCTGCCAACAAGCAATACAAGATTGCGGGAGAAACGCTCTATATCTATGCGCCCATTGCCAACCGACTGGGACTGAACAAGATCAAGACGGAACTTGAAGACTTGAGCTTCCGCTACGAGCATCCCGAGGAGTATGCTTCCATTGTCAATAAGTTGTCTTTCACCGAGGAACAGCGCAACAGAGTCTTTGACGACTTCACGGCACCTATCCGCAAGGCCCTTGATGACATGGGCATCGAATATACCATCAAGGCCAGGGTCAAGAGTCCTTACTCCATCTGGTCGAAGATGCAGAACAAGCATGTCACCTTCGACGAGATCTACGACATCCTCGCCGTACGCATCATCTTCAAACCATCTGATCCTAAGGACGAAATCAACGAGTGCTTCCGCATCTACGTTGCTCTCAACCAGATCTATAAGAGTCATCCAGACCGTCTGCGCGACTGGGTCAACCATCCCAAGGCCAACGGCTATCAGGCTCTTCACGCCACGATGATGTCGCGTCAGGGACAGTGGATAGAGGTGCAGATTCGCTCCCAGCGCATGGACGAGATTGCCGAGCAGGGCTTTGCCGCTCATTGGAAATATAAGGAGGGCGAATACTCTCACGACGACGATGAGCTCAACAACTGGTTGAGCACCATCAAGGAGATTCTTGATGATCCGCAGCCCGACGCCATGGACTTCCTCGACTCAGTGAAGCTCAACCTGTTCTCTTCCGAGATTTTTGTCTTTACTCCCAAGGGTGAGGTCAAGACATTGCCAGCAGGCTGTACTGTACTCGACTTTGCTTTTCAGATCCATACCTTCCTGGGCAGCCATTGTATTGGCGCAAAGGTCAACCATAAGCTTGTGCCGCTGAGTCATAAGCTCCAAAGCGGCGATCAGGTCGAGATTCTCACTTCCAACTCCCAGCATGTGCAACCCGCATGGATTAATTTCGTGTCCACGGCAAAGGCAAAGAGCAAAATACAGGCTGTGCTCAGAAGAGAGAGTAGGGAGATACAGAAGAAAGGCGAGAAGACACTGAATGACTGGCTTGTCAAAAACGACATGGAACTCTCTACTGGAGTTGTAGACAAACTTTCTGACTTCCACGATATTGCCAAACATGAGGACTTCTTTGAGGCTTTGGGCGAGCGCACCATTATCCTCAGCGACAAAGACCTTGATGTTCTTCATGGCAAGAAGAAAGAAAGCGGTTCGACGGGTTGGCGCAAGTTTGTGCCTTTCCTGAACAAAGGAAAGAAGAAAAAGGAAGACGATACGCCACAACTCTTGGTCGTTGGTAAGGACTTTAACAAGAAGAAGCCTTGCATTATCACGGAAGAGACCATTGGCATGTATATCTTCCCCGGCTGTTGTCATCCTATACCCGGTGACGACATCTTGGGATTCATCGACGGCAAGAATCGCATTGAGATTCACAAGCGTTCATGTCCTGTGGCCAGTAAACTCAAGACGAGCTTTGGGCCGCGTATCCTCGATGCCAAGTGGGATATGCACAAGCAACTCTTCTTCGACGCTACCATCGAGGTCAACGGCATCGACCGGAAAGGTATGCTGCACGATGTCTCTGAGGTCATCTCCAACAAGATGAACGTCAATATCCATAAGGTTGCCTTCACTGCTGACGAGGGTATCTTTAAAGGCACCATCGAGATTCGTGTCCATGATCGTGAAGAAGTGAAGGTGATTATGGGTCGGCTGAAGAAGATTCCTGATCTTCAGGAGGTCAAGCAGATATTATAGAGGAGGGCTGAACGTCGCTCATCGTTGCGCTAATCACGTCTGACGGTGGGACTCCAATGATATTTTGTCTCGTCCTACAGACTTGTTATTTTTGCTGAAAATATAAGGGGCTGCTCTTTCGGGCAGCCCCTTTTTTCATGTCTTTTGTAATCTGCTCTTTATGCCCGATTAGTGGGAAGATGTGTTCTTGCCAGCAACGGTCATGCTGACCGCCTGGGGTCCGTGGGCCATGAAAGCCGGGTTGTACTCACATGCCGCCTTGATGGTACCTGCATGATACTTGCCCAATCGGTCGAGAATGTAATCCGTCGTCAACGTATAGTCGCCCTTGGGAAGCATCTCAAAGTAGTAATCGGTCTGCTCGTCCATCTGCCGGACATAGCAACCCAGGCGCCAATCATAGTCGGACAGTTGGTTGACGGGCATCAGACAGGCCGGTCGATGATCGGTGATACGTACGAAGTCGTAGTCGCGACCGGCGTGTACCTTGATGACTACCTTTACCCGGTCGCCCAAATTGTTGGCCTTTCTTGAGCTGTCTGCTGGTACGATCTGTCGGCTCACACGGAAGTCATTGCTTACGTCGGACTGTGTAGAGGTCGTTGCCTCGTGCCAGCCTGTCACCACGGGCCATGCCACTCTTTGCGGCATGGAACCCGTAAGGAAGGCAGTTACAGCATCGACAGTCACGATGGGCGTATCCCATTTCTGAGTTTTCTTTTCCTCTACCAGCCATCGCTTCATGCCCAAAAGCAGGGCGGTGTCGCTTGGAGCAATCAGCGACAAGGAGTGAATGGCGGCAGTCACTGTAGGAATCTTATAGTCGCGCCAACTGTAATAGGCTTTTGGCGTATCGAAGTAAGTTCCTCGGTCGGAAGTCGTGACGGCATATTGGCTGAGGCTCTCTATCATACTGAGCGCGGCTTTGGCCCGGCCGGCAATATGCAGTGCCGTAGCCAAGCGGGCTTTACCGAGGATCGTGAGGTCGGCATCATGTTCTTCGGCATAGTCCAGCAAGGTCTTTCTGGCTGTGTTGGTCTTCGCAGCCTGCTGTGTGGGCAGAAGTGACAGCGCATATAGGATATGGTAGGCTTCCTCTAAATCGCAACTTGTGGTACCGGCTTTCTCCAGTAGCTTGGCATCGTCGGCGAGCCAGGCCGCCAGCCTTGTCGTTGTTGGTTGCAGTAATTGCAATATTTTGCGGTGATCTTTGACCAAGGGTGCAAGCATCTCGGCTACCGTCACCGTGACGATACGGCTCGCCGGCATTCCCGGCCACCAGGAGAACGAACCGTCGGTATGCAGGAGACGTTGCAGAGCCGTGAAGGGTGTATCGACATCTTGGAGAGGCTTCGATACTTTCTCTGCTTCGTTCAATTCGTTGAGTTTATAACCGGCATATACTTTAGCCGCCAATGACAGTGCGTCGTTGCCTCTTACTGAGTCCATTTCGCCCAATGCCTCGCGGATGGCATCGGCAGCATTGCGGCTGACCATCCTTATCTCCGGTACGCGCTCCTTGTCTGAAGCAATAGGTATCGTTTTCTCCATTCCGTCGTCGTGACCTTTTGCTGAGGCTTCTGCACGCACAGTAATGTTTTGCGGCAAGCTGTCAGCAGGCACGTGGAGCAGGGCGGTGAAAGTCTTCGACGTGGACGGCTTCAATCCGAATTTGTATTTCTTGTCAAGCAATGACTGTCCCAAGTGGGTAGCTTGTACGGTCAACGTTCCCTTGAGCCGCTCATCTCCCATATTGCTCACGGTGAGCGGCAGTTGGGCGTTGTCGCCCCGACGGAGGAAACGCGGCAGGTTGTCGGTCACCATCAGCGCCATCCGAGTCTGCACCGTAGTGTAGATGGAGGCCACGTCACCCTCGCGGTCGTGGACGAGACCTTGCAGCCGCCATCTCGTGACATTGTCGGGCATGGTAAAGGTAAACGTAGCATAGCCGTCGCGATCGGTCGTCGTAGCGGGAGCCCAGAGGGCAAGCGTGTGGAAGTTGCGGCGTATGTGTATATTGGAATTACCATCAGTCCATTTGCCTTGGTTGTGCGGAGAGAGATTCTTAGTCTCGTTGGTAGCGGCATAGAGTCTGTCTTCTTCCTTTACCTCAACGTCTCTTTTGATGACGGGTGCCGAGAACTTATCCACCGGCTCCGCAACGCCCAATGCGACAACCTCCTCAAGATAGTCTTCGTTGTCGTCCAATGAGATGACGACCGGCTCACCACTGGTAACGGTCACTGTTGCCGACTGGAGACCGATGTATGAGGCGGTGAGCTGCGCCGTGCCGCGGACGGGTATAGAGAACGTCCCATCGACATCCGTCACGGCACTCGCCCCTTGGTTGGTTCTCAGTATGGCTCCCATCAGCACTTCGCCCGACGGGTCATATACGATGCCGTGGCAATAGCCGGGCTTGCCCTTGCCTTTGCTTTCCAGCGTCCATCCGCCTAACCAATAGGCCACTGACCGCGCGTTGGCTTGAAGGCGGATGAGGCCGTCGGCAAAGATTGCGGGATGGATGTTGGGTACGACTAACTGCTTTGAACGTCCTGTCTCGCCTTTGATGAGTTCGTCGTTGTCAAGGGTTTGCGTGTAGCTGGTTGGCAGGTCATCGTTGAAATCCCAGTTGCTTTTCCAAGTGTTGTTGTTGATGAGGTCAAGCCCACTGTCGTAAAGTGTTATCATGGTCTGGGCATCTGCTGGCTGTCCCGTAGGATGACAGACGCGCAACCGCCACTCTTGCTGTCGCCCGGGTTCAGTGACACTGTCCAATTGATCCCATTGAGCTTGAAGCGTCTCTGTCGGTTCCTCGTAGGGTAGCTCGATGTCGTAGCTTTCCATCTTGCCTTGCCCATAGGCGGCTACAGAGAGGGTGACGCCGCCTCCGTAGGTCTTCTTATAATATAAGTTGTGTGTGAGGAGGGTGTCGCTCAATGCCATAGAGCCACGTTCCAACAGACTGTCGGTCGACCGTAGCTCGTAATAGAGTGTAAGGTCGTCTTTCACCGTAGTGCCCATCTGTAAGATTACAGGTCGTCCGTTGCTTCTGAACGCGTTGGCCGATGCCGATGCCCAAAAGAAGGTGGGCTTGGACAGGCGGCGCGCTGCCGGGTCGATGACGGAAATGGTGCTGCTCAGCGTGTCGCCCTCGATCCATATCTTCAGCGTATGCAGTCCGGCTTCCAGCGTATGCAGGGGAATGAAGTCCTGGCGGTTGGCAGCT
Organism: uncultured Prevotella sp.; assembly: GCA_900317685.1. Classification (GTDB taxonomy): domain Bacteria; phylum Bacteroidota; class Bacteroidia; order Bacteroidales; family Bacteroidaceae; genus Prevotella. The sequence goes on from ONHQ01000031.1 coordinate 22,585, forward strand.
ACCTCTCCTTTTGTGCCGTCGTCGAGGAGCCATTTCACGTTACCTTGTACCTTGTTGCCCTGGGCATCGTTGAGCAAGCAGCGTATGGCAAGCAGCGAGTCGCGGCAGTAGCCTTTGGCATCGCTCTGAAAGACACTGGCGATGTCGCTGGAGAGGAAAGCTCTTTGGTTGCTGTAGCTCAAACGTACCTGGTCTGTGCGTTGCTGTCCGTCAGGCGCTGTGATGGTGAATGCTTTCACAAGGTGGAAGAGATAATGATGATCGGCGACCTTTGGTACGGCAATGTGGGTTGTGAACATTCCATTGCTGTCAGTGAAAAGGGTAGGGTCGTTCTTGACTTCCACTTTGGCTCCGGCGACGGGAGCACCACTGAGCAGGAAGACTCTTCCGCTTACGGTCACTGTGTCACCGGGCATATAGTGGGAGGGAGAGGTGTGGAAGCTCACTTGCAGGCTGCCCAACTTGTATTCCTCCACCCTGAATGACAGTCCGCTGAAATCAATATCGATGTTGTCTATATCCTTGCTGAAAGAGTGACCGATGAGTCGCTCCAACTGTGCGATGGCTCCTTTGGCTTTCAATCTCAGCTGCCCCCGACCATAGTATTCGTTGCCGGTCACCCATTTCTTGGTAAGGGGAATGTCGGTATACGCTGTACCATAGTCGTCGGTTGTTACGTTGATGGTGTCCATGCTGTGGTTGTAGTTCCTTGCATTGTAGAGTAGCAGTCGCAGGGGCATGTGGCTTAGTGCCGTGCGTCGGTGCCCCGGCCGTCGCACAAAGGCTACCACAGCCACGTGGGCTGTGTCGCCCGGACGGTAGAGTGCGCGGTCAGTGTAGGCGTTCATGAGAATCTGATAGGGGGTGGCGGGCTCGCTCTCGTCTGGATAGACCATCTCTGACTCTCGCCAATGGTCATTCGCTGTGAACGGGCGCACGTACATTTCCACATCGCTGTAGGGCACCACGGCCTCTCCCTGAGCGTCGGTGACGAACATTGCATGGACGGAAGGTGCTGATGAAATGGAATCCACTTCGGTGTCATCGAGGTCATATACGGCTGTATCGGCTTCGGCAGTGTCTATGTCAATGGCAGCCGTGTCGCTCTCTGCTTCTTCATACTGTTCGCTTCCTTCATCGCCAATCTCAATCTTCGCTCCTGGTACCGGACGGCCCGTGCGGGTATCGACGACGCGCATCCGTACATTCTTCTCCGACATTGGGTTGACGGTCACGTTGAGGTCGCTGACGATGTAGCCGAGGATCACAGGCTTCACGCCTTGCGCCCTGGCAACGACTTCATAAGAGCCGTAGGGTAGTGGGGGCAATTGCAGACTGTCTTTTGTTATCCGCCAAACCTTGCCTACGGACAGTTGTCTTGTAGCGTGCCATAGAGGGGCACCGCTCCGTTGGCCTTTTTTCGTGCCATACACAGTCACATCGACTTTTGACAGATTGGTGGAACCGACATGCAACCACGGCCTCTCTTTGGAATGGATGTACTTTCCTTCGAGGCGGATGATCAGGGAAGGTGTCTTGACTTTTAACTCGATATTGTGCAGTTGGTTGCCATATCCCGATGTGTCGCCAGCCCATCGCCGCAGACTGCTGTCGGCGATGGTTACACTTGCAGAGTCGCTGAGCTGACGGGCCTTGACAGCGGTGACGAGTTGGCTCTCCTTTAGGTCGCCATACCTGGCAAGCAGAGAGTCGCACCATTGCACGATGCGCCTTTTGTTTTCCGATGGTGCCATCCATAAATCGGTGATGAGTGCTGCCCGTCGGTTGCCTACCTGCTCATAGTAGTCGTGCGCCTTTTTGTATTGTCCGGTCTGCCAAGCGATCGCACTGAGCAAGTCGCCGCCAAACACCTCATTGCCGGGTATGAGCAGGGGTGAGAAGTCTGTGGCTTTGGTGTGGGCCAGCAGTGCGGGGTCGGCCAGTGCCTCGTCCTTCTGTCTCAGGGCACAGGCATAGACGGCGGCCAGAGCTGGATGGGCCGCCTTGGTCTCACGTCTCTTTTGCTCCAACTGCAGGCGGACAGAGGTGAGGGAGTCGTCACCGTAAGTCTGACGCACCAATGACAGACGGAGCAGGTCGGCGGTGAGCATCTGACCATAGTTGTTCTCTTTCGAGGCTATTCCGCTGATCCGCTCAAGAAGGTTCATTTCATCCTTGGGCCTGTCGGCCTTGGCCTGGCGATAGACGTCTGCCCAAAGTTGTTGATAGTTTTGTTGTGCTTCTGCTGGTAAAATGGCGCACAACAGCAAAAGCAAGATGGTGTAGATGGTTTTCATATGCTGAAAGTTCGTTTCGTTTTGGTCCTTGAAATCCGCTCATGGCCTTGATAGTGAGCTGTGTTCGTCAACTTATTTGGCAAATATAAGCATAATAATCGATATTCTCCGCCTTTTAGTGAGATTTTTTTTATGATGGAAGGACACTTTCATCATAGCAGCGATAGCAGTGATAAGAAGTTTCAATCATCCAAAGGGGATGGTGAAATCTCGGTGTAAAGCTTGTATCACGCGCCCGCTTGTCCTCTTTTAAAGCGTGGCATTCATAAACGCTTGTGTCAAAGGATGATTCGGTTCTTTATTTCTATCAGGCATTACTGATCACTTTGACACTTTCATTCAAGCGTGAAGACGCTATTAGAACACCTTTCTCTGCTTCTACCAAACAAAGAGTGGTGAGGAAAGCGATTTCGTCTGATGCTAAAGGGCACTGTGGCTATTTTCCGTGGGCGGCTATTCGTTATCATCTCTGAATTAATGTCAAGGCAATTTCGTCATGAACAGGTTTTAACTCCGAAGGGTTGAGTCTCAAGCTCCATTAGAAGCTCAAACCAGTCCAGGACTTTTTCTTTTCCTTCTTGGTGATGTCGTTGATGACAAGCAGTGTTCTTATGGCATCAAAGCAGTGTTTTCACGGGGTTGAAGCAGTGTTCTTGTGAGGTTGAAACAATGTTCCCAATATTGTAACGCTATAGAAAAAGATCGTTCGCTACGTAGGGAACGATCTTTTTCTACGTAGCGAACGATTGTTTGTCAGACAGCAAACTCAAGTTGTTGTGTACTGATTTTGGTTGACAGTTTTGCTTGTTATTCCTAACTTAGTTTACACTTCTTTCTTCTTATTCCTAAACAAGTTACCAATCAGGCAGTCCTAAATGGACTGCCTTGATTCTGCTTATGAATGAAAAGCGGTTACGATCTCTCAGTAACGCAACTTTCCAGGAGCGGGGGTAAGGTGATGCTCTGACAGTCCATGCCATTGAGCTTCTCTTCTCCGACTTTGGAAAGTTGGAAGTGCATGATACGCTTATCGTGCTTGTCAAGTGAGCGCTTGAGCAGCTTCTTCTTCTCAAGTGAGCGTATCACCTTTGAGGCGTTCGACTGCGTGAGGCCGAGGCAGTCGCCTACCTCTCCGGCTGTCATGCTGCCCTTGTCACTCAAGTTGCAAAGCAGCATGGCCTCATTGAGATTGAGACCATAAGCTGCTTCCATTCCATTCTCCAGTTCTGTGATGGCGCGGTAAATGTCGCGCACACGACACATCTTTTTTCTGTCAAACATCATCGGCTTAAATAAAAAGGTTCACATTTGCCTGCTCAGCACGCTGCATATACGTTGCTACGCCACCAACGGTGACGCCATCGATCAGCTCTTCCTTCGCTATTCCCATCATGTCCATCGTCATCTGGCAGGCGATGAACTCCACACCGGCCTTTTGGGCAGCCTGTCGTAGGTCTTCAAGCTGCTCGATATTCTTTCTGCGCATGATGTGGCGCATCAGACGGTCGCCCATGCCAAAGAAACTCATCTGGGAGAGATGAAGCTTGCGTGACGACGAGGGCAGCATCCAACTGAATATCTTTCCGAAGAAGTCCTTCTTCACGTGGGGCTTATGCTCTTTCTTGATGACATTGAGTCCCCAGAAAGTGAAGAAGATGGACACCTTTGTGCCGGTTGCCGCCGCTCCGTTGGCCAGCACGAAAGTGGCAATGGCACGGTCAAGATCGTCGCTGAACATGATGAGGGTCTTGTTGCGCTGTGGGGCTACGTCTTGCGAGGGGATAGACGCCGTACTGCCTTTTCCGATGACCACCTTATGCAATCCGCCTTCTTCCGAAGCACTGATAAAGCTGTTGTCCGTACTCTCGCACCAGGCTTGGGCATCGCGCGGGAAGCCCGGATCGGTGGCCGTCACCTCTACCTGGCTGCCCTCTGCCATGCCGTCGATGGTCTGCTTCAGTTTGATGATAGGTCCGGGACACGACAGTCCGCAGGCATCAAGACGAAGCATGGTGGCAGGAGCTGTTGGGGCTACTGTTTTGCTCTTTAGGGTAGAGATCTGCCACGAGGTGCGCGTGGCCGAAGCATAGAGCTTGTAGCCGCCCGAGAGGTTGCGCACATCGCTGAAGCCATGGCCTAAGAGAATGCGCTGGGCAAGGTAGCCACGCAGTCCCACGGCACAGTAGAGCACGATGGGCTTGTCATGAGGAATTTCACCGATACGGTCACGCAGGTCGTCGAGAGGAATGTTGACGGCTCCGTCGATGGCATCCAGGGCATATTCCTCTTTGGTGCGTACGTCAATGATTGTGACCGTCTTGCGGTCAGCATCGCGCAGCTCCCTCCAGTAGATTACCGGCATGGATCCGTTGATGATGTTGCCGGCCACATATCCCGCGATGGCAACAGGGTCTTTGGCTGAGGAGAAGGGCGGTGCGTAGGCTTGCTCCAGGGCCATAAGGTCGGCCACGGTACCCTTGTGCTTGATGATAAGGGCCAGTTGGTCAATGCGCTTGTCGGCACCGTCGTGACCGATGCATTGCGCGCCATAGAGCCGCCCGGTCTTGGGGTCGAAGGTGAGCTTTGTGGTCAGAGGGAATGAGCCGGGATAATAGCCGGCATGTGATGCCGTCGTCGTTGTTGACGAAGCATAGGCTATGCCGCGCTGTTTCAGTTGCTTGGCCGGAAGCCCGGTGGAGGCGACAGTGAGACCGAATACCTTGGCCACCGCCGTTCCGATACTGCCCTCATAAGCTTCCACATTGCCCTGCACCATATTGTCAGCGGCCACACGTGCCTGCCGGTTGGCAGGGCCGGCCAGCAGATTGAGCCACGGCTCACCCGTGATAGGATGAGGATACTCCACAGCATCGCCGACGGCATAGACATCCGCATCGGATGTCTGCATGTATTTGTTCACACTGATGCCGCGTTTGCCCAACGTCAGCCCGGCATCTTTGGCCAGTTGTGTGTTGGGCCGGACACCGATGGACAGCAGCACCATGTCGGCTGTGAGCTTTTGCCCGTCACTGAGCATCACGCCGAGGGCGGCCCCGTTCTTCTCAAAGCTCTGGACAGCTTTGCCTAAATAGAGGCTTACGCCGTGGTCGGCTAGTTCCTGATGGACAAAGGAAGCCATGCTGTAATCAATGGGAGCCAGCACCTGCTCGCCCATCTCCACTACAGAAACGTTCCATCCGGCGTGCACTAAGTTCTCAGCCATCTCCAGTCCGATGAAGCCTCCACCGACAATGACCGCACGACCTTTGGGATGGTGGTCGATGAACTGTTTGATGCGGTCGGTATCATCCACGTTGCGCAGCGTGAAGATGCCTTCGTTGTCAATGCCGGGCAAGGGCGGACGGACGGGTGAGGAACCAGGAGCCAGAAGCAACTTGTCATACGATTCGCTGTACGTGCCATCTTCTGCACTCTTGATGATGACGACCTTAGTCTCGGTGTTGATTCCCATGGCCTCGCTTTCCGTGCGCACGTCGATGCGGAACCGGCGCGAGAAGGCTTCCGGTGTTTGCACAAACAGCCGGTCGCGGTCGGTGATGACTCCACCTATATAATAAGGTAGGCCACAGTTGGCGTATGAGATGTGCTTACCCTTTTCGATGAGCACGATATCGCTGGTCTCGTCCTGCCGACGCAGTCTTGCGGCAGCGGTGGCACCACCGGCCACTCCTCCAATAATCACGTATTTCATATTCGTATTCCGTATTAATTATATTCCGTTGGCAAATTTACGACATTTCCGTGATACAAACAAATTTCCAACGGAATATTTTAGGTTGCCATTCATGTTCTATTCTTATTTCTCCTCCTCACCTAAATGATTCGTGGAGATTGTTTTTCGCCCGAATATCCATGGATCACGGATATTTGGGGGAGTACGTGCGCCATCCCTTTGCATTCTTTGCGCCATTGCGAGAGAAAGACGTGCGAGTAGTTCCTTTGGGGGCTAACGCTCAGCTACGCGGAATAAAGAATATCACCGACTACTAAGAAAATGTATTCATGGAAAATATGGCACAGTGGATATTTCCCGTGGCACATTAATATTCGACCATGTAGATTTTATTTCTATAAGACATCAATGCCTTTGAAAATCTTCTCTACCGACTTTCCTTTTGCAATCTCATCAACCAACTTGTCGAGGATGCGCATGTCGCGCATCTTCTGGTCTGCTATATCCTCTATCCGCACCCCACAAATTTTTCCTTTCACTTTCATTCGTCCTGAATTCATCTGTGGAGCATGATCAAAGAAATCCCCATAGGTGATGTCGCTATTGATCAAGCTGTCAAGGGCTTCCTTGCTGTAGCCTGTCAGCCACTCTGTCACAGCATACGCTTCTTCGGCCTTGCGTCCCTTGCGCTCCACCTTGGCTATGAGCAGGGGAAACACCTTTGAGAATTTCATGTCGAACACATTCATACGATTATCTCCCTTCGTTTGTTTTCAATGCTTCTTCCAAGAATTCACAGGCGTCAGCCACACATAATGGACATGGACGAAGCACCACATGGGTATCTACACCTTTCAGCTTTCTACACTGAGTGGCATGGTTACGGTCTTCGAACTTCTGCATGATCTCGCGCATCTGCTTCATGGTTTTGCGCTTGTCTTTATTTATCAGTCCCAACACCATGTCAGCTCCTATCAACGCGCCGCAGGTGCCCTCCATATTCGTCATTCCGGCAGCAAAGCCGTCGGTCATACTCATGGCAGTGTTCTCGTCCAACCCAGTCAAGTCACTATATGTTGTCAGCACCGCCTGTGCACAATTAAATTTCAAGCTTGCCTTCTTCTCGGCTGCAATATCTTTTCTTGATTCCATGCCTGTCAATCTTTAATGTATTTGTCAATTATGTCCTCTTTGACTATCTGCGGTTTGGCCTTTCCTTTCAGCACCAGCACTTTCTTGCCATTGCGGTAGATGTGGAGCTGACGGGAACGCACGACGGCTGTCAGCTTGGGGTCGTCGTTTAACGTTTGCCAAATTTGATGGTAGACACCGTCGGCATCCATCAGTTTGTGCCGCAGGTGCGAGCACATGTTGGTTGTGTCAATGTCTGCTGTGTTCATGGTTCAATCCTATATTTCTCTCTCAACCGCTTGGGCAGTTTGCTGAGGACGAGCTGATAGGACTGGCGTATAAGGTCTTTTACCATATCACTGTCTATCTCCTCAAGGAGGACATCGCTCCAATGCACCTTATTAAGATGGTACGCCGGACGGATGCCGTCATAGTGGTCGCGCAGCGTCTGTCCTTGCTCGGGCGGTAGTTTCAGGGCACAGGAGGGCTCTGGGGCGTCCAACCATATATGTAGAAAAATTTTTCCTTCTATACGAAACAATACCCAGTCCTCACCATAGGCCTGGTCTTCCGTGGTGCCCGGCAAGGACAACGCATACTCGCGTACTTCTTCGATGTTCATCAGCTGATGGCGTTATTTAAGCTGGGTTCCGTCCTTGAAGGCGTTGCCCACACGCTTGCCAATTTCAAGGTAGCCGAGATGTACGGGGTCGAAGGCCAGAAGGTGCATCTTCTCCAAGTCGGGCTTGCCGTCCTCGGCAAGGTATTCCTCATTTACTCGGATATTCAGAATCTTGGCCACGATGTAGTAGCCCGTCTCCGACTCGTCAATCTTCCGCTCAATGCGGCACTCCATCGTCATAGGGAAGTCAGTGAATACGGGAGCGTTTACCTGCTCGCCCTTCTCGACTTTCCAGCCGGTCTTTGCCACCTTATCCTTTACTTTCTTTCCGCTGACAACGCCTACATAGTCTGCTGCCACCATGGTCTCAGTCGTAGCAAAGGCAACGGTGAAGTCGGGATTGGCGTTGAGGTTGACTGTGGTCTGATGGTTGCCCATCGAAATCATGATCTTGTCATTATCCCACTGACCACTCCAGGCTGCATTCATCGCATTGGGTGTACCATCGGCATCGTAAGTGCCAATAACAATAACTGACTGTGGCATAAACCACGCTCTGGGATTAAAGTTTTTCATCTCGTTTTGTATTTAAGTTTTTACTCATATAGTCATTATCGAATTCGTCCACGGGCGCATTCCGTTTTCGCACATTATTCTAATGGCAAGTGATCTATATTTTAAGATCCAATAGACATGTCCCTTTCAATCTTCATCCTTACACTATTAAGTGCGGAAGCATGTAGCGGTTTACATTTTTCTGCGGTTATCATTGCAAAATTAAGTTTTTCCTTGCAATTAATGAAACGTTTTCAATAGTTTTTCACCTAACCTTTTCAACTTCCCATCCTCCACTCACGGTTTGCTCCCACCCCTACGGTTCTCGTCCCTTCCCCGTAGGGAGAGCATCAACCCCCACGAGACTTCCCACTGCTAATTTCTAACTATTAACTTCTGCCTTTAGCGCACCAGCCTGATTTAAAGGTTTTCCTGGTCTTGGTTGAAAAAGCTATTTTCCTTGAGCTATTGGAAGAGTAGCGGTTTCGCGTCAGTTCATGATTTTCTGAAGGCCTTTGGAGACATTTCTTTCATACGGATGAAAAACTTTGTAAAAGAGGCTTGGTCTGCAAAATTCAGTCGCAATGCGATTTCCGTTATACTCATGCTGGTGGTCTTGAGTAGGACGGTGGCCTCAGCAGCCAATGCTTGGGAAATGAAATGCTGAACGGTATGGCCACTCATCTGTTTGACGATACGTGAAAGATATGTGGTTGTCATATTGAGATGTCCGGCATAGAAAGCAAGGTCGTGGTGCTTGACAAAATGCTGCGAGACGAGTTGCAAGAAGTCTGCAAATGTCTTTTCATGGCGCTCTGAATAATGATGTTTGACCACTACCTTGTCCTGAGTGTTTAGAAGTTCTACGCACATCAGTCGAATAGCTGTCAGGAGCAACTCTTTTGTATAGGTCGTCGGTTTGGCAAGGATATGCTTATGAACCAGTACCATAAGTCGCCTGATTCTTTCGGCAATTTCACCAGAAAGGTTGAGCACAGGGCAGGGATGTTGTGATACCGTGAAGCAGGCCACCTTCACCACATGCTCCAATTGTGGTGTGTGATAGACCATCTGCTCATCTATGTTGAGATTCCAGGCTTCATAGTCGTCGCTCATATGTACGATTTCAGTGGGTATGCCCGGTGCATAGACATGCAGGTCGCCAGCATTGAGCGTAAACTGCCGGTCACTATATTTGATGCTGACACTGCCACGGCATATCAGCAAGAACGAGAACAGAGAGAATCCTTCCAGATTGCCGGTTTCAATATCGCAGCCCAAGATATGGCCGCAGCATATTAAGTCTTCCCAGTATTCTTCCGGGTGCAGCCCAGAATAGAGCTGTCTCATTTGTCGAAGTGTGAGCATAACGGAATATTTTAATCCTTTGCAAATTTAAGTAATTGTTTCGTTTCAGACATATTCTGTTTCGATATTAACTATACTTTAACGCATAATCTATGTACCTTTGCGACCATAAACAAGATAAATTTATTGATATGAAGATAATGACCATTGATGGCGGCCCTCGTAAGACCATGAATACGGCCGCCATGATAGAAAAGTTCTCGGAAGGAGTGAAATCTGTTGATAAGGCTATTGAGGTGAAGCATGTCCGGCTCTACGACATTGATTATAAGGGCTGCTATTCTTGTCTGGCCTGTAAAGTACGCGGCAAAGCCTCTCACGAGTGTAAGATAAAGGACGGTCTTCTCCCTGTCATTCAGGAAGTCAACCAGTCCGATGGCCTCGTCTTGGCCTCACCGGTTTTCTTTGGTCGTTGGACCGGTCAGATGCAGACTTTTATAGAACGTTTCACCTATCCATGGCTGTCGTATGAGGATTTCTCGATAACCCCACAGCGGAAGATGCCCTTGGCACTGATTCTTACGATGAACGGCATGCCGTCAGATGCTGAGGCTGTCCACAACAATATGAATACCGAGGAGAATTTTATTCTTGCCAAACTCGGCGACATAGAGCGCATTGATGCCTGCAACACGCTACAGGTGAAGAACTACGACCGTTATGAGATGGATGCGATGAATCCAGAGGGAAGAAAGAAATATAACACCGAGCACTGGGAGGAAGAACTTCAGCAAGCCTTTGATGCCGGCAAACGAATGGCTGAGAAGATAAAGGCTAACGCAGAGTAGACTTCCAATTCAAATACTGTTATCACCGTTTTCATCTACGGGGGCATTCCTTCTCCTCACAGCCTCTTCCTGCTTCTTCTGCGCTTCCTCAATGGCTTTCTCATAGCCAGTGAGGGCAGAGAAGGGGGAGAATTGCGCCGCACGGTTATACATGCTCATCTTCGGATGCTTTGCCGAGACGTGGTGCGGCAGGTTGATGATGTCGTCGTAGTTGTCTGTCATGCTTTGTGTCCTCCTATCTGATTGTTCCGTTCTTTCTGTGTCGCGCCCTCAGCATAGTTCAGTCCGCGCAGCAGGGCGTTCTTGCCAAACTCCTTCTTGATCTTCAGTGCCGCCTCCTGCAACCGCCGCTCTTTGGCGGCAGCATCTTTCTCTTGCTTTTGTTTCTCGGCTTCCGCCTCATAGTCCGTAAAGAGGTCGAGCTGCACGGGGGTATTCTGCTGTTGCCGTCTGGCCTGCTCTTCACTGATGACGTGGTTGACGGTGATGTTGAGCCGACGGACCAGTAGGATAGGGTTGACGATGCGGTCGTAGAGCTCGGTGACGGCCTCCATGATTTGCTTTGAGGACGACGTTGAATGTTCCAACGACAGCGTACCATGGGCGTGTTTCGGTACACTGCGGCCATACCAGTCGGTCGTTACCTCACCGTGGTACTGCGCACGGATGGCTGGATTGGTCAGGCTCTCACGGTCGTAGCCCACCGTGAGGACGATTTGGTCGCCAACAAGGTGCTTGTCCACGAGGTCGAGCGACAGCGCGTCTGCCATCTCACGAACTACCACACGACCTTTGTCGGCAGAGTAGGGGCTTTGCAGCACCTGACCGCTCCCCAACGAATTTGTCTCCGGCTTGTAGGCTTTGATATAGTCCATCGTCACCGGCTCCCATCCCCACGCATGGTCGATGATGAGTTCCGCGTTGACACCGAACATCTGATAGAGCAGTTCCTCGTTGTTCACCGACAGCCTCGCCAGCTGCCCCATTGTGTCGACACCGATGCTGTTGAGCCTTGCGACGATGCCACGGCCGAAGCGCCAGAAGTCGGTCATCGGCTGGTGGTCCCACAGCTTCCGGCGGTAGCTCATCTCGTCGAGCTCGGCAATGCGCACACCGTCCTTATCGGCAGGGATATGCTTAGCCACGACATCCATTGCCACCTTGCAGAGGTAGAGATTTGTGCCGATGCCAGCCGTGGCCGTGATGCCCGTCGCCTTCAGCACCTGCCGGATCATCGTCATGGCCAGCTCATGCGCCGTCATCTTGTAGGTGTGGAGGTAGTCGGTGACATCGGCAAAGATTTCGTCGATGGAATAAACGTGGATGTCCTCGGGGGCGATGTATTGCAGGTAGATGCCGTAAATCTCACTGCTGACCCTGATATACTCCGCCATCCGTGGCGTGGCAGCGATGTAGTCAGCTTCCCAGTCGGGGTGAGCGGCTAACTCCTTGGCCAAATACGACTTGCCGGTGAATGGTTTGAAACCGATGGCCTTTTGTCGCTCGTAGTTCACCTCCCGCATTTTCTGCACCACCTCGAAGAGCCGGGCACGACCGCCCAGTCCGTAGGCCTTCATCGAGGGCGATACTGCTAGGCAGATGGTCTTTTCCGTCCGGCTCACGTCGGCCACGACAAGGTTGGTCGTCAGCGGATCGAGTCCCCTGGCGACGCACTCCACCGAGCTATAGAAGCTCTTCAGGTCGATGGCGATGTAGGTTCTGTTCTTGCCGGTCAACAATGGATACTAACCAATATTCTATAGGCAAAAATACAAAATAAAATTTGTTTGGCAGAGGGTTTTGCATATTTTCTTTCGTGTGATGAAACATTGGCTTTCGCGGAAAGCGACGACCCGTTGATGGAGTCGGTGTTGATGAGAAAACAGAATCTTCGTTATGACAATTTGTTGTTCGTCAAATATTGATTACGTCATATTCTTTGCTTTCTGTGAAATTCATTACCTTTGCAAAATAGAAGTTTTTATCAATTGAAACAAAAACCTCAGATATGAAGATATTAGGAAACATTGTTTGGCTCATCTTTGGAGGATTCGGCATTGCAGTGGAGTATTTTATTTCCTCGCTGTTGCTGATGATCACCATCATCGGCATACCTTTCGGCATAGCCACTATGCGGTTGGGTATACTCGCGTTGTGGCCATTCGGCTCACATATTGTTGACAAGCCGCAGGATAGTGGGTGCCTCAATATGATAATGAACGTATTATGGTTCTTTGTTGGCGGTTTTTGGATTGCACTGACCCATCTTGGTTTTGGCTTGCTGCTTTGCATCACCATCGTTGGCTTTCCGTGGGGTAAGATGCACTTTCGGCTGATGCGACTGGCATTGGCACCGTTTGGCAAGGAAATCGTCAACAATGACTTCTAAACTTGGGAAAAATGACAATAGCATCTGCTTTTCGTGGCCTATACCGCCAGCCCCTGCTTTCACTCATTATGGTTATAGTGGTTGCAATGCTGCTGTTGTCTTGTCAAGCGAATGCACAACAAAACATAAAACGGAACAATATGGAAAAAGAAAATTTGAAGGAGATATATCTTGCCGGAGGCTGCTTCTGGGGTACTGAGCATTACTTCAAGCAGATCGATGGAGTAGTGGATACCGAGGTAGGCTATGCCAACGGCATAACCGAGAATCCGACTTACAAGGAAGTCTGCACCGACAAGACTGGCTTTGCCGAGACAGTCCATGTCATTTATAATCCCGACAAGGTGTCGCTGGAGTTCCTGTTAGAGATGTACTTCAAGGCCATAGACCCTACGAGCATCAACCGGCAGGGTCACGACACCGGAACGCAGTACCGCACGGGTGTTTATTACACCGACAGCTCCGACGAAGCAACGATCAGCAAAGTCTTCGACGAAGAGCAAAAGCACATCCAAGGGAAGATTGTCGTGGAGAACCTGCCCTTAAAGAACTTCTACAAGGCAGAGGACTACCACCAGGACTATCTTGACAAGAATCCTGACGGCTACTGCCATTTGCCCCAAAGCCTGTTTGAGTTCGCCCGCAAGGCCAAGGACAATCATGCAGACCAACAGTAACTTAATGACAGTACGATTATGATAGACGAAATATTAGAGAACAACCGTCGCTTCGTTGCCGGCAAAGGTTACGAGAAACATATCACGGACGGGAAGCCATCGGGCAAGACACTTATCGTCACCTGCATGGACACCCGTCTGAGTGTGATGCTGCCTGAGGCATTGGGTATCAAGAATGGTGAGGTGAAGATGGTCAAGGTGGCGGGTGGTGTCATCCTCGACGACTACGATGCTGTCATGCGCTCCATCATCGTGGGCATCTATGAGTTGGGCATTGAGGAGATCATGCTCATCCATCATACCGACTGCGGTGCGGGCAAGATGACCGGCGAGCACATGGAGCATCTGATCCGCGAGCGGATTGCAGCTGATAAGTTGGCGGAAGTGGAACAGCACATCAATCTCCGCAAGTGGCTCGACGGCTTTGGCGACACCGAGAAGAGTGTAAGGGCTACGATGCATCGGGTGAAGAATCATCCGCTTGTACCCGACAACATCATCGTCCGTGGCTTCATCATCGACTCCACTACTGGCGAGCTGACCGAGGTAAAAGAATAAGGCCATTCAAATGCCACAGTTGTCAGCAAAGTGTAAATATTTTAAGCATTGCTGACAGCTATGGCACGATTTGTCATCTTTGGCCTTCGGGCACGCATATTGCTTTTTGGTTAGTGAAGTTCGGACGTCGGACGAGGGCAACGAAAGGAGCTTGAGGACGACAGAAGAGCTCCAAAGATGATAAAAAAATTAATTGACAATTAGGAGGTATTGACTTATGTTGTATCCAGTTTTAAGAGACATGAACAATTGGCTTGACAATGATTTCGACGATATGTTGAATACGAGTTGGATGCCGCGCATGAATGTCACAGCACCTGCTATCAATGTCAAGGAAAACGACAAGGCTTACGAAGTTGAGCTTGCAGCCCCTGGCACCACCAAGGATGATTTCAAGGTGAACGTTGACAAGGACGGTTGCCTGACCATCAAGATGGAGCACAAGGACGAGAACAAGAAAGAGGACAAGAAGGAGCACTATCTGCGCCGCGAGTTCTCATACAGCAATTACGAGCAGGCTCTGACGCTGCCTGACGACGTGGAGAAAGACAAGATTGAGGCTAGCTCTGATACATGGGGACTGCTCAAAAGGCAGCCCCTTTTTGTTTTTTTATAGGAATGTCATTCCAGACCCATTCTGGTAGCATAGCATAAGCAAAATCCTATTTGTGTTGGCCGGTATCATCTGTGCAAAATATAGATGGTGCCGGCTTTTTTCGTCTGTTTGAGCCATGACTTCTCCAAATCTGACGTTCTCTAATTTCTTGTTTACAATGAATATTCCTTTCTGTGCTTGACAATGGCTTCCATGTTCTCCAATGACCAGTCAACAA
>ONHQ01000038.1 GCA_900317685.1 uncultured Prevotella sp.
AAGGAAGGTGGAAAATGGAGCACTGCCACCATGCTCAAGTACATCGAAGAGCTGGTGACTGTGCTTGGTGTATAGTGTCTGAAATGGAGGTTTCTTTACCAAGAGACTTCCACCACGTTCTCCACAAAAAACAGCGGCCCTTGCGCCTTCTTCAAGGACGCTGAGGTGAAGTCAGCGTGGAACGGTGTGGAGCTCTCCTATAATCTTCCGGACCCTGACATGAAGGGCTTCGCGCACATCTTCTATATTGGCACCGACCCGACGACCGACCAGCCCGACACCATCCTGGCCAAGACCATCAACCTGCAACAAGGCGAGAACAGCAGCTTCATCAAGTTTGAGCAAGAGATGGAAGACTACGACATCATCGTTCGTACCGAGGACTTCCGCGGTTACTTCGTGCAGTCAAAGGAATGGAAAGACATCAAGTCATACCAAACGGAGAAATTCCCAGAAGACCAGCTCAAGGTTACCTGTCCCTCGTCTGTAGAGGACGATGATGCTAAGATAGGCTTGAAGTATCTCACCGACGGCGATGATCGCGGCTATCAGGCTGCGAAAGGAAAATACGATCAGTATTACACGTTTGTCATGGGGCCCTTTGGAGTCGGAAAGAACCTTGACATCGACTTAGGGCAGGCTAAGGTGCTGGCCAGTGTGAGAATCTATGCACAATGCTGCACAAAAGAGTCGTACAATGACATCTTCAATATGTCCTATGCTAATCTACTTCCCAATGAAGTGACCATTTACGGTTCCAACGACGGGGAGAAATGGACACAGATTGGACATCACTATGAGTCGGCAGACGCTGGGTCCGGACAGTGGTACTCTACCTATGGACTCGTCAACCGCTTCAACCCGCTCTCATACGACGACCTCTCTCAAATCCCTACACCCGTTTATCTCGATGTGACGTTCTCCATCTCTGACAATAGCTACCGCTATGTGCGTGTCGTACCGAACAGCGTGTTCATCGACAACCCTTATATGCCCAACAGGCAGCAGTACGTGACCATGCAGGAGCTGGAGGTTTACACTAAAAAATAAGAAGAGCCATGAAGAAAACAATGTATATACTTGCTGCCGCCCTTGCTGTGCTGACCTCCTGTGGCGACAGCCTTGAAGATACTTACAAGGACTTTGCCGGCGACGGACCGATACGCTATACCGGCAAATGCACAAACATCAGTGTCAACCCAGGTTGGGAGTGCTTACGCACCACGTGGACACCAAGCAAAGACCCTGCTGTGAAGAACATCCGTATCACGTGGATTTCAGAGAACAGCGACACGGCAACGGCCGAGGTTGCTCCCACGGATACAGTCTACACCATCAAGGGGCTTAACAACCAAAACTACCAAGTGATGGTACAGTCCGTCGCAGAGAACGGCACACCTTCGTTAGCTGATAAGATTACCCGCCGCCCGTACACTTACGAGCACGAGGCAGTGACAGCCTTCACGCAGGGCTTCAATAAATACTATCTTTATCACAACCACCTTCTGCTCTTCATGGGCAACTGGACCGACGGTATCCTGCATTTCGCAATCGACTATACGAACAAGGAAGGCAAAGCTGACTCGCTCGTGCTGACAAAAGATGTCTTTGATGAGCAAAATGTCGATATTGCTGATGTCGACATGAGCAAGGATATCACGCTCCGTCGTCGCGGCATGATAGAAGGCTGTCCTGATACCATCAACTTCCAACCCGTGAAGTTGACGAAGAACTTCTTGATGAACACAGACTTCAAGAAGGAGCTTCGACAGCATTACGCTATCGGAAACGACGACGTGGAGAGCTTCGCTGCATCGGCAGAGACAGTAGGGCTGGACTATAATCTTTACTCTTTGGAAGACCTGTTCTACTTCTCGAATCTGAAGACGCTCAACCTTGGTGCCCGTCGTTATATGCTCTCTTCTCACTTAGTTGCCAGCACTGTAACCGAGCAGAAGCGTGCACTGTGGGTCATCAATAAGTTGCATGAGATCGGTGGAGTCACGGTGAACATGTATGCCAATGCGTATCTCGGCACATCGGCTCCCTCGTTTGTCAATAAACATGGCGTTGCCTCGGTGCCTGTCAGTGAGTTTCTAAGTAGTAAGGGATGGAGTATCACCACCTCTGAAGACGACAGCGGCAACAGCCTGCTCGACAATCTGCTCGACGGCAGCGCAACGACAGAATGGAAGTCATGGCCTTCTGAAGACGGCATTCGTTCCTTCGATCTTATCATTGACATGAAGGGCAACAAGACCGTTCATGGCGTGGCTGTTGTGCAGAGCCAGAACGCAGACTTAGTCAAATTCGAGCCCGAGGCTGTCTCTGTCGAGTATGCAACGGCATCTGCACCTGACACGTGGACTGTGCTCAACGGCATCGACGAATACACGCTCGGCACGGCACAAGGCGAGACAACCATCGTCAAAGCCGCTCAAGCCGTCAACGCCCGTTATCTCCGCATCACTGTCAAGGAGCGCACCTATAACAGCGTGACCCGCGTGGCCCTGGCCGACATCAAGGTCTACTAAGAATTCGAAGGTAGGGCTAGGGTCAGTAAGCCGCTGCTCTGCAGCGTCCCAGCCCCCCTACTTCAGCAATTATCAACCATTAATAAAAAAGGATAAAAGCTATGAAGCATCAATTATTCACCACCCTCGTCCTCCTCGCCCTTTCTCTCGGCGCCCATGCTCAGGACGGCTATCAGATAACGGGCAAAACTTCAGGCATCGACGATGGCAAAGTCTTCCTCATTAGTTGCAACACAGACACCCTCGGCGTCACCGATATGAAAAAAGGCCTTTTCGTCTTCACTGGATCGGTGAAGACGCCCGATGTGGCCTACATTCGCACAGGGAAAGGAACCGGCATGATCCCTCTGATGTTAGAGAACTCCAACTTCCAGATCCTTGCCGGACCATCCGGTGTAAAGATTGTCGGAGGTCCCGCGCAAACTACCCTCAACGAATACCAAGAACTTGTTGACAGTACGCAGCGGGCGCAGAACAAAGCCCAGCAGGACATGCAGGCTGCTTACCAAGAGGGCAATCAGATGAAGATGCAAGGCATTCAAAACTCATTTATGAAGTTTGTGGAAGAAGCGCGCAAAAAGGAGACCGAAGAGTTCGGCAAGCTTACCCACTCCTTCGTCGGTGGTTATATTCTTGCCTCCAACATGATGAAGATGCCCGCCGACATGCTGCGCAAACGCTACGACATGCTCGACGACCAAGTCAAAGCCACGCCCAACGCCAAAGCTGTACTTCAGTATCTCGAGAAAATAGAGCGCATCTCCGTAGGCCGCATCGCCCCGGACTTCACCATGCTCAACAATGAGGGCGACTCCGTTACGCTCTCCAAAGTGAAAGGCAAGTTGAAGCTCCTCGATTTCTGGGCTTCTTGGTGCGGGCCCTGCCGACAGGAGATGCCCAATCTCGTCAAGCTCTACAAGAACTATCAGACACGTGGGCTCGAGATCGTCAGTGTCTCACTCGACACCGACAGGCAAAAATGGCTGAATTCCATGATCGAGGAGGGCATGACCTGGAAGAGTCTCTCTGACCTCAAAGTTCCGCAGTCGCCAGTTGCAGCCCTCTACGCCGTTCAGTCCATTCCTTTCACAGTTCTTCTCGACAGCGATAATAAGATTCTCGCAGTCAACTTGCGCGGTGAGGCTTTGCAAAAGAAAGTGGAAGAGCTACTTAAATAAGCAGATGCCAATGAAACTTCATAAATTCTCTCTCTTCATGGGTTGCCTCCTTAGCGGAGCAACCCTTTTCGCCCAGTCCTCGTCCCTGCCTCTTGACAACAATGTAGTGACAGGACGCTTGGACAATGGCATCACTTACATGATTCGCCACAATGCCACACCGCGCCATCAGGCTTGCTTCTATCTTGTCAACGGCATCGGTGCCTTGGCAGAGAAGCCAGGACAGCATGGCATGGCGCACTACTTGGAGCATGAGATGTTCCAGGGCACACAGCATTTCCCCGGTCACGCGATGATAGACATGCTGGAGCGCCACGGCGTGCTCTACGGATACGACATCAACGCACACACCTCGGAAAACGAGACGGTCTACACACTCAGTAAGGTACCCACACAAGATCCAAAACTCCTGGACTCTTGTCTGATGGTCATGGCCGACTGGACCTATGCCCTCGAACTGAAAGACGACCGCATCGAGCATGAGCGCGGGCCTATCCTTCGTGAGCTCGCCATGCGCGACAATGCCGACACGCGTATCCAGATACAATGGGCCAACTCGCTGCTGCGTGGCTCGGCCTATGAGAACCATGATGTGCTCGGAACAATTGCTGACATCAAAGCCATCACCCCGGAAGGCCTTCGGAAGTTCTATGCTGCATGGCTTAACCCCGCCATGGTCGATGTGGTGGTCGTCGGCGACTTCGACGTGAAGCAGATGGAAACGGCCCTGCGCCGCATCCTCAGCGAAGCACCCATGGGCGACAAGTCTCAGCCACGCCCCTTCTTTGCCGTCCCCGACCGCGACACGCTCAACTACTGTGTGGCTACTGATAAAGCCCAACAAGGAGAGACAGCTATGATCGTCAACCTGATTCGTGACACGCCTGAAGCACAGAAGTCCTCTGCCGACTACCTCGTCAAGACCATCATGGCCCGCATGATCAACATAATGGGAGCCACACGGATGAGCCAGATAGCCCACGAGCAGGGATCTCCCTTTGCCGGAGCCAGCCTGGCCGTGATGCCGTTGAAACGAGGCTACTTTACATACCAAATCGGTGCAGGGGTCGGCCAGTCAGGCAATGAAAGCCGTACCGTGCGTATGCTGCTCTTGGAATATGAGCGTCTCAAGCAGGTAGGCTTCACACAAGCCGAGTTCGACAAGGCTAAGGCACAGATGCTCAGCGACAACGAGCAGAGTACCTTTGTCTCGAAAACAAACGACGAGGTGGCCAAGATGCTGGAACAGCATTTCCTCGAAGGCGAACCCATCGTGGATTACAAAGCGCTCTATCCCTACGAGCGTGCCGCCCTCGACACGTTGTCACTGTCTTCGGTCAATGCGCTGATGCGCTCGTGGAGTACCGATAAAAACATGTCGGTTATCCTCACAGGCCCCGATGGACTGGACTATCCCTCGAAGCAGGACATCCTCGACATCTTCGACCAGGTGAAGAAGATCAACTACAAAGGCTTTGCCTTCGAGCTGAAGTCTGAGGCTCCACTGCCGGAGTTCTCTGTTTCTCCCAAGCCAGGCCGTATCAAGAAAGAGGTAGTCGACAAGGCCAAAAACACGACCACTTGGAAACTCGCCAATGGTGCCACCGTCGTCTACAAGCAGGTGCCTGAGGATCGTTCTAAAGTCTGCCTGCGTGCCGTGCGCCCCGGTGGTGAGTCGATGTTCTCGTTGCAGGAGCTTCCTTCTGCACAGGTGGCCACGACCTTAGTACAAGCCGGCGGCGTTGGGCAACTCTCTTCTCAGCAGCTCAACCGGGTTCAAGAGGCCAAAGGTTTCAAGGTAGAGCCGCATATCTATGGTTACAGCGAACGGATGGAAGGCACATCGCTGCCTAACAGCGTGGAGCAGATGATGCAGCTCACTTATCTCCGTTTTATGCAGTCCATTCTCGATACGACGCTTATCAACGGGTCGATGAAGCAGAACCGCATCTACGCACACTTCCCCATGCGTCCGCAGCAGCGTCTGCAAGATGCCGTGGCACAGTTGCGGAGCGGCAACAACCCACGTGTCCTCAGTCAGCATGGCGACTACTTCGATAACATCACTGCCAATTCCATTGGCAATGCATGGGACCGCTGCTTCGCTTCGGCCAACGGCTACACCTTTATTATTACGGGTGCACAGCCTGCTTCTGAGCTGAAGCCCTTGGTGGAGAAGTATATTGCATCTATCAATGGTGGAGGCAAGCCGACGAAATGGGTCGACAACAAGATGTACGGCTATCAAGGCGTCACTGAGCGCACGGTGCAGACCGGTGCCATGGGTTCCTACGCCATGGTGGTTCTCGGCGTGAGTGCACCTCTGCCCTACTCGCCCGTCAACGAACTCACCAACCGCATCGTGGCCCGCGTGTTCCAACAGCGTGCCATGGACGTGATGCGCGAGAAGGACGGTGATGTCTACACCATCAATGTCAACGAGGAGAGCAATGCCATTCCGCGCGGCTCCTTCGAGGTCTCCGCTGAGTTCCAGGCTGACACGCTCCGTGCCTCTGAGCTTCGTGACAAAGTCTATGGCATCTGGGAGCAGATGGTCAAGGGAGGCATCACGCAGGAAGAACTCACCAAAGCCTTAGCTTACTTCCAAAAGAGCTATCTCGAGGATGGCGACAAGGCTGACAAGTGGGCCGACAAGATGGCTAACGAGGTCGTCGACGGCTGCACGCTGCTCGACTATGACAACTACGCTGAGACAGCCCAGCTGGTCACAACAGCTTCCATCAACGCTTTCCTGCGACAGATGGATGCGGCGAAGAACGTAGTGAAGCTCATCTTCCGGTAAAGAGATAAGAGTGAGCTTTATTCCACATTTGGATAAAAAGCATTCTACATAAGATTCGCATGAAGTATAGTGATTATTTATTAAGGTATTCAGTTTGTGGATTCAGGATTGTTGAAGGATAACAAAAAGAGTCCAAGCTTTAGGTAACAGATTCTAACTTGTCCCTCCCTGCCGTAGTGACGGCGGGAGGGATTTTTTGTTCCACATATATATTTTTTGCATCCATTTGTAGGCATCAGCTTCAGACCAAATCAACATACGATAAGCGAAAGGAGAATTGTCTAATCATCCTCTACGATGTTCTCTATTCAACGTTTATTGATAATAAAAACACAGCCATTGCTTCTTTTCTCGTTTTTTTTCGTAATTTTGTAAATTGAGAAAGAAGAAAAAGATAACTTGGAGAAAGAGAAAGAATTTGAGGAGTTTTCAAGGCGCATTACCAGCACGCCCGCCACTTCGCCCGTCAGATGATAGGCGACGAGGAGACGTGTCGCGACATTGTGGAGGATTCCTTTGAAATTCTTTGGAAGCGTTTCAACGAGATCGAGTCAGACAAACGGGTAGCTTTCATCTTTCGTCTCGTACGCTTCCGGTGCGCTGACCACGTGCGGCATAGTCAGACAACCACGCTCTATGCCCAACGCTATCTGCAAGAACACTCAGAAGCCACTGACCCACACGCCATTGACACACGGGAGGAACGCATCAAGAAGATGATGACGCTCATGGAGCAGCTGTCGCCCAAGACAAAGGAAATCCTTACTGAATGCTATTTCAACCACCATAGCTATAACGAGGTAGCGGAGAAATACGGCATCTCGACAAGTGCAGTGAAGAAACATATGATGCAAGCACTGAAATTGTTCCGAAAGAACATGGTTAAAGAGTCTAAAAAGAGTGACCAAGGAGGTACCCTATAATAGGGTGTTTCCGATAAGAAAACAGATAAGGAATCAAATGCCAGAAAGAAAAAGAGAAATAGAAAAACACATGCAGGAGGCCATCGACAAGTTCGATGCCGACAACAAGCTCACCGACAAGGAGTGGAGCGATCTGAACCCAGCCGTTCAGGACGTCCTCGCATTGCTTGCAGAAATCGGTGAGGCGGTGTGTCGCGTCTCTTCGCCTTCTCAGGCAGAAGATGCCGATACCGACCTCGCCTGGGAAAGAATGAAAGCAAAATTGACTAATGACCATCAGCAAGAGGACCAAGCTAAAGAGGGAGAAACAAAGGAAGAAGAAGTTAAGGAGACAGAAGTCAAGCCTGTATACACAAAAGAGGAAAAGACTAAAGAAACTCAGCCTGACAAGAAAAAGAATACAAAGACAAGGAAACTCCGCATTGTATATTATTCCGCTGTTGCTGTGGCTGCTGCCCTGCTGCTGCTCTTCCTCGTCTCCAAACCGGAAGAAGGCGGACAAGGCTTTCGCTCTGTGGCTACATTAACCCAGAAGACAAGCCCAACTGCAAGCAAGGAAGATAAAAAACAAGATACAGCCGCTCCTGTTTCCAAGCCTGCCACAAAGGCCTACACCACTGCGACTGTCACCTGCACAGCTATCGCACGCCGCAGCTTAGGCAATGCTTCCCAGCTGATCATGGAATTGCAAAACCAAGGGTATGCTGTCGACGGTCAGGTGCAGCGCTCTTCACAACCCGTGCAGCCCGGAAAGTTGGGTAAGGTGGTGCTCCCCGACGGCACAGAAGCCTATCTCTACGCTAAAAGCAAGCTGACCTATCCGTCAGTATTTGTAGGCAACACCCGTGACGTCGTACTGGAAGGTGAGGCTTACTTCAAGGTGACGCACGATGCCTCACATCCGTTTATCATCCACACGGCCAACGCCACAACCCGTGTGCTCGGCACAGAGTTAGACGTGCGCGCCTTCCATGGCGAACCGCTTCACGTAGCGCTCATCACCGGCGTGGCAGAAGTTGTTGGCGGCAACGATGTCTGTAGGCTGAAACCCGGTGAAGCTGTCACGCTGCAAGGCTCGAATTTGCTCAAGCGGCAGGAAGACATGGATGTCTACGCCTATGCGCTGCGTGGCTTCATCTATGCCGATGACGCACCCTTTGAGAATGTGCTGAACTCCCTGGCTCACTGGTATGGCATGAGCGTAAGCTATACAGACCGCAAGAATGCCGAGCGCCGCATCCACTTCTATATGCGGGGCAGCGACTCACCGGAGCGTGCCGCTGAGTTGCTCAGCAGCATGGGTGCCTTCAACGTGAGCGTCAAAGGCAACAGCTTCGTGGTTAACTGATCATCCGCACTTTGTCTGATGATCCGTTAACCACACAAAGAAATTTCTATTAAAGAATCAACCCTACAGACGTAGTAACGCCAAAGAGAAACATGTTTCTTGCCGTTTCTCCCAACACTTTGTTCAGTTCCCGTCCATGATCAATCTTCAACAGATGGGTGAAGGCCAGCGTATGCAAGGGCAGATAAACGATCAACGGAAGGAGGAACGCCCAAAGATGACCCTCGACAATGAAGACAATATTCAACAGCAGCGCCACAACGCCGGACAGAAGATAGAGCATCTCACCTCCCCGATGGCCAACCCTGACGACCAAAGTCATCTTTCCATCGCGCCGGTCGTTGTCGATGTCGCGATTGTTGTTAATTAATAATAAGGTGTCGATGACAAATCCACAGGCCAACGAAGCCAGAAACACCATCAGTGTCACTGTCCGTGGACCTTCCGGCAGACAAAGATAATAGGTCAAGCAAACGGGAACGATGCCAAAGAACACCAGCACGAGCATGTCGCCTAAACCCAAATAAGAGAGCCGGGTGGTATAAAGAAAGCAGAAGAGCACGCACAGCGCACCGACGAGGATCATCTCCAGTCCGCCAAACAACACTAATGGCAAGCCGACAGCACAACCGAGCGCAGTGGTGATGAGCAGAGCCTTGCGCATAGCACCTTCCGTCACCCACCCCATCGAGCAAGCACGCTGAGGTCCGAGTCGCGTTGCCGCATCATCATTGCCTCGCTTGAAATCGAAATAGTCGTTGACGAAGTTGGCGTCAATCTGCATGATAAACGCAAAGAGGAAACACAACACACAAGGCAACCAGGCTATCGCCCATCCATGATCAGCAATCGTCAATGCCGTACCAATCATCACCGGCACAGCAGCTCCCGTCAATGTCTTGGGGCGCGCAGCCAACAACCAGGCACGAAAGGAATTGGTTTTCACGTTATTTTCTTCTATCATTGCTTGTTTGATTTAATCAGTCGGTCAGAAAGAGGATACTACCGTCGCTCTGACTGGATTCAACAAAAAAAATGAGCCTCAGCCTACGATAAATATCGTCGACTAAGGCTCTTTTTCTCTATGTATGATCACCGTCATGCATCAGCCCGGCAAAACTTTCGGAATGTTCTCGGACTACTTTTCTGACGGTGGCACATGTCTTTGCTCATCCCGCAAGACGTTTAGAACTCAGCGTTCTTCGGCGTACGTGGGAAAGGAATGACGTCACGGATGTTCTGCATACCCGTCACAAAGAGGATCAGACGCTCAAAGCCCAAGCCGAAACCAGCGTGAGGACAAGAACCAAACTTACGTGTATCGAGATACCACTTATAGTTGTTCTCATCCATGCCGCGAGCCTCGATCTCGTCGAGCAACTTCTGATAGTTCTCCTCACGGACCGAACCGCCAATGATCTCGCCAATGCGCGGGAAGAGCACGTCAGTGCCCTGCATCGTCTTGCCGTCAGCATTCTTCTTCATATAGAACGCCTTGATCTCAGAAGGATAGTCGGTCATAATCACCGGACGCTTGAAGTGCTGCTCTACAAGATAGCGCTCATGCTCACTGCTGAGGTCCATGCCCCAACCGGTGACAGGGAATTCGAACTTATGTCCGTCCTTGACAGCCTGCTCCAGGATGCGGATGCCCTCGGTATAAGGCAGGCGTACGAAATCCTCCTTGATGACAGACTCCAACGTAGCGATCAGCGTCTTGTCGATCATCTTGTTGAGGAACTCCAAGTCGTCCTTGCAGTTGTCCAAGGCCCACTTCACGCAGTACTTGATGAAGTCTTCCTCAAGATCCATCAACTCGTCCTTGTCGATGAAGGCAACCTCCGGCTCGATCATCCAGAACTCAGCCAAGTGGCGCGGCGTATTACTGTTCTCAGCGCGGAAAGTAGGACCGAAGGTGTAGATGGCACCTAAGGCTGTTGCGCCAAGCTCACCCTCAAGCTGGCCGCTCACGGTGAGGTTGGTTTTACGTCCGAAGAAGTCCTTATCGTACTCCACCTTACCACTCTTTGCCACACGGTCGAGATCGAGGGTAGTCACCTGGAACATCGATCCGGCGCCCTCAGCGTCACTGGCTGTGATCAGCGGCGTGTTGAAGTAGTAGAAGCCATGGTCGTGGAAATATTTATGGATGGCGATGGCCATGTTGTGACGGATACGGAAGACAGCACCGAAAGTGTTTGTACGCAGGCGCAGGTGAGCGTACTGGCGCATATACTCGAAGCTCTGACCCTTCTTCTGCATGGGATAGTCGCTCGGGCAACCGCCGTAGAGCTCCAGCTCTGAAGCCTGGATCTCACAGGTCTGTCCTTTGCCCTGGCTCTCCACAAGCTTACCGGTGGCACGGATGCACGCACCGGTAGTGATGCTCTTGAGCAACTCCTCATCCACCGTCGAGGGGTCAACGACAATCTGAATGTTCTTAATGGTCGAACCGTCGTTCAAGGCAATGAAGTCCACAGCCTTGCTGCTACGATGCGAGCGCACCCAGCCTTTGACAGTCATCTCTTTTCCAAAGTCGGTGCTCCGCAGGGCATCAACCACTTTTGTTCTACTCATGATATGTCTCTCTTTGTTGATTCAAACATACTGTTCACAAACTCTCATTACTCGAACATGCCGCTGCGCAGCATCTCCACCTCTTTCTCAGTGAGGAAGCGCCAGTCGCCACGGCGTACGTTCTTCTTGGTCAGTCCGGCGAACTGCACGCGGTCGAGTTTCACGACACGGTAGCCCAGGCTCTCAAAGATACGACGCACGATGCGGTTCTTGCCACTGTGGATCTCTATGCCCACCTGGCTGTGATCACGCTCGTCGGCGTACTCGATAGCGTCGGCATGAACCTCACCATCCTCCAGTTCAATGCCCTCAGCGATCTTCTGCAGATCTTCGGGAGCCACGTTCTTGTCGAGGAAGACATGGTAGACCTTCTTCTTGAGGAACTTAGGATGGGTCAGCTTGCTGGCAAGCTCACCGTCGTTGGTCAGCAACAGCACACCGGTGGTGTTGCGGTCCAGACGACCTACAGGATAGATGCGCTCGGGACATGCGTCCTTCACGAGATCCATCACCGTCTTGCGCTGCTGAGGATCGTCGCTGGTGGTGACATAGTCCTTCGGCTTATTGAGCAGCACATATACTTTCTTCTCAAGTGTGACAGGCTGATCGTGGAACTTCACGACATCGGAGCGGAGCACCTTGGTGCCGAGCTCGGTGACGACCTTATCGTTGACCGTCACCACACCAGCCTGAATGAACTCATCAGCCTCACGACGAGAGCAGACACCGGCATTTGCCAGATATTTGTTCAGACGAATCGGCTCGTTCGGGTCGATATTCTCCTCCTTGTACTCGATACGCTTCTTCATGCTATACTTAGCATTGGGATCGTATCCTGGACGGTGCTGTCCGTAGCCACCCTGACGGTTGTAGCCACCCTGGCCCTGCTGGCGATAGCCACCCTGCTGACGATAACCGCCCTGCTGACGATAGCCACCCTGCTGACGAGACTGATAGCCTCCCTGTCCCTGCTGACGATAGCCGCCTTGCTGACGAGACTGATAGCCACCCTGTCCCTGCTGGCGGTAGCCGCCCTGCTGGCGAGACTGATAACCACCTTGCTGACGGGACTGGTAGCCACCCTGCTGGCGAGGCTGATAACCGCCCTGCTGACGGGACTGGTAGCCACCCTGCTGGCGAGGCTGATAACCACCCTCGCGCTGCTGATAACCACCCTCCTCGTTATTGTTGTTGTAGCGCGGACGCTGCTGATAGCCTCCCTGGCGCTGCTGATAACCACCTTGGCGCTGCTGGTAGCCGCCCTGACGCTGCTGATAGCTGTTGCGTGGACGCTGCTCGCCACCCATCAATCCAGCACCGAAGCCCTCGGGACGGAAGCTGCTGCCTTCATCGCGGCTGCCACTCTTGTCAGAGCTGAAAGTGCGCTGTGTATGAATACGTGGACGCTGTACGCGGCCATTGACATAATCTCTCTGATAACCCTGTTGTGGACGATAGCCTTCACGGCTTGCATCGCTACTCTGCTTAGGTTGTACGGACGAATCCTGAGTGTTCTTTTCTAATTCTTCTGTCATAATCGTTACATTGTGTAGCCTCTCGGCTTACTTGTTAATACTCTTGAAAATGATACTCTAAAAATGATACTATTAATAATGTGTAATATGAAACTATATCTTTTACCGTGCGATTACATACCCGTGTAGTTCATCG
This sequence comes from uncultured Prevotella sp., assembly GCA_900317685.1. Classification (GTDB taxonomy): domain Bacteria; phylum Bacteroidota; class Bacteroidia; order Bacteroidales; family Bacteroidaceae; genus Prevotella. The sequence continues at coordinate 13,035 of ONHQ01000038.1, forward strand.
GTGTGATCGCCATCAGCTCTGCCTTCACGTCATCACTGACGTTGAGCGTCTGAATGAAGTCGTGGATGGTCTGCTCCGTCATCACGTTGTTGGTGCGTGTCAAAGCCTTCAAAGCCTCATAGGGATGAGGATAGCCTTCACGGCGCAGGATGGTCTGGATAGCCTCAGCCACCACGGCCCAGGTGTTGTTCAAGTCCTCTGCCATCTTCTCCTCGTGGAGAATGAGCTTGCGAAGACCTTTCAGTGTGCTCTCAATAGCGATGACGCTGTGTCCCATAGGCACGCCGACATTGCGGAGCACAGTAGAATCGGTAAGATCACGCTGCAGGCGGCTCACCGGCAACTTAGCGGCAAGGAACTGCAGGATGGCGTTAGAGATTCCGAGGTTACCTTCACTGTTCTCATAGTCGATCGGGTTGACCTTATGCGGCATAGCACTGGAACCGACCTCACCCTTCTTGATCTTCTGCTTGAAGTAGTCCATGGAGATATACATCCAGAAGTCGCGGTCAAGATCGATGATGATGGTATTGATGCGGCGCATAGCATCGAAGATAGCGCCGAGATAGTCGTAGTTGCTGATCTGTGTGGTCCACTGCTCACGCTCCAATCCGAGTTTCTCACTGACAAAACGGTTGGCGAAAGCCTTCCAGTCATAATTGGGATAAGCCACATGGTGTGCATTGAAGTTGCCCGTAGCACCGCCGAACTTTGCGGTGATCTTGCAAGCCTTCAAACTGTTGAGCTGTTCGGTCAGACGATAGACGTAGACCATGATTTCCTTGCCCAGGCGTGTGGGAGAGGCAGGCTGTCCATGCGTCTTGGCGAGCATGGGCACGTCTTTCCACTCATCGGCATACTGCTGCAATTGAGCGATGAGCTCTTCCACCAAAGGATAGTAGACATCGTGCAGAGCCTCCTTCAGTGAGAGGGGCACGCTGGTGTTGTTGATATCCTGAGACGTCAGACCGAAATGGATGAATTCCTTGTAGGCATCCAGTCCTCCGATCTCGTCGAAACGCTCTTTGATAAAATACTCCACGGCCTTGACGTCGTGGTTAGTGATCTTCTCAATGTCCTTGACACGCTGAGCGCTCTTCTCGTCGAAATGGCGATAGATGTCGCGCAGACGTTCGAAAAGGTTATGATCGAAGTCTTTCAGTTGCGGCAAGGGCAACTCGCACAGAGTGATGAAATACTCCACCTCCACACGAATGCGGTAGCGGATCAGTGCATATTCAGAGAAGTAGTTGGCCAAAGGCTCTGTCTTGCTTCTATAGCGACCATCGATAGGCGAGATGGCCGTCAATGTATCCAGATTCATAATGCTGTTAATAAGCTGTGATAATACGTATTATATTCTATTCTGCAAAATTACTAATTTATTTCGACATCTAATAAAAGTGTAGTGAAAAAGATAATTAAAAAGGAGAAAAGAAAGAAAACAAGGGAGGAAGGGCGCGCGAAGATAAAGCACTGAGCGCTTCTGCATAGCAGAAGCATACAGAACCCAGCCAACACATTGCCGACTCGCAAGCAACTATGCTATACACCGGGCATCGATCGCGAATGTTTTCAAAAGAAGCATACTGAAACGGTTGCCAAAGACAAAGGCTCTGACGTGGGCGTTGACGGATTCGAACCGCCGACCCTCTGCTTGTAAGGCAGATGCTCTAAACCAACTGAGCTAAACGCCCCTATCTCGGATTGCGGGTGCAAAGGTAACACAATTATTTCATCCCACCAAACTTTTGGCGAGAAAAAAGTGAAAGGGCACAAAAAAGCCTCTGCGCTGCTGACCCAAAGACAGAGCGCAGAGGATAATATAGAATAGAAGGGAATAGCAACCATAGAGAGTATAGAAACTATAGAGAACTATAGAAGCCATAGGCACTACAGCCCTCACACAGCCTTATCTCCGAAGCTATCCCACCAAGCTCTCCTCTCTCAGATTTTCTTTCCGAGCTCTCCTCATGCAAGGGGGGTTCAGTGGTGTGCTGGACCCCTCCTCTCCCTCCAGGGAGAGGACGGGGGCAGGGGGAGAAGAGAGTCTTCGTCTTCGTTTTCTTTATCACTTCTTGATCATCTCCACCGATCTCTTGAGGAACTCATCGAGGGCTTTGCCCTTGAGCATACCGTTCTGCAGGAGAGCCAGGTCGATGAGCTGATGCACGATCTTGTTATCCTTAGCGTAGTCGCAGAGGATCTTGTTCTTCTTGTCACGCTGCTCATTGACAGCCTTCTCGGTATGCTCAAGATCATCCTTTTCCTCTTTGGTGATCTCCTCCGGCTTCTTTTTACTCTGACTCTGATGGAGAGCAGCCAGACGCGCCTGCTGGCCTTTAAGCTCACTCTCAATCGGCTTCAGGGCCTCGTCGGTAGCCTTATGTGTCTCGTCGAGCACCTCTTTCACGAGAGCGTGGTCAGTGTTGAGCACTACCGTGTAGCTGTCCGGCATCTGACCATAGAAGCTCATACCCGGCTGGAAGTGGCTCATGTCCTTCATACGACGCATATACTCACTCTCCGTGATCAGCACCGGCTGAGCCTGCTCACCGAGAGCCTCCATGTCAACGTTGAAGGTAGCCTTGCTGTCAACAGGCATCTGAGAGCGGAACACCTCTGCCAGTTTGTCACGGTCGTCGGCCTCCAAAGCACTTTTCTTCGAGTCTTCCTTCTGGATGAGACGATCAATGATATCTGCGTCGACTCGTGCGAAGCGGCTTTTCTCCAGTTTCTGTTCGAGCATCGACACCATCGGCATGTCGAGCTGGCCGTCCATCAACAGCACGCTGTAGCCCTTGTCCTCAGCGGCCTTGATATAAGAGTATTGGTCGTTCTTGTTGGTGGCATAGAGGTATACGAGGTCACCGTTCTTGTCGGTCTGGTTGTCCTTGATGAGCGTCTTGTACTCTTCCATGGTGAAGTACTTGCCTGCAACATCCTTAAAGAGCGCAAAGTCCTTGGCACGGTCGTAGAAGTCATCCTGCGAGAGCATACCGTAGTTGATGAAGAGCTTCAGGTCGTCCCACTTAGCCTCGTAGTCCTTGCGGTCATTCTTGAAGGTCTGCTGCAGACGGTCGGCCACCTTCTTGGTGATATAGGTCGAGATCTTCTTCACGTTAGCATCGCTCTGCAGATAGCTACGGCTGACGTTCAATGGGATATCCGGTGAGTCGATGACGCCATGGAGCAGTGTCAGGAAGTCCGGCACGATGCCCTCGACCTGATCGGTGACGAAGACCTGATTGCAATAGAGCTGGATCTTGTTGCGCTGCAGGTCGATGTTGTTGTGAATGCGCGGGAAGTAGAGGATACCCGTCAGATGGAACGGGAAGTCGACGTTGAGGTGGATCCAGAACAGCGGCTCGTCCTGCATCGGATAGAGCGTGCGGTAGAAGTTCTTATAGTCCTCGTCTTTGAGTGTCGACGGCGTCTTGGTCCACAGCGGCTCCACGCTGTTGATGATGTTGTCTTCCTGAGTTTCCACTTCCTTGCCATCCTTCCATTCAGTCTTTTTGCCAAAGGCGATAGGCACAGCCATGAACTTGCAATACTTGTTCAGCAAGGCAGTGATGCGTGTCTTCTCCAGGAATTCCTTGCAGTCGTCGGAGATGTGCAACACGATGTCTGTACCACGGTCAGCCTTCTCTGTCTCCTCAAGGGTGAACTCAGGTGAGCCGTCACAGGTCCAGTGCATAGCCTTAGCACCCTCTTGATAGCTCTTAGTGATAATTTCAACCTTGTCAGACACCATAAAACTGGAGTAGAAACCGAGTCCGAAGTGACCGATGATAGCATTGGCCTCATCCTTGTATTTTGTCAGGAAGTCGGTGACACCTGAGAAAGCGATCTGGTTGATGTATTTATCAATTTCCTCAGCGGTCATACCCAGTCCACGGTCGCTGATGGTGAGCTTCTTGGCATCTTTGTCGAGCTTGACGTGAATTGTCAGGTCGCCGAGCTCACCCTTGAAGTCGCCTTTCTGTGCCAGCGTCTTCAGTTTCTGCGTAGCATCGACGGCGTTGGAGACCATTTCACGTAGGAAAATCTCATGATCAGAATACAAGAACTTTTTGATAACGGGGAAGATGTTCTCAGTAGTAACCCCGATATTACCTTTTTTCATGGTATGTTTTCTATTAGTTTTTGCCGATAAAAATGCAAAAAGCGTGCCATGAAGATTTTTTTGAAATTTTACCGAAATATTGACAACACTTTAAAAGAAAAACGCTATATTTGCAACATAGATTCATTTCAATAGGTTAAGGTTAGTTTTTTTAAAAGGTTAAAGGCCCCAATCAGAGTAGTGATTACTGTGGATTGGGGATTTTTAATCTTGTGAGTACTTTGAATTAGAAAATACGGGAATGGGTTCCAAAAGAGGCAAGCTACACTATGCTGCACACTCGCCGATTCCCGTATTTGTTCCATGATCAAGTTTTCTTAATTTCCTTAGCTGTCATCTCATCCACTTTTCTCACTACACCTTATTATATATAGCAGGCTCATCGCCAAGTGCGACAAGCTGTCACGTCCCATTGTGACACATTTGTCACCAATCGTATTCTAACCCTGTTGGCACGGTTTTGGCAATCGTAGAGGTGGGTCGCGGAAACGCAGCAACCAATATTGAAAGTTTAAACATAAAAATAATAGCAACTATGACAATTAAACCATTAGCAGACAGAGTGCTGGTACTTCCTGCACCAGCTGAGGAGAAAGTAGGTGGAATCATCATCCCTGACACAGCCAAAGAGAAACCACAGCGCGGCGAGGTCGTTGCCGTTGGCCAAGGCACAAAGGACGAGACGATGGTTCTTAAGAAAGGCGACAAAGTGCTCTATGGTAAATATGCCGGAACAGAGCTGGAGGATGGCGACAAGAAATATCTGATGATGCGTCAGAGCGACGTGCTCGCTGTCGTAGAGGACTAAAGCACTGCCGAGCGCAGACATATGTTTTCACTCAATCAGTTTACTATTACATAACATTAAAAAAAATAGGAATTCACAACAATGGCAAAGATTATTAAATACAATACAGAAGCCCGCAACCTCATCAAGGCTGGTGTTGACCAGTTGGCCGACGCCGTAAAGGTTACACTCGGTCCTAAGGGCCGCAACGTCATCATCGAGAAGAAATTCGGTGCTCCTCAGATCACGAAGGACGGTGTCACCGTCGCCAAAGAGGTGGAGCTCGAGGACAAGTTCGAGAACACAGGTGCTCAACTCGTCAAGAGTGTAGCCAGCAAGACCGGTGACGACGCTGGTGACGGTACTACTACCGCTACCATCCTGACTCAGGCCATCGTCACAGAGGGCCTGAAGAACGTCACAGCAGGTGCCAACCCAATGGATCTGAAGCGCGGTATTGACAAGGCCGTGGCCAAGGTCATCGACTACATCAAGACACACGCTGAGCAAGTGGGCGACAACTACGACAAGATTGAGCAGGTCGCTACTGTCAGTGCTAACAACGATCCCGAGATCGGTAAGCTGATCGCTGACGCTATGCGCAAGGTCTCTAAGGACGGTGTGATCACCATCGAAGAGAGCAAGACTCGCGACACCAGCATCGGCGTTGTCCAGGGTATGCAGTTCGACCGCGGCTATCTGTCCGGCTACTTCGTAACAGACACCGACAAGATGGAGTGTGTGATGGAGAATCCTTACATCCTCATCTACGACAAGAAGATCAGCAACCTCAAGGAGTTCTTGCCGATCCTGCAGCCTGCTGCCGAGAGCGGCCGTCCACTGCTCGTCATCGCTGAGGATGTAGACTCTGAGGCTCTGACGACATTGGTTGTCAACCGTCTGCGTGGCAGTCTGAAGATCTGCGCTGTCAAGGCTCCTGGCTTCGGCGACCGTCGCAAGGCTATGCTGGAGGATATCGCTGTTCTGACCGGTGGTGTTGTCATCAGCGAGGAGAAGGGCTTGAAGCTTGAGCAGGCTACACTCGACATGCTGGGTTCCGCTAAGAAGGTAACCATCACCAAGGACGACACAACTATCGTCGGTGGTGCCGGTGCCAAGGAGAACATCCAGGAGCGTGTCAACCAGATCAAGAACGAGATTGCCAACACCAAGAGCTCATACGACAAAGAGAAGTTGCAGGAGCGTCTGGGCAAGCTCAGCGGTGGTGTTGCAGTGCTCTATGTCGGTGCTAACTCCGAGGTGGAGATGAAGGAAAAGAAGGATCGTTGCGACGATGCACTCTGCGCTACTCGTGCAGCCAGCGAGGAAGGTGTTGTTGTCGGTGGCGGTACTACTTACATCCGTGCTCAGGAAGAGCTCAAGGATCTCAAGGGCGACAATGCCGATGAGCAGACTGGTATCAACATCGTACGCCGCGCTATCGAGGAGCCGCTGCGTCAGATTGTCTTCAACGCCGGTGGCGAGGGTGCTGTCGTAGTGAACAAGGTTCGCGAGGGCAAGGGCGACTTTGGTTACAATGCCCGTGAGGACAAGTACGAAGACCTGCGCGCAGCTGGTGTCATCGACCCGGCCAAGGTAGAGCGTGTGGCTTTGGAGAACGCTGCTTCTGTAGCAGGTATGTTCCTGACCACTGAGTGCCTCATCTGCGACAAGCCTGAGGAGAAGCCGGCTATGCCAGCAGCCGCTCAGCCCGGAATGATGTAATTGAGACATTGAAATAAAGAAACTCATAACCACGAAGAGGTGGCAAGCGATATGCTTGCCACCTCTTTTTTTTGTATCCATACCCGCCAGCACAGATTCTATCCATAAGATTTTATCCGACAAAAAGTCATCACGATGAAGTCACAATCTAGAGAAGCAAGACTCAACAACGAGAGCTCAAAATCACAGTTTTGTGGGATGAAAGGACGAAAAAGCCACTTTCTCTATATCATCTCAGTGGTTTCTATGGATGAAAAAGCTAAGATGACGAAAAATTCTCTAGAGAATTTTTCGTCATCTTGGCTTTTTGATCGTGTCAAAAAGCCAAGATGATAGGCAAAAACGGCTGTTTTGGCGAAGTGAAAAGGCTGAGACGGGGAGCACAAAAGAGTAAATTTTTACGCAAAGACAGCAAGTATCTAATTATCAGATAGTTACAAAAAAGTGCTCAAAAATGGCGAAAATCAGAGGCAAGTACACCCTTGCTTCAGATTTTTCGATTCTCAGAGGCGGAAAAATGTCAGTTTACATGACAAATCAGAAGTGACGAGATGGGTCTGAAATGATGGAGCTATTTAGAACTCAAAGCCCAGGTTGACCGTCAGCCTCAGGTCACGTTGTGCGCTGGCCCATCCCAGGCTGGCACCGAGGGGACCGAACATCGTGCGATAGCAGTAAGCAGCCTGCACGCCCCAGTCCCCTTTATAGCGCAGGATGTCGGAAAGGTGGTCATTGTGCTGCGACCATGCACCCTGAAGAAGGATGAAGTTGTTGGTGGTGAGCTGATATTGCAGTTGCAGCTGAGCGGCCACGTAGTGGAGGTCGGTCATCTCGATGTGGTGTGAACCGGCAAAGGGGAGCTGCGTCTCAAGATAGTGGCCGAACCAAGGACCACCAAGGAATGTGCGGCGGATCGTCGGGATGTCTTTGCCAAAGAGCAGACGGCCGTAGAACAGGGGCTGAAGAGTGAGTTGGTGGGACAGGGGCAAGGAGATGCGCCAATTGGCATTGACCTCACTAAAGCCTTTGTGATCGTTGTAGCCCGTGAAGTTATCGGTGAAATAGGCATACTCCGCCGCAAAGCGGGCACCGCGCACGGGGAAGAGTCCCGCATTCTCACTGTTGTAGTGAAGCGCGGCGTGATAGCTGAAGAAATGATCATCAGACGGCTTCTCGCTGTTGCCATTGGAAGCAGCGAAGAGCACGGAATGATAGTCATAGCCGTCGAAGCGCAGCGCCACGTCCATGGTCATGTTGCGCACGTTGATGTTCATCATGCTCACGCGAGCCTGATGATGGGCAAAGGTGGCATTGAAGCTCTTCTCGCCCTGGTGATAGAAGTCAAGGTCGTGGTAAGCATAGGCGTAACCCACGCCGAGCTCCGTGCCACGTGGCAGGCGCCAACCGCCGTAGAGCGACCCTTTGTAGTTGCGGCCGAGCCGGACAACGGCAGCCACCCGGAACGGCTTCCGTCCCGAGCTCCACGTGCCAGACATCTGCATGGCCACTTTCTCCTCTGTGTCGAAGCGCACGCCGAGGCTTCCCTGCAACTCGTCGGACGGGTCAGTCGGCCGGGCTTCCGGCGCGGAGAAGTCCAACGGTCTCAGCGCCTCGACATGAGGACAGAGACGCGGAGCCTGCTCGCCGTCGGTCATTCCCAGACGATGCTTCAGCGCGATGATCTCGTCCCAATGGCGCATGGCCTCCTCCTCGCCGCGCCGGATGAGCGTGTCGATGGCGTTGGGCGTAAACGAGGCCGCATTGTAGCCCCGCGTGTCCACACGGAAGGCGATATCGGTCAGCTTGAGGTTGTCGTCGTATTTGTTCTTACAGTTCACGTCGACGATCTGTCCTAAGACCGAAGAGCCGTTGGCCAGGTCGTCAGCAGTCTTGGGCGGTCCCTGCACGGTGGCTCCGATGACGTAGTCGGCTCCCATCGCACGTGCCAAGTCCGCGGGATAGTTGTTGCGCAGTCCGCCGTCGACCAGCACACGGTCGCCTTTTCTCACGGGCGTGAAGACTCCGGGGATGGACATGCTCGTACGCATTGCCTCGGCCAGTACGCCACTATGGAAGTCGTACTCTGTATTGTCGACGATGTTGGTCGCCACACAGGCGAAGCGCCTCGGCAGGCTGTCGAAGCTCATCGAGTCGGTGTAGCCGGTAGTGAGATGGCGGAAGAGGCGCATCAGGTTCTTGCCCTCGATGACACCCGTCGCACCGGACAGATGTCCCTTATGCAACCGCAATGTCTTGGAAAAGAAATAGGTTGACTGCACGCGGCGTCCCTCCAAGTCCTCGGATGAATAGACGGCACGGTCGCTCAAGAGGAAAGGCCAGTCCTGGCAGCGCACCAGAGAGTCGAGCTGTTTAGCGGACAATCCCACGGAATAGAGTCCGCCGACAATGCTGCCCATCGACGTTCCCGTGACAATATCGACCGGTATGCCCGCCCGCTCCAACACTTTCAGCACACCAATGTGCGCCATGCCCTTCGCGCCGCCACCGGAGAGCACCACTGCCACGCGGGGCCGTTGACGCGACGTCACTTGAGGGAACGTGTCCGCAACGCTGACAGAGCGAGAGGGATGCAACGGCGAGGCAAGCAGTTGTCCACTGGCTGCCAGGAGGAAAAACAAGAGCGAAAAGAGTCTGTTCATAAGTATGTAAAAGTCTATTTTTGCTGCAAATATAACCAAAAACTCGTTGAAAACCAAAATAAAGCTAAAAAGTTTTCTATGTCTCCCAAGAAGTCTATACCTTTGTAGATAAATTAGATAACAAGCGCCGTTTTTGTCGTGTGCATAGATTTGTTGCCGAGAAAAAAGACGCTGGACATAGAGTAGAGTAAAAGGAAAATATTTGTTATGAGATATGCTATCATAGCAGCCGGCGAAGGCTCACGACTGGCAGCCGAGGGCGTCAAAGACCCTAAGCCGCTGGTACGCATCCACGGCGAGCGCCTCATCGACCGTCTGCTGCGCATCTTTATGGAGCACGGCGCGGAGGAGATCTGCGTGATCTGCAACGAGCAGATGACCGCCGTGCAGCAACATCTGCGTGAGATCATCGACAATGGCCTGGAAGGGCACGTCATTCCCCTGCGGCTGAAGGTGAAAAGTACGCCAAGCAGTATGCACTCCTTCTTTGAGCTGAGTCCGATGCTCACCGGCCAGCCTTTCGTGCTGACGACGGTTGACACGATCTTCCGCGAGGAAGAGTTCGGCGAATACATCCGGCAGTTCCAGGCTTACCTCCAGCAGGGTGGCGACGGACTGATGGGCGTCACCGACTACATCGACGACGAGAAGCCGCTCTATGTAGGCACTGATGGGGCGATGCGCGTCACCGGATTTTACGACGACAACAGCCAGCGCTGCACCTATATCAGCGGCGGCATCTATGGCTTGGCACCCGACGCCATCGACACGCTCCACCGCTGCATGGATCTCGGCGAGAGCCGTATGCGCAACTTCCAACGGGGACTTATCCGTGACGGGCGCCAGCTGAAGGCCTTTGCCTTCTCTAAAGTGCTCGACATCGACCACGCCACAGACATCAAGAAAGCAGAGGACTTCATCGACGGCAAGCATGAGTGAGCAAAAGGAAATCATCGCCGTGAGGCGGGCACCACGCTTCTCGCCCAACTCGGTTGACCGCGACGACGCCATCCTGCACGCTGTTTGCGAGGCTTTGCAACAAAAGCTGTCGCTCACGGCTCCCATCCCCGTCATCGACGAGGACAACTTCGCGAAGGCTCCGACGGCGGCAAAGGTCTATGTGACCATGGCGCGGTCCGCGGCAGCCCTGAAAGCCTTAGGACAAAAAACGGAAGCGGGAGCGCTGTGCGTCAACAGCGTGGCGGGCATCACCTACTGCCAACGGGCACTGCTGACAGAACTCATGCGCTACCACCACATCCCCATGCCCGCTGAGGAAGGCAAGAACGGCACGTGGCTGAAACGGGGCGACGCTGCCGCGCAAAGCAAAGGCGATGTAGTGTTCTGCCCTGACCGTAAAGCATTGTTGAAGGCGATTGCCGGTTTCACGGCGCGCGGCATCTACGAATACGTGACCAGCGCCCATGTCGAGGGCGACCTGGTGAAGTTCTACGGCGTCGGCCGTCGCTTCTTCCGCTACTACTACCCCACCGACGATGGTTTCAGCAAGTTCGGAGACGAAAAGCGCAACGGCACGGCACAGCACTACCCCTTCGACGAGGACGCTCTGCGCAAGGATGCTTTCCGACTGGCTGAGATCACGGGAGTGACGGCCTACGGTGGCGACGTGATCGTCGACGAACGGGGACAGTACTTCTTCATCGACTTCAACGACTGGCCGAGTTTCTCACGCTGTCGGGAAGAGGCGGCCGAAGCCATTGCCGAGGAGGTCATCGCACAAGGAAAGTGATCAGCAACCATAAGATATCCACATCAATAAGAATCATAAAGAAATCACAATACATGTCTACATTTAAGGAACTCTTACAAGCATCTTTTAAATCCAATGATACAGAAGAGTGGCTCGACGTGCACTTCACACGTCCCATCGGCCTGGTGTTTGCTCTCTTCTGGAACAAGTTCGGCGTGCACCCCAACGCCATCACCCTCCTGAGCATCTTCCTCGGCGCCGCCGCCGGATGTATGTTCTACTACACCGATCTGCCGCACAACATCCTTGGCGTGGTGCTGCTGATGTTGGCCAACTTCTGCGACTCCACCGACGGACAGATGGCACGACTGACAGGCAAGAAGACACTCGTAGGCCGTGTGCTCGACGGTGCGTCGGGCGATGTATGGTTCCTCTTCATCTACTTTGCGCTTGCCTTCCGCATGATGGGACAGTATATCCCCGGTACACATCTCCACTGGGGCATCTGGATCTGGGCCATGGCCATCATCGCCGGTTTCATGAGCCACTCGCCGCAAAGTTCGCTGGCTGACTACTACCGTCAGATCCACCTCTTCTTCCTTAAAGGCAAGGAAGGATCGGAACTCGACAACTATGCTCAGCAGCGCGCCGTCTATGAGAGCACGCCGAAGAACAAACTCTTCGCACGCATGTTCTACCGCACCTATGCCAACTACTGCAAGAGTCAGGAGCAGCGTACACCAAAGTTCCAGCGCTTCTTCAAGAAATGGAAAGAGGCTCAGGCCACCATCGACCCACAGAAGCGTGACGCACTGAAGACGGAGTTTCTCAACGGCAGCCGTCCGCTCATGCCGATGACCAACGCACTGACGTTCAACGTGCGGGCCATCACCTTATATGTATGTTGTCTGATCAACATGCCGTGGATCTATCTCCTGGTGGAGATCATCCCGCTCAACATGCTCTATATCCACATGCACAAGCGCCACGAGACGCTTTGCGCGCAGCTGACAGAAAAGCTGTAGGCTTTCATCATATTCACACAATAGGTATTAAGAACAACGACCATGATTAAAGGATATATCTTCGACTACGGTGCAACCCTCGACACCGCTGGTTGCCACTGGGGACAGATGCTCTGGCACGCCTATCAGCGACAGCAGGTGCCTGTGACCGAACAGCAGTTCCGCGACGCTTATGTCTACGGCGAGCGGACATTGGGCAACAATCCGATCATACAACCCGACTATACTTTCTACAAGACGCTGCAGGTAAAGATTCGCTTGGAGATGGAGCAGCTCTGCACGTCCGGCGCCTGGGATGCCGACGAGGAGATGTTCCGCCAAAAGCACGATGCCGTGTTAGAGGATGTCTATGGCAAGGTGAAAACGATCACCGCCCACAGCCGCGAGGTGCTCACCGTGCTCCACAAGCGCTATCCGATGGTCCTCGTGAGCAACTTCTATGGCAACATCGCCACTGTGCTCAAGGAGTTTGGCCTCGACATTTTCTTCAAGAGCATCGTGGAGTCGGCCGAGGTGGGCATTCGCAAGCCCGACCCACGCATCTTCGCTATCGGCGTGGAGCGGCTGGGACTGAAGCCCGAGGAGGTCGTCGTCGTGGGCGACAGCTTCTACAAGGACATAGAGCCCGCACTGGCCGCCGGCTGCCACGCCATCTGGATGAAGGGTGAGGGATGGACAAAGAAAGAATACGACGAAAGCATTCCCGACAAAGTCATCACGGACTTGGAAGAACTGGTTAATGAATAATGTATAGTGTAGAATGTATAAATAATAATAAATAATTGGCACACATATAATAATATACATAGATAAGACATACTGCACAGTGTACAACGAAAAACATGCGCAAAGAACTATGATGCGCATGACGGATACTTGAAGATTGCAAGGATAACAATTAAGAACATATAGGTATTAACAGACAAGAAGACCATGAAACGACATAGCAACATCATACACGCTTGGCAAAATGCCATCGGATGGAGCAGACATTTCACTCCCCTCTCCCTCGGAGAGGGGCGAGGGGGTGAGGCTTTTATTTCTTTACTGCTTCTCCTCTTCTTCTCCCTCACCACCCACGCTCAGCTCCGTGGTGTGGTCGTCGACGCCGAGAAGGGCGACACCATCCTCTATCCCAGCGCCACCTACCGCGGCCATCACATCGCGGTAAGCGGCAACGCCATGGGTGAATACACCATCGAGCGTCACAATGGCTGGCAGCTTACCTTCACCGCCGTGGGTTATAAGCCGAAGACGATCACCATCAACGCTTCTACGCCTGAGGTGCTCAACGTGAAGCTGAAACCCGACACACGACAGCTCGCTGAAGTCGTCGTGAAGTCGAAACGTGCGAAATACTCGCGCAAGAACAACCCCGCCGTGGAACTGATGAAACGCGTCATCGCAGCCAAGAAACGCACCAACCTCGAGAACCATGACTATCTGAGCTACACCAAATACCAAAAGCTCACCATGGCCATCAACGACATCACACCGGCCGACATGGACTCGGGATTCATCGGTAAGCACAAGTGGCTCCTCGACCAGGTGGAGACAAGCTCCTACAACGGCAAGCTGATCCTGCCGCTCACCGTCGACGAGACTGTCACGCAGCATCTTTTCCGCAAAAACCCTAAGGACGAGAAGGACATTGTCATGGGACAGAGCTCGTCGGGCGTCAACCAGCTCATACAGACAGGTGACATCATGACGGTGGCCATGAAGGACGTGTTCACCGACGTGGACATCTACGACGATCAGGTGCGCCTGCTGCAATATCCGTTCACCTCGCCGATTGGTAAGGATGCGATTGCTTTTTATCGTTACTATATCGAGGACACGGTGTATGTCGACCACGATCTGTGCTATCACTTGCAGTTCATCCCCAACAACCAGCAGGACTTTGGCTTCCGTGGCGAACTGTATATTCTCGCTGACTCGTCGCTTCACGTCAAGCGATGCAACCTCACCATCCCGAAGCGCAGCGATGTCAACTTTGTGGAGAACCTTCAGATTCAGCAGGAATACCGCAAGCTGCCCAACGGCGAGTGGGCGCTGAGTGTCGACGACATGATCGTGGAGATGAAGGTGGCAAAGTTCCTGAGCAAGGTGCTCATCACACGCACTACACGACTGAGCGACTACGACTTCCAACCACTGGCCAAGCAGCTCTTCAAGGGTAAGGCAAAAGTGAAGCGCGAGGCAAACTCACAGATGCGCGACGAGGCCTTCTGGAACAAATACCGAACGGTGGAACTCACGAAGAGCGAGAGCTCGATGAGTGCCTTCGTGCATCGTATCGAACAGATCAAAGGCTTTAAGTATATCATCTTCGGCGCCAAGGCGTTCATCGAGAACTTCGTGGAGACCGGAGACGAGAACCATCCGAGTAAGTTTGACTTCGGACCGGTGAACACGCTCATCACCAAGAACTTCATCGACGGATACCGCACACGTATCAGCGGACAGACCACCGCCAACCTCAACAAGCACTGGTTCTTCCAGGGCTACTACGCCCACGGCTTCCACTCGAAGAAGAACTACTACGACGCGATGCTGACTTACTCGCTGAACAAGAAAGACTATCTGCCACGCGAGTTCCCGAAGCGCACGATCTCTTTCGAGTCGACCTACGACATCATGTCGCCGTCGGATAAGTTCATGCAGACCGACAAGGACAACGTGTTCACGGCCTTTAAATGGGCGAAGGTTGACAAGATGATGTTCTACAACCGCCAGCAACTGAAGTTTGAATACGAACAGGAATGGGGATTGAAGACGACAATCGGACTGAAGACTGAGGAGAACGAGGCTGCCGGAGCTCTTTATTTTAATCCGATCAACAGTGGTTTCATCTACGACACCCCGGAAGGCACGCCCGTCGGAGACCTCATCCACAATGGTAAGATACGCACCACGGAACTCAGCCTGCAGTTCCAGCTGGCACCCGGTCGCACGTATATCAACACCAAGCAGCGCCGTCTGCCTATCAACCTCGACGCACCCGTGTTCACTCTCGGACACACGATGGGACTGAAAGATGTGCTCGGTGGTGACTATAAATACAACTTCACCGAAGCCGGTATCTATAAGCGCTTCTGGATGAACAGCTGGGGCAAGATCGATGTCTATCTCAAGGCCGGTGCACAATGGAACCGTGTGCCCTACCCCTTGCTGATCATGCCGGCTGCCAACCTGAGCTATATCATCGAGGACGAGACGTTTAACTTGATCAACAACATGGAGTTCCTCAACGACCGCTACGCCAGTCTCGATGCCAGCTGGGACCTCAACGGTAAGATCTTCAACCGCATCCCGTTGCTCAAGAAACTCAAGTGGCGCGAGTATCTCGGCGTGAAAGCACTATGGGGTAAGCTCACCGACAAAAACAATCCCTATCTGGCGCAGAACGAAAACTCTTCCGTTCTCATGCAATTCCCAGAGGGTTGCTACATCATGGACCCGCATAAGCCCTACGTAGAGCTCATCGCCGGTGTGCACAACATCTTCAAACTCCTGCACGTGGAGTATGTCCATCGCTGCAACTACAACGAGTTGCCGACGGCCCACAAGAATGGCATCAGACTGATGATGAGGTTGACGTTCTAAGGAACTACACATTATTATATATAAGGTACACCTTATTTTATATAGGGTATACCTTATTATATATAAGACATACTGACCAACTAATAATACCAAACATCTATGAAGAAAATACTATTCGCAATCATTGCCATGCTGACCTTATCTTCCACTTGCCGGGCAGTAAATACGCTGCCCGTGGAGGGAGAATGGGTGAAACCGTCCAACCCGTTGATTCAATATATCGGACGCATCAACAACAGCGATCCCGACCAGCCTGCTTTCAACTGGCCGGGCATTGAGATTCGCGCTCGCTTCCAAGGCACGTCACTGCGCATGGTGGCTAAGCCTAAGAGCGGCTACTTCATGTGTACCATAGACAACGCCACGCCGTTCAAGGTAGCCTTCAACAGTGAGCGTGACTCTGTCGTTCAGCTCGCCACCGCACTCCCGCAGGGTGAGCACAGCGTCAGACTGATGTATGCCATCGAAGGCCTCGACCGCCATGCCATCTTCCGTGGCTTTGTCCTCGACAAGGGCTGCAAGCTCGTTACTCCTGCCCCACTGCCGAAGCGCAAGATAGAGTTCATCGGCAACTCCATCACTTGTGGCTATGGCGTGGAAGACACTTCCGGATCTGACCACTATCTCGACGAGACAGAAAACCATTGGCTCAGCTACGCTACACTGACCTCCGAGGCATTAGGTGCTCAGCACTTCTCCACCTCTCGCAGCGGCATTGGCGCTTATCGCAACTACAGCGGACCAACCGCAGGCTCGCCCGATGCCATGCCGCAGATGTATGATCTCACGCTCTACCACGACAGCACACAGCTGTGGGACTTTAAGCGCTGGACACCCGACGTGGTCTGCATCAACCTTGGAACAAACGACTTCTCGACACCAGGCTACGACGCAGCCCTCTATGAGAAATCCTATCTCGGACTCGTACGCCACGTCAGAAGCTGCTATCCACAGGCTTCCATCGTACTGTTGAGCGGACCGATGCTGCCGGCAGAAACCAATGCCATCGTCAAGAAAGCTCTCGACAACATCAAGAAGACGCTCACCAAGAAAGGCGACAAGCGCATCTATCGCTTCGACTTCACACCGCAGGATGGTAGCCTCGGCTATGGCGCAGACTATCATCCCAGCAAGGCTCAGCACCAGAAGATGGCGGCGGAACTCACACAATTCCTGAAAGTGAATATCTTCAAGGACTAAGACACAAAGTTGTTTTTATGGATAACTGGCGCTTCTGAAAAGTGAGAAGCAGCCACAAGGAACGGCGACGTTGGGAAGAACAAAAGTTCTTTTCAACGTCGTTTCTTTAGAAATATTGTAGTTGGAGTGTTAAAAATTTGGTACTCTAATAGATTTTTGCTACCTTTGCCTAAGAACAATAACATTAAACAAAGAAAGCCTATCGACAACACATTTACTTAATAAAAAGCATTAAGAAAATGGAACAGCTCAAGACAATGACCGACGAACAGTTGGCCATCAAATACATGGAGGGCAATAATCAGGCTTTCGACATTTTGTTGTCGCGCAATCAGAACAAGTTGTTTGCCTACATCCTTTTTGTTGTCCACGACGAGGGGTTGGCAAACGATGTCTTCCAAGAGACTTTTGTCAAAATCATCGTGAAGTTGCAAAACGGACTCTACGAGCCTTCGGGGCAGTTTGCGGCATGGTGTATGCGCATCGCTCATAATGTGATCATGGACACCTTCCGCCGACAGAAAGCACGCCATATCGTAGAGCCCAACGAGGACAACGACCTCGGAAAACTGCGACACAGACAGATCTGGGAAGGTAATGTCGAGGGGCGGTACGTCAATGAGCAGGTGCTCAGAGACGTGAAGACGCTCATGAACAAACTCCCCGACGCTCAGCGCGAGGTTGTCTTCATGCGCTTCTACCAGCAGATGTCCTTCAAAGAAATAGCCGACGCCACGCAGGTGAGCATCAACACAGCCCTCGGACGCATGCGCTACGCCGTGCTCAATATGAGGAAGATGGCGAAGAAAAACGGAATTGTGCTGGAGATAGAGTAAAAGACTCTCTTCTCCCCCCTGCCCCCCTCCTCTCCCTGGAGGGAGAGGAGGGGGAAGTGCACACCCTTACAGCACTAATCTTATCGAGAACACAAATGAAAGAGGATGTGAAATCAAGACGATAACCATAAAGAGCATGACGATAAAAAAGATAGCCAAAAAAAAATGAAGTACACCCTTACAGCACTAATCTTATCGAGAACACAAATGAAAGAGGATGTGAAATCAAGACGATAACCATAAAGAGCATGGCGATAAAAAAGATAGCCCAAAAAAATGAAGTACACCCTTACAACACTAATCTTATCGAGAACACAAACGAAAGATGATGGGAAATCAAGACGATAACCATAGAACACAAACGAAAGATGATGGGAAATCAAGACGATAACCATAAAGAGCACAGCGATAAAAAAGATAGCCAAGAACAAAATGGACACTGCAAGCGAGAACAAGAATGCTATGATAAAGTAGCAAGCTATAAGACAGCCGACAGGATGCTGTATCCGATACTAAAAGACAATGCAAGAGAGAACAGAAAACAGATGACCGAAGGTGAACGAGTCCTTTGGAACGAACTCAGAGCGAAGAAAACCGGCTATCGTTTTCTACGTCAACATGCAATTGGTGAGTATATTGTTGACTTTGTATGCTTGGAGCGGAAAGTAATTGTTGAGGTTGACGGTGGATATCATGCCGAAGCTTTACAGCAAATGATGGATACCCAACGCCAAAGTTGGTTGGAAAGCAAAGGCTACTTCGTCCTTCGTTTTACTAACGAGCAGGTGGAGTTTGACACCGAAGCGGTTGTCAAAGAAATCACTTCTGCCCTCTAAAGAGATCTCTCTCATCCTTTAAAGAAATCACTTCTTCCCTCTAAAGAGATAACTCTCATCCTTTAAAGAAATCACTTCTTCCCTCTAAAGAGATAACTCTCATCCTTTAAAGAAATCACTTCTGCCATTTAAAGAAATCTCTTCTATCCTTTAAGAAGATCGTTCCTGTTCTTTAAAGAAGATCAGCTCCTATTAAAAGATGCGCAGTCGTAAATTAAGAGAAGCCCTGTCGTAAACTAAGAGAAGTCCTGTCGTAAAGTAATTAAGAGAAGCCATGTCGTAAAGTAATTAAGAGAAGCCCTGTCGTAAAGTAAGAGAAGCCCTGTCGTAAATTAATTAAGAGAAGTGCAGTCGTAAATTTAAGAGAAGCGCAGTCGTAAATTTAAGAGCTCCCCCATTGGACACTAAGGGGTGCGCAGGTCCCCCTCCTCTCCCTACAGGGAGAGGAAGGGGGGCAGGGGGGAGGAGAGAGTCTTTATCACTTGCTCCGGCTCTTCTGCTTTAAACACATAGCTCCCGCTGACAAGCACATCCACTCCGGCACGTTTGAGCTTCGGTGCAGTCTCTGCATTCACACCACCGTCCACTTCGACGAGTGCATGAGAGCCGCTGTCCTTAATCAGTTTTTTCAGTCGCTCGATCTTTGCGTAAGTATTCTCAATGAATTTCTGCCCGCCAAAGCCAGGGTTAACACTCATCAGCAACACCATATCTACATCCTGGATACAATCCTCCAACATACAGACAGGTGTAGACGGATTCAGCGTCACGCCAGCCTTCATCCCTTCCTCATGTATCTCATGAATAGTACGGTTGAGATGCGTACATGCCTCATAGTGAACATTCATCATCATAGCGCCAAGCTTTGCCGTGCGGGTGATATAACGCTCAGGCTTGACAATCATAAAGTGCACGTCAAGCGGCTTCGTACAAATGCGCTTCACTGCTTCCAACACTGGGAAGCCAAAGGAAATGTTAGGGACAAACACACCGTCCATCACATCGCAGTGCAGCCAATCAGCTTCACTGCGGTTGATCATGTCTATATCAGCTTGCAAATTCGTAAAGTCTGCTGCAAGCAAAGAAGGAGAAACGATTGTTTTCATGTTGCTTTATCGGTTTTGATCCGTCATCAGTTCATACAATGAACAGCCACTTCCGAACTACGCCTGTCAATACGATAGGTGTGAGCAATCTGTCGAATGATATACAACGATAACTCTGAAGGTACACATTCTTTGGGTGTAGAATACTTCATAGGCGGACATATTTTATTGTAATACGAATATTCTTATAACGGAGTCGTCTACCTTTTATTATAAAGAAGCAAGAAAAAAGGCTGTGGAAAGATGTTTCCACAGCCTTTTTTAATTTTATATGTTACTATTCTGTCCTAATTACTGCATCACCGACGCAGCTTGGATCCAGTCATAGACATAGCTGCAAACACCGAAGGCGATGATGCCGAGTGTACAGAGAGCCAGTGCCAACTTCGTGTTGACATGGGCACTGAAGGTCGGCAACGGATTCTCGTTGTGTTTGATGAACATGGCCTTGACGATGAGCAGATAGTAGTACAAGCTCACCACCGTGTTAACCAAGGCAATGAAGACTACTGCATAGATGGTAGCACCGATGGTCGTAGTGACCTGTGCGCCATTGGCTGCTGCCATGAACACGAAGAACTTCGAGAACATTCCAGCGAACGGAGGAATACCACCCAAAGAGAACAGTGCCAGCGTCATGAGGAAAGCCAGACGCGGATTGGTTTTGTAGAAGCCATTGTAGGCATCCATGCTCACCACACCATTGTTATGCTCCTCTACAGAAGAGATGATGGAGAAGACGGCGAGGTTGGCTACGACATAGATGAGTACATAGTAAGACAGAGCCGTCACGCCCATAGCAGAGTCACCAACGACAGCCAGCATGATGTAACCGGCCTGAGAGATAGAGCTGAACGCCATGAAGCGCTTCAGGTCTTTCTGATGGATGGCGAAAAGGTTGGCAATGGTGATAGACAGCACGATGACGATCATCAGCATATACTGCCAGTACTCTACCATTGGAGCAAAGACTTTCATCAGAATGGAGCACAGCGCAAAGGCAGCAGCACCCTTAGAGATGACACTCAGGTAACCACTGACATTGGTCGGAGCACCCTGATAGGTATCTGCCGTCCAGAAGTGGAAAGGAACCAAAGAAATCTTGAAGCCCAGTCCGCTGAAGAAGAACACCATACCCATGATGGTCATGGGCGTGGCACTAATGTTCTTCACGACATCATCAAAGTAGAGTGTGCCCGTAGCACCATAAAGGAAGCTGATACCGTAGATCATCACACCACTGGAGAAAGTAGCGGTGAGGATGAACTTTGCACCGGCTTCTGCACTGTGATGACGGTACTTGTCGAAAGCGACAAGGCAAGCCATAGGCACAGAAGCCATCTCAAGACCGATGAAGAACAGCAGGAAGTGATTGGCACTTACCATCATGTTCATACCGAGCAGTGTGGAGATGACGAGTTCGTAGAACTCTCCTTCCTTGAAATTAGTATCTGGGCGCTGCAGCCACTCGCGCGACTGGATGAGGACAATGAGCGTTCCAAAGGCGAGAATCGTCTTGATGACACCCACACTCGGATTGGTCATATACATACCACCAAAAGCAGTAGCAGAAGCCGTGGGGAAAATGTTGATGAAGACATGAGCCAGCATCAGCACACACACCAACGGATTGAACCAGCTGCGCACCTTACTCTCACCGGAGCGGGGAGCTGTGAACAGGTCAGCAAGGAATACGATCAGCAGGATGGCCGTCAGCGTGGCCTCCGGAATCATATTAAGAAATTGACTATAATCTATATTCATAACTTTATTCTCTTTTCAATCGTATTACATGCCAGCGACAACACCTGCGCTAAGGATATGATGCAACATAGGAGCCATGGCATCGTTGATGATATTCTGTGCCCACAAAGGAGCCATACCAAGACCTGCCACGCAGAAAATCAAGCCGCCCACAGCGATACGCTCGTCCCAAGAAGCATCCGAAAGCTTGTAATATGCCTGGTCGGGAACCTGCTGATACAGAATCTTACCGACGACACGCAGGATATACACAGCGGTGATGACAATAGAGGTACAAGCGATGATGGTGCAGGTACGGTGGAACAGATCGGGGTTCTCAAAAGAACCGACGAAGATGTTCATCTCTGCGACGAAGCCAGAGAAGCCTGGAAGACCGAGGTTGGCCAAGCCGGCAACAACATAGGCAACGGCCAGGAAAGGCATGATCTTCATCAATCCGCCCAAGCGACGCACGTCACGCGTGCCACAACGGTGATAGATCATACCGATGACAGCGAAGAAAAGGGCTGTCATCAGACCGTGAGAGAGCATCTGCAGAATAGCACCTGTGCAAGCAGTCTGGGTCATCATCAGCAGAGCGAAAAGCACCATGCCACAGTGAGACACGGAAGAGTAAGCGTTGATATACTTCAAGTCGGTCTGCACACAAGCGGAGAGCGCACCATAAACCACTGAGATGGTGGTAAGGATGAGGAAGATCCAGGAGAGCTGGTGAGCTGCCTGCGGCAACAGATACATGGCAATGCGGAAACAACCATAACCTCCGAGCTTCATCAGCACACCGGCGTGGAGCATTGACACAGCCGTCGGGGCTGAAGCATGACCGTCGGGAGACCAAGTGTGGAACGGGAATAAAGCGCCAAGAACACCAAAACCGATGAAGATGAACGGGAAGAAGATCTTCTGAATAAATGCCGGAATAGCATTGGAAGCAGCGATCTCCACGACCGACATGGTATAGGTGCCACTATACTGACCGTTGAAGAAGTAGATGCCAAGGATGCCGATGATGAGCAGAGCGGAACCGCCCATGAGCATCAACGTCAGTTTCATGGCACTGTACTCCTTAGGACCAGTACCCCAAACGCCGATAAGCAGGTACATAGGAATCAGCGCAACCTCGTAGAACATGAACATGGTGAAGAGGTCCTCAGAGATGAAGAATCCAAACACACCGGTAGACAGCAAGGTGAACCAAAGGAAGTACTCCTTCTGCATGGGGTGCTGCTGCCAAGAGGCAAAGGTACCGGTGAAGACGATGATGGCAGAAAGCAGAATCATCACCACCGAGATGCCGTCCACGCCCGTGCGATAGAAGATGTGCAAGGGCTTGAACCAAGGTATGGCGTCGCCGAAGAGGAAGGGGAACTTCTCTGCCGGCATGGTCTCGCGCGCCTCCAGGAAGGCAAATACCAAATAGATGGCAAGGGCGAGAAGAGCCGTAGAACCTACGACCATGACGCCACGCACCTGACTGTCGTTGCGAGCCAGCCACAGGGCAAGCAACATCAGAATAGGTATAACGACGAAAAACGTTAAAAATGTCATTTTCTTATTTCAGTCTAAGTGAATGTTTCGATGTTGTTAAATGCAAAGCAGAACCAGCGTCAGCGCCACACTACCGGTGAGGAACCAGATAGCATACTGACGGACATCGCCACTCTGCCACGGACGGATCGTCTCACCGGCCTCTTGTGTTGCCCATGCCGAGAAGTTGAACATGCCGTCGATGACGTGACGGTCGAACCAGGCAATAGGAATAGAGAAGCAGCCGAAGACAACCTTATGAGTGAAGAACTGCCAGGCATCGTCAATGTAGAAGCGGTTGAGGGCAGCCTTGTGGAGTTTCGGCATACGGTGCTCGAGCATATCCGGCACAGGGTTCTTGCCGCTGGCATACATCCAAGTGGCAAGGGCAAAGCCGATCGTAGCCACAGCCAGAGAGCACCAGGCAGTCATGCCGAAGTGGAAGCTCTGCAAAGGAATATCCTCGCTCAGGCCATTGGCTGATACGAAGTGACCGAAAGGAATCCATCCTGCCACGCAGCTGATGATTGCCAGGAACACCAAGGGCCCCCACATGATGAAGGGAACTTCGGCCGGGCGACGGCGGTGCTCGGGATCAGCCTCGTAGTAAGAATTGCCCCAGAAGATGACATAATAGAGACGGAACATGTAGAAGGCGGTCATACCTGATACCAAAGTCATGAACCAACCCATGTAGGGAGAGAAGTGGAAGCAAGCGTCCACAATCTCATCCTTAGAGAAGAAACCAGCCAACGGCCAGAAACCGCTGATGGCAATCGTTCCGATGAGGAAGCAGATGTTGGTGATAGGCATGTACTTATGCAGGCCGCCCATATACTCTTTGAAGTTGCTGCCGATGATGACAATGATAGCACCGGAGCAGAGGAAGAGCAGAGCCTTAAACATGGCGTGAGTGAAAAGGTGGAACATGCTGGCCATATAGCCGACACTTCCCTCGCCCTCCATCGACGTGCAAACGCCGAGAGCCACGAGCATGTAAGCAATCTGTGAGATGGTCGAGAAGGCCAGGCCACGCTTGATATCACGCTGGCAGCAAGCTACAGCAGCAGCATAGAACGCTGTGAAGGCAGCAATGTATGCGACATAATGAAGTGTGTTAGGAGCGTACTGTATCCAAATGGGGAACAGGCTGGCTACTTGGTAGACACCGGCGACAACCATCGTAGCGGCGTGGATCAAGGCACTGACAGGTGTTGGACCCTCCATAGCGTCGGGCAACCAGATATGCAGTGGGAACATTGCACTCTTACCGGCACCGCCGATGAACATCAGGAACAGTGCGGTAGGCATGATCCAAGCAGCATGAGGCAGACGGCCTGCCAAGGTCGGGTCAGCGTTGAGATCGTAGTTGAACGTACCCACATAGTAGCTGAAGAACAGGATACCGATGAGGAAGAACAAGTCGGCAAAACGCGTGACGATGAAAGCCTTCTTGGAAGCGTGCACGGCAGCGTGCTTGGGATAGTAGAAGCCGATAAGCAGGTAAGAGCATACACCCACGAGCTCCCAGAAGAGATACATCTGGAAGATGTTGGTGGCCACTACCAGTCCGAGCATACTCATGGTGAAGAGCGACAGGAAAGCATAGAAGCGCTGGAAGCCTTTCTCGTAGCCTTCCTTCTTATAGTTCTCGTCGCGCTCAGCCATGTAGCCGAAGCTATAGATGTGAACCATCATACTCACCGTGGTGATGACAATAAGCATCATCACGCTGATAGGAGTCAGACGGAAACCGATGTTGAACGTCAGAGCCTCGGTAAACTTCAGCCATGTGAAGTTAAACACGGTCACAGTCGGATAAAGTCCCGTGGAGGCATCACGCCCCACGGCGAAGAAATATTCGTAAGCGGTGTACAGGCTCATACCCCACAGCACAGCCAGGACAGCCGTGCCGATCATGCCCGCAACCGGTTTTTTCATCTTCATGCCAAGGAGTCCGAGCAAGAGAAAGCTCAGGAAAGGCAGAAGCAGTATCAAGAATGAATAACTGTATTGCATGGTTCGTTTAGAATTTCATGTTTTCAATACTGTTCACCTGGTCACTGTGATAGTTGCGGTAAACATTGATGATGATGGCCAACGCCACAGCGGTCTCGGCAGCACTGATGCCCATGGAGAACAGCGTGAAGAAGACGCCCTCGAACTGTCCGGGGAACAGAATGCGGTTGAACACTGCAAAGTTCAGGTCAGCCGAGTTGAGCACCAACTCAATAGAGATGAGCATGGCGATCAAATTGCGGTGAGTGACGAAGCCAAACACGCCGATGAAGAACAGCAGAGTGCTCAGCGCGAGATAACATTCAACGGGAATCATTTCTTGTCCTCCTTTCTTGCGATCATAATGCCACCGATGATACATGCCAACAAGAAGAGGGAGATGAACTCAAACGGCAACACATATTCATATTTACCAGAGCCGACGAGTGCCTTACCCACTTGAGCCATGGGCACCTCAACGTCGGCGACACTGCAGGCAGCGTCTATAAACTTATTCTTCAGAAGCACCACGGCCACGGTAGCCAATCCCACGATCGAGATGAGCGCTCCCTGCACGACCCTCACGCCCTTGAAGCGACTGGTGAGGTTTTGCAGTGTGCGCTTGCTGACAAGCGAGATGGCGAAGATGTACAGGATGGTGATGCCACCGGCATAGATGGAGATCTGCGCGGCGCCCAGATAGGTGTAGTCGAGCAGAAAATAGATGCCGGCAATGCCGAACAGCACGAACAACAGGAACGTGGCGGCACGCATGATGCTGCGGGTAAACACCGACAGCACGGCTGAGCCAAGGATGACTACAGCCAAGATGCAAAACATTACGATATTAGCCATTGTCTTTACTTGGTTTTGGTGTTAAACTCTCCAATCTTCAAAGGTGCGCCGCCATCGATGAGGTTGGGCAGGCTGCCTCCTTGATAAACCTCCTTGTCGAGGTGCATGACGAGTTTGCTACGGTCAAAGACTGCGTTTTCGAAGTCATTGGTGAAGTGGATAGCATCGAAGTTGCAAGCGTTGACACAGAGTTCGCAGAACATGCAGTCGCCCAAGTCGTACTGATAGTCATCGAGCACCTTGTGTTTCTTTCCCGTCTCAGGATCGGTCTCCATGTGAGAAGTGATCTTGATGGTGTCGTTGGGACATGCTTTTTCGCACATGGTACATGCCGTGCACTTGTAGTCGCCGACTTTCAGACCGCGCTTCACGGCCTGCGGATCCTCGGGATCCTCCACGCGCTTAAACACGAGACGTCCGCGGTGACGGGCAGAGACGTGGAGCGTGGTCTTGCGGTTCTCGGGATACTGCTCCGTTGACTTTGGGGTGAAGTACTCCTTCATGGTCACCTTCAATCCCGTAGTCAATGTCTTCACAGCATTCTTAATGCCGCCGAAATATGATTGATTTGACATTTCTATATATTTATTAAAGAGTAAGTCCAAGAGCCACACATGCGGTCATCACCACGAGAGTGAGGAGCATCAGCGGCATGAGATATTTCCACTCGAGCTGCAGGATGTGGTCGATGCGCAGACGGGGGAAAGTCCAGCGGGCCCACATGAGCACCCAGATGACCACAAGCATCTTACCACCAAACCACACGAAGCCGGGGATATAGTTCATCACGTTGTCGAAACCGGCAACACCAATGTTCAGTGGTGCCCAGCCACCCAGGAAGATAGTGGTAGCCAGTCCGGCGATGACCACGAGATTGAGGTACTCAGCCAGATAGAAGTAACCGAAGCCCATACCGGAGTACTCGGTGTGGTAACCGGCAGTCAACTCACTTTCAGCCTCAGCCAAGTCAAACGGACCACGATTGGCCTCTGCGTTACCGGCGATCAGGAACACGATGAAAGCGACGATAGCAGGAATGTGACCCTGAATGATCAGCCATTTCCAAGGACCTGTCTGCGCCTCGATGATGCCACTGAGCTGCATAGTGCCGCAAAGCACCACTGCCGTGACCATGCACAAGCCGAGACTCATCTCATAAGAAATCATCTGCACGGCACCACGCATGGCAGAGATAACAGAATACTTGTTGTTGGAGCCCCATCCCGAAAGGATGATGCCGAGGATACCGATGCTGCTGATGGCAGAGACCATAAACACGCCGACGTTGAAGTCGAGCACGGCAGCGCCCTTGTTCCAAGGCAGGAACGAGAAGGTGCCCACTGAAGCGATGATGGTCAGAAACGGTGCCAGCGCATACAAGAGCTTGTCTGAGCGGTCCACGCCGAAGATCTCCTTGATCAGCATCTTCAGCACGTCGGCCACCACCTGTACGGAACCCCAGGGGCCCACACGCATAGGGCCGAGACGGCACTGGAAGAACGCACAGACCTTACGCTCGAAATATATCATGAACATGGCGATGAGAGCATAGAGCGTCAGCACGATCAGACCCACCACGACACATTCAATGAGGATTGTCCAAAAGTCCCCCAACCCGCATGTCTGTCGGAGGAGATTGTCAAACCACTGTGTTACTACTGTGAAATCAAACATATATTTAATAATTGGAGACCCTCCCGCCTCCCTAAAAGGGAGGAGTAGAGCAGTCGTTATTTTTATAGCCTTATATCATTATCCTTCATGGATGATAGCGTCGCATTCCTTCCCATCGCCGCGCACGTCCTTTCGGAGGCTGCATCTCCCTCCCTTTTAGGGAGGGCCGGGAAGGGTCTGCTCCTTCTTTTATCTGTCCAGATCCGGGATTACGAAGTCGATAGAGGCACCGGTGGCAATGAGGTCAGCGATCTTCTCGCCACGCAGCATCTTGTCGAAAGCACCGGCGAGCGTCAAGCCCATCGGGCGCATCTTCACACGATAAGGACTCTTGTCACCACGGCTGTCGAGGTAGACACCAAACTCACCGGCGCCGCCCTCTACAGAGAACCACCACTGGCCCTCGGGCACCTTGATGATCGGCTTCTGCTTGATGTAGAAGTCACCCTCAGGGATGTTGTCGATGAGCTGCTCGATGATGTTCAGACTCTGATAGATCTCGTTGATGTGGATCATGTAGCGGTCCATCGAGTCGCAGTTCTTACCGAGTATCTGCTCAAACTTGACTTTGTCGTAGAGATCGTAAGGATGGTTCTTGCGGACATCGTTCTTCCATCCGGCGGCACGTCCGGCAGGACCGGTGACGCCGTAGTTGATACAGTCCTCAAGATTCATGTAGCCGACACCTTCAAGACGCTGGTGGGTGATGACGTTGTCACCGAAGACGTCGAGATACTCCTGTACGAAAGGACGGAGATATTTGCAGAGTGTCTTGGTGTTCTCCACGAAGTGCGGGTCTATATCGGCCTGCAGACCACCTATTCTATAATAGTTCTGGATGAGTCGTCCGCCCGTCGTCTCCTCCATGACGTTGAGCACATGCTCACGGTCACGCATACAGTAGAGGAAAGCCGTCAGGGCACTGAGGTCCTGGGCGCACGTTCCGAGGAAGAGCAAGTGGTTGTCGATACGCTGCAACTCGTCCATGATGGTGCGGATGTAGCGGATGCGGTCGCTGAGCTCAATGCCCATAGCTTCCTCGATGACGCCGACGAGGGCGTGACGATGGTGCATGGCACAGAGATAGTTCAGTCGGTCAGTGAGTGCGAGCGTCTGAGGATAGGTCATGCTCTCCATCATCTTCTCCATACCGCGGTGGATATATCCGAGGTGAGGATAGATGTGCTTGATGGTCTCGCCGTCTACGACAGTTCTCAGACGAAGCACGCCGTGGGTACTCGGGTGGTTAGGACCGAAGTTGATGACGAAGTCGTCGTCGTCGAGCAGGCGGTGCTTGGTCTCCACGAGATCACCGCAGTCGTTGAGGTTCCACTCTGAGGTCCAGTCGCTCTCAGGCTCATCGGTCATGGGGAACTGGTTTTTCTCGGGACTCATATCGAAGTCCTTGCGAAGTGGCCAGCCTTGGAAGTCGCTGCGCATAAACAGGCGGCGCATGTCGGGATGACCGAGGAACTTGATACCGAAGAAATCGTAGACCTCACGCTCGAGCAGGTCGGCATCGTGCCAAAGCTTCAGCACAGAGGGGATGACATAGTCCGTCTCTCCCACCTTCTTGGCAATCTGCTTGACAGAGACGCGCTCGTGGCTGTCGGTATTCTCCAGGATGTAGATACATCCCAGTCCTTCCTCGGGACCGAAATCCTCACCGATGATGGTGACCAGGTAATCGAAATGCTTATCATTTTTCAGCTTTGCCATCTCAGCGGCAAAGTTGTCAAAACCGAATTCTTTGTTTTCTAACTTCATGACAGTTCGCTTACCTTATTGTTGATTGTTATCACTTGCCGCAGCCTTCTGAGTGTCGGCAGCGGGTTGTTTGTGCACTTCAAATTCCTTTCCCTCCTCTTTGAGAGCGTCGAGCTCACGTCCGAGGGACTCAAGGTCTTCCTTGTTGGGAGAAGCAGTGACCATGATCGGTGTCTTCTCACCAATCTTGGCAGCACTGAGATTCTCGTTGCTGATGCCATGCAGACCACCGAGGCCCATGCTCTCCGCTTTTTCCTCGCGTGTCATCTTGTGGTTGGCACCGCCAAAGAACTTCTCGATCTTCACCTTGCGCTGCAACTGCATCATACCGTAGAGGATAGCCTCCGGACGCGGCGGGCAGCCAGGGATGTAGACATCTACGGGCACGATCTGGTCGATACCGCGCACGACACTGTAGCTCTTCTTGAAAGGACCGCCACTGATGGTACAGCCGCCGACAGCGACAACATACTTTGGTTCGGCCATTTCATCATACAAGCGCTTGAATACCGGGGCCATCTTGTTGGTGATCGTACCGGCACACATGATCAAGTCGGCCTGGCGGGCAGAGTTACGCGTCACCTCAAAGCCGAAGCGAGAAAAGTCGTAACGGGCACAGCCCACAGCCATGAACTCAATACCGCAGCACGATGTACCGAAGGTCAGCGACCACAGTGAGTTGCTGCGTCCCCAGTTGATCATCTGATCGAGACTTCCCAGCACCACGTTCACGCCACCGTCGTTGAGCTCGGCAGCAATGTTTTCCAAGGTCTCGTTGTCCTTGAATTCCTCGTAAGGAATGCTCTTGATGTGTGGTTTTCTTATTTCCATTCCAATGCTCCTTTCCGCCAGGCATAAGCCAAGCCTAAAACCAAAACCACCAGGAAGAAGCCGATGCTCACCAAAGCCAGTGAGCCGAACTGCTTCACGACAACGGCCCAGGGGTAGAGCAACACAGTCTCAATGTCGAACATCAGGAAAAGGATGGCAAAAAGGTAGTAGCCCGCATGCAATGGCAACCAGCTGCTGCCGCGCGTGGGGATACCGCACTCGAAGGGCTCACCCTTGACCGGATTGTAGGAACGGGGACCGATGAGCTTGGCAATGACATAAGCGCCAAGCACCAACGTGACAGCCGTCAACAAAACGGTGATGAATAAAATGAAGTTCATAAAAAATGATAACGTTATTTTTTGAATATTCGCTTAAGTGCTTGCAAAGTTACTAAATCTTTCTGTAACATGAACACGATTTAACCAAAAATGTTATCTCTACTTTGCATATTTACGAGTCGCCGATAAAAGCCTTCTACACCTTATTATATATAGCAGTGTTGCGGGACACGTCAACGTTGCCGGGACATGTGTACCAAATACGTTTTACGATCACTCAACATCAGCTATATATAAATAGGTGGGAGCCTTCATCTGCATCAAACCTCGATCTGACTCTTATATTTGCTTGGCGGTGTGCCGAAATGTTTCTTAAACACCGTACTGAAGTATTTCGAATTAGGAAATCCACAACGGGTGGCCACATCAAGGACGGGAACGCCCTTCCGCAGCAGTGCGGCAGCCTGCTCCAGACGGATGAGGCGCATGAACTCCTGTGGCGCTTTGCCGGTGAGAGTCTTCAAGCGACCATAGAACAAGGTGCGGCTCATGGCCATCTCACGACAAAGATGGTTCACGTCAAAGTCCTCCTCGTCCAAATGGTCAAGCACCGTCTGTGTGGCCTTGTCAACAAAAGCCTGATCGTCAGCGTTGAGTGTCACAGGCTTGGGCTCTGCCTGCTGTTCTTTGCTATCGCTTTGCTGAACGGCACTTGGCAGAGCATCGGAAGCCGACACTGGCTTTTCTGTCAAAGCTGATGTCGTCAACTCTTCACCGCCATGAACCCGTTGCAGGGCGCGACGCAGGTAGTACTTGCTCAGGCGACGGCGGTTGTCTATGACATTACGGATCTTCTTTGCCAGTATATCTGTGTCGAAAGGCTTGGCGATGTAGTCGTCAGCGCCCTTGTCCAGACCTTCGATCATAAAGTCCTTACCAACTTTAGCCGTGAGCAGGATGACCGGAAGCCAGGCCGTATCACCATTTTCTTTCAGCCGTCGGCAAAGTTCGTTTCCATCCATTCCGCCCATCATCACGTCGGAGACCACGATGTCGCAGGTACCCTCACGCAGATAGTCCAAAGCCGCTTCCGCACTCTCCTTCGTAATGATATGGTAGTTGCCGGAAAAAGACATACGCAAATATTGCAGCAGCTCGGTGTTGTCGTCCACAAAGAGGATCGTATCCTTGTCGTTACCGTCGCCTTCTTCGTCCAGAGGCTGGCTTTCTCCTGCTTTCACCTGTTTGTCTTCTGCAATATTGCCTTTCAGTACATTCTGATTGATTGAGTCGGGACGAGCATCTGTCACAGAATCTTCGAGCGACAAGGCTGTTCCCGTTGCCACATCTTCCTTACCCCTCTGCTCATCTTGCTCTGCTGCCTCCGGGAAATAGCGGTTGCCGTCGGCAGGCAGATGCACATAGAAGGTAGTACCGACCTGTTCCTTGCTTGTAAAAGTCAGCTTACCGTGATGCATCTCCACCAGCCTGCGGCATAGCATCAGTCCCAGTCCGCTGCCCATCTGCATGGAGTTAATGCCATTGGAGGCTCGGTAGAAGCTGCGGAAGATGTGTCTTTGATCGCAATCTGGAATGCCCATGCCGTCATCGGCCACGCTGATGACGGTCTCGCCACACTGTTGCCATGCCTTGAGATGGACATGGCCGCCCTCACCCGTGTATTTGATGGCGTTGGAGATGAGGTTGTCGAAGAGCTTGTCTGCCATCATCGGGTCGAGCCATACCAAGGCTTCGTCCGGACAATCATCGAGCGCGAGCGTGATCTTCTTTTCCTGGGCAAGCAAGGCGAAGCGTGCGACTTGCTGTTCGAGCAGTGGTTTCAGTGCCATCATCCTGACGTTTGGCTCGCTGTTCTGCTGGTCGATCTTCTGGAAATCGAGCAATCCCGTGATCATCTTCAACAGCTTTGCACCATTACGGCGCGCGATGGAGAGATAGCGGGCAGACGGCGCGCTGAGCGATCTGTCCTTGGCCATGTCGTCAAGAGGAGCCAGCACGAGACTGAGCGGCGTGCGGATGTCGTGCGCCGTGTTGACAAAGAACGAGATCTTATCGTTGTAGTATCTCGACTCCAGTCGGTCGCGGTACCAGCGCCATACCAGATAGACGATCGCCAACACAAAGAGCAGATAGACTGTCCAAGCCAGGAAGGAGTTCCACCAAGGACGCTGGATGACAAGCGAAATATCCTTGGCGTCGATGACGCGGCCGTCGGTACGACTAAGCGCACGTATGTGGAGAGTATAGCTTCCCGACGGGACATTGGTATATCTGAGGCTTTGCAGACGTTGCATCCCGATCCATTGCTTGTCATAGCCCTCAAGGAAATACTCGTAGCGGATGTCGTGCTGAAAGCGATAGTTGATGCATTCAAAGTCGACAGTGAAGGAATTTTGCGCATAGGGCAGACTGATGCGTCCCTCGCACAGCATGTCGAAGATATGCCGTCGCACGACGCTGTCTTCTGCCTGCTTGGTGTCGAGTGGCAGAATCGAGGTTACTCTGAGGTGGGCAGTATAGTGAGAGGGCAGCACGGCAGCTGGTGAGAGCAGCACACCGCCATCGTTGCCACCAAACAGCAGCCTGCCGTCGGGCAGTTGCCAGCAGGCCATGCGGTTGTATTCCTGATCGAGTCCCTCATAGGTGCTGAGCTGACGCACGCGTCGTGTGCGTCCGTCGAAGGTACAGAGTCCACGGTCTGTACTGACCATCAGCAATCCTTGGGCACCATGGCAAATACCCGCTATGGAGTTTGAGGGCAAGCCTTGGCGTGTGGAGATCTGCCAATATTTCTTGGTAAGCGTATCGTAGTGATAGATGCCGCCGCCGTCGGTTCCCAGCCAGAAAGCCCCGTTGCCGTCGGCAATGATGGCGTTGATGAAGCAACAGATGTCCTTATCGCCGAAGTCGCTGGGGGTGAAGTAGCGCTCGAAGAGCCACGAGCGTGTATCGACAATGCAGAAGCCTGCCGTGGTACCCACCGCCATCTTACCGCCGATCGCCGTCAGACATTCCACTTCCCGTATGGGCAGATCGTGAGCCTTGCCATTGACAATGCAGGACAGAGAACCGTCGATAGCCCCCACCCACAGATGTCCAAGGTGGTCACAAGCCAGACTGGTAATATACTCTGCCGACAGGTTTCCTAACGACCGGCTATAGGTGGCTGTTGCTGTCCCCGCCACGTTGACGGCAAAGACGCCGTTGCCGTAGGTACCAGCCCACACGCCACCATTGCCCGACGGGCACAGAGCCACCACCACACGCCCTTGCAGACTGTGAGTCCAGCGTCCGGAAGCGGGATGATAAGCCGACAGTCCGAGGTTGGTACCAAACCACAGCGTGCCGTCGGCAGTCGCGCAGACAGCGTTCACACCATTGTCGATCAGTGAGTTACTGTCCTTATACTCATGTCGAAGCAGCTGATAGCCCGGCCAACGTGGCATGGCCAAGTCCACGCCACCCGTGTAGCTGCCCACCCAAATGTTGTGTTGGCGGTCCACGACGACGGCGTAGATACCGTTACCGCCCAGTGCGTTGCGCGTATCGTCCGACACATTGAACAGCAGTCTGCCCTGTAATTTCCGACGGTCAAAAGCGTAGACGCCCTCTCCGTCGACACCCGCAAGCATCGTCTCATGTCCCAATGGTGTGATGGCTCTTACGGGGTGCTGTATCAGAGGTTGCGTAGTAGTCACGACGGCACGATGATTTTGGAGACTGTAGACGCGGATGCCCTGCACCAGTGTGCCTACCCACAGCCACCGGGAGGCTGCGTCGAAATAGAGCGACTGCGCCTCAAGGCCTTCCAGCCCTGCCAATGATTTCCATCTCTTCCCAAACTGGACAAGCACTGAGGAGGCGGTAGCGATGAAGAGGCGGCCGTGGTCGTCAGCTGTGATCACGTTGACTTCTTGCGTAGGTCCGGCGGGCGACATGCGTCCATGGTCATAGCAATAAAGACCATTGCGCGTAGCCAGCCACAACCTGTGGTGCCTGTCGATATACAGATCATTGAGCTTGAGATAGCCACGAAACCATTTGCTCAGGCTCACCACATGCTCAAAGCGGTCTAAAGCCGAGCTATACCTATATATATTACCCTTGTTGTCGTAGGCATAGAGCGTGTCACCGTCTTGGCGCAACGAAAAGATACGTCCGGCGGCATTGCTGTAGACACGGTCACCACTGAGCTGATAGACCTTCATCACGCTGCCGTTGTAGCGATTGACCCCATTCTTAGTAGCGATCCACACCACGTCGTTGCGGTCCTGCAGAATAGAGAACACGCGCATATTGTCCAGCCCTTCTGCCAAGCCCAGGTGTCGTACCTGATAAGCAGGAGCAGGTATTGGAGTACTCTGTGCCGCTAAGGCCGACAGCAGAAGACTCACTAATAATAATGGTTCTTCCGCTTTTCTCGTTGGTAAGGCATGTTTTCAATAGTTTCCCAAAACAAAAAGAAGCCTAGTTCCGTTATATATTTGTATTCACCACAAAT
>ONHQ01000069.1 GCA_900317685.1 uncultured Prevotella sp.
GATGACGAATACTTCAAATTACTATTGTTAGGCATGAAGGACGAGACTGTCAACACAGAATAGCTTGTGTGCCTACCAACGAGAAAAGCGGAAGAACCTATCCTTTTCGGTAGGCTCTTACATGGGGTCTACATCGAAATAGATTTGCAAAGCCTTATATCCTTTCTGGTTCAGCAACTGCTGTCGGAGGGCTATAAGGCTTTGCTGCGTTTGTGCCCTGGCAATGCCGTTCTCCAGCTTCAGCACGATCTTGCGGATGCTGAGGCTTTGGATGCGTGCCACGCCCGGCTTGTCAGGACCGAGCACACGGTCGCCGAATCGTTGGCGCAGCTGCGCACCTAATTGCTGAGAAGCAGCTTCGGCAATGCCCTCCTGCTTATGCTTGAGGTATATATATATAAGGTGATAGAAAGGGGGATAGTGAAAGAGATGGCGCTCGGCCAGCAGGTCGTGGTAGAAAGCCTGATAGTCGTTGCTCACAACTTGCTGCACCACGGGCAGCTGTGGGTTGCGGGTCTGCAGGATGACCAGGCCGCGCTTGCCCTTGCGTCCTGCGCGTCCGCTGACCTGACTCATCATCATAAAGGCATACTCGTAGGCGCGGAAGTCGGGGTAGTTGAGCATCGAGTCGGCATCGAGGATGCCTACCACGGCGACGCGGTCGAAGTCGAGGCCTTTGCTGATCATCTGCGTGCCGATGAGCAGATTGGTCTTGCCTGCGCCGAAGTCGTGGATGATCCGTTCATAGGCTCCTTTTGTGCGCGTGGTGTCGAGGTCCATGCGTGCCACGCGTGCTTCGGGAAACACTTCTTTGATCTGGTCCTCAATCTTCTCCGTACCATAGCCGCGGCCACTGAGATGAGGATTGCCGCAACAGGGGCAGACCAGCGGCACCGGCTGGGTGTAGCCACAGTAATGACACGTCAGCATGTTGAGGCGCTTGTGGTAGGTGAGGCTCACATCGCAGTTCTTGCAGTGGGGCACCCAGCCGCAGACCTTACACTCGATCATCGGCGCAAAGCCACGGCGGTTTTGGAAGAGAATGGCTTGCTTGCCCTGGCTCAGCGCCTCGCGTATGGCACTGAGCAGTTGGGGCGAGAACGGACCGCTCATCATCTTGCGGTGGCGCAGGTCCTTGATGTCGACAACATGGATGTCGGGCAACTCGATGCCTTGGTAGCGCTGCATGAGTGGCACATAGCCATATTTTCCCGTTTTGGCATTGTAGTAGCTCTCCATGCATGGCGTGGCACTGCCCAACAGTGTCTTGGCACCGAGCATCTGCGCCATGACGATGGCTGCGCTGCGTGCATGGTAGCGTGGTGCGGGGTCTTGCTGCTTGTAGCTGGTCTCGTGCTCCTCGTCAATGATGACCAGTCCGAGTCGCTGAAACGGCAGAAACACGGCGCTGCGGGCACCGAGGATGACACTGTAAGGCTTGTCGGAGAGTTGCTTTTGCCAGATTTCCACGCGCTCGGCATCGCTGTATTTACTATGGTATATGCCGAGCTCGCTGCCGAAGACTCGTTGCAGTCGCTCGGTCATCTGCACGGTGAGGGCTATCTCGGGCAAGAGATAGAGCACTTGCTTGCCCTCGGCGATGGCTTTCTCAATGAGATGGATATAGATTTCGGTCTTACCGCTGGAGGTCACACCATGGAGCAACACCACGTTTTTCTCTTTCCACTGTGCCTCTATGTCGTCCATGGCCTTGGCCTGGGCGTCGTTGAGCGTCTTCATGTTTTCGGGATGAGGCTGCCCGGCATGGTTGAGCCGTCCCACCTCACGGTCGTAGGCTTCGAGGAAACCGTGTACGACGAGCTGGTGCACGATGGTTGTAGAGCAGCTCGTGGCGTTCATGAGTTCCTCGCGCGTCAGTTCTTTGATCTCGCAAGGATTTTCGAAGTAAAGGTCCCAGTGGGAGAGTTGCAGGAAAGTGAGAAACACCTTTTGCTGTTTGGGCATACGCCTTAAAAGTTCGATGGCGATATGCAGTGCCTGTTCGTTGCGGTATTTGGCGGCCAGCCTCACGCAGGGCTCTGTCTTGGGTCGGTAGCCCGTCTCGGCTTTCAGTCCGGCGGGCAGGGCAGCGTTCATCACTTCTCCCATGGTGCACATATAGTACTGGGCAATCCACTGCCACAGACGATACTGTGTGGGCAGGATCACGGGTGAGGCATCGAGCACGTCGAGCACTTCTTTGATCTTGCTGTCGTCGAGATCGGGCTTGTCATCGTGGACGCGTACACAGAGTGCCGCCACCGTCTTGCTCTTGCCCCAGGGCACGAGCAGGCGCATACCGGTCACGATGCCGTTGGCTTTCTTGTCGTCCACGGCATAACTGAAGGTGCCCTCCAAGGGCAGTGGCAATATCACGTCTACGTATCTCATGGTGGTGCTTAATGCTGACAGGTCATTATCACTTATCTTTGTAGTGCCCTTCAACCTCAACAATCAATACGGTAACAATGTTGTCGTATATTTCGTATATGATTCTGTTGTGAACTGTGATATGGCGAGAATAAGTAATGTCTTGCCTTCCTATAAGCGGTTCTGGGTGTCCTGTTCCTGTTCGCGGATGGTCCGCCAGTTCGTGGAAGAGCTTCTGATATTTTTTAAAAAGTTGTGGATTAGACTTTTTCCACTTCTTAATGATCTTGTCTGCATCTTTGGCAATGTCTATGACATAGCTCATAAGTTCTCGAAGTATTTGTCTATTTCTTCATGAGTCTTGAGGCGGGTGAATTCCCCAGCCTTGTATTCAGCACGAGCCTTCTCTATTCTCGCCTGGAGAGAAGGCGTAATCGTGATGTCGTCATCATTAACAGGCACTAAGATATAGGCTTGTTTCTTATTTCTTCTGATGATGACATGTACTCCTTGATCGGCTAAGTCAAAGGCGTGAGCCTGCTGACTTCGGAATTCTCGGGAGGTAAAATTAACTACAGCCATAGTAAATATGATTTTAATACGATGGCAAAGATAGTAAATTAATTAATATGTACCAAATTTGGCACGCAATAATTGTCTTATTGCTGCCTCTATCTGTTTTCCTCCTTCTCTATATTCACGTCCAGCGTCTGCTCGATGACCTGAATGATGCTGTTGAGGCTTTTGGTGTCGAAGTCGGCGGTGAGGCGCTTGCCGGTGTCGCTGGCGGTGAGCCGCACGTGGTAGTAGGTGCTGAGCGTGTGGAGCACGTCGGCGAGGGGCGCATCGGTGAAGTGGAACTCATGAGTAGCCCATGCCGCCTGGTTCACGTCGGTCTTCTTGTCCAGACGTGGCGCATTGTCTCCTTGTGACAGCGTTGCGGACATGCCTGCCCGCAACGCAATAGCTGTGTTGCCGGAGCGTGTGGAGCCGAAGCTGGCCGCTCCTTCGAGAACAGTCAGGCGTGTGCCGGCTTCCGACTCTTCCACTTGCAGATGCGTGCCGATGTCGCGGATGATGTAGTCGTTGTCAGTGATGGTGAAGGGATGCCGGGCATCGTGACGGATGGCGAAGTAGGCCTTGCCTGTCATCTCCACCTCACGGCAGTCGCTTGTGTAGGACAGTGTGGCGTGGGGAGCCAGCGTCACCATCGTGCCGTCGGGTAGGCGGTAGACCTGTTGTGTGGCGTCGGCGGTGAGCGTTGTCGTCGTCGGACGCTGATAGAGATAAGTGCCGATGCCTATCACCACGAG
The DNA here is from genome assembly GCA_900317685.1 of uncultured Prevotella sp. Taxonomy (GTDB): domain Bacteria; phylum Bacteroidota; class Bacteroidia; order Bacteroidales; family Bacteroidaceae; genus Prevotella. Next base: position 3,684 of record ONHQ01000069.1, read on the forward strand.
TACAGAGGCGGCCGCGGCAGCCCAGCGCAGGATATAGTGGCGGGCAGTGTGGCGTGGCGTGCCCACCCGAGCCTGAATCTTGTCGAGGGCTCTCTGTGTGTCGAGCTTGCCCTCCTTATAATAATGAAGTACGTACCGCATATGCAATGTTGAGTGATGAGTGTTGAATGATGAATGAACGCAATGTATGAGTGTTGAATGATGACTTAGAGCAGCCGTGAGGCTGGGAGAAAGAGTCTGTCGTTATTTCCAAACTTGTATAATCTCCGCATGTCTTGTCCACTTGGTCTTCGTCTTTTGGTATCCTGCCATCATGCCTATGCCACCCTTGACATTGCCGAAGGTGGGGGCAATGTTTGACAGTCCTGCTTTGGCGAGATCGTTGTTGTCGATACTGCCGATGGAGTGAATGAAATGGTAGAACTCGGGAGTGATGTGGTAGAGGATGACACGATAGTAAGGGCTGACCAGCTGTGAGCTCATACTACCATCCGGCAACTTGACCGTTTCTTGGCCAGGTTCATACCACACGTTCAAGTGCAGCGTGTAGGTCTTGCCATTGATGTCGTCGTCGGTGAAGAGATAGAAATGGTCGTAGTCGTCGTCGTCATAGCCAAAATCATAGTCGATATTTCCCAGTCGGTTAATCAGTGGCTCGCTGTCGAGATAGATCTGTCTCACTGATTCCACGGTGTCCATCTCGTCAGCGATGTCTGATGGTGCTCTGTATTGGCTACTGTTTTGCGTATAGATCTCTCCTTTGTGGGTGATTGTTCCGTCCACTACCTGTACGGCATAGTAGTCCTTGGTGTTGCCCGGGTCGGTGAAGGAGGCTGAGAGCTGGTAGAAGTCTTCAGCCATCTCCTCGTAGTTGGAATAGAGATGAACCTTTTTGATCTTGACATCGTCGATAACGACGGCATCGAGGATGGTCGTTGAGGCTGAAACCGCAGGCAAGCCTTCTGCCTCGGCCGTGAGCGTGATGCGGTCTCCGGCAGTCTGATGTGCCACTGCTTTGTAGGTTCCGTCGCCCAAGTTGATGATTTCCGCCGTCTTCCCGTTGACCGAATAGTTGATATGTGCATCGTTGACGGGCGTGATGTCGCCTTGGGTGTTGACGGGCAGGCTGCGCGTGAGCTTTATGACAGTGGTGTCGCCTACGGTGGGCATGCAGTAGAGGATGAGCTTTGGTGTGCTCTTCACCTTGTCGATGCCGAAGTCGTCTTTGCAGGCTGTCAGCGAGAGGACGGCGAGGAGTATATATATAAATAAGGAGTATTGCTGTCGCATGGCATTAAAACTTATAAGTGTAACTGAATGATGGGATGATGGGGATGTAGCCTTTCGCCTTTGCCTTGAACGAGCTGGTGTAGTCGTTGTAGTTGACATCGACCCACATGGTGTTGAGATGGCAGTAGGCGTTGTAGATGCTCCAGTTCCAGATGCGCTCATGTCCGTGCTTGGTGCGGTGGTGGATGTCCACGCCGATGTCGAGACGGTGGTAGGCCGGCGCGCTGACGTTGTTGGGGCGGTCGAAGAGGAAGTCATTCTCGCCGCCATTGCCGAGGTCGGGATAGTTGACATACTGTGTGGGCAGAGTGAGACGGTTGCCGCTGTGATAGAGCCATGCAGCGTAGAGGCTGGTGCCCTTGCCGAAGTGGTAGCGTACCGAGGCGTTGAACTTATGGCGGTTGTCAAACTTGTCGTAATACCACTCGGGATAATAATCCTCAAACTTACGCTTGTTCCACGACAGCGTATAGGAGGCGTCGAGTTGCAGGCGGTGCGTGGCGTAGTGCGCGTCGAACTCCAGTCCATAGAAGCGTCCGTGGCCTTCCATCACCTTCGTATCCCAGTTGTTGGCGGGCGGCTCCAGTCCCTGCCAGTTGGTGTATTGCAGCAGGTGTGACGACCACTTGTAGTAACCCTCCATGGAGAACAGCCAGTGGCGGTTGGGCTGTAGATAGATGCCGGCGGCCCATTGGTGACTGTGCATAGGGTGAAGGCGGGCTGTTGTGGGCACCCAGTAGTCGCTCGGCAGGTCGATGTAGGCGTTAGATATTTTGTGTACGAACTGTGTCATCGTGGTGTAGCTTGCCTTCAGCGACAGATGCGGGTTGATGCTGTATTTCACAGCGGCGCGCGGGTCGAAGGAGAGGAACGACTTGCCCTGGACGTTGAACAGAGCCGTGTTCATGCCGTAGTCCAGGCTCCAGTGGTTGTTGATCGTCATCTCGTCCTCGGCATAGACGTTCCATTCCGTAGCAGCGAGGTGGCTCTTCGACTTGACCATCAGGGTGTCACTGCCATCAGCATCGAGGGTAAGGGAGACTTGGTCGTTGCTCTGCGGGCGGAAGTGGTGCAGGGAGAAGTCATGGCCGAAGCGGATGTGGTGGCGCGGGGTGGGGCGGTAGTCGAAGGCCATGCGGTAGCCCACGTCGTTGATGGTGGAGTGGTAGCCGTGCTCGGTGAACTGCCGCGAAGACTCGTTGCCGTTAGTGTCCGTGACACGGTCATCCTCTAAAGACCGCAGCTTAGACAGACTGTAGGTGTACACGCCCGTGATGTTGGCGAAGAACTTTGGTGAGAGGATATAGGTCCAGTCCAAGGCAGCATTGAAGTTGCCCCAATTGAAATGGTTTTTGGTCAAATCCTTTTCGGTGTCATGATTGCCCGTGTCTACGCGTCTGCCGTCATTGGTGTAGTAGCTTGTGCCGCCGTAAGTGTAGTCATACTCGTCGCGTGTCGACAGTCTGTCCTGCCCCCAATAGGTGCTCAACGACAGTCGCGAGCGGTCGCTGAAGAGATGCGTCACCTTGGCATTGAAATCGTGGAAGAAATATTCGAGGTTGATCTTGTCGTCGTCCTCGCCGGCATGGTGGTTGATATAGGAGAACACGGGACGCGTGATCAAGTCGAGCCATGAGCGTCGCAGGGCAATGTTGAAACTGGTCTTGCCCTTCTGTATCGGTCCCTCGAACTGCAATCCGCCGTCGAGCAGTCCGAGACGTACCGAGCCGTGGTACTCGCGCATGTCGCCGTCGGTGGTGCGCACGTCAACGACGCTGGAGAGGCGTCCGCCGTAGCGGGCCGGGAAGCCACTCTTGTAGAAGTCGACGTTCTTCACGATGTCGGCGTTGAACGAAGAGAAGAGTCCGAGCGTGTGGTTGATCTGGTAGAGCGGTGTGCCGTCGAGCAGGAAGAGGTTCTCGTCGTTGTTGCCTCCGTGGACATACAGTCCGCTGACGAGTTCCACGCCCTCAGCAACACCGCTGGTGCGTTGGAGCGTCTTCACCACGTCGGGTGAGGACAGCAGGGCGTAGCCCGTCTTGATGTCGGCCTGCGAGAATGAGCGCTTGCCGGTCTGTGTGTTGAGCAGCGGTGAGTTGAGATTGCCCTCCACGACGACCTCCGGCAGCCGGTTGTCCTCAGTGAGTGCAATGTCCTGTCGGAGGTCTTTTTCCAGTCTGTCCTTGACGTGCTTGTCGGCGAAGCCAAGGTAACTATATTTGATGTGGTGCTCGCCCTCGGGTAGGGTGAGTGAGTAGAAACCATAGGCGTTGGTGGTGGTTCCCGTGCCGGTGGTCTCGTCCCATACGGTGGCGTTGATGAGTGTCTCGCCACTGGTGTCGCGCACATATCCGCTGAGGGTGTGCCGTCGTGATGGTGCCGGTGTGGCTTTGCGCGGTTGTGGTAGGCTGTGTGGCACGGCCTTTTCTTGTCTTGCTGCTTTCAGTATGATATACTTTCCATTGACCGAGTAGCTGATGCCACTGTCCTTGAAGAGCGTGCTCAAGGCTTTGGTGAGCGTCATGCCCTTGAGCGACGGTCCCTGATAGGTGTTGCCTACGGGTAGTGAAGCGTCGTAGGTGAAGTTGACTTTCTGAGTACGGTGCAACCATTCCATCTGCTGCCGGATGGTCGTCGTGTGGTCTTTGCCACAGACGGCCATCGGCAACAAGATGAGGAGGATGGTCGCCGCAATGATCATTCTTGCGGTTTTCACGTTACAATATATATAGTTTACTGTTTTTATTCTTCTGACTATTTGTTGTTGGGCAGCTGTGTGATTTTTATTTGTCCGAAGGCATCGCCGCTTTCTCCGTCGATGATCATCGTGCGCGTCGCTGTTGTATTGTTGGGTGCGACAGTCACGGTAATAACGTTGCCTTTTGCGCCTGCTTCCGCCCAGTGACCTTCACAATAGGTATCGTAGCCGAGCGTGTCGGTTTGGGCATGTATATAGGACTGGCTGCCTTCTTCACTCATGCCGTTGATCCATACTGAAGAGTAGTTTTTTGCGTGGACTTTTCTGGTCCCACCTTGTGCGCTGAACGTCACTTGACTGTCTGACCATTTAATGCCATCCCAGTCGCCATCGTTTTTGCTGCATGCGGTCAGGCTGAAGACAAATAGAGCGATGATCCTTAACTTACTTTTCATACTTACTTTTACTAGTCTTAGTGGTGTCTTGTCTCCCCCCTCTTAGGGGGGCGGGAGGGTCTTGCTTTTAGAACGCTTTTCCGAAGCTCACGTAAGGAGCAAGGAACAGCGCCCCCTTGCTATAGCTGTCGTTGGAGTCCGTCCAGCCGTTGGTGATGTTCACCATTGGCGTGAGGCCGCAGCGGAACTGGAAGCCATGTGTACTGGTGTAGCGGTAGCCAACATTCATATAGAGGAAGTCGCGCACCAGCGTCTTGTTCTTCGTCTGGATGTTGATGTCGCCGGTGAGGTCGATGTACGACGCGTAGGCGAGCTTGCTGCTGATGAGGCGCAGGTGGTTGCCCGCTCCCAGCTCCAACTTCGACTTGCGCTTCCCTATGAGGTAGTTCACGCCTGTGGTCAGACCGTAATACATCGTGTGGGTGTGGATGTCCATTGTGTTGTCCCATCGCCCTGCCCACGACAGTCCGATACGGTAGCCAAAGGGCGAGGCAGTCTTGAAACGTGCGTCCCAGTTGGCGCTAAGGCCCCATCCCGGTCCGCCTAACTCGCCGTAGAGGCTGCGTGGCGGCATGACGTAGGTGGAGTCCTTCGTGGTAGCTCTCACCGTGGAGCATAACATACTCAAAAGTAGAAAAAGTGCATGGGCCAAGCCCTTGCTGTGCTTTGCATTCATATCCTCTCAATTGTTGTTTTCTGTTGCTATGACGCAAGGAAAACGGAATCCCCCCATGTGAACAAGAAAAAGTTGTTCAAGAAAAAGTATTCATATTGTCTACTGTCCATCTCCTTTCTCCCCCATTATACGATGGAATAGGATTCTTTTGGGGCACAGGATTTTTCTGTGGACGAGCCCTGACAATCACTAACCCAAAACTTGCGTGAGACGGTACATGAAGAAGGATATCTCATTGACCCCTTTAA
>ONHQ01000040.1 GCA_900317685.1 uncultured Prevotella sp.
CAAATTTTTTGGGACATAACAAAGCCCGAGCTTGTGAAAGTTCGGGCTTTAATGTGTTAAATTCGAAGATGGCTCAAAATGGACTTTTGACACAGCCTCAATGAGCCTTACCCTTGCTTCCCCCAAAGAGAAAAGGGATAAATGAAGGTAAGGGCATGAAGCAGAAAAGGAAAGAGCAGACATTTATTTATACATTATTCTTTATACATTATACACTATACATTATTCTTTATACATTATACATTATACATTACCATGACTAAAGAAGAATTGATGCATGAAGCCATAGCGCTGAGCATAGACAGCATACGACACGGCGGCGGCCCCTTTGGCGCTGTCATCGCGCGTGATGGAGAGATCATCGCCGAGGCCAGCAACAGTGTGACCAAAGACCATGATCCGACGGCCCACGCCGAGGTCAACGCCATCCGCGTCGCGTGTGGCAAGCTGCAGACCTTTGATCTCCAGGGTTGTGAGATCTATTGTTCGTGCGAGCCTTGTCCGATGTGCTTCGGCGCCATCTACTGGGCCCATCTCGACAAGATCTATTATGCCAACACTCGCCAGGACGCTGCCGCTATTGGTTTCGACGACGACTTCATCTATCACGAGATCGCCCTTCGTCCGGAAGATCGCCAAAAAGCCATGGAGCGTCTGTTGCCGCAAGAGGCGATCAAGGCGTTTGAGATGTGGCAGAATAGCAAAGATAAAGTCGAATATTAACCGCTTCGGTGGAAATCGTTGACTGATTCGTTAAAAACCCTCAATAAATCTGATGATCGGTAGCCATATTGCCAGAGAAAGCGTATTAAAGATAGAATATTAAGAAAACATCCATCGTATTAGGAAGCTACAAATGAAAAAAGCAATGACACTGGCCTTGCTGCTGGTCTTTACCCTGCTGGCCAACGCACAAATGCTCAACCCCGTGAAGTTCTCTTCGCAGTTGAAAACGAACGGATCGGCCGAGGCTGAGATTGTGTTCTCCGGAAGAATCGAGAGCGGATGGCACGTCTATTCCACTGGACTCGGTGCTGACGGTCCTATCTCCGCCACCTTTAATGTCAACAAACTCGACGGCGTGCAGCTCGTCGGCAAGTTGAAGGCTGTGGGGCACGAGATTTCCTCTTTCGACAAACTCTTCGACATGAAGCTGCGTTATTTCGAGAATAGCGTACAGTTCGTGCAGAAGATCAAGTTCACAAAGCCCACTTACTCCATCGACGCTTACCTGACTTATGGTGCCTGCAACGACCAGAACTGCCTGCCGCCCTCTGATGTAAACATCAAACAGTCGGGCAAGAGTCCTGCTGTCGACGCTGCTGCCGCAAAGACTGCCGCTGCATCTGCCACAGCAACGGGTGCTCAGCCCGGTGCTCCTATGTCGGCTCAGGAGCAGGCGCTGATGCTCAAGGCTCAGGAAGGCGATCCCGAGGCTGCCGCAGCATTGGAACAGCTCAAAGCTGACTCGCTTGCTAAACTGCAAGCTGACTCTGCTGCTCAGGCTGCAGCCGCTGCTAGTGCCTCACTCTCCAGCGCCGACAAGGACATGCTTTGGCGTCCGGTGATCAAGCAGCTCCAGCAGTTTGGCGGTACCGGCGACATTGCCAACCACTCCTTATTATATATATTCCTCATGGGACTCGTGGGCGGACTGCTCGCCCTCGTCATGCCCTGCATCTGGCCAATCATCCCGATGACGGTCAGCTTCTTCCTGAAACGCTCTAAAGACGACAAGAAGAAAGGTATCCGTGATGCCGTCACTTACGGCATCTCCATTGTGGTCATCTATCTTGCCCTCGGTATTGGCGTGACGGCAATTTTCGGTCCCAACACGCTCAACGCGCTTTCGACCAATGCCGTGTTCAATATCTTCCTGTTCCTCTTGCTGGTCGTCTTTGCCGTGAGCTTCTTTGGCTGGTTCGAAATCAAGCTGCCGGACAGCTGGGCCAACAGCGTTGACTCCAAGGCCAGCAAGACGACGGGACTGCTCTCTATCTTCCTCATGGCGTTCACCCTTGTGCTCGTCAGCTTCTCCTGCACGGCGCCGATCATCGGCCTGTTGCTGGTAGAGACGGTGACATCGGGCAACTGGATCGGTCCTGCCGTGGGTATGTTTGGCTTCGCCTTGGCATTGGCCATCCCGTTCTCGCTCTTTGCCATGTTCCCGACACTGATGAAGAAGAGTCCGAAGAGCGGTTCTTGGATGAATCAGATCAAGGTGGTGCTGGGCTTCGTGGAGCTTGCCTTCTCTCTGAAGTTCCTCAGTGTGGCTGACCTGGCCTATGGCTGGCACATCCTCGACCGCGAGGTGTTCCTCTCACTCTGGATAGTCATCTTCCTGGCTTTGGGCTGCTATCTGGTTGGCTGGCTGAAATTTCGCAGCGACGAGATCGGTGGCGAGCTCAATCGCCCCATGCCTGTCCCTGCCGTGATGCTTGGCTTGTGCTCCATCGCCTTTGCCATCTACATGCTGCCGGGCTTGTGGGGTGCTCCTTGCAAGGCGGTCTCGGCTTTCGCTCCACCAATGAACACACAGGACTTCAACCTTAACACGAAGACCGTTGAGGCAAAATACAAGAACTACGAGGAAGGTATGGCGGCTGCCAAAGCCTTGGGCAAGCCAGTGATGCTCGACTTCACGGGCTATGGCTGCGTCAACTGCCGTAAGATGGAGGCCTCGGTCTGGACTGATCCCCAAGTAGCTGACAAGCTCGAGAAAGACTATGTCCTCATCTCGCTCTATGTCGACGACAAGACGCCATTGCCAAAGCCTATCGAGGTCAACGACAACGGACAGCATCGTACGCTGCGCACCGTCGGCGACAAGTGGAGCTATCTCCAAAGCCATAAGTTCGGTGCTAACGCCCAGCCTTTCTATGTCACGGTCGACAACGAGGGCAATCCGCTCAGTGGCTCGTTCAGCTATAAAGAGGATGTGCCCGCCTATCTCGACTTCCTGCAGAAGGGTCTTGACAACTACAAAGCCGGAAAATAAACCTGTGGCCCTTCGGGGCTACAGTTTTCTTCAGCAAATTGATCCCTGTCTACTATGAATAACAACAACGAACTCAATCATTCCATTATCTCTCTCATAAAAAAAGAGGTTGTCCCCGCCATTGGCTGTACAGAGCCAATGGCCGTGGCCCTCTGTACCGCAAGAGCCACGGAGGATCTTGGCAAGCGTCCGTCTCATATCTCTGTGCTACTGAGTGCCAACATGCTGAAAAACGCGATGGGGGTAGGTATTCCCGGTACGGGCATGATCGGACTGCCCATTGCCATTGCACTCGGTGCGCTCTGCGGCAAGAGCAAATATCAGTTGGAGGTGCTGCGCGACTTGACGCCGGACATTCTGGAAGAGGGAAAGAAATATATCGAGGGCGATCATATCGACATCAAACTCAAAGAGAACATCACGGAGAAACTCTATATCGAGGTGACCTGCGAGGCTGACGGCGACAAGGCTACGGCGATCATTGCCGGTGGCCACACCAATTTTGTCTATGAGGAAGCCTGCGGCAAGGTGCTCCTGGACAAGCGGGCTTGTCTTGGCGGCAGTGCCGATGAGGATGATGTGCAGCTGACCTTGCGGATGGTGTGGGACTTTGCCACCACGGCACCGCTCGACGATATCCGTTTCATCCTTCAAACGCGCGACTATAACATCCGTGCGGCCGAGGAGAGCAAAAAAGGCAACTACGGTCACTGCCTGGGTAAGACGATCGACCGGCCTTTGAGTCATGGCATCTTCGGCAAGACGATCTTCTCGCACATCATCTCCGAGACGGCTCTGGCCTGCGACGCCCGTATGGGTGGCGCCATGATTCCCGTGATGTCCAACTCCGGTTCGGGCAACCAAGGCATCTGCGCTACCAATCCCGTCGCCGTGTATGCCGAGGAGAACGAAAATACCGAGGAGGAACTCATCCGTGCGCTGACGCTCTCGCATCTCACGGCCATCTACATCAAGCAGAGTCTTGGTAAGCTCAGTGCGCTCTGCGGTTGTGTGGTGGCAAGCATCGGTTCGAGCTGTGGCATTGTCTACTTGATGGGTGGTGACTTCACGCGTGTCTGCCATGCCGTGAAGAACATGATCGCCAACCTCACGGGTATGATCTGCGACGGCGCGAAGCCGAGCTGCTCGATCAAGATCTGCTCCGGCGTGTCCTCGGCCCTGCTCTCTGCTCTGCTGAGCATGGAGGGTGAGCACGTTACCGCCGCCGAGGGCATTATCGACGAGGACGTGGACAAGAGCATCCACAACCTCACCAGCATCGGCAAGGAAGCCATGTGCTCCACCGACGACATGGTGCTCAACATCATGACGCACAAAGGCGGGTGCTAAGCACTTCTCTCTGATACTATATAAAAAAGGCTCACTCGAGCTAACAGACGTTGATGTTTGTTGCCCGAGTGAGCCTTTTTTTATTTTCTATTCATTTCTACTCTACCACCTTCCTGAGTTCTTCCGGCAGTTGCAGGCTGTCGCAATGGACGTGCTCAAGCAGTTCCTGACCTTGCTTGGTGAGGTGGAAGCGCATACTGCGGCCGTCCTCCTTGCAGATGTGGCGACGGATGCTGCCACCTTTCTCCAGCGAGGCGATGACCTTCGAGGCGTTGGAGCGGGTGAGCCCCATCTCGTCGGCAATCTCTCCGGCCGAGAGATTCTCTTTTTCCGAGAGCAGGCAGAGGAGCATCATCGCGTTGATGTTCACGCCCAATGATGCCTCCACCTGTGCCTCAAAAGCCGCGATGGCTTTATAGATCTTCCTAAGTCTACAGATACATTCTGTTTCCATTTCGTGAGCACAATTACTCGGGGAGGAGGATCTCCTTGATGGCCTCGTCGAACTGCGCACGGTTCATGGTGCCTACCTGCACCTGTGGATCACCCTTCTTGGGGATGAAGAAGATCGTAGGGATGGAGCGGATACCAAATGTGGCGGCAAGCTCCTGCTGCTGATCCACGTCCACCTTATATACATCGATCTTTCCGGCGTATGTCTTGGCGATGTCTGCTACGATCGGTGCTGTGGCCTTACAAGGACCGCACCAAGTGGCATAGAAGTCGATGATCACCGGTTTGTCACCTTCAAACACCCACTCCTTGGGATGCTCGTCGTAGTTCATCACCTTCTCCTTGAATTCCTGTGTTGTTAACTCCTTTACTTCCATATTCTTTTTCTCCTTTTTCTTTGTTGCTGTTTGCTCTTGCGCGTTGGCGTGGCTGCTCTTCTGACCGCCAGGCTGTGAGGTCTTGCCTGTGCACGAAGTGCTGAGGGTCATCGGAAGCAAAAGTAAGAGCGACAGCATGGTTGAACTTTTACTCATATATTTACTTTCCGTTGGAAAACAGTGCAAAGGTAGTGTTTGTTTTCCAAAGTAACAAATTTCCAAGGGAAAATAATTGTTTTCTAACATATATTAACCTTTTAAGGATGTCATAGCTTGCCGTTGTCACCCTTTCATGTCGCCCTATTGTTAGTATCATCTTTTGTCCGCGAAACTGACAATTTTCCGAGCCCGTGAAGGCGATCTTTTGAAACAAAAGGTACTTCGCGCCGATTTTTGCGAATTTTCGCGGCTTTTTATAAAGTACTGTAACGCAACTCGTTACGTAGAAATGCTAAAATCTATTAAAATCAGAAAGGCACTTTGATGAAAAATTCTCTAGAGAATTTTTCATCAAAGTGCCTTTCTCTTCATGTCATCTCAGCTTTTTGTGCGGGTCATCTCGCCTTTTTTACACTACCAAAAGGCTGTTTTCATCATTTCAAGCTCCCATTCTGAGAAAAAGAAGCCATTTTTACGTTTTCGTCTTCTCTAGATTGCAAGTTCACGATGAAGTGTTTTTGTCCGTAATATTCTACATGCCGGACACCCGTCCGGCACGCTGGTGAAGGTCCTATACAAAGAACATGATGATCATCTGGGCAATGACGACTCGGATGAACATGCCCAGGGGATAGACCGAAGCGTAGGAAATGCTTGCCGTGTCGCCCTTGAGCGTATCGTTGGCGTAGCCCAGTGCCATGGGGTTGGCCATGCTGCCACAGAGAATGCCGCAGATGGTTCCAAAGTCGTAGCGATGGGCTTTGAGAGCGATGACGCCGATGATGAGGATGGGCACGAGTGTGATGAGGAAGCCAATGCCCACCCAGGCGAGGCCCTCTGGCTTGATGACTGTCGAGAGGAAGTCCTTGCCAGCATCCAGTCCTAAGCAAGCCAGATAGATGCTCAGTCCCAATTTGCGGAGCATGAGACTGGCGGAGCGTGTCGTATAGGAGATAAGGTGGAGACGGGGACCAAGGGCTCCGACGATGATGCCCATGATGATCGGACCGCCGGCAATGCCCAGGCGGATCGGAGACTCCATGCCCGGCAGACTCAAAGGTATGGAGCCGAGGATCAGACCGAGCACGATGCCGAGGAAGATGCTGCCGATGTTTGGCTCCTCCAAAGTCTTGACCGAGTTGCCAAAGAAATGCTCAGCATTGTCGAGGTTCTCGTGCTTGCCCACGATAGTGATGCGGTCGCCGTATTCCAGTCGCAGGTCGTCGCTGGCCAGCAACTTGATGTCGCCACGAATCACGCGGCTGACGTTGACACCATAAGCCTGCCGCATGTGCAGTGCGCCGAGATGCTTGCCGTTGAGCGAGGGACGTGTGATGACGCATACGCGGCTCTCTACGTTGGCGTCGATGGCGTTCCAGTCGATGTCTTCTTTGTTCCAGTCCAGATCGTTTTCCTTCTTTCCGAAGAGCAGCGTCATGGCCTGCTCGTCCTCTTTGTTGGTGACGACAAGCAGTTTGTCGTTGACGTGTAGTTCGGTCGTTGCTACCGGCACGATGACCTGTTTGCCGCGCCAGATGCGTGAGATAATAAACTTCACGTGGGTCATCTGCGCAATCTGCTGGATCGTGCGACCGATGATGGCCGGATTGATGGCTGTGAACTGTGCGATATAGGTGTGGTTGTCGTCGCTGAGCTTCTTTACTTCGAGATCAGTCGGTTTGACAAAGAACTTGCGGATGAGCACCATGGCGATGATCACGCCGACGACACCCAGGGGATAGGTCACGGCAGTGGCCAGTGCCGTGTTGCTGCTCGGAAGTCCGGCATGAGCCAGTGCCTGCGTGGCGGCACCGAGGGCAGGCGTGTTGGTCGTGGCACCACAGAGCAGACCCGTCATCACAGGTATGCTGATGCCTGTCAGCGGTGAGAGCACCAAGGCAAAGACGGTACCCAGAGCAATGACGGCCAGACTCCACACGTTGAGCATCATGCCCTCATGGCGCAGCGAGCCAAAGAAGTTAGGACCCACGTGCAGTCCTAAGCAATAGACAAACATCGACAGACCGAAGGTCTCGGCGTAGTCGAGCGTCACCCCGTCGATCGACATGCCGATGTTGCCGGCTACGATACCTGCGAAAAACACGAAGGCAATGCCCAGCGAGATGCCCATGACGCGTATCTTGCCCAAAGCCAGGCCCACAGCGATGATCACAGAGATGATGACAACGGTCTGTATCGAAGAATGAACAGTAAAGAGGGAAGTAAACCAGTCCATGTTATTTACAACATTGAGTACTTGAAGTCTTCTTGCATTTCACAACAACGGGAACTACTCATCGAGTACGTTGAGGTAGTTCTCCAAGGGTATGCCGCGGTTCTTGTCGGCATTGTTCTTGTTGAGATCGATGAGACGGTATACAGCGTCCATGGCGATGCGTGTGGCAAGGCGCAGCGCTTTGCCGTTGAGCAGGTTGCCGATGAGCACAGCCGAGAAGATGTCGCCCGTGCCAGGGAAGTGCACCGGTATCTCGGTGTAAGGCAGCAGGAAATATTCTCCCCGCAGGTCGTTGTATCCAGCCACACAGTGCTGTCCCTCTACGGGAATGGAGGTGATGAGCACCGATTTGGCACCTGTGGCGTGCAGCTTGTCGAGCAGCGCATGGGCCTCTTGCTTGCTGACACCCTCGGCATGATACTCGCTGCCCGTAAGATAGCAGGCCTCGGTATGGTTGGGGAAGATCAGGTCAGCCACAGCAATCATCTCCAACATGCTCTGGATAGTGGCCGGTGTCACGCCATTGTATAGTTTTCCTTCGTCGCCCATGATGGGATCTACGAATATCGTCGTGCCGTGGGCAGCCTCTTGCTTGCAGTATGCCGAGACGATCTCGGCCTGACGCTCAGAAGCGATGAAGCCTGTGGCGATGGCGTCAAAGCTGAATCCCAGCTCCTTCCAGACGGGGAAGACACCTTGGATATAGTCGGTGGTATCGAGAATGTTGAACTTACCATAGTCCAGCGTGTTGCTTACCAAAGCGGTAGGCAGATTATAGGTGGGGAGTCCCATATAAGAAAGGATGGGAAGCATGGCTGCTGTGGCTACCTTGCCGTAGCCTGCCATGTCGTTGATCAGAAGTATCTGTTTCTTGTTCATATCATCGATGAAATACAGTGCAAAGGTAGTAAAAACTATAAAGATAGGAAAGTAAAAACCGCGAAAAGTTCTGTGATAGCGATAAATGACGGGGCTCGTCGCTTGAAAGCAGAGAAAAGAGAAAAAAGAAAAGGAGGAGCGTGGATGTGAGCGTGCACAATGGACACGATGATTAAAATACACAAAAAGAGTGTAAAATGTTTTGCGGTCTCGAAGATTAATCGTAATTTCGTACAAGCATTTAAATCTCATACCCTAAGAAACATGACGACAAGAAGTGACAACGACTACTGTTTGATATTGGCGGGCGGTAAGGGACAGCGTTTATGGCCTTACAGCCGAGAGTCTTATCCCAAACAGTTCATTGACTTTTTTGGTACCGGACGCACACAGTTGCAGCAGACCTATGACCGCATGGCCAAGCTGGTGGCTCCCGGACATATCTTTGTCAGTACAAACATCGACTATGTCGATCTCGTGCGCAAGCAGTTGCCAGAGGTGGCGCGCGACCATATCCTTGCAGAACCCGTGCAGCGCAATACCGCACCGAGCTTGGCTTGGGCCGCTTATCGCATTGCGCGCGAGGATGCCGAAGCCAATATCGTCACGGTGCCGTCTGATCAGGCAGTGATGGACGAGGCTGCTTTCGAGCGCAATGTTCACGACGGCTTTGCCTTTGTCTCGGCGCACGAGGGCTTTCTGGTCATGGGCGTGAAGCCGACACGGCCGGAACCCGGCTATGGCTATATCCAGTTGGGCGATCCTGTGGAGGAAGGCTTCTACACCGTGAAGTCGTTTACCGAGAAGCCCGAGCGGCAGTTTGCTCAGGTGTTTATGGACAGCGGTGAGTTTTATTGGAACACGGGTGTGTTTTTCGTCAACGTGAAAACAGCGTGGGAAGAACTGACCAAGCAGTTGCCCGTGGTGCTCAGACAACTCGACAACATCAACTTCTATGCCTCTCCCGAGCAGGAGGAAAGCTTCATGCTGGAGCATTTCCCCTCTTATCCCAACCTGAGCATCGAGTCGGCCATACTGGAGAAGACCGAGCACGTGCACGTGATGCGCTGCAGCTTTGGCTGGGCCGACTTGGGCACATGGCATAGTATGTATGAGTCACAGCAGAAGTCCAGCGACGACAACGTGGTGGTGGGCTCCGACGTGATGATTGAAAACAGTCACAACAACATCATCAAGTTGCCGAAAGACCGCTTGGGTGTGATCAGTGGTCTCGACGGTTTCATCGTGGCAGAAAAGGACAATGTGCTGCTCATCTGCAAGAAAGAAGACTCTTCTGCCCTCATCCGCAAGTATGTCAATGAGGTGGCACTGAAGAAGGGCGAGAAATATGTTTAGCGCCATTGCACCACGATGTTGAAGGAAAGATCCATGATATTGAGGAACTATCCTCGATATTGAAAGATGAACATCACTATATTGCAGGAGCAAATCCGCGATATAGAAGGAATATATCAACGAAAAACTCCCCGACTTTTCCCAATGAGAAAAGTCGGGGAGCTTGTTTACCATACGCTTGTGATGGCTTTCTTAGTTGAGCCTTCCCTCCTGCCGTGTGCAAGGGTGAGCTTTTTCCCTCCCTTCAGGGAGGGTTAGGGAGAGTCTTTTCCTACAGTTTCTTAAACTCCGTGTAGATCTTGTCAGCGATAGCCGCCATCTCCTCGTCGGAGAACTTCACGTGCTTGTGGAAGTCCACATCGGCTTCGCTGTTGATAGGCATCAGATGGATGTGGGCGTGGTTGACCTCCAGGCCGAGCACCACCTCGGCTACTTTCTTGCAAGGAAAAGCAGCGCGGATGGCGCGTGCCACCTTCTTGGCAAAGACCTCAAAGTCGGCCAAGTCCTTGTCGTCCATGTCGAAGATATAGTCAATCTCTTTGCGGGGCACCACGAGGGTGTGTCCCTTCACCACCGGATTGATGTCGAGAAAAGCATAGAACTTGTCATTCTCGGCGCACTTATAGCTGGGAATCTCTCCAGCAGCAATCTTACTGAACAATGTAGCCATAGTCTTGTTCTCCTATCTGTTAATGGGTTAATGATGTTGTCTGTCTCCTTTGCCGGACTTATTCACCGATAGAGATCTTGTCGATCTTCAGGCGGATGGTGCCGCGCGGAATCTTGATCTCAGCGATGTCGCCCACCTTTTTGTTGAGCAGTCCCTGAGCGATCGGCGTGTGGATAGAGATCTTGCCCTTCTTCAGGTCGGCCTCGCTCTCGCTGACGATCGTGTAGGTCATCTTCTTCTTAGTGGCGAGATTGGTCATCTCCACCTTAGACATGATCTGCACCTCCTCGGTAGAGAGCCGGCTGGTGTCGACGATCTTAGCCTGAGCGATGGTGAGCTTGATGTTGTTGATCTTCGCTTCCAAGTGAGCCTGAGCCTCCTTGGCTGCGTCATATTCTGAGTTTTCGCTCAGGTCGCCCTTGTCAGCGGCCTCGGCGATGGCGGCCGATGCCTTGGGGCGCTCTACTGCTTCGAGTTCGTGAAGCTGGGCTACGAGTTTATCGTAGCCTTCTTGAGACATGTAAGCCATAATTGTTTCTGTTTAATTGTTTCGTTTCAAAAGGGCAAAAAAGAAAAGAATTCCAACATCGTAGAATGTCGGAATTCCATCTCTCTGTTTGCTCGTTATCTATATGTTCTGCAAAGGTAGGCATTTATTTCCAAACGAGCAACTTTTTTAATGATTATTTTGCTTTCAGCGTAACAACCAAAAAAGCCACAGAGCATGGGGCTCTGTGGCTTGAAACTTATGCTTATGGAATGATTAGAGGCTGAACTTGTAGCCCAGAGTGATCTGGAAGACAGAGTTGCGAGTATCGTCAGCTCCCTTGACGCTGTTCTTGTTGATCTTGGTTACGCCCCAGTTGTAACGGCCGTCGAGCACGAAGTTGTTGTACTCATAGCTCAAGCCTACAGGAATGCTCAGGTCAAAAGTATTGACTTCCCCTTTGTATCCGTCCTTGTCCTTGTCCACCATGAAGCCGGGCTGTACACCCAATTTCACTGCGAGGCCAGGTACAACGTACACGTTAGCCAATACAGGAACATTCAGATAGCTGGGCTTCCAGTCTTTGCCTGATAAACCTGCAACATTGTCTTTGGTCTTGTAGCCCTGACGAGAGTACATCAGACCAGCGCTCAGAGAGAAGATGTCTGTTGCCTGATACTCGCCTTCCAAACCGCCAGCGAAGTCAACGCGTGCCTTGCCATAATCACCGTTGTTAGTGATGTTGGCAATGTTGATACCAACCTTCGGCTGCAGTGTGAAGGAACCAACAGCGTGCTGAGCGAAAGCGCCCACAGACGACAGCATGACAGCTGCCATGAGAAGTAACTTTTTCATAATACCTAAATTTTAATTTTGTCTTTTATTTGTTGTTATTATCCTTTTTCTATCTTTCTAAATCTAACGACGACGAAGTACTGAAAAAGTAACAGCGCAGTGGGCGGAATTAATCTATTTTTACATAATTGCTTAAAAAGTCTGTAGTAATATATTCGCTTTTTTCTTTGAAATATTCCATAAGTCGGTTGAAGAGCGGAGACTGCCGTAGCGTCTCAGGATGGCCGGTGAGCAGCAGCTGGCGACGGGCACGCGTGAGGGCTACGTTGAGTTTTCTGTCTACGATGCGTCCGTTTTCGTCGAAGCTGTTGGCCGTAAGGAAGTCAAGCTGGTAGCGCTGCTGGATAGTGAACGAATAGATGATGACGTCGCGTTGCGAGCCTTGGTAGCGCTCCACGGTGTCGATGCTGATGCGCTCCAACAGCGGATCATTGAGTTTCTCAAGCTCTTTGCGGATCATGGCGATCTGGTTGCGGTAGGGCACGATGACGCCGAGCGTGGTGTCGGCATTGAAGTTCTGACCATAGAAACGGCGGATGCGCTGCGACAACAGTGCCACGAGACGCGCCTCATAGCTGTTGACTTTGTCAGAGATCTCGGGTTGCCGGCAGTCGGCAGAGGCAAAGAAGAGACAGCGGTGAGCTTTCAGCAGTTCGTCCATGCTGTCGAGAGCCGGCGAGAGATAGTTGAGCGATGTCTCTTGTTGATGCGGCAATGGCACGGGCGAGATGTTTTCTTCGGCATAGAAAGCCTTGCCGGGAAAGTCTGCAATCTCGGGATGCATACGGCCTTGGTGGTGGAGTGTGCCGATGAAGTCGGTGCGGCCGGCGCGCAACTCCTGGCGGATGAGTCGCTCAAAGAGGCTGTTCTTGCAACTTGTCAGCCCGATGGCCTGCAGCTCCGGTTCGGTGATGGCTGCACTTCCGTCGTTTTGTTGTACCACGGCAGGCAGTTGCTTATAGTCTCCGATAAGGATAAACTTGTCGATGTCGCAGCCACTCATGGCGTGTTTGCCGGCAGACTGCTGTGCGCCCGTCGTGACGTTCCCGCCCTGATGACTGGCGAGCAGCCCGATGATATTGGGTTCCAGAATCTGAGAGCTCTCGTCGACGATAGCCAGCGAGAAGTGTTTCAGTGCAAAGAGATAGGAGCGTGACTGCATCATCGAGGTGGTGCCGACGATGACGTGCGCCGTGAGCAACTTTTCCTGCATGTCGCTGAGCTTGGGTTTGTCGCCGATTTGGTTTTGCAGCAGCCAAGGCTGATATTGCGGATCACAGCTCAGCTCACTGCCAATCCTCAGAAACGAGATGCCGGCCTTGACGAGCATACCGCAGATCTCATCGACGGCGCGGTTGGTATAGGCCATCAGCAACAGATCGGCCTGCAGTCCTGAGGGTGAGGGCGTGGCGAGGGCTTCCTCCACCATAAAGCGCAGTGCCATGCTGGTCTTGCCTGTTCCCGGCGGTCCGACGAGGAGAAAGAAGTCTTGCGCCTGCTTGGCTCGCGTCAACATGGCGTCGAGGTCGGGAAGATAAGAGCGGGAAAGCTCCAAGCTCTTGTCGGCCTGAGGCGCACGCTGACCCAAAAGCAGCGCCTTGCGGTCGTCCGTGGAGGTAATCAGCTCATAGAGCGCGCCGATCGCCGCACTGCCTCCGGCGTCGCTGCTGCCGTGCTCGACACACCACACAAAAGGCTTTCCGGCCTTGCTGACGGGTTCGCCTTGCCGCAGCGTACGGCGGTAGGGCAGATGGTTGAAGATGTCGGCATTCTGTTGTCCGTCGGCCAGCAACACGGTGATGCGGTCGGTATGGATGTCCTCCAAACCACCCTTGAAGAGCAAAGCCTTGCGCACGTCGGGCTCTTCGCCCTGTGGATAGGCATAGAGATAGACCATGTCGCCCCGCCGGAAGTTGGGCAGGAAATCCTCACCCTGATCAGGTACGGCCAGCGTGATGCGGTCGTAGCCGTTGTAGTCATGGCTTTTCTCTTTGCTGATGATCTTCAGTCCTGTGTAGATATTGCCGGTTTCGCGCTTTTCGGCCAGCGGCATGTTCCACAGCGAGGCCACGCAGTTGCCCGTGCCCTCGACGACGCCAACCTTTGAAAGCAGGTTTTCTTTGATGACAAACTGCATCATGCGACAAAAGTAAGTCTTCTCCAGTGGCGTGAGAAAAGCTAAGGGCTGCAGCTGCGCATTGAGTTGTGGATAGAGATAATTGTTGTAGAAGAAATCGCATCTGCCCGCCACATTGAGGTTGTCGGCCGTCAGCAGAGGCAGGTAAGGGGCAAAGCCGTGCTCAGCGATTTGGAATTCCTGGGCCACGGCCTCGTTGCGGAAACGGATGGCCTCGTAATAGAGTTTCATCAACCGCGTCACGCTGAGCAGCCCACCGGGCAGCGCATATTTGGAGTAAAGCAGTCGGATGTCGGTGCGTGTGGCGTGGAAGTTGTAATAAAGAATACCGTAGTAGAGCAACAACTGCACGTAGTGCTTCTCCACCGCCTTGATGCCATTGTCCGCTGTGTCCGGTCGCTCGATGAGCATGTTGCGTCCCGACTTCTGCTCAACGAGTAGTTCCAGATCGGTCGTCATCAAGTCCACACGTCCTTGTATGCCGAGTTGCTCACAGACAAAGGACGGTTCGAGAATCGCGTGATCCATGTTGAAGTGGCGGCGCAGCTCGGCGACGGCCTGCTGCAGGTTTTGGATCTGCATGGCGGCGTCTTCTTTGAACTTGCGTGCGTCGAAGTCTGTACATGTGCTATACTCCAGTGCTTTCTCCCGAAAATTGTCGCGCAACGTTTGCGAGACATTGAAGTTCGGGTTGTTGATGATGTCGTCGAGCGCACTGCCGGCAAAGTTTCCGAGCAGGATCGGCTGGGTGTTGGCTTTCGGCTTCATGCGGCTGACGAGATAGAGCAGGGGCGAATGACCATACTCCATGAAGCAGGATGCAATCGTACTGATGTCGAGCAGGAAGTCCGGTTCCACGATAATGATGCGCGGATAGATGTTGTCAGCCTCCACCTGACAGTCCAGCAGATTGAGATGCATGCCTTCTTTGAGGATAGAAGCCAGGTAGCCCATGTCGGCGTATTGGTTGTCCTCGCAGTAGTGAACCGTCATCGGTGACACGGCTCCATCCTCATCAACGACAACGGAAATGGTGCTGTTGTCCCACGAGCGAACGAGACAACGCTTGTTGGGCGCGTTGACATGGAGGTGCTCCTGCTTGGGTTGCAGGTCGCGGGGCAGTCGGATGGAGAGCGACGGTGGTATGTCGGTATGGAGCACACGGCTGACGAAGACGGCAAGGGCACGTGCGTCGTGGAGCAAGTCTTCGGGTAACAGCGGCAGACTCTGGTTGGAGTGGCGGCGCATCTGCCTGACGGCATTCGCCTCGTCGGTGGGCATGTGGTGCTGTCGCAACAGCGTTTCGACTTGCGCATTGAGGTCACCGAAGCCGTAGCGTGTATCTTTCAACCCTTCGGCACAGACGAGGACGAGCGTCTCGTGCATGAGTTTGTTGGCCGTGGCACTGCCCTGTTGGGCCAGCAACGCCTCGATGCGCTGGAAAAACTCACCGGCAAGCTGTGCGGCGGAAGTGGTGGAGTGGATCTCGTGTTCGGTAGAGAGCATAAGCGGATCGGATGGATGGGGCTGGCGTGGCGTCAAGAGCGTGACAGTCCCCTTGTGGTTTCTATTTCTGAGCGTTCAAAAGAGAGTCTTTCTCCCAGTCGATCAGTTGCTGCTTTAGTTCCTTTCCCCAGTGATACTCGCCAGTGGTCCCGTCGCTGTGGATGATGCGGTGGCAGGGAATGAGCATGGCAATGGGGTTTTGGGCGATGGCTGTTGCAACGGCTCTGACAGCTTTTGGCTCCCCAATGCCCTTTGCGATGTCGAGATAAGTAGCGGTGTGACCGAAGGGCACCTTCTGCACCTCGTCCCATACGCGCAGCTGGAAGTCAGTGCCTTTGATGTCGAGTTTCAGCGGATGATCATAGCCCTCAAAGATGACGCGCTCCACAGTTTGCGCCATGGTGTCGTTTTGTGTCGTCGGTGTATAGACGCCCCAGCGCTTGGCCAGTTGGTGGATGGTCTCCAGCCGGTTGTAATCCAAGAACTGCAAATCGCAGATACCCTCCCAGGTGCGTGCCACGATGATGTGGCCGAAAGGAGAGTCACTAAATCCATAAACTATTTGTCTCATAATATGCAAATCTACATAAAATAATAAGAAAACCAAAAGAAAAGATGTATTATTTTTATTTCTGAAAAAATAATTGTATTTTTGCACTTGTAACAAGACAAGACATCTATACTAATAAACACCTAAGCGTTATGAACAAAACAATCATCCTATCCGCAATGATGCTGATGGCTATGGGAGCGCGCGCCGCACAGAAGCCCACGGCGGCCAAAGCTGCTGTGGAGCCCACATGGACGGAGTGGCACGACCAACAGGTCAACGAGGTCAACCGCTTCCCGATGCACACCAGTTTCTTCGCCTACGAGAATGGGCAGAAAGCGCTTGCGGGCGACATCACCCGCTCTGCCAACTATCTGTCACTTGAAGGACCTTGGAAATTTCTTTGGGTGGCCAATGCTGACCAACGCCCGACTGACTTCTACAAAACCGACTTGAACGACACCAATTGGAAGACTATGCAGGTGCCGGGAATGTGGGAACTCAACGGGTTCGGCGACCCCGAATATGTCAATATCGGTTTTGCCTGGCGCTATCAGTTCGACTGGAAGCACCCGCTCAACGTGCCTACGAAGGACAACCATGTCGGTTCCTATCGCCGGGAAATCGAATTGCCGGCAGACTGGAACGGCAAGCAGGTCATCGCACACTTCGGTTCCGTGACCTCAAACATCTATCTTTATGTCAACGGACAATACGTCGGATACAGCGAGGACGCAAAGGTCGCTGCTGAGTTCGACATCACGAAATATGTTCATCCCGGCAAGAACCTCATCGCCTTTCAGACGTTCCGCTGGTGTGACGGCTCGCTCGACGAGGACCAGGACTTCTGGCGATTGAGCGGTGTAGCCCGTCAGTGCTATCTCTTCGCACGCGACAGCAAGGTGCAGGTCAACGACATCAGACTGACACCGGACTTGGAGAATGACTACAACGACGGTGAGTTGCTCATCGATGTCAACGTCAAGGGCAATCCGACAATTGACTTCCAACTGCTCAACGAGAACAATCTCGTCGTCGCCAAGTCCACCGGCAAGTTTGCAGGACGCAAGGAGGGCACTGCGCGCTTCATGCTCCGCAACGTAAAGAAGTGGACGGCAGAGACACCTTATTTATATACACTCCTCACTACCGTCAAGGACAGCCGCGGCAATGTCGTGGAGGTCATCCCGCAAAAAGTGGGATTCCGCAAGGTAGAAATCAAGAACAGTCAGCTCCTCGTCAACGGACAGCCCGTGCTCATCAAAGGTGCTGACCGCCACGAAATGGATCCCGACGGCGGATATGTCGTCACGCTCGACCGCATGATCCAGGATATTAAGGTCATGAAACGCCTGAACATCAATGCAGTGCGTACCTGCCACTATCCCGACGATCCGCGCTGGTATGACCTCTGCGACGAATATGGTCTCTATGTCACCGCCGAGGCCAACCAGGAAAGCCACGGCTTTGGCTACAAGAGCGACTCTGAGGCTAAGAAAGAGAACTTTGGTCTCCAGATCCTCCAGCGCAACCAGCACAACGTAGCCATCAACTTCAATCATCCCAGCGTCATCGTGTGGAGCTTGGGCAACGAGACGGTCGACGGCCCCAACTTCACGGCTGCCTACCAATGGATCAAGAGTCAGGACAAGAGCCGTCCCGTGCAGTATGAGCAAGCCGGAAAGACTGGAGCCAACACAGACATCTTCTGTCCGATGTACTACACGCCATGGGACTGCGAAGCCTACGCCAAGAATCCTCAATACACTCGCCCGCTCATCCAGTGCGAATACAACCACACGATGGGCAACTCGGGCGGAAACCTCAAGGAATACTGGGATCTCGTACGCAAGTATCCTAAGTTCCAGGGTGGCTATGACTGGGACTTCGTGGACCAGGGCCTCCATCGTCATCCCGACTTCAAGGCCAACCGCACGGTAGCCGACTACGATGCCATCGCCGCAAAGTATGAGCCTGGAACAGGAAACATGGCTCCCGAATACACCTACGGCGGTGATTACAACAAGATAGACGCCAGCGACAACAACTTCAACTGCAACGGTATCATCGGCCCCGACCGTCAGCTCAACCCACACGCCTATGAGTTGACTTATCAGTATCAGAACATCTGGGCTGAGCCCGTGGACTTGAAAGCCGGGAAGATCTCGGTCTACAACGAGAATTTCTTCCGCGATCTGAGCAACTATAAGCTTGTTTGGACTTTGCTCCAGGACGGTAAGGCCGTACAAAACGGTGAGATTGCCGACCTGAACGTCGCTCCTCAGCAACGTGCCACGCTGACATTGCCCTATCAGGTACCGGCTACGGGCGAGGTGATGCTCAACGTTGATTTCAAGCTGAAGGACGCAGAGCCGCTGATGACAAAGGGACAGACTGTCGCTTACCGTCAGATGGCAGTGCGTGAACAGACGGCTCCGGCTGCCTGCTGCGCGATGGAAAAAGAAGGCAAAGCCGACAAGGACAGCAAGATCAAGGTGAAGGACGACAAGAAGACCGCCACCATCACGCTGAGCAACAAGGCCGGTCTCGACATTGTCTTTGACAAACAGACCGGTTGGCTCAAGCAGTACACCGTAGGCGGCAGCAATCTTCTGCCCGACGGCGGCACGCTGAAACCCAACTTCTGGCGCGCCGTGACCGACAACGACATGGGTGCCGGACTGCAAAAGCAGTTTGCCGCTTGGAGAAATCCGGCCATGAACCTCAAGACGATCACCGTCGATAAGGACAAGAACGTGGTGACGGCTGTCTATGACATGCCCGACGTGAAGGCCGAGCTGACCATGACCTACGAGGTGGAGCCCTGCGGTATGATGACCGTGACAGAGGCGATGAAGATGACGCCGGGCGCTAAGGTCAGCGATCTCTTCCGCTTCGGCTTGAAGATAGACTTGGCTTATGACATGGACCACAGCACATTCTATGGCCGCGGACCCATCGAGAACTATGTCGACCGCAAGAGCAGTGAGCGTCTCGGTATCTATACCCAGACCGCCGATCAGCAGTTCTATCCTTACATCCGTCCGCAGGAGACGGGTACGAAGAGCGACATCCGCTGGTGGAAGCAGACCAACGCGCAAGGTCTCGGACTGCGCTTCACAGCAGAGAAACCATTCTACGCAAGTGCATTGCATTACAATATTTCTGATCTCGACGAAGGACTGGAGAAGGGCCAACGCCATCCCAACCAGGTACCAAAGAGCAAGTATACAGAGCTCTGCCTCGACCTGGCACAATATGGTGTGGGCGGCATCAACAGCTGGGGCGCCCGTCCACTGAAGGAATACCAACTGCATGCACAGAACATGACCTTTAAGATCATGATCGCACCGGTGAAGTAATCCGATGTCCGCAGGCCGGGCTG
The DNA here is from genome assembly GCA_900317685.1 of uncultured Prevotella sp. GTDB lineage: Bacteria > Bacteroidota > Bacteroidia > Bacteroidales > Bacteroidaceae > Prevotella. The sequence continues at coordinate 19,399 of ONHQ01000040.1, forward strand.
AGTATTCAGGAGAGCCCGGCCGCGGATAAGCAAAAGATAAAAACATAATAATGAAAAAGATGATGATGATGGCCGCAGCGTTGGCCATGCAGTGTTCCATGCTTCATGCCGCCGAAGGCGACACGATCTCTTTGAGTGAGAAATGGCTGTTCAAGATTGCGGAGAGTGCCGCACAGTTGCCGAGACACCTGGAGACCTACGGGTTCGACGACACACAATGGCTGCTCCAAAAAGTTTCCGGCACTTGGTCTGTACCAGCCGACTGGGCAATGAAAAACTATGCCGGAGCCTATCGCGGTTGGGTGATGATGCCCGCAGAGTATAAGAAGCGCCGTGTGTTCCTGCATATCGGCTATGTGCCGGCTGTGGCCAACATCTACGTCAACGAGCATTTCTTAGGTAAGACCGGACAGTTGGCGCAGACAGAGTTCGACATCACGCCCTACATCCGCTTCGACCGTCGCAACCTCTTTGCGTTCAGCATGTCGCGCTACGAAGGTGGTGAGCCCATGCGGGCTGAGGACAAGACAGGGTTCACGACGGGCATCTATATCTATTCGCTGCCGCAAGGTGAGGCACCGGCTCCCGCCTTTCAACCAGTGAAAGCCGCGGCAGGAAGTCGGGTAGCAGACCGCATGAGCGTGGAGCCTTACCGCGGGTTCCTCGACACCAAGCAGCGAATGACGGAAGATGCACAGCTGTTGCGTGATTTAGGATTCAACGCTGTCACCTACAACAAGCTCTCGTCCGACCCAGATTTCATTGCTGCTGCCCGCAAGGCCGGCTTGCAAGTGGTCAGTGATCAGCCGTTGACAAGCACCGCTTTCGTGGATGCTGACCATCATCTCGTCAGTGCAGCTTACCACTATCTGCCTCAGACCACCTTCTCATTCCAGAACGTGATCAAGAACGGAGAGGCCGAGGCTGCCAAGCGACGTAACGGTGGGGCACTGAAAGTGAAGCGCTCAAAACGCATCATCACCATCAAGAATAAGGCTTGCACCGTGGTCTTTGACCGACAGACAGGCTTCCTCTCCAGGTATATGGTCGATGGTGTGGATCTGCTGCCAATGTCGGGAGAGGGCGGTCTGCGTCCGACGATGGGGGCAACGCTCGTCAGTCTCAATTCGAAAAAACAGGGCAAAGGGCAACCCGCCACGGTGTCGGCCGTCTATGACCTGCGCAATGGCAAACGGCTGACATGGAAATACACGATCCTACCGCAAGGCGTGATAAGCGTCAGCCTGCCCGGACTGCAGCAGGTGAGCCTCTTGACATCGCCACGACTCAACCGCACGGTGTTCCTGGCTCAGGACTTGAAAGGCGAGACTCAGCTGACTTCGCTCCGCGCTCCGCGTCCCCGCGTGCTGACCACCACGTTGACCGGTGCTGACCACAAAGGAATGACGCTGGTAGGCAACGAGCCGCTCACCGTCGGACAGACATCGGCCAACAGTCTGACCATAGAGCCGGAGTCGGCACATTGCGTGCTGACCTTCCTGCCAAAATGATTTGTTTAGAACATAACATCCTATATTTAACTCGCTTCTCTTCCTTCTCTTGGCTTGTCCGGGAGGAGGGAGAAAGCACAACAATCATTACTTATGAACCATACTACTAAAATGTTTGTATCGCTGGCCCTTGGCTTGCTCTCCCTCACGGGGGCTTCGGCGCAGCGACAGTTGACCATCAACGCCAAGCCGGGTGCGCCCATCCAGCCGACGATGTACGGTATCTTCTTCGAAGATATCAACTTCGGCGCCGACGGCGGGCTCTATGCCGAGATGGTCGAAAACCGCAGCTTTGAATTCCCGCAGCGGCTGATGGGCTGGAACACCTTCGGCAATGTCACCGTCAGCGACGTGAAACCGGCCTTTGACCGCAATCCCCACTACGTGGTATTGGAGAGTGCCGGTCACGACCAAAAGTTCAGTGGACTGGAAAACCGTGGCTTCTTCGGAATGGGACTGAAGAAAGGCATGAGCTATGACTTCTCGGTATTTGCCCGTCTCCACGACTTACAGGGCAAGGAAGCCAAGATTCGCGTAGAGCTCGTCGACGATCAGGACAAGCCGATCGACAAGCAGGAGATCACCATTGCAAACAACCAGTGGGCAAAGAAAACCGTGACGCTCACCTCCAACAAAACGGTGGAGAAGGGCTTGATGCGCATCTTCTTGGAGAGTGCCGACGGTGTAGACCTCGACCATGTCAGCCTCTTTCCCGAAGACAACTGGCACGGCCTGCGTGCCGACTTGGTGAAAGACTTGCAAGATCTTCACCCCGGCATCTTCCGCTTCCCCGGCGGATGTATCGTTGAGGGCACTGATCTGGCTACCCGCTATCAGTGGAAGAACAGTGTCGGGCCGGCAGAGAACCGCCCACTCAACGAGAACCGCTGGAACTATACCTTCCCGCATCGTCTCTATCCCAACTATTACCAGACCTATAGACTCGGCTTCTATGAGTTCTTCCTGCTGTCAGAGAAGATTGGTGCAGAGCCGTTGCCAGTGCTGAGCTGTGGCCTTGCCTGCCAGTTCCAAAACAAGGATACTGACAAGAACGCGCACGTAGCTGTCGACGACTTGCAGCCGTACATCGACGATGCCCTCGACTTGATCGAGTTTGCCAACGGGGCCACGACAACCAAATGGGGTAAGCTGCGCGCAGAGATGGGGCACCCCAAACCGTTCAACCTCAAGCAGATTGGTATCGGCAATGAGCAGTGGGGACCACTCTATCCCGAACGTCTGAAGAAGTTTGTGGAGCAGATACGCGCCAAATATCCTAATATCAAGATCTGTGGAACCTCCGGTCCTTCTGCCAGCGGCAAGGACTTTGACTATGGCTGGGAGCAGATGCGCAAGTTAGGAGTGGATCTTGTAGACGAGCACTATTACATGGCTCCTGACTGGTTCTTGAAGAATGCAGGCCGCTACGATAACTATTCGCGCAAGGGCCCGAAGGTCTTCGCCGGAGAATATGCTGCGCATGTCAGAGGACTGGATAACCAGCCTACTGTGGCTATGAACAATTTCGAGGCTGCACTGTCTGAAGCTGCTTTCATGACAGGTTTGGAGCGTAACGCCGATGTGGTGTACCAGGCTACTTATGCTCCACTCTTTGCTCATGTGGAAGGCTGGCAGTGGCGTCCCGACCTTATCTGGTTTGACAATCTGCGCTCGGTGCGCTCGGTCAACTGGTACGTGCAGATGCTCTATGGCACCAACAAGGGCACCAATGTACTCAGCCTCACAGAGGACGGCAAACCCGTGGAAGGTAAGAACGGCCTCTATGCCAGCGCAGTATGGGATAAGCCGACGAAGAAATACATTGTGAAGATGGCTAATACCAGCGACCAGCCGCAGCAGGTCACACTCTCCTTCCGTGGCGGTAAGATTGCAGGGCAGGCTCAGGTCACAACGCTTCATGCCGATGATCCCCGTGCGGTGAACACGCTCGACAAACCCAATAATGTGGTACCTCAGCAGAGCTCTGTGGATGTCAACGGAAACACGTGCACGGTGACAATCCCTGCCAAGACTTTCGCAGTATATAGATTCTAAAAGAGACCACTGCGATACCACTAAGCACACCACCACATTGATGGTCGCTGGGGGCAGCGACCCCACTAAAAAGCCCCAAGCACTTTGGGTGAAGTGCTTGGGGCTTTCATATTTCCTCCTTTCTCTGTAGTCCTCTTGAGAGGCTCATCCCCTCCCTTTTAGGGAGGGCTAGGGAGGGTCTGTAGGGCTAGGGAGGGTCTTTATTCCCCGAACTCCCCCGTGTACCACCCGTATCGCTTGGCGCCATCCAGGTCCTCACCACCGCTGAGGGGCTCGCTGCCGCCGATTCCCGGACCTGATTCGTCGGTCTGTGTGTCGCTTTTGTGCAGCGTATCACCCTTAGGGCTCAGTGTGCCGACCATCATCGGCATCATCTCTATGTAGATGGCCTCGGAGGTCGGTTTCATATACATCATTTTCATATTCAACTTCTTTCTCATTATTTCACAACATATTTCTTGCCGCCCATGAGGTAGAGGCCTGGGCGGAGGCCGTCGAGGCTGTTGTCACGTCTCACGCAGTGGCCCTGGAGGTCGTAGACGCCTTGGTGGAAAGCCGTGCTCTGCTCGTTGAGGTCGCTGATGAGCTCGTCGATGCCCGTCGTCGAGCCGCCGCTGACCTCCGCGCCCGTGATCCAGAACGAGGCCAGCTTGGCGTTGCCCGTGCCGCTATCGCCCGTCTTCACCAGTTCCTTGCCCTCCAGGTCGTAGGAGTAGGGGAAGAGGTAGACGTTGCAGCCCGGCAGGTAAGAACCCTTGGCCGTGGTCGTGCTCTTAGGCACAATGCGGTAGAGCTTGTTCTGGTCCTCGCTCTCGACACTCTTCATGTAATAGCTCATCCACGGGATGAGACACTTGTTATATGTGCCCGTCACCTGATAGGTGAAGATGTCGATCTTCTTGTCAGGATTGGCGGTTTTGTTGTAGGCTACCACTGCGTCGTTGATCATCACCACCGTTGCTGTGTCGACACCCTCGAAGGTCACGCCGTTGAAGGTCACCGAGGTGCCGATGGACTGTCCGGCGCCGATGCCGCTCACGCTCGGGTAGACGAAGTATGGACGTCCGGCCTCGCAGAGCTGGTTGACGTGCTGTGTGAAGTGGAGCGTGCGCTCGTGGCCCTGAGCCGCCATGACGCTGTCGACGGTGATGAGCTGCATGTCGTCGCCGAAGATGCGCTTCATCTGCGTCTCGCTGACGGTGAACGGCAGGCAGAGACCCGCCCACCGCTTGTTACGGAACGAACGCTGAAGGGTTACATTGACGAAGTCACGCTTTGTCACCGTACCCGTCGTAGCGTTATCGCTCGTCGTCGTTGCCGTGTTATCGCTGCTGAGCACGAAGCCACCCTTCTTGAAGGCCCCGTAACTGCCGTCCTCCTTGGCTTTCTTCTTCACGTCGAGAGTCACCTCACCGCCCATGAGTCGATTCTGGCCCGCGCCGCCAGCCTTGTAGATGTCGTTGCTGGGCTTTGGCAGTTTGTCGTAGACACTGCTGCCGAACTCGCCGTACTCGTTCGGTGAGCCCGCACTGGTCCACTTCTCCGGATTGCTGCGATAGCCGGCGGGCAGGAAGCCAAAGCCGCAGAAGCCCAGCTTAGAGCCGGTGGCAAAAACATAGTACACCTTGCCGGCCTGGACGTGGAACGTGTAGCGCACGTAGCCCTTTGTAGGCAACACGAAACTGCTGTCGGAGAGCTGGAGGACCTCCAACGGACCGTTGAGCTTAGGCTGTTTGAGCACTGACGTCAGAGTCTTGCGATCTACGGTCTTGTTGTAGGAATATTCACTCTCGTTCCACCATTCCTTAATCTTCTTAGCATCATTATCGAGGTTCGTCTGCTCATTGGTCGACAGCGTGCCGTCGCCATCGCGGTCGTAGGCGTTGAACCAGCTGTACTTCTTCTCATTGCCTGTTGCTCTGGCCGGGTCTGCCTTGGATATGGTCAGCTCGTTGGCGCCGTCATACTTCCATGCGCACCGTGTCACACCGTCGCAGAAGTAGTTCAGAGCCCAGTTGTGATATCCTTTGAAGCGGTCGGCATTGGTCGTTCCGGAGTTGATATACTGGTTCCAGTCGTTGCTGACATTCCATCCGCTGAGCTCATCGATGGCTACCGGACGGCCGGTCTCGTCGACAATGTACACCGCACGGCGGCGCAGCCACGGACCATTCTTCTTGATGGAGGCGGTGCTGCCGTCCTGAATGTCGGTCATACCGTTCTGCACAATGTATACGAAGAGCTGTCCGCTCTCCTCGGGCTCGAACTTCAGGTATGTACCGCGCACCGGCAGGTTGAAGGTGTTACGCTTGCCCTTGTCCCATCCGCGCACCAGCTCGTCGGTAGGGTTCTGCTCTCCCCACGTAACAAACTGGAAGCCGTCGATGGTCTGGTTGTTGCGGCCCACGGAGTCCATCTTCGATGTCTTCCAGCCGTCCTCAAGCCATTTCTTCTGCGTGTCGTTGTTCTGATAGTACGGGTAGTCCTTTGCCTGGCTCCAGTGCCATCCGCCGAAGGTCATCCAGATGCGCGTCGGGATGTTGGTCGTTGATACGCGGTCGTCCTGGTCGTGGCTCTCGCCTTCCTGGACGATGTATGTTGGCATGTCGCCGATGAAGAGCCAGTAGCCGGGCTTCTTCATCACCTGACCCTCGGTCTTCTTCTGTCCCAACACCTTAGCGTAGATGTGCACACGGCCGTAGGCGTCGCCCGTGCGCGAGTTGTCGGTGAGCGGTGCCTCCGTGGTTCTTGTCTTGGCGTAGATGCGGCCGTCGGTGTTGCCCACGTAGACGTGCTTGCCTTCGTTGTTCTTTCGCTCCTGAATATCGGTTGTCGATGCCGAGGCGCTTCCGCTTGCCACGTCTTCGCAGTACCAGCTCAACTTCTCGTTCTGCCGGTGCATGCAAAGTGTAGGCAGCATTCCCGTGTAGCCGTTGATGAATGCCGAGGAGCGTGTCACCGGATTGCTGTCCAGGGCTCCCGGTGTCGTCCACGGACGCGCGTCGGTGACGGGGTCGATGAATCCCGGGGCATAGTTGATGCCGTGGAGCATCATGTTGCCGTCGTCGGTGTAGAGGTAATAGGAATGTCCGGCCAGGAGCGGCTTGGGGAAGGTGTACTCCTTGATGATGTCCGTCGTCTCGCTGTGCACCTGCGTTTCCTGTGTCGTGCCGTCCATGAGGATGTACTGCTCGGGCTCGTCGAGCTTGTCGCCCTTTGTCTTATGTCCGAGAAACTTGCCGCCGATGGTAAGCCATCCGTTGGTGATGGCGTCTATCTTTAGATAGCATCCGGCCTTGGGCAGCCCTGTGTTGTCGTCGATGGATACAGCGTCACCCTCGATGTATTTCTTCGAGACATTGCCGGCAGTGCCGTCGTTAGCGTTGTCAATGACTGACTCTTCCGTGCTTGTTTTGATGGTCCAGGGGTTGGCGGTGTCGTCGGCGCTGCCGAAGGTGATGTTGATGCCAGGCACCTCGCCATAGCTGATGGTGCCAGGGTAGAAGTCGCCGGCCTTGATGAAGTGGAGCTTGCCCATCTTGCTCGAGGCTTTCTTCGTGGCGTCGGAGGAGAACTCGTTCTCGTCGTAGATGATCTCGTAGGCGCCGACGCTGCCCGAAGAGGGCTTGAACACGGCAGAATAGCTGCTGTTGGCCGGGTTGCTGAAGAAGCGTCCGAGCGACGTGGTGCTCTCCGGGTCGGTGAGCGTGCCGCTGACGGTGACATTATAGGTGCCGGCGGTGGAGGAGGTCACCGAGCCGTCGTCGTTCAGCGTGTAGTCGCTACTCTCGGCACTCTTGGCGCGCTTGACGGTGAAGTAGCTGGTGATGTCGGCTCCGAACTGGTCTTGTAGGGTGATGCTCGGGCAGGGCACCGTGCCGCCGGTACCGGTCACCTGGCTCTGCGGGTCGATGACGAAGTGAGTGGGTTCCTTGGCGGTGACCTTGATGGAATAGCTTCCCGACACGCCGATGTTGTTGCTGTATGCGTTCCAAGGGTTGATGCGGTATACCAATGGTGCACGGAGGTTGTCGCCGTAGAACGTCACGGTGAACTTCTCGTTGCCCCATTTGTACATGCTGGCATAGTAGGTGCCCTTCATCAGCTTCTTCATCTGCTTGCCGTTGGTGTCGGTCTGTGGCGTGCCGTCGGCATTATAGAGCGGCACATACTCATAGCAGTCTTTCTGAACCTTCTGTGGGTCGCTCATGGCGGCGCTATAGGCTTTGATGAGGGCGTGGCCTTTCTGCTTGGCGATGGCCTTGTTCTCTTCTTCCGTCTTCGTCTCGTCGTACTTGTAGTCGTCGGGCACGAAGAACCAATAGGTGAAGCCGTTGCTGTCATCCAGTGCATGGCGCACCTCGTCGGGGTCGTTGGCCTCGTAAGGGTCATGGTAGGTACCGGTGATCTCAAAGCGGTTGAACTCCGTCATCGTATAGCCCTCTGCAAAGCTGATGGTGTTCGGGTCGGGTGTGAGCGTGATCTGCGGCACGCGCTTGTGGACGCGCAGGATGTACTGGTTGGACTGGATGGTATACTGGTTCTTGTTGTTATCATCATAAAACTGTCCATTGACGGTGATAGCCTGTTGGGGATCGGCTACAGGGTCGTCGTAGATACCATTGTCGCCGAAGACCGCGTCCCAGCTCTGATGATTGAGGGTGACCGTGATCTTGTAGTCGTCGGGATGGTTGTGGACATCGGCCAGCACTTTCAATGCGCCATTATAGTTGACGACTCCTATGCTTTGAATTCCTCCCGTGTGCTCGTCGATGAGCTTGTAACCCGCATAGGTCATATCAACAGAGTCGTTGGGGTCTTTGGAAAACTGATGGAAGGCGTTCAGAGGCTTGTAGGTAGCCACCAAGTTGGAAAGGGTGTTGTTGCTTTTGAGCACCGTCGAGGTGATGTCGTTGCCAAACTCGTCCTTGATGATGATGTTGGGCGAATAGGTCGACTGTTGCAGCTTGTCTGACATGTTGCGGAACTTCAGCGCATCCTGCCCGTAGCTCTTAAAGGTGATGTAGGTCTTGATTTTGCCTTCATGATAGGTAGTTTTCAAGTCTATCGTGGTGACAATCGGTTTGTCGCCCAGCATCCCCTTATAGTCATCTTTCGGCGTGGCGGTGATGGTCAATGTACCATTACCGTTGGAGGTCTTCAGCGAAGAGGTGATGCTGTTGTTGCTGACATTAAAGCCGTCGGTGCCGTCGGTTACAGCGTAAGTATAGTTGTAATAGGATGTTACGTCGTAGGTAGAGTTGTCAACAGTGTAGTATAGCTTAGCAGTCGGTACGGGCAAGGAGGTGGAAGTACCCCCCCCATTTCCATAGGTGTACAGTTGTAGTGCCTTGGGCGTCGTGCCATTGAGCAGCGTCGAGCCGTTGTAGTACTCGGCGATGACAGTTGGCGGATTTACGGTGACGGTGTAGGTAGCCGCCGCCTTCGTGTATTGGCTTTGGTATCGAGGCAGTGGCAGCAAGGAGTCGACGACGGTGAACGTGCCGGCCTTGTCGCCGATGGCGTCCAGGCCATAGAGGTAGCTCACCGTCGTTCCCGTGGTGGGGTCGGTGAACTTTACGCGGCTGTCGACAACCTCTGATGTGGTTACAATCTTTCCGTCCTTGTCCTTGATGTACCACCGCTCGATGAACTTGCCACGGATAGGCTTGCCCGTGCTTGGGTCGGTGACGGACAGCGTCGGCTTGGTGAACTTCAGCTGGCCGACGGTGACGGTTAATGAATTAGGGTTGAAAATCGCATTTGGCACCGCGCCTGTCGTGGTGTTCTACGCTCGTAGGGTGTAACAGCTTGCCGTGCATAAAAGCAAGGCCAGCGTCAGCAGTCGCCTGAATCTGCTGATGCCTCTCGTCATTCGTTCCATGTTTTTTTATATATTAGTTCGTTCTTTCTCTCAGTCTGTGGCAGTCCTTCTCGTTCTGCCCGTCAGTCTGTAAAAATGTATAACAAGTTAGATAATACCTATGTAGCTGCAAAATTAAGGATTATTACCGAAACAAGTGTGGATGGTTAATGAAAAAGATGTTAAATGGGGTAAAGGGGAAGGCAAAGAACATGATGAGAGGAAGAAGAGAAAGAATAGGCGCAGTGGATATTTTCCGTGGGTCGGATATTAGTCTTCTGGTACAGATCCGTAGTTGGTTAGAGGTGTCGAGAGGTCATAGCTCAAGGCAAATAGCTTTTTTACCAAAACCAGGGAAAAACCTTCCATCTTGGCTTTTTGTTAGAGTCAGAAACCTTTTCTGTTGCTTCTATCATTAAAGAAACCTCCATTTGAGACACTATACAAAAAAGCCCCAGCCTCGCTAGTTTTGAGTGAGACTGGGGCTATTTCGTGTTTTTCCACACCATAATC
>ONHQ01000011.1 GCA_900317685.1 uncultured Prevotella sp.
TCAGAAGCCTTCTTCTAAAGACTAAAAAAGGGACCTGCCCAAGCGGACAGGTCCCTTTTACTTATATCAGAGTGATGATTACTCCTCAACGGCGGCCTGAGCGGCAGCCAGACGGGCGATAGGCACACGGAACGGTGAACAGCTCACGTAGTCGAGGCCCACACGATGGCAGAACTTCACTGATGAAGGCTCGCCACCATGCTCACCGCAAATACCGCACTTCAGGTCAGGACGCGTAGAGCGGCCCTTCTCCACTGCCATGCGGATCAGCTGGCCCACGCCACGCTGGTCGAGCACCTGGAACGGATCGACATCGAGGATCTTCTTCTCAAGGTATGACGGCAGGAAGCTGGCGATGTCGTCGCGGCTATAGCCAAACGTCATCTGTGTCAAGTCATTGGTGCCGAAGCTGAAGTACTCTGCCTTCTGGGCGATGAGGTCTGCTGTCAAGGCAGCGCGCGGCACCTCGATCATCGTACCAATCTTGAACGGAATCTCCACGCCTTCTTCGGCGAAGAGTTTCGCGGCGGTCTCGCGGATGACCTTCTCCTGGGCGTCGAGCTCATTGACGATACCCACCAACGGCACCATGATCTCAGGACGGGGATCGAGGCCTTCCTTTTTCAACTGGATGGCGGCACCGAGGATAGCGCGTGTCTGCATGGCCGTGATCTCGGGGAACGTGTTGCCCAGACGGCAGCCACGAAGGCCGAGCATCGGGTTGTGCTCACTCAGACTCTGCACGCGGTCCTGGATCACCTTCACGCTGACACCCATCTCCTGAGCCATAGCCTCCTGGCCTTTCAGGTCGTGGGGTACGAACTCGTGGAGAGGCGGGTCGAGTAGACGGATGTTCACCGGCATGCCGTCCATGCACTTTAAGATGCCATAGAAGTCCTGCTTCTGATAGGGCAGCAGTTTGGCGAGGGCTTTCTCGCGGCCTTCCTTGCTGTCGGCGAGGATCATCTCACGCATGGCTTTGATCTTCTCGTTCTCGAAGAACATGTGCTCGGTACGGCACAGGCCGATACCCACGGCACCGAAGTTGCGGGCCACCTCAGCGTCGTGAGGCGTGTCGGCATTGGTGCGGACGACGAGATGCGTGTATTTGTTGCAAAGCTTCATCAGCTCAGCGAAGTCACCTGTGACCTCAGCAGGACGTGTCTTCACCTCACCGAAGTACACCTCACCGGTAGAACCGTTGAGAGAGATATAGTCACCCTCGTGAAGTACAGTGCCGTCGATCTCTACGGTGCGGGCCTTGTAGTCGACATTGATGGCACCGGCACCACTGACGCAGCACTTGCCCATACCACGGGCTACCACAGCAGCGTGCGATGTCATACCACCGCGAGCCGTCAGAATACCTTCTGCGGCGCTCATGCCGGCGAGGTCCTCAGGCGATGTCTCGATACGTACCATCACCACCTGATGGCCGTCGGCGTGCCATTTCTCAGCATCATCGGCGAAGAACACGATCTGTCCACAGGCAGCACCCGGCGATGCGGGAAGTCCGCGTGTGAGCACACGGGCCTGAGCCTTGGCCTCCTTGTCGAAGACCGGGTGAAGCAGTTCGTCGAGTTTGTTGGGCTCGCAGCGCTCCAGAGCTGTCTTCTCGTCGATGAGTCCCTCACGCAGCAGATCCATGGCGATCTTCACCATTGCCGTACCCGTGCGCTTGCCGTTGCGGGTCTGGAGGAACCAGAGTTTGCCCTCCTGCACGGTGAACTCCATGTCCTGCATATCGTTGTAGTGCTTCTCGAGCTTGTCCTGCAGGTCGTTGAGCTGTGCATAGATATTTGGCATAGACTCCTCCATAGAAGGATATTTGCTGGCGCGTGTAGCCTCGTCGATGCCCTGCTGCTTAGCCCAGCGGAGCGAACCTTCCTTGGTGATCTGCTGCGGCGTGCGGATACCGGCGACAACGTCCTCACCCTGTGCGTTGACAAGGTACTCACCGTTGAAGCGGTTCTCGCCCGTGGCAGCGTCGCGGCTGAAGCAGACACCCGTGGCAGAGGTGTTGCCCATGTTGCCGAAGACCATAGCCATGACGGTAACTGCCGTACCCCACTCTTGTGGGATGCCCTCCATCTTGCGGTAGAGGATGGCGCGGTCGTTCATCCAAGAGTCGAAGACAGCGCAGATGGCGCCCCAAAGTTGCTCCATCGGGTCGGAGGGGAACTCACGACCGGTGCGCTCCTTGATATAGTCCTTGAAGAGGACGACGAGGCTCTTCAGCTCGTCGGTGTTCATCTCATTGTCGAGACGGATGCCGCGCTGAGCCTTTACTTTCTGAATGATAGCCTCGAAGGGATCGATATCTTCCTTGTTGACGGGCTTCATGCCGAGGACCACGTCGCCGTACATCTGCACGAAGCGGCGGTAGCTGTCGTAGGCGAAGCGCTCGTTGCCGGTCTTGGCAGCCAGTCCCTTGACGACCTCATCGTTGAGACCGAGGTTGAGGATGGTGTCCATCATACCCGGCATAGAGGCACGCGCACCGGAGCGCACGCTGACCAGAAGCGGATTCTTGGCATCGCCAAACTTCAGTCCCATGAGCTCCTCGACGTGTTTCACGCCATTGACAACGTCGTCCTTGAGCAAAGCGACCACGTCGGCCTTGCCCTTCTCAAAGTATTCGTTGCAGACATCTGTGGTGATGGTGAATCCCGGTGGCACAGGCACACCGATCAAATTCATCTCGGCCAGGTTGGCACCTTTGCCACCAAGAAGGTTGCGCATGTCGGCACGGCCTTCAGCCTTACCGTTTCCAAAGAGATAAACTCTCTTCTCGCTCGTTTTTTCACTCATAGTTAATAGGTGTTGTATATATTATATGTTAAAATCGCAATGTTGGGATTTAGATATTGCAAAGATAGTGTTTTGTCATTAAACTACAAAGAGAAACAGCGAAAAAATGACATCTTGACTTTACAAAACCGCTGTTTGCGCTAACAAAGCGCGAAAAGTGTCAGAAAGTAGGAGGTGGTTAGTACGGGAAGAGGCAGAAAAAGTAAAGGGGAGCAACCTCACGGCTGCTCCCCTCCCTTGTTAATTACAGATTCGAAATAATCTCAATGAACAGGTATGATTTCCAATTATTCGTCCCAAGTAGTCCAGGCGTTATAGCCTACATGCTTGGCACAAGCGTCATCGTCGTCGTCACTGGCATCATTGTCACCGGGTGCCTCGCCCACGAATTCCATATCACCTGTGACTGCAGATCCAGTGATCTCTTTGCCATCATCTTTCGATGTGACGAGGAAACTGCTTTCGGCTTCTAAGACGATGAGGGTAGCGACGGGTTGTATATATTTCTTTTTCATTGCTGTTCTTTTTATTCTTTAGTGGTTGATGATCACTTTGTGATCATTGATGATATACATTCCTCTCGGCAATCCTTTGGTGTCACCATTCTCTCTTACAAGCTGGCCTTGAAGGTTGTAAATGCCTTTCGCGTGGCTTTGCTCTTGGCTTACCACTGAGATGGCCGTCGTAGAGTCATCGTCGAACATCGGCTGTTCGTCGAAATAGAAGGCAATCTTGGCATTGCTGGTGCTGGCATGGAAGTATGTTTCATAATCGCTCGGCTGGATCTGTAAGCTTGAACCGAGGTACATGTACCAGTGATATCCCTTAATGCTTTTTCCACCATTCTTGATCGTATTGTCACCTACCCAATAGAAGTCCTGGTGCATCTCATTGTTGTGATGGTCGTTTTTGCGGTTCAAAAGGATGACAGCATACTTTGGCAATTGAGGGATCTTGCTGTAAGTGCCCACCATGGTGAACTGTCCGCATGTGATATATCCGTTGCCATAATTTATTCCTGTTTCGTTTGTTTTTGTGCTACGCAATGACAGGTCGACGTTATTGAAGACATATTCTTCCTTGATGCCTTCGTCGTCCATGATCTTCAGCATCTGTGGCTCATTGGCGTTGATGATAGTAGCTGACGTGAGGAAGATCTTCTTGTACTTTGTTGTATAACTGCTCTCGGCTGGGTCGTCGTTGATATCCGATCTCTCGAACCGTCCGACGAGACAGTTGGGACCGAAGGCTTCGTTGATTTGAGCTTTGTTGAGCGAGAAAGGGAACATGATCGTAGCCCATTTGCCTTTGGAGAACTTACGTTTCAAGTGTACATTGACGTTGGGCTCGTCACCGATTGTCGTGGTGACGGCATTCTCGTCAAGGTAGACATCGTGGTTCCTTACGCCAGATGTATTTTTGTCGTAATAGATATTGCTGGCAGTGAAGCCTTTTCCACGCAGAGCCAGCCAGTACCATTTCGGATCCTTTGTGCCGTCGGACTTAGTCACCCATGTGTTGATCTTCTCGACATCTGCTGCAGTCAGTGCATATTCAATGACCTGAGTAGCGGTAGACAATGATATCTTTTTGCTTAAGTCGCACAAACGGTCTGCAACTTCAGTACTTTTGTTGTCACCGAAGAGTTGAAACTGATATTCGGCTCCGCTTTGAACATTGCTCACCGGGATACGGATGGTGTCGCCAACCATCACGTTGCCAAGACCGAGGATGTTGCGGGTGTAGACACCGATATAAGTCTTGCGGTCAGACTCTGTCTCTGTTGTAGATGTGGCATCACTCCATGAATTGTCTGTGGCAAAGGTCTTGTTTTCGCCACTAATCTCGATGTTCTGTCGCTCCGACCAAACCTTAGCCAATGACACCTTTCTGATGGTGGCGTCACGGGCGATGATCTGTACGATACAATCGCTATTTTTATTGATAGCATCCAAAGTCTCCTGATCAATGGTGAAGACGGCGTCGGTGTTCATATAGTCCCAACCTTTGTCGATGAGCTTCTCTGGTCTGTCAGTCGTGCCTTTGATGACCTGGAAGTAAACCTGGCTGGTCTCGTCTTCGGTCTGCTTCAGATTCGTCTTGCTCATATTGTCATTGGTCGGATAACCGGTATAGACATCAGCTGTTGTCTTGTCACTGATAGGAGTAGTGAAAACACGTATCTGGAAACCAGCCTTGGCATTTGTGAAAAGGCTCTTGTCGAGTACGATGGCGCTCTTCCACCAGTCATTGTCGCTGCTATATTTGGGACCACCGACAGTCAGCGAGTTAGTGGAATTAGCACCGGGGAAGACTGCATAGGGGTCGACAACATTGACTCCCTGATAAGTGACGCCACGACCGGCAAGCGTGATTCCTGAGTTTTGGAGCTTCTTCAGTATATCGGAGGTAAGGCGCACACGGAATTTTCCCGGCGCCAAGGTCATCGTTACATTGGAAATCGAATTCTCGTTGGGATAGTATTTGACGTCGAAAGAACCATTGAAGAGAGACTTGTTTTCGTCGTTGGTGTTGAGATCGGGATAGTGAGTGCCACTTCCAATGTTGTTAGTGATGAAACACATGTTGCTGACAATATTCGGATGTGAGGTGTCTGTTCCGTCATCATACCGAGCGTTGATCTCCAGCAAGCTGCCGGTTTTGGTGGTGGAGAATGCTTCCGGCACGATCCACTCAAACTGTCCGTTATCTGTCATATTGCCTCCATGGTTGAAGGTGATGGGGAAATTTTTAGTTTCTGTGTCACTTCCAGCCCAATAGGGGACAGAGCTCACCCCATGCCTGGTGAACTCATTCTTAGTCACGAGGTGCAGTGCCACGCTGTGTTCGTAAGGCTCCGATGTGGAGTGGAGCACAGTGTGGATGCTTTGCGCTCTGACGCTTGCGACATTGCCGATCGCGAGTGCAGCCACTATGAGCATGCATTCTGGTTTTAGATTTCTCATTTTGTTGTTATTGTTATTGTTATTGTTATTGATTCGACTCGGTGAAGGTTTCTTATCAGTTAGGGTGCTGAGTTAGTTAAGTTGTATCCTTCGATGGTCTTTTTACCCAAAAGCTTTCACAAGCTTCTGTTTCTTTTGACTGCAAAATTACTGAAAATAGAGATGCGGGCGTAATACTAAATTTGCAAAAACTTACATTATGTTCCAAAAGTGATGGTGTTATTGAGCTTTTGTTGACTTGTCTGATAAAAAAGTATCAATAGTAAGGATGCTTGAAAAGCATAAAACGGCGTTGATGCTTGTGGCTTTAAAATAATTTCTGTATCTTTGCGTTTGTTAAGTCAGAAACAACAAAGGTACACATTATTATATATAGGTGTAATATTAAGAGCTTCTTCATCATGGAAAGTATTCAATCAGAAGATATGCAGACACAGCATGTGGAGGAAAAAACAGACAAAAGACGTGCAGCACTGACCAGCCGCAGTTATCTCTTGCCCTTCATCCTCGTCACCTCACTCTTCTTTCTTTGGGGCTTCGCCCGTGCCATCCTCGACGTGCTCAACAAGCATTTCCAGAATGCACTCAACATCTCCATCACGCAGTCGTCACTCATACAGGTGACGACCTATCTCGGCTACTTCATCATGGCCATACCGGCTGGTTGGTTCATCAACCGTCGTGGCTATCGTCTTGGTGTGGTCTTCGGCCTGCTGCTCTTTGGCATCGGTGCTCTGCTCTTCATTCCCGGTGCTGAGGCCGGTACGTTCTACGCCTATCTCGGTGCCCTGTTTATCATCGGATGCGGTCTCGTCTTCCTGGAGACATCGGCCAATCCATACGTCACGGAACTCGGTGACCCGCGCACGGCAACAAGCCGACTCAACCTCAGCCAGTCGTTCAATGGACTGGGATCGCTGAGCGCTACCTTCCTCATCGGACAGTTTCTCTTCAACGGCACTGACCGTGGCGGCAACATCGTCATTCCCTATACCGTGCTGGGCATCGTGGTGCTGATCATCGCTGTGGTGTTCTCACGCGTACATCTTCCTGAGATCAAGCATCAGGTGACCGAGGAAGACCGTTCGCAGGGCACGCGCATCATGAAGCTCTTCCGCCATCATCCGATGTTTGTCTTCGGACTCTTCTCGCTTTTGGCCTACGAGGTAGCGGAGATCTCGATCAACAGCTACTTCATCAACTATGTCACCGGCAAGGGATGGATGAGCGACAACACAGCCTCTGTCGTGCTCACCGTAGCTTTGGCCTTCTTCATGGTCGGTCGCTTTGTGGGCAGTTGGATCATGCGGAAAGTCCCTGCCGAGCGTATGCTCCTCTACTGCGCCATAGGCAGTGTGGTGTGCATCGGACTGGTAATGCTCAACCTCGGTATGATCTCGATGGTGGCTCTGGTGTGCAACTATGTCTTCGAGGCGATCATGTTCCCCACGATCTTCTCTCTGGCACTGCGCGGCTTGGGCAATCTGACGAAGAGCGCCTCGTCGCTGCTGATGATGACGCCGATCGGTGGCTGCGGCTTCTTGCTGATGAGCCTTATCGCTGATGCCACCCACATGATGAGCATGCCGTTTATCATTCCGTTCATCGGCTATTTCGTCGTGTTGCTGTTTGCCTCGGAGCTGACAAGGAAAAAAGAGTAGCCTCACCCCCGTACCCCCTCTACAGCCTCACCCCCGTACCCCCTCTCCCAAGGAGAGGGGAGTGAAATGCTTCAAGGGGGTCATCACTCATCATTCAACATTCATCATTGCCCAATGCGTCGCCTGCTCTTTCTTTTTCTCTTCTCCCTCTCCTTTCTTTCCGCTGCTGCGCGCCACATCGTCGGCAGAGTGGTGGACGGCAAGACTCATGAAGACTTGGCGGGCGCGGTCGTGGAGTTGCTCAATCCCCGTGACTCCTCTGTCATCAAGTCCACTACCACGACAGAGCGGCAGATCTTCGGCTGGAAGGTCTTTGTCTACCAGTTTGATGTCGACAACGACTCCACCTATCTGTTGCGCTGCTCCAGCCTTGGCTACAAGACCGCATGTCGGCCCGTCACCGTGCGCATGGCCAAACGAGTCAATGAGCAACAGATCGACGACATCGCCTTGCAGCCCGACGTACACACGCTCAGCGAAGTCGTCGTGAAAGCTACGAAGATCAAGATGGTGATGCGTGGCGACACACTCGTCTACGACGCTTCCGCACTCAACCTCAGCGAGGGCTCGATGCTCGACGCCCTCATCCGTCAGATGCCCGGCACCACGCTGGACAATGGCGTCATCAAAGTCAACGGACGGGCTGTGAGCTCGCTGCTCATCGACGGTCGCGACTTCTTCAAAGGCGACATGAAGAAAGCACTGGAGAACCTGCCCGCCTTCACAGTCGACAAGGTCAAGGCCTACGATAAACAAGGTCAGGAAAGCCGGCTCATGGGGCGCGACATGGGCGACAAGAGCTATGTCCTCAATGTGACGCTGAAACGAGAATATAGACATGGGCTCTTGGCCAACGCCGATGTAGCAGGCGGTACGAACAACCGCTATGCTGCTCGGCTGTTCTCGATGTACTACACTCCAAAAGAGCGGCTCACTCTGACGGGATCAGCAAATAATGTCGGAGATACCTCGGTGCCAGGAGAGAGTGGAAATCTAAGCTCGGCACCGGAAGCAGGAGGCGGACAGACGGCTGTCAGAAACTTAGGCATGGAATATCGGCGCGACGGAAAGACAGAAGATAACTTCTTCACTACCTCGCTCAACTATGCTTCGGACGACAGCGACACGCGCACGCGCACCACTGCACAGACCTTTCTCGCCGGCGGTGACACTTATCGCCTCGACCGCAACACCACACATAACGTCAGTCGGCAGTGGTCTGCGGACGCTTCCTTTGGACTGACACCTACGCATCAGATGCTCGGCGGTTCGCTTTCCGGAGCTTATAGCCGCAATCACGGCAATGGCAACAGACGCTCGGGACTGTTTGGCAGCAGGCCGGGAGGCGATGCAGCCCTCGACAGTCTGTTCTTGCCTGACGCCAGTGCAAGGCTCCTGAAGAACGCCATCAACCGGGTGAAAAACGACAATCAGTTCCACGGCGACTCCTACAATACCTCGCTCAGTCTTTACGACCGCGTGCGTATCGGAAGCAATGGCGCTGACGAACTCTCATTTAATGGTAACTTCGACTATGGCAAGACGACCAACGACCGCTTTGCCATGAACTGCATCGACTACCTCGGTACGGAGAATAGTCAGGATCACCGATATCAGTATTCTCAAACGCCAGACCGCCATCTCAACATGGAGGCCTCAGCACTCTATGCCTGTCTGCTCATCAATGATACCGTGAGGCTGAACAGCCTCTACCTGCGCCCGGCTTACACCATCCGACAGAGCTACGACAACACCCGCTACAACCTCTACCGCATCGACCAGGTGGAAGGCTATCGCGAACAGGACTACACACTGGGCATGCTGCCTTCGGAGCGTCAGGCTCTGCTTGCCGCCCTTGACAACAGCAACAGCTATCGCAGCACTATGCATACGACACAGCAGACGGCAGAGGCTTCTCTCTACTTCTCCCATGGCGACGGTACGGCAAAGCCACAGCTCTCGCTCTCGGCACGCCTGCCGCTGGAGTGGAAGCGCGAGCACTTGGGCTACTTCCGTAGCAAGGACTACGAGAAGGAGCGCCACTCCGTGTTCTTTAATCCTATGGTTGACTTTAGATACCAGTTCAACGACTCCACGGGTACGCGCTATGTCGAATGTGCGTACTCCACATCGCAGAGTGTGCCTGAGCTCTCCACGCTCCTCGACATCCGTGACGATGCCAATCCGCTGAACGTGACGTTGGGAAATCCCAATCTGAAAAGGGCGCGAAGCCACAACGTCAACCTTAGCGTGGCTCTCTTCCGACTGGCAACGCAGCGGATGGCGAACTTCTCGTTGGGATTCCACACTACTCATAACGCCCTCGCCTCTGCTGTCGTCTATGACAAGCAGACCGGTGTGACCACTACACAGCAAACCAATGTCAACGGCAACTGGAGCGCCTCGGCAGGTACGAGTTTCTCTACGCCGCTCGACAAGGCTACGCGGTGGAGACTACAGAATGACCTCTTCGCCAACTTCAACAATAGCGTTGACCTCACCACGGTGGAAGGCGTGGACAATCAGCGCAGCAAGGTGCGCAGTTGGGAACTCAACGATCAACTGCAACTCAACTTTCAACTCGACACCCGGCTGAATGCTTTTGTCGAGTGCCGTGTCGCCTATCACAACGCCAACAGCCGGCGCCGCGACTTCCAGGTGGTCGATGCGTGGGACTGCAACCTGCGATTGGGTACCAACGTCACGATGCCGTGGGGACTTAAAATGTCGACAGACATCACCGACTACAGACGTATGGGATACAATGATGAGCAGATGAACCGTAGTGAACTTGTGTGGAACGCACGCCTCTCGAAGAAGTTGATGCACGACCGTCTCACGTTTATGCTCGATGCCTACGACATCCTTGGCAACCTCAACAGCACTACGCTCGTGCTCAACGAGCAGGGACGCACCGAGACTTGGACCAACTCCATTCCCCGCTACCTCATGCTGCATGTAGCTTATAAGCTCACGTTGGGCATGGCAGCATCGAAAAAAGAGAATGTGTGGGAGGGTGGAGAATTGTAAACTTTGAGTGACAAACAATGTGAATTACGGAAGGAAGAAGGGTTGAAATAAACTTTTTTAACCTTCTTGTTGTACTTATTACCAAGAGACATTTTGTGATAAGAAAATAAATTCTTAAATTTGCATGTGATAAAAACAGCAGGCCTATGTGGTCACTGCGATATCGCTATATAACATTATAATAAATAGAAGATTTCATTCTAAACATAATTATTAAGTATTATGGCAGTTAATTACAAAGATCTTGGTCTCGTCAACACACGCGAGATGTTCAAGAGAGCCGTCAATGGCGGCTATGCTATCCCAGCATTCAACTTCAATAACCTCGAGCAGCTCCAGGCTATCATCACAGCCTCTTCTGAGCTTCGCTCTCCGGTGATCCTTCAGGTGTCTAAGGGTGCCCGCAACTATGCTAATCCTATCCTTCTCCGCTACATGGCAGAGGGCGCTGTGGAGTATGCTAAGTCTTTGGGTTGCAACCATCCTGAGATCGTGCTGCACCTCGACCACGGTGACAGCTTCGAGCTGGTGAAGAGCTGCGTTGATATGGGCTTCTCTTCTGTCATGATCGACGCTTCTTCTAAGCCGTTCGATGAGAACATCGAGCTTACCAAGAAGTGCGTAGACTATGCTCACCAGTTCGACGTAACTGTTGAGGCAGAGCTGGGTGTCCTCGCTGGTGTTGAGGATGAGGTTTCTGCTGAAGAGTCTCACTATACACGTCCTGAGGAGGTCATCGAGTTCAGTCAGCGTTCTGGCTGCGACTCTCTGGCTATCTCCATCGGTACTTCCCACGGTGCTTACAAGTTCAAGCCCGAGCAGTGCACACGTGACCCGAAGACAGGTCGTCTGATTCCTCCTCCATTGGCATTCGACGTGCTGGCAGAGATCGAGAAGAAGCTCCCTGGCTTCCCAATCGTGCTCCACGGTTCTTCTTCTGTTCCTCAGAAGTATGTCGACATCATCAACAAGTACGGCGGGAAGCTGCCTGACGCTGTCGGTATTCCAGAGGATCAGCTGCGTAAGGCCGCCAAGAGCGCTGTATGCAAGATTAACATCGACTCTGACTCTCGTCTGGCTTACACTGCTGGTGTCCGTGAGACCCTCGCTCTGCATCCTGAGTACTTCGATCCTCGTCAGTATGGCAAGGTCGCTCGTGCTTACATGACAGACATGTACAAGGAGAAGATCACTGACGTGCTCGGCTCTGATCACAAGCTCGCCAACTGCGACTAATCCATTCCGACATTTCTTCCTCCATGCTCCCTCTGTTAGCATGGAAGATTGAAGCATAAAAAAAGGACTGCCATTTTTGGCAGTCCTTTTTTTTATGCTTAAGAGACCAATTGACTATTGCCCGCACAGAGGCACTGGGTCGCGTAGGGGGCTTTTATCTCGTAGAGAGGGTCGTCCTTTATCTGATGAAGTTCATTGGTGTCCACGCTTCTCGCTCCGGATACTGTGGATCGCCGCTCTGATGGATGCGTTTCAGCATCCACGCCATGTTGTTGGCCATTGTGCGCATAGTTTGCATACCCTCTTCGTCAAGTTCTGCCTCGCCAGGCTTCTGTCCGTAGACAATGTTCCAATACTGTGAGGTTACGATGGGCATGTTCATCATCTCAAATGCCATGTTCATCGTCTGGTAGACGGCAGAGCCACCGCCGCGGCGGCACACGGCAACGTTGGCGACGGGCTTGTTTTTCATCAGCGCGCCACCGGCATAGAGCATACGCTGTACCACGGCAAGCAACGCGCCATTGGGCTGGCCGTAGTATGTCGGTGAGCCGAAGATAAAGCCATCGGCGCTTTCGGCTTTCTCCAAGAAGCTGTTGCAGACGTCATCGTTGAACGTACAGCGGTTGTTGCCCTTTTGCTTACAGACACCGCAGGCAATGCAGCCACGCACCGGCTTGTTGCCCAGCTGCATGAT
Organism: uncultured Prevotella sp.; assembly: GCA_900317685.1. GTDB lineage: Bacteria > Bacteroidota > Bacteroidia > Bacteroidales > Bacteroidaceae > Prevotella. The sequence continues at coordinate 12,402 of ONHQ01000011.1, forward strand.
TTCCGTCTCGATGCCCTGTGCTTCCAACGTCTTTGCTGCCATGCTCAGCGCGTGGAAGGTATTGCCCTCCTTATGAGAGCTGCCATTGATCAGTAATACTTTCATTTTGTGCTATATATATAATAATGTGTATGTTTTGAAATCTATTTTGCAAACATCGTGCCATGGCGGTGAGGTCATGCCATTATTGAAACCTCAGCCGGAATGTCGTCTGTCCATCGTGGCGGTCGGGTAGGAGGGCGATGGAGCCGTTGCTTACTCGCATGATCTGTCTTGAGATGGACAGTCCTATGCCGCTACCTTCGTCCTTTGTAGTGAAGAAGGGAATAAAGATATGCGAGGCGATGTCGGGAGGTATTGGCTCGCCGTCGTCGCTGACGTCGATGACGACCGACTCATCGGTATCAGAGAAAGCGTGCAGGCTGATGTGCTGTCCTTCTGAGGTGGCCTCGGCCGCATTCTTCAGAAGGTTGCTCACGACGCGGGCGATGAGTCCCTCATCGGCGTAGACCATCAGGTCGTCGGGCTCTACGCTGATTGTGATCGTTACATCCTTACGAAGAAGCGGCTTGGCTTGCGAGGCCATGCGTTGCAGGAAGGGCTTCACGTCGAAGGGCGATGGCTGTGGTGTGGGCACATGAGTGAACTGCCGGTAGTTCTCCACGAAGCGTATCAAGTCTTTGCTGGTCCAGTGGATCACCTCCAGTCCCTCGTGCTGTTCTCCTTCGGTCCTTGGCAACAGAGCTTCGCTGAGCGAGATGACTGGAGTGAGCGTATTCATGATCTCATGGGTGAGCACACGGATGAGGCGCACCCACGAGTCGATCTCCTGATTGGCCAGTTCACCGCCGATGTCACTGAAGGCGATGATGCGCACACGACGCTGTTGCAGGATGGTATGTGTCTCGCGTACGGAGAACTTCTTTAATGCGTCGCTGACTTGGTTGAAGTGTGTGATGGCTTCACGGTTCAAGAGTTTATGGGCGGCTTGGTTGCATCTCAGCACCAGTCCCCGTTCCTCGTCGACGACGAGTACACCCGTGTCCACCGAGTCAAGGATGAGCTCAAAATACTTCTCCTTTTCTATCTGTTCATCGCGTGCGTGTTGCAGGATCTCTTTGATGCGGTTGAGCGATTGGTTGATGATTGCGTCTCCTTTTCTGTCTTCGGAATAGCGGAAAGCATAGTCGCCGTTGTCGATGGCGTTGAAGAGGAAGGCCACCTTACTCACTGTGCGGCGGTTGCGTCGCCACAGCACAATGATCATTGCCAACAACACCACGATGATAACGGCGGCAATGGCAAGGAGAATGTAGTATTTTGTTAAACTCATAATTGGTTTCTTGTTTCCCTCCCTTTTAGGGAGGGCTAGGGAGAGTCTTTATATCCCGTATTTCTTCATTTTGTTGTACAGCGTCTGTCGGGAGATGCCTAATTGTGAAGCAACGTGCGAGAGGTTACCCTCACATTCCGTGATGGCCTTGGTAATCATCTCGCGCTCCATGTCGTCGAGGCGTTGCACCTCGCCCGTTGCCTTTGGCTGTGTCGAGGCTGAGCCCTCGATGTCATCGGGACCGATGGTTGTGCCGTCGCAGAGGATGACGGCCTTCTCCACAGCGTGTTGCAACTCACGGATGTTGCCATACCAAGGCAACCGCTCTATCTTCTCTTTCGCTTCAGGGGCAAACGCCATGCCCACCTTATTATATAGGTCAGCATAGCTGCGGAGGAAATGGTCGGCGTAGACCAGCACGTCGCTGGCCCTTTCCCGAAGTGGTGGCAGATGGAGGTGGATGGTGTTGATGCGGTAGAGCAGGTCCTCGCGGAACTCCCCGTTTCTTACCATCTCGTCCAAATCGCGGTTGGTGGCACAGACGACGCGCACGTCGACGGGTATTGCCTTGCTGCCGCCCACGCGCACGATGGTGCGCCGTTGCAGAGCAGTGAGCAGTTTGGCTTGAAGTGCATAGCTGAGGTTACCGATCTCGTCGAGAAAGAGCGTGCCGCCCTCAGCGAGCTCAAACTTACCGGGCTTATCGGTCTTTGCGTCCGTGAAGGCCCCTTTGACGTAGCCGAAGAGCTCACTCTCGAAGAGCGTCTCAGTGACTGCGCCTAAGTCGATGGGCATCAGTGCTTTGTCGGCGCGTTTTGAGAGTTGGTGAATCTCTTTGGCGAGTACTTCCTTGCCGGTACCGTTCTCGCCGGTGATGAGGATATTGGCATCGGTAGCCGCCACCTTCTCCACCATGTCACGTAAGCGTCTCATGGCGGGAGAGGTTCCCCATATCATCTCAGACGCTGTCGTGGTGGTCGCCTTTTTCTTTCGTGTCTTTTGGTAGGCATCGGTGAGCTTCTCTATGAGTTGGTGATTGTCGAAGGGCTTGACGATGAAGTCTGCCGCCCCATCCTTAAGTCCTGTCACAGCCAGTTCTATGTCGGCATAGGCGGTGAAGAGCACTACTGCGGTCTGTGGTCGCGCTTTCTTAATCTCCCGGAGCCAGAAGAGGCCTTCGTTACCGTTGTTGATGCCGCTGTGGAAGTTCATATCGAGCAGCACCACATCGGGCTGGTCCTCACGCAGCCGGGTGATGAGGCTTGAGGGACTGGCCAGACAGATGATGCGCTCAAAGGTCTGCTCGGTCACCATCTTCACCGTGGTGAGGATGTTACGGTTGTCGTCGACGACAAGAAGGGTGCCGTGTTTCATTGTGCTATATTTGTTGTTTTTGAGTTCTTGGTGTCCTTATCTCCTTTTCCATTTTGCAATTTGCGATGTAGTCATTCACTGCTCCCTCGAAGTCTTTTCGGAGTTCATCCATGGTTTCTCCTTCGTAAGTAATAGCGTCATGTGTCAAGCCAAGTACTTCGCCATAGAAGCAGTTGTCTTCTACACTGTAATTAACGTTTCCCGTATAGCCTTTGTATTTCATGGTCTTCAATCACTTACATTTACAAAAGTAACTAATATTAGTTGCACAAACAAATTCTTTTGAGACTTTTTATCAATTATCGTATGCTTTTCCTTTGTCTTGTTGCGAATCTGTGTCTAATCCTTATACACTCACTGTCCAATTATTGTACACTGGTATTTGTGGTAATATCTCTTAGAAGCTTAATAAACAGCGACTTGCGTTTTTGGCACGCCTTTGGCAATGTAAATAGTGTATGAAAACAAAGCATTATATCCTCATCATGGGCTTCTTCGTGAGCCTGAGCGTCCAAGGGCAGGAACCATGGAGCCTGGACCGCTGCATTGCCTACGCCCAAGAGCACGCCTCCGAGGTGAGACGGCAGACGCTGGAACAGGAGCAGAAACGCGCCGACTACCGCACGTCGCTACTCAACTTCCTGCCCAGTGTGTCGGCGGAAGTCAGCGGACAGTACAGCTGGGGACGCAACATCGACCCGGAGACCAATACCTATAATAATGTCACCACGTTCAACAACTACTATCAGCTCGGCGCGTCGGTGACGCTTTTCGACGGCGGTGCCATCTGGAACGCTTTCCGTCAGGCCCGTCTCGACAGAGCATCGGCACAGTCGGCCGTGCAGCAGGCACGCGACGACAAGGCCATCACGGTCATGGAGAAATACGTCGACGCTGTGTACACTCGTCGCTCCATAGCCCTGGCCGAAGAGAAATGGCGCGACTCCAAGGCACTGTTGGTGAAGACACAGCGTCTCTTTGAGCTGGGAGAGAAGAGCCGTCCCGATGTGGTGCAGGTAGAGAGCCAGGTTGCTGAGGACGAGTATAACCTGCTCCACCAGCGTCATCTTGCCGACAAAGCTCTGAACGATTTGAAGACTGCGATGAACTTCCCGGCCGACGATAGCCTTGCGGTAAGCACTCTGCCCGTGGATGTCCAAGCGGCTGCCACTCTTCCTGCCAGCCGAACAGCTTGTGATAGTCTCATGCGCCACGGCTTCTTCCTCACTGAGCGTCCCGCCGTGACGGTAGCAGCGGCGAAGGTGGAGCACGCACGCATGGAGTGGAAGATACAACGGGCCGCCTTGCTTCCTAAACTATCTTTGGGAGGTGGCGTGGCTACCAACTATTACAAGAACCTCACTGCAGGCTACAAAGCAGAGGGCTTCGGTTCACAGTTCCGCAACAACATGGGTGAGTATGTCTACATGACGCTCTCCATTCCTATCTTCAACGCTTCGTCGTGGAACAGAGCCCGGCGGGCCAAGACCGACTGGCAGGAGGCACAGCTCGACGTGGCCAACGCACGCCGCAAGCAGCACGACGATGCCTTGCAGGCCGTCCTCGACTACCGTGGATACGCCCGTGAGGTGGAGCAGCTGCAGCGCAAGGCGGCTTCTGACTCGCTGGCCCATCATCTCTCCAGCCGCAAATACGAGGAAGGCATGCTCAGCGTCTTCGACCTGCACACCGCCTCGCAGACCTTGCTGCAAAGCCGCCTGCTCCTGCTGCAAAGCGAGATGATGCTGGCACTGAAGGCAAGGCTCGTCAACTATTATGTCAATGGAAAATTATAAAAGACTATGGATATAGAAATCAAACAGAAGAAATACCGCGTGCCACGGAAGTACTGGCCGTGGATAGGTGGGGGCGTGCTGGTCATTGCCCTGCTGGTGTGGCTGGCCTTGGGCAATTTCACCTCAACGCTGCAAGTCGACACGCGAGGGCTGAGTATCGCCACCGTCACCGACGCGCAGTTCGACGACTACGTCAGCCTTGACGGTAATGTGGTGCCCATCCAGGTGGTGCAGATCTCGCCCGAAGAGGGTGGTGTGGTCGTAGAGAAGGTTGTCGACGAGGGCTCGAAGGTGCACAAGGGCGATGTCATCGTCAGGCTGAGCAACTCCAACCTCGACCTTGAAATCCTCAATGCCGAGAGCGAGCTCGCCGAGAAGCAGGACATGCTGCGCAACACGCAACTGTCGATGGAGCAGGACCAGCTCAACAACCGCACCGAGGCCGCACAGTATGCCATGGACGTACAGACCAAGAAACGGGCATTGAGCCATCAGACCGCCTTGCAGCGCGAGCAACTCAACTCGCGTGAGGACTACCTCAAGGCCAAGGAAGACTACCAACTGGCTCAGGAGAAGAACCGACTCATCCGTCAGCGGCTCAGCAAGAGCGCGCAGATGCGGCGGGCACAGATGAACCAGATGAGCGACAACCTTGCCTCCATGCAGCGCAACGTGGAGCTCGTGCGCCAGCGTAAGGCTAAGCTCAATGTGCGCTCCACCATTGACGGCGAGGTGGGCGCACTCGACGTGGAACTCGGTCAGAGCATCACGCCGGGACAGAAGATTGGTGTCATCAACGACCTGAGCGACTACAAGGTGGAGGCACAGGTCGATGAGCACTACATCGACCGCGTACACGCCGGACTCGCAGCCACGTTCACGCAGAACGGCCGGACCTACCGCTTAGAGGTGCGCAAGGTATATCCCGAGGTTCACGACGGCCGTTTCAAGATAGACTTCGTCTTCCGTGGACAGCGGCCGCAGAACATCCGCACAGGCCAGACTTACTACATCGACCTGCAGCTCGGCGAGTCGAAGAAGGCCATCCTCATCCCCAAGGGCACCTTCTACAGCACCACCGGCGGCTCATGGATCTTCGTGCTCGACGCTTCCGGTCACAAAGCCTACCGCCGCAACATCCGCATCGGACGGCAGAACCCGCAGTACTATGAGGTATTGGAAGGCCTGGAGCCCGGCGAGCGTGTCATCGTCAGCGGCTACGAAAGTTACAAGGACTATAAAGAACTAAGAATAAAATAACAAAGGATATGAACAATTTCATCAATGCCATCAAGAACTTGCCACGTCGCGGTCAGCACAATCTGGCAAAGATTGTTTGCTTGGGCTTTGGTCTTGCCGTGTCGGCGGTGCTGATAGGCGAAGTCTATTTCGAGCAGACCTTCGACACCTGGTTTCCTGGGCACGAGCGCACCTACGCCATCAACGAGGATGTCGTGCAGAACGGGCAGTACAACGAGTGGTCGTCCACCTCGGGAGCCGTTGCCCCGGGCATCAAGGACATGTCGCCACAAGTGGAGGCAGCCACACGCTACACCTTCATGCTGGGTGATGTCAAGGCGACCATCGACGGGCGGCAATTCTCTATCGACGAGATCAAGGCGGCCGACAGCTGCCTCTTCGATGTCTTTCCCCGCAAGACCTTACAGGGCAACCTCAAGGAGGGATTGAGCCGACCGTATTACTGCGTGGTGAGCCGTTCCATGGCCGAGCGCATCGGCGGCAACGTGTTGGGCAAGGCCTTCGACCTCCGCGACTACGACTACAAGCTCATCATCGGGGGCGTCTATGACGACTTCCCCTACAACTCCAACCTGCACGGCATTGATGTCATCGTGTCGCTGCCCACTACGTTGAAAGTCTTCGATTGGGACATAGTCCACCACTGGACGGGCACCGACCGCTTCTCTTCTTTCATCAGACTGCGAAAGGGAGCGACAATTGCCGACTTGAAGCCCAATGTCCGCAAGATGATTGCTCAGCACAGCGAATATGCCGAGGCAGAGAAAGCCGGGGTGAAGTTCGACTACTCTTTCACACAGATTACCGAAGACTATACCTCCAACCCCCAGGTGAAGACGATGTGCTGGATCATGTCGCTGCTTGCCATCATCCTCCTGGTCTCCACTGTGGTCAACTACCTGCTCATCGTCATGGGCAATGTGGTCAACCGCTTCCGCGAGATGGCCGTACGCAAGTGCTTCGGCGGCGGGCGACGCACCATCTACGGTATCACCATCAGCGAGTCGCTCGTCCACGTGCTCATCGGCATCCTACTGGCCTTGGCGCTGATGTTCGTCTGCAAGGGCACGATAGAACAATATATCGCCGCGCCTATCAGCACGATGCTGCTCAGCCGTGGCTCATGGATACTCGTCCTCATCTGTCTGCTCGTCATTTTTGTGGGTGGCTTTGTGCCGGGCTATATCTATAACAAGATTCCTGTGACGGCTGCTTTCCGTGGGGTGCATGAGGCGCGCCGTCGGTGGAAGCTCATCATGCTGTCGGTGGAGTTCCTCGTGGTCACCATCATGTTCAGCCTCCTCGCCGTCGTGCAACAGCAGTATCACGAGGTCACGCATGAGAACATGGGCTACGACTACAGCCATCTCGCCGTGGTGACCGTGGATAAGGCCCCCTCCGACCAGAAACGACAGGCCATGGCCTCGTTGCGCTCCCTGCCCTTCATCGAGCAGGTGACGACGGCGTCGACATTACCCATCGAGGGGGCCAGTGGCAACAACATCTACCTGCCCGGTGACGATACGGAGTATTTCAACATTGCGGACCTGTATGGTGTCGGTGACGGATACCTGAAGCTCATGGGCATCAAGGTCGTCGAGGGCCGCAACTTCACCGAGCCTGCCGACAGCAACCTCAGCGAGGTGATGGTCAGCGAGTCGTTTGTCAAGCGCTTCCACACCACCACCCACCGCCAGGGCAGCGTCGTTGGGCAGCACATCTGTGTCTCCGAGCACACCGACAGCCTGCATCCCTTCTCTACGATATGCGGCGTGTATCAGGATGTCAGCATCTGCTCATCGCTCAACCGAGAGCTGCGCCCGAGCGTGCTCTTCCATAACTATGATGACGATAGATATATCCTTGCGAAGTTTAGCGACCTCTCGGCCGACAACCTCGACCGGGCCCGCCAGCAGTTGAAACAGCTGTTGCCCGACCGCGATGTGAAGGTGATGCCCTATTCCGACCTTGTCGTTGACCAGTATCGCAGCACCAATGGCTTCCGTGTAGGCACCCTCGCCACCGGCATCACCGCATTGGTCATCGCCCTGATGGGTCTCATCGGCTACACCACCGACGAAGTGAACCGTCGCCGCAAGGAGATTGCCATCCGCAAGGTCAACGGTGCCACGGCCCGCGACATCTTCCGCATGCTCGTGGCCGACGTGCTGCGGCTTTCTATGCCCGCCGTCCTTGTCGGCCTCGTCCTGTCCTGGGTCATCGCCGGACAATGGCTGCAGCTCTTTGCCGACCGCATCACACTCTCGCCCCTGCTCTTCTTAGCCGTTGGCCTGGTGGTGCTCATCATCATCGTCGCCATCCTTCTGCTTTCAGCCCGCAAGGTTGTCAACAACAATCCAGTGCTCTACCTCAAAGACGAGTAGAAGGAGACCCTCCCTAGCCCTCCCTAAAAGGGAGGGAATGCGCATACCCTTTCGTGGGCTGCGTTCAGTAAGCCGCTGCTTTGCAGCGGCCCCCATTAGTAACAATAAAAACAACAGCTATGATAAAAGTACAAGATTTATGCAAGACCTTCCGCACGGAAGAAGTCGAGACCATCGCGCTCGACAAGGTATCGTTTGAAGTCAAGGACGGCGAGTTCGTCGCCATCATGGGTCCCTCCGGCTGTGGCAAGTCCACGCTGCTCAACATCCTCGGACTCCTCGACAACCCCACCTCCGGCCAGTATTGGCTCGGTGACAAAGAGGTGTCCGGATTGCATGAGAACGAGCGCACGGCCATCCGCAAGGGACAGATAGGCTTCGTCTTCCAGAGCTTCAACCTCATCGACGAGCTCAATGTGGAAGAGAACATCGAACTGCCGCTCACCTATCTCGGCATATCGAAGAGCGAGCGCAAGCAGAAGGTGCAGGAGGTGATGAAGCGCATGAACATCAGCCACCGCGCTAAGCACTTCCCTCATCAGCTCTCCGGCGGTCAGCAGCAGCGCGTGGCCATCGCCCGCGCCGTGGTCTTCGGTCCCAAGCTCATCCTCGCCGACGAGCCTACCGGCAACCTCGACTCGAAGAATGGTGCCGAGGTGATGCGCCTGCTCACAGAGCTCAATCAGGACGGTGCCACCATCGTCATGGTAACCCATAACGCCCACGATGCTGAGCTGGCCCATCGCATCGTTCATCTCTTCGACGGACAAATCGTTGCAAATCCATAATTTCTCTCTCTTGGAGGCCTTCCCTGATCAACTACGAGGGTGGCCTCCATTTTTTTTGTCATGGGCAGAAAAGCTGTGCTATATATAAATAAGGTGTGAGCTTATAAATAAGGTGTGTGCTCTACATGATAATGTATGTGACCTATATATATAATAATGAGTCGTTGACTTGCACGAACGGAATATTTGACGTAACTTTGCATTAGGAGAGATTTTATATATAGAAAGTATTCGTCAAGTGAAAGCATTTAAGAAAATCGGTTTGTTGCCACGGGTGATCATCGCCATTGCCTTGGGCGTGGTCTTTGGCCTTTTCCTCCCCTCGTCGGTCGTGAGAGTCTTTGTCACGTTCAACAGTCTGTTCAGCCAGTTTCTTGGTTTTATGATACCCCTGATCATCATCGGTCTGGTCACTCCTGCCATTGCTGATATCGGGCGAGGGGCGGGTAAGCTGTTGGTTGTCACCGTCGTCATTGCCTATGCCGACACGGTGTTGGCTGCCCTGCTGGCTTATGGCACCGGTTCGTGGCTCTTTCCATCGATGATTGCTACCACGGGCGGACTGCCGCATATCGCCAAGAGCATGGAGCTGACGCCTTACTTCACGATCACCATTCCACCGATGGTCGACGTGATGAGCGGCCTCGTCTTCTCGTTTCTCTTCGGTCTTGGTATTGCCTATGGCGATTTGAAAACCTCTAAGCGGCTCTTCGACGATCTCCGCTATGTCGTTGACAAGGCCATCGCAAAGGGCATCATTCCTTTCCTGCCGCTGTATATCTTTGGTGTGTTTCTCAATATGACGTATAATGGACAGGCTGGTAAGATCATGCTTGTCTTTGCCCAGATCATCTTGGTCATCCTTGTGCTTCATGTCTTCATCCTCGTCTATCAGTACTGTATTGCCGGTGCTATCGTTCGCCGCAATCCTTTCCGTCTGTTGCTCACCATGCTGCCAGCCTATCTCACGGCTTTAGGCACGAGTTCGTCGGCAGCCACCATTCCCGTGACGCTGGCGCGTACGCTGAAGAACGGAGTGAGCAATGCCATTGCCGGTTTTGTCGTTCCGCTCTGTGCCACCATCCATCTCAGTGGCAGTGCGATGAAGATCACGGCTTGTGCCCTGACCATCTGCCTGCTCACAGGACGCGCCCATGACTTCGGTCTCTTCCTCTATTTCATCCTTATGCTTTCCATCGTCATGGTGGCAGCCCCCGGTGTGCCCGGTGGTGCCATCATGGCTGCGTTAGCTCCTTTAGCGAGCATTCTTGGTTTCAACGCCAATGCTCAAGCGCTGATGATCGCACTCTACATCGCCATGGACAGTTTCGGCACAGCCTGCAACGTCACGGGCGACGGTGCTATCGCCCTTGCTGTGGACAAGATGTTCTCACGAAAATAAAGTTGCAAGTCCTTTGCTTGTTTAAAGGGAAATGCGTATATTTGCAGCACATAACATAAGAAAGGACAATAACTATGATTAAGATTTATGGTATGCCCAGCTGCCCCTACTGCGCTTATGTAGATGAGCAGGTCAAGGGCGACAAGCGTTTCAAAGTGATCGATATTGGCGAGAACGTCAGATATATGAGTGCTTTTATGCACCTGCGTGATAAGAGTGCGGCTTTTGACCATTCCAAGGAGATTGGTGACATCGGCATTCCCGCCTTCGTCTTGGAAGACGGCACTGTTACCCTTAAACCAGAGGATGTGGGATTGAAGGAGTTTGACCCCAATGAGGGCGGTCCTTCGTGCAGCCTCGACGGGAAAGGTTGCTAAACAGTCCATTAAGACAAGTAAGACAGAATGCTGCAAGACAGGCAAGAAAGATAAATGCCACGAACCGACTATCATCAACCGATGATCTACGTTGCCGTTGCCCTCATGGTGGGAATCATGGTGGGCAATGGCGTAGGGATGTCTGTGGGCTTGAAACCGTGGGCGGTCGTCTTCTGTGTGCTGTTTGTTCTTGCTTGTGTGGGCTATCGTTGGAGTAAATGGCTGTGCGATGTTTGCTTGATTCTGTCAACAATGGCATTTGGTGCGTTTCTGGAATGTCGTCAGACACACGCACAGGCGAGTCCTTTGCCTGAGGGCAGAGTCTCGTGTGAGGCAATTGTTGTCGGAATGCCACAGCAGCATGGTAAGATAGTTCAAACCGACGCACAGATTGTAATTATAGGCGGCCGCCAATTGCGTCATCCTATGAAGGCGCGCCTCTCTTTCCTTCGTGATACGCTGTCCGGAGAGACTGCTTCTGCTCCCGCTTTGGGTGAGGGCATCGCTTTCTCCTCACGTCTGCAACGCCCCGGTGACGGCTATCGCATAAATGTCAACAGCCATTTCGACTCCCGTCGCTGGCTGCTCTCCCAAGGCTACCGCGTCCAGACACTGATCGGTGCTTATGACTGGCAGCGTGTGACGTTGCCACTTCATTGCTTGGGGAGAGCAGACCGTGTGCGGCTGAGAGTGGGGAAGTGGCGCGAGTTGTTGTTGGATCAATACCGTCGTATGGGCATCCAGGGTGAGCAGTACGCGGTGTTGGCTGCCATGACCTTGGGCGACAAGAGTTGTCTGACCAAGGACTTGCGAAATGTCTACTCCCAGACCGGTACCAGCCACGTCTTGGCACTGTCCGGCCTTCATTTGTCCATCGTCTTCAATATCTTATTGCTCACGTTTGGTTTGTTCCGCATCAACCGTTGGGTCAGCTATTGGCTGACGCTGTTGGTGCTGTGGTGCTTTGTCGTGCTGGTGGGCATGCCGGTGAGCGTCGTTCGTGCTGCCATCATGCTGTCGGTGGGCAGCATCGCTTTGTTGCTGCATCGCCGGGCCGCATCGTTGAGCGCGTTGTCCTTAGCGGCGGCGATCGTGCTGGTGATGAATCCTGAGAGTTTATGGGACGTCTCGTTTCAGTTGTCCTTCATGGCCGTGTTGTCCTTAGTTGTCATGGAACCAATGGTAGAGGGACTTTGGTATCCCCGCTTCCGTATTGTTTCTTGGCTATGGTCCACGACGCGCACGTCGGTGATCGCCCAGTTGGGTACGGCTCCTTTGGTGGTTTATTACTTCGGCACTCTGTCGGTCTACTTCCTGCCTGCCAACTTGCTCGTGTCGTTGTTGTCGATGCCCCTTCTGCTTTTGTCGTTTTTCTTTTTTCTGTCCTTACCTTTGCAGTGGGCTCATCTTGTCTGTGTCTCCCAACTGCTCTCCTGGCTTTTGTCCTCGGCTACGTTTTTGCTCAATGAAGGCTTGCGCAGGATGGCTACCCTTCCTGGTGCGGCCGTCAATGACATTGCATTCAATCAGAAGCAGGTATGGCTCTATTATTTCGTGCTTACCTGCCTTCTTGCCGCCATTATGTATGAAAAGCGTATAAAGAGTAGTAAAAGTAGTTAAAATCTCTCTTTTTATGTTGAAAATGTCGGAAATGGAATTGAAATAGAATATTATTGTTGCTTTTATTGTTATTTATTTGTATATTTGCAACATTCGATTATCGTCCTGATCTTGTTCAATTGCAGCGCCTTGGTCTTGGGATGAGAGTTGAATACAGGTACACCGGTTGCTTGTGACCTGGTTTTGAAATGTTGAAACAATTCGCTGCAAAGCTAATAACCTTTTTTAAAGAAATGGAAAAAGAAATCGTGAAGCCTGCTGAGGGCAGACTGGGTATTCTTGTTGTCGGCTGCGGTGCCGTGGCCACTACGTTCATGACAGGTGTGCTGATGGCACGCAAAGGACTGGCCAAGCCGATCGGCTCAATGACACAGTACGACAAGATTCGTGTGGGTCGTGGCAAGGACAAGAAATATCTGCACTATGGCGACATCGTCTCGCTGGCCAAGCTCGACGACATCGTCTTCGGCTGCTGGGATGTCTATCCGCAGAATGCCTATCAGGCTGCTGTCTATGCTGAGGTGCTCAAGCAGAAAGACATCGACCCGGTGCGTGATGAGTTGGAGCAGATCAAGCCGATGAAGGCTGCTTTTGACAAGAACTACGCCAAGCGTCTCGACGGCGACAATGTCAAGGACTGCGCTACCCGTTGGGATATGGTGGAGCAGATCCGTCAGGACATCCGCGATTTCAAAGCCAAGAACGACTGCGCCCGCATTGTGGTGATCTGGGCCGCTTCCACAGAGATTTATGTTCCTTATTACGAGCCGATCCACGGCAAGCTCGATACCTTGGTGGCTGCCATGAAGGCCGACGACCGGGAGCATATCGCCCCGTCGATGTGCTATGCCTACGCAGCCCTGCAAGAGGATGCGCCGTTTATCATGGGTGCTCCCAACACCACCGTTGACATTCCGGCGATGTGGCAGTTGGCCGAGGAAAAGAAGCTGCCGATCGCCGGCAAGGACTTCAAGACGGGACAGACGCTCGTCAAGAGTGGTTTTGCTCCGATACTGAAGGTGCGTAACCTTGGACTCAGTGGCTGGTTCTCGACCAACATCCTTGGCAACCGCGACGGACTCGTGCTTGATGAGCCTGCCAACTTCCACACCAAGGAGGTCAGCAAACTCTCTACCCTTGAGACCATCCTGCGCAAAGACGATCAGCCCGATCTCTACGGCAATATCTATCATAAGGTGCGCATCAACTATTATCCTCCTCGCAACGACAACAAGGAAGGCTGGGACAACCTTGACATCTTCGGCTGGATGGGCTATCCCATGCAGATCAAGATCAACTTCCTCTGCCGCGACTCTATCCTTGCTGCTCCGTTGTTGCTCGACCTGACGCTGCTCTCCGACCTGGCTCACCGTGCCGGTCGCTACGGCATCCAGCGTTTCCTGAGTTTCTTCCTTAAGAGTCCTATGCACGACTACACCAAGGGTGAGGAGGCCGTCAACAATCTCTTCGAGCAGTATACCATGCTCAAGAACGCAATCCGCTCCATGGGCGGATACGAGGCTGACGAGGAAGTGGACTAAAAAGACTCTCCCTGGCCCTCCCTAAAAGGGAGGGAACTGCGTAACCAAAGACTCCGAAAGTAAATAAGGAGAGGGTTATCAGCATAGAGAGGATATCATCATAACAAAGGCGTTGTCTCAAATAATGGGACAACGCCTTTTTTAGTTTTATCGTTGTTAAATTCAATTTTGGTATTAACTGAGACGAGGTGTAGAATAAAGCGATCTATTTTCCTCCCTCGATCCTACATTCACTTTGTTACTTGTTCTAACTAATTAATATGTTGAAAAAGATAAAATAATGGTCTGTTTGCTCTTAAAAATGAGAATTTTAAGCTCTAAATGGTATAATATTTAAGTAAATATCGAAAATTAAGAAAATAATGCTTATCTTTGCAATTATAAATCTCACTTATATTAATCTTAAAGAAAGCAGCTTATGAAAGAGAGAATCTTGCTGATATTGGTCAGCCTTCTTTGTCTCCTTGGGGGGGGTAGTGCATATGCGCAAACCACGGCCTCAGGTGTTGTTGTCTCCAGTGAGAGCAACGAGCCTCTTGTGGGTGCTACCGTCCGTGTAGTCGGCACGAAGACCGGAGCCATCACAGATACGGATGGTAAATACTCAGTGACTTTACCCGCTGGTGCCACAAAACTTGAAATTTCTTATATCAGTATGGTGTCAAAGACCATTAAGGCAGGGCGCAACGTCAGAACCGCCCTTGATCCGGACGAGTCCGGCCTTCAAGATGTCGTAGTGGTCGCTTATGGTACTCAGAAGAAGACCTCACTGACGGGCGCCATCGAATCTGTCAAGAGTGAAGATATAGATCTTCGGCCAACCTCCAGTGTGGCAAGTGCTCTTGAAGGTAAGGTGTCTGGTGTGCAGGTCAATTCCACATACGGCGCTCCAGGTTCCGACCCCAGCATACGCATTCGTGGTATTGGTACGGTCAATGGCAGTACTGCACCATTGTATATCCTTGATGGTGTGCCTTACGGAGGAAACGTATCTGACCTTAACCCGGCAGATATCGAGTCTATTTCTGTGCTGAAGGATGCTGCTTCCGCTGCTTTGTATGGTAACCGTGCTTCCAATGGCGTGATAATGATCACCACCAAGAAAGGCAAGTCAGGCAAGCTCAATGTTAACCTTGACATCAAACAGGGTACTTACACTCGTGGTATTCCCGAATACGACCGTGTGAATGCCAAACAATGGATGGAGGTGGAGTATCAGAACTTGATGAACCACCGCATGTATACGAATAAGGAGGATGCTGCTACAGCAGCCGCATATGCCGGTGCTCATGTGATCAGCGATATTGCTCTTTTGAATATCTTTAATAAGGCTGATGACGCTCTCTTCGACGCCAATGGCAAGATGGTCAGCGATGCATCGATCCTTTCGGGCTATTCCGATGATATCGATTGGTACGACCAGGCTGTCCGCAACGGCTATCGCCAGGAGTACAACCTTTCAGCAAATGGCTCTAATGAAAAGTCGGACTATCGCTTCTCTGTGGGCTACCTTGATGAGAACGGCTATTTGAAGAATTCTGGATTTGAGCGCTTGACGGGTGCGCTGGCCGTGAACGTTAAGCCGACGAAATGGTTCAAGACCGGCCTCTCCGTCAACGCCTCTCATCAGAAGTTCAACAATACAAACGGCGCCTCTGATGCTTCCTATACCAATGTGTTTATGTATTGCCGCAACATAGCGCCGATCTATCCTGTTCACCTTCATGACGTGACTACCGGCGACTATATTCTCGACAATAATGGCAATAAACAATATGACCCGGGATACTACACCAATGCCGACGGCGTGCAGGTGGATACAAGAAACCAGTATGTCGACCGTCATGTGATGTGGGAGAATGAACTCAACTCCGACAAGACCACTCGCAATACTGTCAACAGTACTGCCTACCTCGATATTTATTTGCCTTATGGCTTTACGTTCACGGTCAAAGGCAACCTCAATGTACGCAACAGCCGCAACGAAACCTATAACAGTGCCATCATCGGTGACGGTAAAGGTTCTGACGGTCGTGCCAAGCGTGTGGAGTATAATTACAAGAACTATACCTTCCAGCAGCAACTCGCCTGGAGACATGAATATGGATTGCACTCCATCGATGCCTTGGTAGGCCACGAAAACTATGCTTATACGTACAACTACCTCTATGGCTACAAGACCAATGAGATCGTAGCTGGTTGGGGAAACTTCTCCAACTTCACCTCTATCACCAGCTTAGACAGTTATGATAATACCTATCGCACAGAATCCTATTTGGGTCGCGTGCGCTATGGCTATGATGATCGCTACAATGTAGAGGCCAGCTTCCGCCGCGATGGTTCTTCCCGCTTCTCCAAAGAATCCCGTTGGGGTAACTTCTGGTCTATCGGTGCCAACTGGAATATCTTTAACGAGAAGTTTATGAAGGATGTGAAGTGGGTCAACTACCTCAAGCTTCGTGCCGACTATGGCGAGGTGGGTAATGATGCCGGTGCTGGCTTCTATGCTTCTCAGGCTCTCTACACGCTGAACCAAAACCAAAACAAGGGTGCTATCTATCTCACTCAGTTCCCCAATGCCAATCTGAAGTGGGAAACCGGACAGTCATGGGGCGTAGGCATTGAGAGCCGCCTCTTCAATCGGCTGAACTTCAATATCGAGTATTTTGATAAGCGCAACAAGGACCTTCTCTTTGATGTCTATCTTCCTTTGTCCTCAGGTGCTACGACTTCAGATAATCCGGAGTCAGTGGTGACACAAAACATCGGAACGATTTCCAACCGAGGCTTTGAGGCCTCCTTTGATGTGGATGTCTTCAGAAATAAAGACTGGAAGATCAATGTCGGCGCCAATATCACTCATGTAAAGAACAAGGTGACGAAGTTGCCGGAGCAAAACAAGGATGGTATCATCGACGGCTCTAAGTATATCGTTGAGGGTAAGTCACGTTATGAATTCTACACCTACACTTGGGAAGGTGTTGATTCCAAGAACGGATACTCTCTCTATAAGTTCAATGATGGCGACGCACAGGGCAATAGCTATCGTTTCGAAAAGGATGGCGTACAATATGGTGATTGGTCGCAGGATGCCAGCGGCAAGTACAAGGCAACACTCCTGACCGACGCGCAGGTCAAAGAGTTCGTTACCATCATTGATGGCAAGCCTTATTCTTATTCGACCAACTATGCCAAGCGAGAGTTCCATGGCTCTGCCCTTCCTAAGTTCTACGGCAGCTTCAACTTCAATGTGTCGTGGAAGGATCTCACACTAAGCACTCTCTTTACTTATCAGCTTGGTGGCAAGATGCTGGATTACAACTATTCGTCCCTGATGTCGGCAGGGTCCTCACCCAGCAACTTCCATAAGGACATCCTTGGTGCCTGGACGGTTAAAGACGCGACAGAGCAAAGTGCTTTCTGGAGTGGCAACGTGCCATTGGTCAACTACGATGTCAACACCTATTATAATGCAACTTCTTCCCGTTATCTTGTTTCTGCAAGATATCTCTGCTTGAAGAACATCAATCTGTCCTACAGACTGCCGAAATATTTGGTGAAGAAGTTAGATCTTGAGGATGTAGGCCTTTCGCTGACCTGCGAGAACCTCTTCACGGCGACGGCACGCAAAGGTATGAACCCTCAGCAGTCCTATAATGGCACACAGTACAACTATCTTGTGACACCGCGTGTGTTCTCTGTTGGTCTCAATGTTAAGTTCTAATTTAATTGAATAGCGATATGAAGAAATATATTATGATTTTGGCTGCTGCCACTGCTCTTGGCTTTACCTCTTGTGGCAGCGACTATCTCGATACAACGCCTAACAGTGACGTCTCGCGGTCAACGGCATTCTCCACAACGGAAAAATGCGCCTTGGCTGTGAATGGCCTTTCCAAGCAGATGACCAATCAGTATCTGGGTTCCCAAGGTCTTAACGGTGAGGGCACCATCCTCAACTGGTACAACAACTTCAACGGCAACGACTGTCAGAAGTGTGCGCAGACAGGATGGTCGAGTCTTTGGAACAATCTCGCTTCCTTCAAGACGAGCAAGACCTCAATGTATGGCTATTATCCATGGTATTACTACTATAAACTCATCGGCAACGCCAATTCTATTATCGATGCTGTGGATGCGGCAGAGGGTACAGAGTCGGCGAAAGCCTTTGTCAAGGCGCAGGCTTTGGTCTTCCGTGCCTATAGCTTCTATCGTCTGACGACCCTCTATTGCAAGCGTTGGAGCGACAGTAACAACGGAGCTACAAGTGGTATTGTACTGCGTCTGAAGGCTACGGATCCTGCTGCAGACCAAAGTCAGGCGCAAGCTACTTTGGCAGAGACTTATCAACAGATCTATGCCGATCTCGACCAAGCCATCTCCCTGTTCTCTTCAAGTTCTGAGAAGCGCACGTCAAAGGAGTTCTATTTGCCCGACCTTAGCGTGGCTTATGCGGTCAAAGCGCGTGCTGCGCTGTATCGCGAAGACTGGCAGACGGCCGCAGACTGTGCTGCCAAAGCCCGCGTCGGACACACCCTTATGGGTCAGTCGGCTTACAAGAATGGATTCAACAGCCCGAACGACGAGTGGATATGGGGCGTCTATGAGGCTGAGGATCAGACGCTCTACTATTACAGCTACTATGCTTACATCGGTTCTAACGCCTCAAGTGGTGCTGCCCGCACCTATCCTGTAGCCATCAGCAAGGAGCTGATCGATCAGATCCCGGCTACTGACGTGCGTCGCGACCTCTATCTCGTGCCTCAATCCGATGCTGAATTCAAGACCATGGCTGCTTCGGGAGGTACTGCCGGACGTATTACCAAAGGCAACTTGTACAATCGTGCTGTCAATAGTGGCTATCTCTATTCTACCAGCCGTGTCTATGGCTATATGCAGTTTAAGTTGCGTGCTTCTTTCATGCCGGGCGGTGGTTCCTTTAATCTGTTCCGTGCAGCAGAGATGTACTATACCGAGGCTGAGGCTGACTGCCACTTGGGCAAGGAGACCGAGGCCCGCCAGCTGCTCTACGATGTCGTGCATCCTTATGATGCTGCTTATACACTGAGCAGCAAAACGGGCAACGACCTGCTCGAAGAGGTAAAGCTCTATCGTCGTTTCGATCTTTTTGGCGAAGGCTTCGACTGGACCGACTGCAAACGCTGGAAGAAGGATATCGTGCGTAAACCATTGAAGGTAAGTGCAGGCTTGGCTTCTCCGGGCAGTTTTAGTAGCACTTTTGCTATCACCATACCTGCCGACGATGATACACGATGGATATGGGCTATTCCCAACCGTGAGGTGGATTACAACTCAGCAATAACGGAGGAATAGAAGAACCCTTTTTAAAGAGTAAAGAATAAAGTGTAATGTTTGGTGGCAGGCCTTTGGCAGGCCACCAAACTATTTTTTTTAATACTAAAGAACCGATTATGCGAATTTATCTTTCCCTTATCCTGCTTTTTGTCTCATCGTCGATGATGGGGCAGAAACGTCCGCTTGACCATTCGGTCTATGACGGCTGGAGAAGCGTGTCGTCCCCTCAGTTGACTCCCGATGGAAAGTTCTCTGTTTTCGAAGTCAATCCACAGGAAGGGGATGGTAAACTTGTGATCCATCGCAATGCCGACGGAAGCGAGTTGACCATACCGCGTGGCTATAAAGCGTCCATTGCTGCCGACGGGTTGTCGGTGACGGCACTCATTAAGTCTCCCTTCAGTAAGATCCTTGCAGCCAGAAAGAAGAATGTCAAAAAAGACAAGATGCCGCAAGACTCCGTGGCATTCATCCGCCTTCCTGATATGAAACTTTCCAAATGGGGAACTGTCAAGGGTTATAAGACCGGACTGACATCCCAACCATTTCTGGCTTATGTCATGGGTGATGCAACTAAGAAAGATTACGTCACGACGGCAAAGAAAGCATCCAAGGATAAAAGTACTTCTAAGAAATCCGGTAAGCCCGATGATGATGGCAAGTTGCTGATCGTGGTCAACACAGCCACGGGGCAGTGCGACACACTCAAGCATGTTGCTGAATACGCTTTTTCTCCCGATGCCAGTCGTTTGGCAGTGCTGGTCAATCCGGAAAAGAAGAAACCGGCGGAGATGGCTAAAAGCAAGAGAGACACTACAGCTACGAAGCAACCTGTGGAAGGAAGCGCCACTCTCTACGACCTCAAGCATGGCTTCAAGGCGACAGTCCTTTCACAGAAGAAAGCATGGTACGGGAGTCCTAAGTTCAGCGTAGACGGCAACCAACTCGTCTTTCTCGCGTCCACCGACACGGCGTCGACGGGCGATAAGCATTGCTCCCTGTTTTGGGATAACGGGCATGGGGCTAAAGAGATCATTCCACAAGGATATCACCATCATCTGCCTGAGGGATGGACACTCAACCAAAACAGTGCACCGGAGTTCTCTCGTTCCGGACGGCGTATCCTTGTTGGTGTGGCTCCGCTCCTCCCTCCACGTGACACCACAATCTTTGCTTCCGAGACCGCACAAGTGGACATTTGGAACTGGCGTGATGAGCAGATACAGCCGCAGCAAAAGGTGGAGCTGGAGCGCAACCGGAAATACACCTATCCGGCTATTATCAGCCTCGACCGCCCGCACGACCTTGTTCCTTTGACCACCCAACGATGGGATGACATCACGCTGATGAACGAGGGCGACGGCGAATGGGCCTTGTCGCAGGACCGTACACCTTATTATATACACTCGCAATGGGAAGACAATGACAACACCGATGTCTATCTTGTCAACACCAAGGACGGCAGTCGACGCACTGTGGCCAAGAAACTCAATGCCCGGGTGATGGCCTCGCCCGATGGCAACTATCTCTTGTGGTATCAGATGAACGACTCTGCCTGGTATGTCTATGACATCAAGTCTGCTGCGACACGGTGCCTCACGCGCAAGGTGGCAACGGCCTTCTATGACGAGGAGGACGATCACCCCAACTTCCCGCCTCCTTATGACCTGCGGCCGCAATGGCTGGCAAAGGATCGGGCCGTGATCATCGCTGACCGCTACGATTTGTGGCAGTTCAATCCCATAGACGGCCGTGCACTCAATCTCACGGCAGGTCAAGGACGGTCACGTCGTTGGCAGTTACGCCATCTGTCTTTGGACTACCGGCCCTTGTATGACACCAAGTACTGGCGCGAAAAAAATGTCATCGGCCAGGGCAGCCGTGTCTATATGACGGTCTTTGATGAGGTCAGCAAGAAGAATGGTCTCGCCTCCGTCATTCCTTCCCGTCCCACTTCCCTCGCGTTTGTCACTCCCGACACGGTGAGCTATCAGAGCATCCGCAAGAGTCGGCATGCTTCTGTCTTTGCTTTTTGCAAGGGCAACTTCCGCAATGCCTATGATCTCTATCTTGCCGATGGCAGTTTCACGCACCAACAGTCTTTGACACGTCTCAGCAGTCAGCTTGCTCCCTACTCATGGGGTACTGCGCATCTCGTACATTGGAAGGCTTTTGACGGCACGCCTTTAGACGGCATCCTGTATATCCCTGATGGTGTGGATCTGTCGAAGAAATATCCGATGATCAGCTATTTCTATGAGCGCAGGTCAGAGTCACTCTATGATTTCATTGAACCACGTCCCAGCCGCAGCACCGTCAACCTGGCTTTCTACTGCTCTCGTGGCTATGTGGTCTTTGTGCCGGACATCCGCTATCAGGTGGGTCATCCCGGCGAGAGCGCCTATAACTGCATTGTGTCGGGCGTGAAGGCCATGTGTGCCCAGTACCCGTTTATCGACTCCACACGTCTGGCTATCCAGGGACAGAGCTGGGGCGGATACCAGACCGCCTATCTTGTGACCCGCACGCCTATCTTTGCCGCGGCAGGAGCCGGTGCTCCCGTGAGCAACATGACCTCGGCTTATGATGGCATCCGCTGGGCTTCAGGCGTCTGCCGTCAGATGCAGTATGAGCATGGACAGAGCCGTATCGGCAAATCGTTATGGGACAAAGGCGGTCTCGACCTGTATCTTGAAAACTCACCTTTGTTTAAAGCTGACAAGGTGAAGACGCCACTGTTGATCATGCACAACGACAACGACGGAGCGGTGCCATGGTATCAGGGCATTGAGTACTTCATGGCGCTTTGCCGGCTCGGTAAGCCAGTGTGGATGCTGGAGTATAACAAGGAAGCCCACAACTTAGTGGAACGTCGCAACTGCAAGGATTTGTCCGTGCGTCTCCAGCAGTTCTTCGACCATTATCTTCTTGGAGCTCCTGAGCCGGCATGGATGCGCCTCGGTGTCCCCGCCGTCAGAAAAGGTCAGTACTTCGGAACAGAACTCACACGATGACACGTGTGAGCATCTTATAAAAAATCGTGCCTGTATGCTTTCATTGCATACAGGCACGATTGCGTTATGGACAGGCGGTTGCTCTCTTATTTTTGTCTGATGACAATACCGCCCATGGGCTGGAACGACACTTTGAGCTTGCCGTCCTTGCCGACTTTCATGGTCTTCTCCACAGCTTCGCGGTTTTTGCCATCGGTGAGCAGCGTCACCTGCTGGCCGGCGAGCATGGGCAGGGAGAGAGTGAGCTGAAGCGGCTTGCTCAGGCCGTTGAGGCCACCGACAAACCATTTGCCGCTGACAGCATCCTGGCGGGCGATGACAGCATAACGGGTTGGGTAGCCGTCGATGAACTTTGTGTCGCGCCAAGTCGTCGGGATGTCCTTGAGAAAAGCACGCTCCACAGCGTTGACGGTGGAGTCGGACTGCGGGGTGACCTCCACGCAGTTGACACTTGTCTGGTTAGTGATGGCAGTGGCAAGCTCAAACGTGTTGCTCGTGTAGCGCGGGTGGCGGCTGCGGTTGTCGCGGCTGAGATAGCGGTTCATGATCACGCCACCCCAGTCGAAGCTGCCCATGGCGTTGCGGCTGAAAGGATGCATGGTCATCTCGAAACCTTCCTTCTTGGCGTGATATTCCGTGAAGAAGATGTTCTCACTGGCCAGCGCAGCCTCGGAAGCGATATAGTTGGGATACATCCGTTCCCAACCACGTGGGATGGTGCAACCATGGAAGATGACGGCGAGGTGGTGGTCTTTGGCGTCGCTGAGGATGTTCTCGTAGAGTTGCATCGTCTGTTGCTTGTCACCGCCGAAGAAGTCTACCTTGATGCCGGCGATGCCGATGCGCTCCATCCATGCCATCTCATGCTTGCGGGCGATGGCGTCGTTCATGATGCCGCGTGGAGTCTGCGGGGCGTCGTTCCAATAGCCATTGCTGTTGTACCACAGCATGAGACGGACACCCTTCGCTTTGGCGTAGGCGGCAAGCTTCTTGATGCCCTTGCGTCCGATGTTCTTGTCCCACCAGTTGTCCACCAACACATACTCATAACCATATTTTGCGGCAAGGTCGATAAACTGTACCTGGTCGGCATAGTTGATCGAGTTGTCCTGCCATACGAGCCAGCTCCAGGTATAGCGTCCCGGCTTGTAGTCGTATTTCGTCTTGTATTTCGGTTCTACCACATCGAAGGGAATCGTTGTCTCTACGATGGGAGCGAGCGTCTGTCCAATAGTGATGGTCCGCCACGGCGTGGTGCCCGGTAAGGCGATGCCGGGTGCTGCGCTGCCATTACCATTGTTCTCTCCGGGTTGTGGATAGGCCACGGTGTAGCCACCCTGTGGGTCGTAGTCGCTCAACCGGCTGCCGCAATAGCTGCCGTCGACGCCGGTTTCGGAGACCAGCACCCAATAGTCGTTTTTGTTTTGGCTGGCTTTCTTATTGTTGCCGTTGCCGGGCACATGCTCGTGGAAGAGACAGGGGAAGGTATAGCCCACACCGAACTGCGACTTGGCGGTCATAGGTGCGTCGGCGGTATACTCCTCTTCATAGGAAGGCTTTGTGCGTTCCCATCCCGTCATGGGCGTGATCTGAGGACAGAGAAATGTCGTCGTGCCATCGGGAAAGCGGAAGCTTGTAGCCTCGCTGCGGATGACGGCGCACTTCGGATTGTCGTCTTTCTGCCGGGGAATGGCGTAGCGCAGTGCGATGTTGTTGTCGTCGACGACGAAGGTGACGACAAAACGCTGTCCCTTGGCATTGGCGAAAGTCACATCAGTGGCGTTTGCCTTGAAGTCGACATGCGCGCGTTTTGTGCGGGTCATGTCGTAGTGCTTCTCCATCGGGTAGTCGCGGCTGTCGGTGAGCGTCATGCTGTGGGTGAGATCGCCGAAGTCAGCGACGAAGCCTAAGCGGGAAGGTTGCATCACCTCTTTACCGTTGAGAGTAATGGTGTATGTAGGTTTGCCGTCAGTGTCGGAGAGCGTCACGACGAGCTGGCCGTTGGGCGACGTGATGGTCTTGTCCTTGGCTGCCGCTGGCATGGTCAGACAAAGAGCCAGTGCAAAGAGAGATGTCTTGAAGATTGTTTTTTTGTGTGTCATATTTGGGTTTTTAAATAATCTTGATAGACTTAAGAATAAGCTGTTAAAAGCAGACGTATTTTCAGCATGTATTCAATATTATTTGTCTAAAGATAATGGTAATAGATCGAAGAACATCAATCTTGTTCTAAGAATAGAGTCGTCTTTTATATGACGATAATCCTTTTCTTGTTGATTAGAACTAAATACTGGCTTAAAGCCATTAGATTGATAAAAAGCTATTGTGCCCGGACTGTTGTATGCATCTACAGTGACAAATCGGCATCCAGTTTTGTTGTTTGGATCAATGAACCAATATTTTATGAATTCAAGCACATCGCTACCTATATGCATGTGGCGATATTGATCAGATACAGCTAATCTGCCGACCAAGACAGCTGGGTAGTCTTTCAATGCTTTTACATGCGGAATGTCGGTCTCTATTTTCTTTTTTCTTGCATTTGGCAAATCGTCAACTCTAATACTCGCATTTGATAATGTGAAAGCACAGACTACTGAGTGGGGCTCATTATCAAGTTTGTAGCAATAGCTTTTACCCAACAACTGTTTCGCATAATTGAAGCAGTCGTTGGAAAAGAAGTCATCAAGGTCTCTGTCACCACAAGAGAAGCCTTGCAACTCTGTTGGGTCAGCTAATTCACACAGCGAACAGTTATCTGAAAGGAAACTCATTTAACTTTCAGTTTAGCTTTTGCTAATATATTCTGGACCATTCTCATGCCCTGTTCGTATTGTGCTTTTGCTGTTTTTCTCTCTTCCTCGTTCCGATGGATGTAAGCCTCATATGTTTCTTGAGCTTGCCGCTCAAATTTCTCAGCGACGTCACCGGTAAGTACAGGAATGGATGCAATTGCCAATGCCATAATTTTCTTCCATTATTGATAGTTCTAAGGCAAATTTACGAACTTTGTTCCGAACTACAAAATAAATACAGAACTATTTTATTAATGCTAATACTTGAAGGCTTACATGTCAGATTATATCACTTCTGAGAGTCGCTTAACGTTTTTGTCTTTCTTATACTCATGTAAGCTGTCGGTTTTCCGAGATGATTGGTATCTTTGTCCTTCCATGAATTACTCATTAATATTTTATGAATAATTTGTGGGTAATTAATGGGAATTCGTGTTGAAGGAAACATAAATGTCCATGAATTAACCACGAATTTTAGAGCTGTTGAAAAGTTTTAGGAGGAACGCTTGAGTATTTAGTATCTGTAGTAAATAACTTCGTGTTTACGGATCATGGGGATTAGAATTCATGCTGCCATCCGATGCTGATGTCGACCATAGTGGTGTGCTTGGCGTTGGACGGGTTCATCCATGCGGCTTCCGCTTTCAGAGTGAAGCCGAGGGGTAGGGAAGTGTTGAGGCCAGCCGTCCATTTATTGCAGAAGGCGTTGTCGACGTGGAAATATCCGTCGTAGCGTGCGAAAGGGATGATCGAGAAGGAGGGGAGGCCCAAAGTGGTGGCGAGGTCGTAGCCGGCTTCCAGCCCCGCCGCCTTGTTGTCGTGCGTGTTGCTGGCGATGATCTGTCCGTCGATGGTCCACCCGTGTGCCAGATAGGCGAAGTCGAAGGCCGCATGAAAGGCGTGGTCGTAGTCCATGAGATTAGGATTGTCGCGCTGGTCCATGCCCTCCTTGGCACTGCCATAGAAGCCGGAGAGACTCAGGTCGAGGCCGTTGATCGGCTCAATGCCCACGCGCGTGGCGGCACCGAGCAGACGGGAGTGCTTCAATGGGGTGGTGGGATAGACGTAGGTGCCCAGTTCGAAGTGTACTATTCCGGTACGTCCCCACAGCGCGATACCGCCCTCATGCCACGTCATCGGCATGAGCGTGCTCTCGCTGAGCGGATCGTAGATGGTCAGGGCCGGTCCGCCGGCGTTGGTAGTACCCACGGGGATGTCGATGATACCAGCTTTGACGTTCAGCGCCTCACTCCATTGCTTGTTGATATAGAGCTTGTTCGTTGTGTAGTTGTCGCGGAAGTTGTTGCCCCATGCCCCTTCGGAGTGAAAGCGCTCATATTCCACTTCAGCCACGGCCGACCATCCTTTGCCCAAGGCCAGCGTGGCGTTGGCGAGAATGTGCGGGAAATCGGTGAGCGTCGGATGCTCCTGACCATGGCGATGACCATAGTTCATCTCGGTCATCACGTAGGCTGTGAGCCGTTGCTGTGCGGTGCTGTCTTGCGCCGACATGTTTACGCTGCAGGTCAAGAGACCCAGCACGCTGAAGAGGATTATGAGTTTTTGCATTTCAACATCATGTTTAACGGGTGCAAAGTTACAATTTTGTCGTGATTCACCACGCTTAAGAGACATACCCAAAAATAGTGATTTTTCAGGGGAGCTCTTATTCTATTTTGCTCATATTATCATTTTATACGACAAAAGTACGTCACGGCGAACTTGCAATCTAGAAAGGCCATTTTATATAAAACGGAGATGACTTCGCCATTTTTGCCGTTTTTGACGATGAAAAAGGTAGTTTGAGTGAGTGAAATCACTGAGATGATGAAAAATTCTCTAGAGAATTTTTCATCATCTCAGCGTTTTTATCAGCACATCTCGGTTGAATGACATGCAAAAAACGGCTTTTTGACCTTGTTAGCGAACTAAGATGGAGAAGAGAAAAAGGGAAGAAGAAATGTGTGGAATGGTAATCTGTTGGTAGGCAGATAGTTACGAGGGTTTTTCTAGAATAACGCAAAAACCGCAAAAAAGGCGATATTTGGAGCCAAGGACACCTTTGCTCGCAAATATCGCCTTCTCGTGGGCGGAAAAATGTCAGTTTACTTGACACTTCCCTGCTATGTTGTTGTTATGCCACCTCAATGTTTTTGGTGATCTCCTCTTTCTCAGTCTTGCGTGGCAGGCCGATGCGGAGCACACCATCCTCCACTCTTGCCATGATCTTCTCGCGGTCGACATCGTCGGGCAGTTGCAGACGCTGCTCAAAGTTGGCATATGAGAACTCGCGGCGCAGATAGCGCACGGCGTTGTTCTCCTCCGGATTCTCATCCTTGTGCTCCATCTTGATGTTGAGTATTCCGTCCTTGTCGACGCTGACGTGGAAATCGTCCTTGGTCATGCCCGGAGCGGCCAGCTCAATCTCGTAACCAGCTTGGTTCTCCTTGACGTTGATGGCTGGAGTGGTGGTCTGCACGTGGGCTGCGCGGTTGTTGTTCAAGTACTCGTTAAGTGCGTTGTCGAACATTGTGTAGTAGAATACTGGATATAACATATGAAAACCTCCTAATGATATTGTTTCTAAATTGTGATTAAACTCTAATGTTTTTTTCTTTGCCCTTGTAAATACAATATCCATACCCATGCAAAAGAAGCGACAATCCGTCAGTTTTGCGTGACAGATTGTCGCTTTCCTCTATGTTTCTCTTCAAATTGATGGTTTAGTAGATGACTTTCTTTCCTTTTTGGATGACGATCTGATGTTTGGCGGGGTGCTGGACGCGTGCGCCGTTGAGGCCGAACATGAGGTGGTCAGAGGCTG
The DNA here is from genome assembly GCA_900317685.1 of uncultured Prevotella sp. Classification (GTDB taxonomy): domain Bacteria; phylum Bacteroidota; class Bacteroidia; order Bacteroidales; family Bacteroidaceae; genus Prevotella. The sequence continues at coordinate 40,226 of ONHQ01000011.1, forward strand.
TGCGGTCGAGGTGAACAGCTGAGATGCCGGTCATTGGCGAATAATCGTCGTTGTTGGTCACGTAGATGTCGTCGATGGTGATCGGCTTGCCGCCCAAGGACCATAAGGCAACAATGTAGATTTTCGACGGGTCGATGGCGTTGCTGTTCTGCTGGCTCTTCATCGAGTGCAGCGGAACGACGATCTGCGTGCGGTTGTTGAAGACCTGCTCGTAGTTGTTGTTCGCCCAAATATTGTTTTGCGGATAGATGAAGATCTTGGCGCCGTTGTTGTCGGGTTCTTTGAGTTTTACCACGAGATATTTGTAAGCGCTGAGGTCCACACCGTCGCTGTAAGTCCATCCTGTCTGTCCCCATTTCCCATTGACGATTGTGTGGGTCTTCTCGTCGTATGAGGCACCGTTTTGTTCCCAGATCACCTTCACGTAGTTCTTGCTGAGCGGGAAGAAACTTGAGCGGACGTTGAAAGCTGTGGAGTAGCTGTTGCCAAAGGCATCTTTTACCTTGGCGGTGACGTGAGCCTTGCCCTGTCCTTTGGCCAGGATCTGCCCGTTGACCACTTTGACATTTTCCGGATCGCTGACCTCGTAGGATGCCAACGAAGAGACATCCTCCGTGTGACCGTCCTGATAGGTGGCTTTCAGTCCGGCGAGCTGTGCTCGCCCGGCCATCATGTCGAGGTCGCCGACGGGTTGCAGGCCAGTGATGGTGGCCTTCTTCGGGTCAGGCAAGTGTGTGTTGTCGTTGTCCGGCCAGGCCCGGTTCACCTCCGCCCAGTCCTTGTACCACTGCCAGCAGGCTCCGGCGCAGGTCTCGGGGTTGCCGTCGAAGTTTGGTGCCACGGTACCGTTGTTGAGATATTTGTCGATGTCGAGATAGCAGGCAGTGCTGGAGAGCGTCATGGAGATGTTGTCGTAGTGGTCCATGAGTGCTTTGAAGGCCGATCCCCACTTCGAAGTGGAGCCGGTGGCCCAGGTGCCCCAGTTCGACTTGACGTATTCTCCATGCTCGTTGTAGTGTCCGGTGCCTTCCTTCTCAGGGCTCCAGTCCACCTCGGTGATAATGACAGGATTGGTCATCACCACGGGCACGGCATCCGTGAACGACTGAATATACGTCTGCGCGTCGTATTTGGTGTCATCAGCACCGTACCATCCTACGTAGTCGTGTACGGCGTATCCGATGTTCTCGCCCTCGATGGGGTGGGAAGCATAGCCGCGGTAGTTAGCCTGCCAACCGGTTCCCGGCACCCAGATGATGCCCGTGAAGCCGTTGGCGCGTATCTTGTCGACGATGGGCTGGAAGAAGTCGTGCATGGCCTCGGCCGTTTCCTTGCCCTGAGCATTGTAGAGTTTGACCGGTTCGTTGGCCAGTTCTATCGAGATGGCTCCGGCGTTGGCCTTGACGATCGGGTTTTTGCTGACCACGTCCCAGACGTAGAGCAGATATTTTTGATAGGCATCGCCGACCTTGATCTCACCCGGACAGACGCCCGGCGGGCGCACGACGACATACATGCCGTGGTTCATAGCCTTTTGCATCAAAGGGATGTAGAGCTTGTCGAGAAAGTGGTTGAAGCGGTATTTGCTAAAGGCCGAGATGTCGTACTCACCGGCGGACTTCTTCGAGGGGTCGTTGGTCCAGCAAGGATCGAGGTGCAGGCGGAAGACGTCGCAATAAGCTCCATGTTCGTTGTCGGTCATGGCGGTGTAGATTTTCTCGAAGTAGTCGAGACAGGGCTGCACGTGGGCATCGGTCAACTCGGGTACCCACCCGGTCCATCGCCAGCCGTTGAAGTAGGGGCTCGGCGTGTCCATTACGCCATGAAGTGTGACGCGGTTGCCATGAGCGTCGCACAGGTAGCGGCCCTCGACATGCAAAGAGGGGAGAGGGATGGAGTAGATGGAAGCATGAGCGCAGAGCGTGCCCAGGCAAGCCAGCAAGGATAGGATAGTTTTTCGTAATTTCATTATTTCGATTTGTTTAGGATCATCGGGTGCAAAGGTAGGGAATAGTTGGCAAACGCGGTTTGCAGGGTGTAACCAAAAGTTTAGCGGAGGTTACAAGCGGGGGCAAGGGAGCGCGTTTGCTTGTAAGCAAACGAACAGAACTGAGGGAGGAACAAGGGAAAACAACAAAGGCAGAGGTCGCACAGCGACCTCTGCCTGGAGAAAAAGAAGGAGCAGCCCCGGAGAAAAAGAAGTGGCAGCCCTGGAGAAAAAGAAGGGGCAGCCCCAGAGAGAAAGAAGTGGCAGCCGGGGGAAAGAGAAGGGACAGCCCGGGGGAAAGAGAAGCCGCCCCCCGAGAGGTTGGGCTGTAGTTGCTTGCCACTTACCGCTTGCCGCCTACCATTTGATGCTCACGCCCCCCATGACCCACGTGCCGGGTTGCGGCACATTGCCGACATCGACAAAGTCGCGGTCAAGGAGATTGTTGCCTTTGAGGTATACGGTGTAGTGCGGAGCCGTCCAGGCAAGGTTTGCGTCAAGGATGCCGTAGCTGCCATAGCTGTGGAGCTGGCCCTGGAGATCGTTGTAGTGGCCCATGCGGTGCTGGAAACGATAGCTGAGGTCGAGCGTCAGCTGCCGCCAGAGGTTCAGCCCCAGCGTGGTGACCACCTTGTTTTTGAGATACTCCAGCGCATAGAGGCTGCGGACGCCCTCACCCTCGTGCTGGTCCTGGTTGATGAAGCAGTAGCTCACGTTGAGGCGTCGCAGCACACGCTGCTCAGGCAGCAACTTGCGGAAATCGAATTCTGTCATGGCCTCCATGCCGAGGGCGTTGATCTTGCCGTAGTTGACCGATTTCCACACCACGTTGCCGTCGTCGTCTTTCGTGCCGTCGTCGATCCAGTCGATGAGGTGAGTATAGTGGTTGTGGAAGACGCTGGCCTTAGCCGAGATGCCGTCGGAGGCATAGCGTAGTCCGCCCTCCACGGCCCGCAGCTCTTCGGGTTTGAGGTTCGGGTCAGCCTTGTGGCCCCCGACAGAATAGAAGAGTTCGGTGAACGACGGCATGCGCAGCGAGCTGTTGTACGAGGCGAAGACGCTCCAGCCCTTGCCGAGTCGCACGCTGGCGTCGATGCCGGGATAGACCCGCATGTTCATGTCGGCACCGCTGTTTTTCGCTGCTACGAGTCCTGCCGACACCGTCAGCGGTCCCGTCACCACGTTGTGCTCCAGGACAAACTGCATGTTGGTGCGGTTGAGTCCTTTGACATAGTCGCGCGAGGTGCCGTGGATATGGCGGCTGCGGCTGAGCGCATTACCGAGGTTGGTGCTCACCAAGTCCTCGTTGCGCAGTTCGGCGCCGAGGGCCGTACGGCCGAGTGCCCAGTCAAACCACGCGTTGATGTTCGCGCCATAGATGTCGGTGCGGTGATAGTTGAACGGCACCTTCGACTCGTCGCCACGCAGGAGTTCGAAGCGGTCGTACTGATGGTTCCAGTAGATCGAGGGCTTGAGATGCACCGCGCCCTGCCGTGTCTCAGCCTGCAAGGCCGTGAAAGTCTTGAAAGTATGTTCAAATTGATTGTCGAAATTTGGCGAATAGAATGTCGAGGAGCCAAAGTTCTTGGCCGAGGCACCAGCATGCCAGTTGACGCGCACGTTGTCGTCGAGATACTGTCCTTGGTAGAAGCCCTTTGCCGTGTTGTAGTCCGTGTTGAGCTGCCCGGCTTTATTGCGGGTATATCCGTCGCTGCGCGTGAACGTACCGGAGAGCGACTGTCCCCATCGGTTGCCGCCCCATGCGCCCCGTGCGCCAAGGCTGAGGTAGCCATAGCTGCCGCCCTCGACATGCGCGTCAATGGTGGTTGTGACAGATTTGCGTGTGACGATGTTGATAGCGCCTAACAGGGAAGAAGTGCCGTAGACGCGCCCTGCGGGTCCTTCGAGTACCTCGATGCGCTCAATGTCGCTGATGTCTACGGGAAAGTCAAAAGCGTTGTGCCCAGTCTGCGGGTCACAGATGTTGATGCCGTTGAGCAATACGGTGATCTGCTCATCGTTGCCGCCGCGGATGCTTATGTCGGTCAGGGCGCCAATAGCGCCTCTTTGCCTGACATCCACGCCGACGGCGTATTTCAGCAAATCGTTAACACTCTGTACCGGCGCCGCCTGGATCTCCTCGCGGTTCAGTACAGTTACCATTCTCGCTTGTCGGCTTTGTGCCAGCGGAGCGCGTGTGGCCGTGATGTCGACCTCGCCGAGCGTCTCACCCTGACGGATGAGGGAGTCGGGATTGGCCTTGTCCACATCAGTGCTGATGCCTTCTGCCTTGGCATAGGTCAGTGTGGCTACGGAAAGCGTGCCCACCAGCACTTCACGTCCCAGACAAGCAAAGAGCGCATAAGGCTTACGCGAGAAATGCGTAAACTTCAATGGGCGCTGCTTGTTGAAAACTGTTTTGAACATAAATAAATAATGGTTCTAAAGTCTCGCCAACATGGCAAAACGGGTGCAAAAGTAATAAAAAAATGTGAAAGCAAAAGGAGATCGTTCTCGTAATTTATTTGGATTGAATGATAATCGTTTGGCAGATAGCAGATTTATCGCTAACTTTGCCAGTCATAAAAATATCATGTTGAAGGATGGAGAAACATATCCAAAACAGAAGCGCAGGCAAAAACTGTAGAACAGACTGGGCGCAGACGATCGGACTGATTGCCTTTGACGCCGACGACACGCTGTGGGACAATCAGGGACATTTCAATGCCGTGGAGAAAGCCTACTGTCGTTTGCTTTCGCCCTACGGCACGGCGGAGCAGGTGTCGGCGGCACTGTTTGAGACAGAAACCGCCAACATGCCACTGCTCGGTTATGGCTGCAAAGCCTTCACGCTGTCGCTGATCGAGAATGCCGTCAGTTTCAGCAAAGGACAGATCACGGCGCAGAAGCTGCTCGAAGTGGAGCAGCTCGGCAAGTCGCTGCTCTCTCTGCCCGCCACCCCGCTGCCCGGCGTTGTCGACACGCTGAGGACACTGCGGCAGAGCGGCCGCTACCGGTTGGTTGTCTTCACCAAAGGCGAACTGCTCGATCAGCAGAACAAGGTGATCCGCTCAGGTCTTCGGGAGTTTTTCGATGACGTGATCGTCGTGTCGGACAAGACGCGCCACGAGTATCAGCGGCTCTGTGATATGTTTGACACCGACGTGAGCCGGCTGCTGATGGTGGGCAACTCGTTTAAGAGTGACATCGCCCCGGTCTTGCAATTGGGCGGCTATGCCGTGCATATACCTTTCGACAAAGTGTGGCAGCACGAAGTGGTGGAGGAATACGAGCATCCGCGGCTGAGACGGTTGCAAAGTATCAGCGAGTTGCCCTCGTTGCTTGCCATTTAAGAATAATGAGGAGCTAAATCTATATATTATTTGCTGATGCGCTTTTTTTTTGTTATCTTTGTAGCCAAAAAAATAGAAACGCCAGCTATTTCTGACAAGATATGAACGTCATAGATATTCTTAACGACAACAGCCGCCCAAACGGCTTCTCCATAGAGGTGCTGCCTCCCCTGAAGGGAAACGGCACGGGAGCGCTGTTCCGCAATCTCGACAAGATGTGCGAGATGAAGCCGCTGTATGTCAATATCACCACCCACCACAGCGAATATGTCTATCGTGAACTCGAAGGCGGACACTTTGAGCGGCAGCGCATCCGCCGCCGCCCGGGTACCATCGCCATTGCGGCTGCCATACAGAAGCACTATGGCGTGATGGTCATCCCGCATGTCATCTGCAGTGGAGCCACGGCGGAGGACATCGAATACGAACTCATCGACCTGCAGTTTCTGGACATCAACAACGTGCTGCTGTTGCGCGGTGACAAGGCAAAGGACGACAAGACCTTCAAACCCGTGCCCGGTGGCTATGCCCACACCACGGACTTGATCGCACAGGTCAACCGCTTCAATGAGGGGTTCTTTGTTGACGGTACGCCGATCAAGCATCCGGGAGAGCCGTTCCACTATGGTGTGGCCGCCTATCCCGAGAAGCACGAGGAGGCGCCCAACATGGACATGGACATGGCCTACCTCAAGCAGAAGCAGGACATGGGAGCGGACTATGCCGTCACGCAGCTTTTCTATGACAACCGAAAGTATTTCGACTTTGTGAAGCGGGCGCGCGCCATGGGCATCACCATCCCCATCGTGCCGGGTATCAAGCCTTTTGCCAAGTGCTCACAGATCACGATGGTGCCAAAGACCTTCCATTGTGACATGCCGCAGGAGCTCGCCGCCGAGGCCGTGAAGTGCAAGACCGACGACGATGCACGTGCGCTGGGCATCGAGTGGACGGTGAACCAGTGCCGGGAACTCTTTGCCGCCGGTGTCAAGGACATCCATTTCTATACCGTGTCCGCAGTGGACAGCGTCGTGGAGGTGGCTCAACAGTTGATGTGATGCAGAGCACTGAGGCGATAGGACAGCAGGAGGCATGGCAGCGACTCATGCAGCTCGTGGAGGAAAACCGCATTCCACATGCCTTGATGTTTGTCGGACCACAGGGATCCGGCAAGTTCGCATTGGCACTTGCCTTCGCGTCTTTTCTCTTAGGCGAGCCGTGGAATGGCAAGTCGATGGTGGACAACGAGGCCATGCGGCGCAATGCCGTGGCGATGCTGGCTAAATGGCAACATCCCGATCTCCACTTCTCTTTCCCGATCATCAAGCCCAAGGGCACTGCAAGCGACCATAAGATGGTGTGCGACGACTTTGCGAAGCAGTGGCACGAACTACTGGCCAAAGGCCCTTACTTCACCATGGAGCAATGGATGACGATGATGGGCGCAGAGAACCAGCAGGCCGTGATCTTCGAGGCAGAGAGCGACGCGCTGAGCCATCGGCTCTATCTCAAACCCAGTCAGGGCGGCTATAAAGTCAGTGTGATCTGGTTGCCGGAACGTATGAATCTCACTTGCGCCAACAAGATGCTGAAGCTCTTGGAGGAACCACCACAGAAGACGGTCTTCCTCTTGGTGAGCGAGGAGCCCGAACGTCTGCTGGAGACGATACGCAGTCGCGTGCAGCGTTTCGACGTGCACCGCATTGGCGATGAGGCCATCGAGCAGGCTCTGGTAGCGCGGCGCGGCCTTGACGAGGACACCGCACACCGTGTGGCACGCTCGGCAATGGGCAGCTGGCTGCAGGCATTGCAGGAACTGGATGCCGGAAACGAAAACCGGCAGTTCTTTGACCTCTTCGTCATGCTGATGAGAAAAGCCTACACGCGCGACCTGAGGGAACTGAAAAGCTGGAGTGAGGCTGTCGCCGTCTTCGGACGCGAGAAGCAGCGACGAATGCTCGTCTATTTCCTCTATCTCGTGCGCGAGAACTTCATGTTTAATTTCCGACAGCCCGATCTCAACTATATGACATCGGAGGAGGAACACTTCGCACAGAACTTTGCGCGCTTCATCAACGAGCGCAACGTCGTGGAGATGGGTGAGCTCTTGCAGCTCGCCTACAGAAACATTGGTCAAAACGCCAACGCCAAGATCGTATTCTTCGATTTGGCGATGAAAATGATAATATTATTAAGAAGATAGTTCATGACAAACTGTAATGATCATATATGTACCGGCTGTGACCGTGGCCTCTGCTGCCGTGGTGTCAGCCGGCAGGACAAACAACTCAACACCTATGATTGGCTGGCCGACGTGCCCGGCAATGCTGAGTCGACAGACTTGGTGGAGGTGCAGTTCAAGAACACCCGCAAGGGTTACTACCACAATGTGAACAACCTGGATTTGCAGAAAGGCGACATCGTGGCCGTGGAGGCGAATCCCGGCCACGACATCGGTGTGGTGACACTGACGGGCCGACTCGTGAAGTTGCAGCTGAAGAAAGCCAACCTGAAATCCGCTGACGAGATCCGACGCATCTATCGCATCGCCAAGCCGGTGGATATGGACAAATACAAGGAGGCCAAGAGCCGCGAGCACGGTACGATGATCCAGAGCCGGCAAATCGCCAAGGATCTGGGACTGCAAATGAAGATCGGCGACGTGGAATATCAGGGCGACGGCAACAAGGCAATTTTCTACTATATCGCTGACGAGCGTGTGGACTTCCGAAAACTCATCAAGGTGCTGGCCGAGACGTTTCATGTGCGCATAGAGATGAAGCAGATCGGTGCCCGCCAGGAGGCCGGACGTATCGGTGGAACGGGTCCTTGCGGCCGCGAGCTCTGTTGTGCCACATGGATGAAGAACTTTTCCAGCGTGTCGACTAACGCAGCCCGATTCCAGGACATCTCGCTGAATCCGCAGAAACTGGCCGGTATGTGTGCCAAACTCAAGTGCTGTCTCAACTACGAGGTGGACGAATATATCGAGGCCGGCAAGAAGTTGCCGCCGAAGGATGCCGTGCTGGAAACCGCCGACGGCGAGTATCATCTCTTCAAAACAGATATTCTTGCAGGACTGTGCCAGTATTCGACCGACAAGAACCTGGCTGCCAACCTTGAGACGATCACGGTGGAGCGTGCCCGCGAGATCATTGCGATGAACAAGAAGGGTGAGAAGCCGTTGTCGCTGCAAGAGGATGACAAGGCCAAAGCGGTGAAGAAGCCGATCGACCTCCTGGCCGATACGGACATCAGCCGTTTTGACAAGGCAAAGAAAAAGAAACGGAAAAACAATAAAAACAAGGCCGACAGGCAGGCTGCCGCCGGTGAGCAGGGCAACGGAAAACAACCGAAAGCTCAACGCACCAACCGGGCGGACAACAGAAACCGCAAGCCGAAGGCCGACAAGGCTCCGGCGGCCGGAAATGACAAGCCAAAGGCCGGTCCCGCCAATGCACAGCCGCAGCGGGAGCAGATGAAAGAACCGAAGAAGGATAATGGGAATAAGGCGAAAGCGCAGCCCACGGCTCCTTCGACAAACGAATAATAGTCATGAGGCGTTTCTTGTTTTGGGGTGTTTGGGCCATAGTGTTGCTCTGCTGCAGTTGTACGGGCAACCAGGTCTATGACCACTATCAGAATGTGCCCATCTCGGGTTGGGACAAGGCTGACGTGCTCAGCTACGACGTGGCGGCACTGCGTGATTCCGGTTGGTATGCTACTGATTTGGGACTGCGTATGAACAACATGTATCCCTTCCTGAGCGTCACTATGGTGGTCAGTCAGGCTGTTTATCATCCTGCTGCTACAGGTAAGAAAGAGCCGGATCCCCAACCGCTGTTGGTGAAAAACGACACGATCAACTGCTCGCTCCGCGACGACGAAGGAAAGGTGAAAGGGCAGGGCATCATCTTCTACCAATATCACTACCATGTCTCAGCCATGAAGCTGCAACAGGGCGACTCGCTGCATATCACCGTGCGCCATATCATGAAGCGTGAGATACTGCCGGGGCTCTCGGATATCGGCATCAGCATGAGGAGAATGATGAAGTAGCGGAGATATAGAAGTGAAAGATGGGAAGATGAAGGACTTGCTCTTGAGAGGTACGTTTGTGATAGTCGGTCTGTTGCTGCCGCTCGCTTCACATGCAATCAACTTGGACTCTTTGACACGTGTGGAGGCGAAAGAGATGGGATGGTTGCCCAAACAGGCAGTCAGTCTGCAAGTGGGACTGAACACGAGCGAGGAAACCAGCGTAGGATATGAGTTGGACTATCAATGGTATCCGCTGGACTATGTCGGTCTCGGCATCGGTTTGGAACTCGACGACGACAATGGCAACCGGCCACTGATCGAATCCGGAGACGATGACGACTATGATCCCGACCGCATCGTCAAGTTAAATATTCATCCTATGCTCTCGTTCCGTACACCGACCTTATGGATGAACAAGCAGCACAGCTGGGGCCTGCTGCTACGCTGCGACCCGGGATTGGTACTGTCCTTTCCACGCAATGATAAGGTGTATTACTCTGGTTTTAGGTTTGAGGACGGTAACCGCGTCGCTTATGAGCGCTTTACGTTGAAAAATCGTGGCGGACGCTGGAAGTTCTGGCGGGTAAGGTCAGCAGTCTCTGTCCGTGTCAATCAGTCGCTTATCTCTTTGGGATGGAGTGCCTCCAACTATAACATCGCCTATTGCCGCAACAATATGTATTATCAGGGCAAACGCTATTATGGTCACGACAGCTACGACAAGACGTTCTCGTTGTTTGTCGCCTTCACGTATTGCTTCTGATGGCTGTGGAATATAAAAACAGAAACGCTCAAAACGATACCACTTTTCGGTGAATCGTTTTGAGCGTTTGTTGTTATTGTATTTTGATGTCGCTGGATCTTCCTACACCTTATTATATATAGGAGATCCGGCTTCCGTGATATTGGCTACACCTTATTATATATATAGCGTCAACTTTCAGGCAGTCTTATGTTCTCACGAGGTTTCTGCCGGCATCGAGACGTAGGAAGATGAACAGCAGAATGGTGAAGCCCCACAACGATGAGCCACCGTAACTGAAGAAGGGTAGCGGGATGCCGATCACAGGTGTCAGGCCCAATACCATGCCCACATTGATGAACACGTGGAAGAGAAAGACGCTCAGCACACAGTAGCCATAGACGCGTCCGAACTTAAATGGTTGTCGCTCGGCAAGGTGGATGAGGCGGAGAATCAACGCCAGGAAGAGCAGCAGCACGCCGGCCGAGCCCAGGAAGCCTTCCTCCTCTCCCACGGTACAAAAGATGAAGTCGGTGTCCTGTTCCGGTACGAACTTCAGTTTGGTCTGTGTACCATTGAGGAAGCCCTTGCCTTGCAGTCCACCGGAGCCAATGGCGATCTCACTCTGATGGACGTTGTATCCGGCACCCGCGAGGTCCTCGTCGAGACCTAAGAGCACGTTGATACGCACGCGTTGGTGAGGCTCCATGACATCGTTGAGCACGTAGTCGGCACTGTAGAAGAAGATGATGGAACCCACGGCAAACAAGGCTGTGAGCATGTAGTTGATGAGGCGTGTTGACAAACCTTGGAACGTGAGGTAGCCGATCAGCGCCGCACAGATGCAGAGCTGGATCCAGACAATGTCGAAGCGAATGACAAACTCGGAGAAGAGCAGTGCCAGCAGGGTCACGCCAAGGCTGATGCCGATGATGCGCAGCGCTTTGTCGCGGTCATTGCAATAGACGTAGATCATACCTGCGGAGAAGATCTGTACCAGCAACAGCACGATGAACTTACCGACTGAGGTCGGCGTGTCCCATAAGAACACCTGTTCGTATTTGATGCCCACGACGAAGTATACCACCATGGCCACACCTGTGAAGAGAATGCTGCCCGGCATGCCCTCGCGATAGAACATCAGGAAGAACGACAGGTAGACCAGTGCTGAACCCGTCTCGCGCTGTCCGATGATGAGCAGCATGGGCAGGAAAACCAATGCGCAGGCAGTCATGAAATGCTTGAGCTGGTGCATGGTGAAGCCATAGGTGCTCATCAGTTTGGCTAACGCCAACGCAGTGGCAAACTTCGCAAACTCTGCCGGCTGCAGTCGCAACGGGCCCAATACCAGCCACGACCGTGAGCCCTTGATCTCATGAGGATTGAAGATGGTCAAGAAAAGCAGTACCATGAAGCAACCATAGATGACGTAGGCAAACGTGTCGTAGAAGCGGTCATCAAGCATGAGAATGACAAAGCCCAGCACCAACGACGTGCCTATCCACACGATCTGCATGCCCGAGCGCGTGCTCAGGCTGAAGATGTCGGTCTCGCCATAGGTGTAGCTCGCACCGCAGACACTGATCCAGCCGAAGAGCAGCAGCGCCATGTAGATGCCAATCGTCCACCAGTCGAGACTCTGGAGTATTCCGGGTTGTTTATCTGTTTCTTGAGCCATAAGCAATTCTGCGTTTCTGCAACTCATCAGCCTCGCGGGCGCGGGCCGGAGAGAGTTTGCCATTGATATATTGATCCATCAGCACGGTAGCCATCGGTACGGCGAAGTCGGCACCGAAGCCACCATTCTCCACATACACGGCCAAGGCGATCTTCGGCTTGTCCATAGGTGCGAAGGCCATACACACGGAGTGGTCTTGTCCGCGGTTCTGAGCTGTACCGGTCTTACCGCACGCCGGGAAGTTGAGCGAGGCGAAATGTTTACACGTTCCACCCATGGCTGACGAGCGCATACCGGCGACGATGACGTTGTAAGCCCATGGCGCAGCCTTGGTATAGTGGCGCTGATAATATTTTTTGTCGATGCTTCCGCCTTTGACAGACTTCACCACGTGGGGGATATAGTAGTAGCCCCGGTTGGCAATCGTCGAGGCGAGGTTGGCAATCTGCAACGGCGTGAGGTTGACCTCACCCTGGCCGATGGCGATACTGATCACGGTCAAGCCGTTCCAAGAACCATGGTAGGCTTTGTCGTAGAAGGCGGCGTTGGGGATGAGGCCGCGCTTCTCGCCCGGCAGGTCAATGCCCAGCTTATAGCCGAAGCCCATGCTGACCATGTAGTCACGCCACGTGTTCATGGCAATCTGCACCTTGGGGTATTTCTTTCTGTTGGCAAACATGTGATAGAGTCCCCAACAGAAGAAACCGTTACATGATGTGCTGATGGCTGGTATGATCGCCAAGGGAGAGGGGTGACCGTGACAGCCTACGTGCAAGCCCTTGTACGAGAAACCATGGTGACAGGGGTACTGTGTCTGGGTGGTGATAATGCCTTCGGTGAGGAATGTCAGGCCTTGGGCGGTCTTGAACGTAGAGCCTGGCGGATACTGACCCATGATGGCACGGTTGAGCAAAGGCTTCCAGACATTTTTCGAGAGCGCTCTGTGGTATTTGTTGCGGAGCTTTCCTTCCAGCAGACGTGGGTCGTAGGAGGGGGAGGAGACCATGCACAGCACCTGGCCGGTACTTGGTTCGATGGCTACAATAGCACCGATCTTGCCTTCCAGCATACGCTCGCCAAGTGCCTGCAGGCGGATGTCCAAGCCCAGTGTGAGGTCTTTTCCGGCTACCGGACGGCGGTCGTATTTGCCATGCTGGTATTTTCCCTGGATACGTCCATGGGCATCGCGTAGAAGGATCTTCACGCCTTTCTCGCCACGGAGATCCTTTTCGTAGCTGCGCTCCACGCCCAGCTTACCGATGTAGTCGCCGGGCTGGTAATAGGAATCCTCGTCGATGTCGGCTTGGGAAACCTCTCCGACATCGCCTAAGACGTGGGCACCATAGGGATATTCGTATTGGCGGATGGTACGACGCTGGATGGAGAAGCCAGGAAAACGGAACATCTTCTCCTGAAAGACGCTGAAGTCTTTGTCGTCGATTTGGCTCATGAACAACTGCTGGGTGAACCGCGAATAGCCTGGATTCTTGTTGCGGTCCTTGATGTCGTTCATGCGCTTGATGAAATAGTCCTTTGTGATACCCAAGGTCTCACAAAAGTCCAAAGTGTCCAGATGGCCCTTCTCTTCGTTCATCACGACCATGATGTCGTAGGCCGGCTGGTTATAGACCAGCAGCTTGCCGTTGCGGTCGCGGATGACACCACGTGAAGGGAACTCCACCTGCTTGAGGAATGCGTTGGAGTCGGCGCTCTTGCGATAGTCGTCACTCAAAAGCTGAATCGTGAACAATCGCAAGATATAGATGGCCACTATGACGGTAGCAATACCGCCAATGACCAGTTTCCGATTTTCCAGATTATAATCTTTCATACCTACAATCCTTCCAGGCTTTGATCCTAAAAAAGGAGTTTAAGCTTTCTTGCGTAAGTTATCCACTACGAGGATGAGCACTGCCGAGAGTATCGTGCTGGTGATGACACACAGAAACCATTGTCCCCAATTGAAGAAAGAGAACATCTCTACAGTGAAGAACACCAAACAGTAGATAAACGTCAAGATCAATGTGAAGTAGACGTACTTTGGCATTCCCATGGTAAAGATGGCCGGTTGCAGCGTATCGTCACTGTCGCGTTGCATGAAAAGCTCCAGCACGTAGGGCTGTAGCAGTCCCAGCAGGGTCATCGACGCTGCTGCCACTCCTGGAGTGTTGGCAAAGATGTCAATGCTTAAGCCTAAGAGGAAGCTCCACACCATGATGGCCCATTTGGGATAGTTGCGGTTGAAGCTGATGACAAAATAGATATACAACAATGGCGTGGCATAGTCGAACAGATGGATGTGATTGAGGACAAGCACCTGTACGAGCAATAGCACGATAAAAAGCAACAGCCTTTTAAGAAAGTCTATGTTCATTTCTATTTGTCTTCTTTCGGTTTCAACGAGTCTTGTGCGGCGCGCAGTGCGTCAAGTCTTTCCAATACTGGTTTGTTGTCAATGACACAGACATCACGCAGCTTGCCAAAGTCGGTCGACAGTTCCACTTGCAGGCGGTAGGATATGCCGTCTGCTGAGTTGTAGACATGGAGTATCTTTCCTACGGCAATGCCGGGAGGGAAGACGGAGGAATAGCCACTCGTCTCTACCCAGTCGTATAGGCGGAAGCGTGCATGGCGTGGCACATCCTCGACGTAGGCCAGTTTGCTGTTGCCACCATACCACCGGAGATAGCCGAAATAGCCACGACCCTTGATTTGGCAGCTGATGTTCGACTCGGTATTCAACGCTGGGATGACGACGGAATAGTGAGGTGACACTAAATAGACGATACCTACTACACCTGTACCACAGGCTACACCCATGTCCTTCTTCACACCGTCGAGACTACCTTTGTCTATGGTGATGAGGTTGTCGTGGCGGTCGATGGAGTTACTCACCACCTGAGCGGGGATGAGATGATAGCCTTTGAGGATGTCAAGTTGGTTGCGATGTACCCAATTGGAGTCTTTGGTAGCATTGGTAAGCTGCTTGGACAAGGTCTTCACCTGCTGCTCGAGATAGAGGTTGCGCTGGGTGAGCTCTTGGTTGGCTTTGGACATGGAGAGGAAAGACTCGATGTCCGCTTCCCAACTGAGCAGCTTGCCTGCTGTTGCGTTTGCCGTAGAAAACCATACGCTGCCTTGATAGCTGTTGTATTGAAACAACAGTATCAGGCTGAATACTTCCAGAATTAAAAAGACAAACCAGTGATTGTGTTTGGCAAGAAATTCTACTAAGTTGCGCATGGATAGCTTTTATCTCATCAAGAATGAGAATCTGTTGACGTTCTTCAGGGCAATGCCTGCACCTTTGGCCACACTGTGGAGTGGGTCATCGGCGATATGGAATGGAATGCTAATCTTGTCTTGCAGACGCTTGTCAAGACCGCGCAGCAAAGCGCCACCGCCGGTGAGGTAGATGCCGTTCTTCACGATGTCGGCATAGAGCTCTGGTGGTGTGGACTCCAAAGCGGAGAGCACTGCATTCTCGATCTTGGCCACTGTCTTGTCAAGGCAGTGTGCGATCTCCTGATAGCAGACGGGCACTTCCATAGGCAGTGCGGTGATACGGTTTGGTCCGTGCACGATATAGTCCTCGGGAGCCTCGTCGCCTAAGTCGGTCAGCGCAGAACCCACATGGATCTTGATGCGCTCAGCCATACGTTCGGAAACCTTCACGTTGTGCTGGCGGCTCATGTACTCTTGGATGTCGGCTGTCAGGTCATCGCCTGCAATGCGGATGGAGTTGTTGCTCACAATGCCACCGAGAGAGATCACGGCGATCTCGGTAGAACCACCGCCGATGTCGACGATCATGTTTCCTTCCGGTGCTTCCACATCGATGCCAATGCCGATAGCGGCTGCCATAGGCTCGAAGATCAGATAGACATCGCGTCCGTCGGCGTGCTCAGCAGAGTCGCGGACAGCACGAAGCTCCACCTCGGTAGAGCCGGAAGGTACGCCGATGACCATGCGCAACGACGGCGAGAACAGGCGGGAACCCGTGTGTACCATCTTGATTAAGCCACGCATCATCTGCTCGCAAGCCGTGAAGTCAGCGATCACACCGTCGCGGAGCGGGCGGATCGTGCGTATGTTGTCGTGTGTTTTTTCGTACATCATCTTAGCCTTCTCACCGACGGCGATCATCTTGTCAGTGCGACGGTCAAGAGCCACTACCGAAGGCTCGTCAACAACAATCTTATCATCGCTGATGATGATGGTGTTGGCGGTGCCAAGATCCATGGCGATTTCTTGAATGAATGAAAAGAATCCCATTTCTTATTTATTGATTCTTAAGTGATTATTTCTTTGCAAACCAGTTATGAATAGCGGTGTCGTAATGGCTGCTCACGCCAAAGGCATGCTCTGCAAACATCTTGCGGTCCTCGATGTCTGTCTTTGCGCCTTTCTTGTTGAGAATGTCAAGGAGCAATGGATATTCTGCCTTGCTGGGCACGATGACCACGTCTTTGAAGTTCTTTGCGCCGGCGCGGATGAGAGAGATACCGCCGATGTCGATCTTCTCGATGATGTCTTGCTCGGAAGCCCCGCTGGCGACGGTCTGCTCAAAGGGATAGAGATCCACGATGACCAAGTCGATGGCAGGTATATCGTATTCCTTCATCTGCTCCTGATCTCCGGCATTGTCGCGGCGTGCAAGAATGCCTCCAAAGATCTTCGGGTGCAATGTCTTGACACGACCACCTAAGATCGAAGGATAGGTAGTTACGTCTTCCACCTTCTGGCAGGGATAGCCCAGGCCTTCGATGAACTTCTGTGTACCACCTGTGCTAAGGAACTTTACTCCTTGCTCATGAAGTTTAGCAAGGATATCCTCCAGTCCATCCTTATGGAAAACGGAGATAAGCGCAGTCTTAATTTCTTTTGTTTCAGCCATATTATTCCGTACGTTAAAATATTGGATGTGCAAAGTTACTAATTTTTGAGTAAATCATATGGCTTTTAACGAGAAATTACAATTAGAAAACGTTAAAAGGCTGATGATAGCAAAAACAAAGTTGGGAGATTTGCCTTGCCCAAGGGGCTGCGACAAATCTCCCGACCAATATTATAATGATAGTCAGATGTATGTCATCTTCATGGCAGAGGATAGCTTTACACCATCTTTACCTATGCTTTAAAACATGATCCGCTCTATGTCTTGACAGGAAGGTCTATGCGTTCTTAGCGCGTCCGAGCACATCCTTCCATCTTGCGTAAGCGTCGAGATACTCAGATTCATGCTTTTCATCCGGCTCGATGACGGCCAGTTTCTTGAGCGACGCGAATGCCTCCTCCCCGCTCTTATATAAACCGCAGCCGATGCCGGCACCTTTCGCTGCACCCATACTGCCGTCGGTTTCATAGAGTTCGATGGTTGCGCCACTGGTGGAGGCGAGTGTGTTGCGGAACATTGGGTTGAGGAACATATTGGCGCGCCCGGCATGGATCTTGTTGATTTTCATGCCCATCTGCCGCATGATCTCCATACCATAGCAGAATGAGAAGACAATACCTTCCTGTGCGGCACGCATGAGATGGGCACGAGTGTGGGTATTGAAGTTCAATCCATGGACAGAGCAACCGATCTCCTTGTTCTCCAAGACACGCTCGGCACCATTGCCGAAAGGAATGATAGAGAGGCCGTCGCTGCCGATGGGCACAGTGTCAGCCATGTCGTTCATGTCCTGATAGCTCATTCCCTCCGGAGCAATATTGCGTCGTACCCATGCATTGAGAATGCCGGTACCATTGATGCAAAGCAAGACGCCGAGGCGAGTCTGCTCCGGGGTGTAGTTGACATGGGCGAAGGTGTTCACACGTGATTTCTTGTCGTAACCGATCTCTCCCAATACGCCATAGACAACGCCGGAGGTTCCTGCTGTAGAGGCGATCTCTCCCGGCTTGAGAACGTTGAGGCTTAATGCATTGTTCGGCTGGTCGCCACCACGATAGCTGATCGGTGTGCCGGCCTTCAGACCGAGCTCTTTCGCTGCGGCCTCGCAGACTTGACTCTGTACGGCAAAGGTCGGGACAATGTCAGGCAGGATGTCGTGAGGGAAGCCAAAGTAATCCATCAGCTTCTCGGAAGGTTTCTTCTCCACGAAGTCCCAAAGGATACCCTCACTCAGTCCGCCGATGGTGGTGTTGGGCTCGCCGCTGAGACGCATGGCAATGTAGTCTCCGGGCAGCATGATCTTATAGATATGGTCAAAGATCTCCGGCTCGTTCTCCTTCACCCACGCCAGTTTGGCTGCCGTGAAGTTGCCGGGAGAGTTGAGCAGATGCTGGAGACAGTAATCATTTCCGAGGTCGTTGAAGGCACGTTCTCCAAAGGGGACGGCACGGGAGTCGCACCAGATGATGGCATCGCGCAAGGGTTTGAGTTCTTTGTCCACGACCACGAGGCCATGCATCTGATAAGAGATACCGATAGCTTTGATGTCTTCTCCTTTTGCACCTGTCTCAGCCATGATCTTCTGTAAAGCCAGTTTGGCATTGTCCCACCACATCTGTGGGTTTTGTTCTGCCCATCCCGGCTTGACAGCCTTGATAGGAGCTTCGTGTTCAGGGAAGAAGGCTGTGGCAGCCATTGCTCCTGTCTCAGCGTCGACAAGTGATGCCTTCACGCTGCTGGAGCCTACGTCGAATCCTAAAAGATATTGTTTGTTCATGATTCAGGTTGGTTATTAGAGACCGAAGGATACTTCGGTTTCATGTTTTTGAGTCGTTTTATATTTGCAAAGGTAATATTTTCGAATCATTTACAAATGTTTTTTTGTCCTTTTAACTTTATAGCAAGAGCAAATGAAACGAATGATGAAGAATTTGATACAATAGCCTATTCCTATTTCTATTTTTACTTATAAAATTTGCAGATGTGGTGGAAATAGCGTACATTTGCACTAACGTATATACATTATATTATTATATGAAGGAATTTGTTATTTCGGAGGTAAAGGCCGAGACTGCTGTTTTGGTGGGACTTATCACGCCCCAGCAGGATGAGGCAAAGACCAAAGAATATCTCGACGAACTGGAATTTCTCGCTGACACAGCCGGTGCTGTCACCGTGAAACGCTTTACGCAGCGTGTGGGCGGACCGAGTGCCGTGACTTATGTGGGAAAGGGTAAGCTCGAAGAAATCAAGCAATATATCCACGACGAGGAAGAGAACGACCGAGAGATCGGTATGGTCATCTTCGATGATGAGCTCAGTGCCAAGCAGATACGCAATATAGAAAACGAACTGCACGTGAAGATTCTCGACCGCACATCGTTGATTCTCGACATCTTCGCCATGCGTGCGCAGACCGCCAACGCCAAGACTCAGGTGGAGTTGGCGCAATACCGCTATATGCTGCCACGCTTGCAGCGACTGTGGACGCACTTGGAGCGCCAGGGCGGTGGCTCAGGATCAGGTGGTGGAAAAGGTTCGGTGGGACTGCGTGGACCGGGTGAGACCCAGCTCGAGATGGACCGCCGTATCATCCTCAACCGTATGAGCTTGCTGAAAAAACGCTTGGAGGAAATCGACAAACAGAAGACCACACAGCGCAAAAACCGTGGGCGGCTCATTCGTGTGGCCCTTGTCGGCTACACCAATGTCGGTAAGTCTACCATCATGAATCTGTTGGCCAAGAGTGAAGTCTTTGCAGAGAACAAGCTCTTCGCCACCCTCGACACCACTGTGCGAAAGGTTGTCATCGGCAACCTGCCGTTTCTTTTGGCCGACACCGTAGGGTTTATCCGTAAGTTGCCTACCGATTTGGTAGACTCATTCAAGTCTACGCTCGACGAGGTACGCGAGGCCGATCTGCTTGTGCACGTCGTCGACATCTCGCATCCCGACTTTGAGGAACAGATAGAGGTGGTCAATCAGACGCTCAAGGAACTGGGATGCTCTGACAAGCCCACTATCATCGTGTTTAACAAGATCGACAATTACCACTGGGTAGAGAAAGAACCTGACGACCTCACGCCGCCGACGAAGGAAAACCGCACGCTCGACGATCTGAAGAAGACGTGGATGGCCCGCTTGGGCGATGACTGTCTGTTTATCTCAGCGCGTGAGAAACAAAACGTCGACGAGATGCGTGATGTGCTCTATAAGCGTGTGCGCGAGTTGCATGTGCAGAAATATCCCTATAACGACTTCCTCTATCCTGAGATGAGTGACGATTAACAGCATGTGCATCAGTCATAGAATGAATGGAAGAAGGAAGGATGATGAATCAACGTTAAACGATCAACAAGCATGAGAACACTGTCAGATACAGAGATTACGATTCTAGAAGACCATGGCTGCTGGGCTGAGGACTGGAGCAACGTGCAGGTCGATGATGACTTCCAGCCAACGTTTCTGCGCCGTGTGATGTTCTATGGCGAGATTACGCTGGGCGTTTTCGAGACCAGTATCGAAGTGTCGAAGGATTTCTATAAGCATACGGGCATCTACAATGCGACGTTGCGCAATGTTGCCGTCGGCGACAACTGTTTGATAGAGAATGTCGGAAACTACATCAATAACTACACCATCGGTGAGGGCTGCTACATTTCCAATGTCAGCACGATAGAGACTACCGAAGGCGCCACTTACGGAGAAGGTAACCTCATCTCCGTGCTCAACGAGGTCGGCGAGGGCAACGTGTTGCTATTTGACCGCCTCAACAGTCAGACGGCCGCCTTCATGGT
Source organism: uncultured Prevotella sp. (assembly GCA_900317685.1). Taxonomy (GTDB): domain Bacteria; phylum Bacteroidota; class Bacteroidia; order Bacteroidales; family Bacteroidaceae; genus Prevotella. The sequence continues at coordinate 60,721 of ONHQ01000011.1, forward strand.
GAAGCATGCCCACGATAAGGAGCTGAGAGACTGCCTGCGCAGGATGGTGCGTGAAGACATCCGCGTGACCTCGCCCGACCGCGGCACTTTGGGTAAGCGTGTAAAGATTATCAACACAAAGGAGATCACCAATACCATCATTGGTGACGACTGCGAAGTCAACGGAGCTTCCCGACTGAGTGACTGCACGATCATCTCTACACCGCAGGCCAACGTATATATCGGTACAGGTGTCATCTGTGAGAACTCCATTATCAACTACGGATCCAGCATCACCAACTCCGTGAAGATGCAGGACTGCTTTGTGGGTGAAGCTTGCCAGCTGAGCAATGGCTTCACGGCCTCTGCGAGCGTGTTCTTTGCCAACTGCTATATGAGCAACGGCGAGGCTTGCGCCGCTTTCTGCGGTCCGTTTACCGCCAGTCACCATAAGAGCAGTCTGCTCATCGGTGCACAGTTCAGCTTCTACAATGCCGGCTCGGCCACCAACTTCTCCAACCATGCTTACAAGATGGGACCGATGCATTGGGGCATCCTGGAGCGTGGAACAAAGACGGCGAGTGGTGCTTATCTGCTCATGCCCGCCACCATTGGCGCCTTCAGCGTTTGCTTTGGCAAGCTCATGCACCATCCCGACACGCGCAATCTTCCCTTCTCCTATCTCATTGCTTACGGTGAGACGATGTATCTGTCGCCCGGCCGCAACATCACCACGGTAGGTCTCTATCGCGACATCCGCAAGTGGCCCAAGCGTGACATGCGTCCTGCCGGTGCCCAGCTGAGCATTGTCAACTTCGACTGGCTCTCGCCGTTCACCGTACAGGAGATCGTCAAAGGCAAGAAGATCCTTGAAGACTTGCGCCAGGCTTCCGGTGAGGACGTGTCGAGCTATAATTTCCATGAATATGTCATCAAAGGCAATTCGCTGCAAAAGGGAATTAAATACTACGATGTAGCGCTACGCATCTATATGGGAGCCGTGATCAAGCGTAGACTTAAAGAAGACCCGGAACTCACTGCTCCCACGGACGACACGGGGCTTGGCGACTGGGCGGATCTCTCGGGAATGCTGTTGCCTGTGTCGGAGGAACAGCGGCTTGTCGACGACATCAAGCAAGGTGTCTTGGACACCGTGGACAAGGTCAACGAGCGTTTCCACGACATTCACAACCACTATCGCGACTATCAGTGGGCATGGACCTATCGCTTGATACTCGACTATTACGGCCTTGCCACCTTGACCTTAGAGGATGCGGCACGCATCCACGACGACTATGTTCAGGCCCGGCGCGCTTGGATCAGTGAGATCAGAAAAGACGCAGAGAAAGAGTTCCGTATGGGCGACGTAGAGCAAAACGTTCTCGACAACTTCCTGAGCAGTCTCGACAAGGAAACCGATTATGAGGAATAGGCGAGAATCTGCTATGATCACGATGACCGGCAAGGGAGAAGCCGGTAAGAATCAACTGAATATTGAGATTAATAAATAATATGATGAATTCTAAAACTATCATGCTCTCAGCCCTCTCGCTGTTTGCTACAGCCACCTGGGCACAGAGCTATCACTACGAGACCGTAAAGGGCGATCCGATGCAGACGCGCATCTATACGCTCCCCAACGGTCTGAAAGTGTACACCAGTGTAAACAAGGAGAAGCCTCGGTTGCAGACCTACATCGCTGTGCGCACCGGTTCACGCAACGACCCGAAGGAGACCACCGGTCTGGCTCACTATCTTGAGCATCTGATGTTCAAGGGTACGACGCATTTCGGTACGTCGAATCTTGCTGCTGAACAGCCACTTCTCGACTCCATCGAGAATCGTTTTGAGCAGTATCGCCATATCACCGACCCTACAGCACGTAAGCGTTGGTACGAGAAAATCGATTCGCTCTCGCAACTCGCTGCCAAGTACAACATCCCCAACGAGTACGATAAAATGATGGCATCCATCGGTTCTGAGGGCAGCAACGCTTACACCAGCAATGATGTCACTTGCTATATCGAGGATATCCCCAACAATGAAATTGATACGTGGGCTAAGATCCAGGCCGACCGTTTCCAAAACATGGTTATCCGCGGCTTCCACACTGAGCTGGAAGCAGTGTACGAGGAGTATAATATTGGCCTTGCCAATGATGGCAACAAAGAGTGGGTTGCACTCGGAAAGAAGCTCTATCCCACTCATCCTTATGGTACACAGACAACCATCGGTACGCAGGAGCACCTGAAAAATCCGAGTATCGTCAACATCAAGAACTATTTCCACCGCTACTATGTGCCCAACAACGTAGCCATCTGCCTGGCCGGCGACTTCGATCCCGACAAGGCCGTGGCCACTATCGACAAGTATTTCGGTTCCTGGAAGTCGAGCACGACGCTCTCCCGTCCCGAGTACGCACCTGTCGCAGACCTGAAGCAGCACGTCGACACCACGGTTGTCGGACAGGAAGCTGAGAATGTGATGCTCGGCTGGAAGTTTGACAAGGCAGCTTCTGACCAGGCAGACACGCTGAGCTTCATCTCAGATCTTCTTTCCAACGGCAAGGCCGGACTCATGGATATCGACCTCAACCAACCGATGAAGGTGATGAGTGCCGGTACGGGCGTGGAAGGCTTGGCCGACTATTCCACGTTCATCGCTGAGGGAGAGCCTAAGCAGGGACAGAAGCTCGAAGAAGTGCGTGACCTCATGCTCGCCGAGATAGAGAAACTCAAGCGTGGAGAGTTTGATGAGAACTTGATGAAAGCAGTCCTCGCCAACAAAAAACTCAATATGCTGCGCGGCTTAAGCAGTAACCGCAACCGCACCGAGATGATGAAGGACGCCTTCATCAATGGTGAGAGCTGGCAGCATGTCGTGGGACAGCTCGACCGTATGTCGAAGATCACCAAACAGCAGATCGTGGACTTTGCACGCCGTCACTTCCTCGACAACTATGTCTGTGTCTACAAGCGTCTTGGCAACGATACGACGATCCACAAAATCGAGAAGCCCCACATCACGCCGATTCCTACGAACAACGACAAGCACAGCGACTTCCTCACCGCTATTGTCAACAGCAAGCCGGAGCCTATCCAGCCACAGTTCATCGACTTCAACAAGGATCTGAACAAGGGTAAGATGAAGAATGGGGCCGAGGTGCTCTATAAACAGAACACAACCGATGATCTTTTCGACCTCTCCTTGGTCTTCCCCGTGGGCCGCGAGAACAGCAAGCAGTTGCAGGTTGCGGCTGACTATCTCGACTATGTCGGCACAGCTACCCGTTCGGCCAATGACATCAAGAAAGCTTTCTATCAGTTGGCTTGCGACTACAGCGTGAGTGTCAGCGATGACGAGACACGTGTGTCTCTGAGCGGACTCAATGAGAACATGCCTGCTGCGCTGAAGCTCATGGGTGACTATATCAATCAGGCTAAAGTCGACGCGGAGAGCTACAACAAGTATGTCGGCTTGTTGCTGAAGTCGCGCAACGATGCCAAGGGCAACCAGCGCATTTGCTTCTCTGCACTGAGAACATACGCCGAATATGGCCCTTACAATAGTTTCCGCAACAAGATGAGTGCCGATGAGCTCCACAAGGCCGATCCTCAGCAACTGCTCGCTCAACTGAAAAATCTGGGTAAGTACACCTTATTATATTATGGTGCCACACCGATGAAGCAGTTGGAGGCTACCGTGGCAAAGAGCTATCCTTGCACGATGAAGACCACTTTGCCTGCAGCCCGCCGCTATACGCGCACGACTACAACGCAGAACGAGGTGTGGATAGCACCTTATGACGCGAAGAACATCTACATGACGCAGTATCTCAACGAGAACAAGCAGTGGACACCCGAGCAGGCTCCTGTCAATGAGCTCTTCGGCGAGTACTTCGGCGGAGGCATGAATGCCATCGTCTTCCAGGAGTTGCGTGAAGCCCGCGGACTGGCTTACAGTGCCGGTGCATGGCTGACCACACCGGACCGCAAGGGCGACCCGGAGTGCTTCAACACCTATATCATCACACAGAACGACAAGATGACAGACTGCATCAAGGAGTTCAACCAGTTGCTCAACAACATGCCGGAGCGCCAGGCTGGTCTTGACCTGGCCAAGCAAAGTCTGATGAAGAGCATCGCCACAGCCCGCACCACCAAGTTCGCTGTCCTCAATGCTTATCTTTCTGCCCGCAAACGTGGCCTCAACTACGACATCAACCGTGTCATCTACGACAAGTTGCCGTCACTGACCATGGCAGACCTGGTGAAGTTCGCCAAGGAGAACATCTCCGGCAAGCCCTATCGCTACATCATCCTCGGCGATGAGAAAGAGCTCGACATGAATGCGCTGCAGAAGATAGGACCCGTCAAGAAACTCACGAAAGAAGACATCTTTGGATTCTAAATAATGTATAGTGTAGAGTGTATAAATAATAAATAATAAATAAATGCTTGGGGGGAGATGAGCCTTTCGCTGCTTGCATAAGGCTTTTCCCCCCATTGAAATGTGGCGTAAGTTCTATAGGCTTATCAATATAAAAGTAGAGATCTTATGACAGAATATAATGCCATATTGGAGAAAAGTAAACGATTTGCAGTGCGAATAGTGAAGCTTTACCGGTATTTGGATAAGACGAAGGTTCCAAGAGCGCTCTCTGATCAGATCTTAAGAAGTGGTACGAGTATAGGCGCGAATGCGGCAGAAGCTCATTTGGCACCGTCATCTTCAGATTTCTACTGTAAGTTGGGAATATCTTTGAAGGAAGCAAAGGAAACAGAATATTGGTTGTACGTCTTGCATGGAGCCGATTTTATTGACGGCCGATCATACGAGAGTATCAATGATGACTGCGTGGAGATTCTTAAAATTCTTACGGCTATTCTTAAGAACCGACCAAATCGCACAGGCAAGGGATAGTAGTTTGTTTACCGCAAATCATTTATTTATTATTTATACACTATACACTATACTTTATACATTGTACTATATACATTACTCATTATACATTACTCATTATACATTACTCATTATACATTAAACATTATACATTATTATGGCAAACCCAGTAGATTTCAAGTACGCTCCCATGTTCCAGATGGGTGAGGACGATACCGAGTATCGCCTGCTCACCAAAGAGGGAGTAAGCACATCAACATTCGAGGGCAAGGAGATCCTCAAGGTCACTCCTGAGGCTCTGACCCTGTTGGCCCAGCAGGCCTTCCACGACGTGGAGTTCTGTCTGCGCCGCAAACACAATGAGCAGGTAGCTGCCATCCTCAGCGACCCCGAGGCTTCTGACAACGACCGCTATGTGGCATTGACACTCCTGCGCAATGCCGAGACTGCTGCCAAGGGCGTCCTGCCTTTCTGCCAGGATACCGGTACGGCCATCATTCACGGCGAGAAGGGACAGCAGGTATGGGCTGACTTTGACGAGGAAGAGGCACTGTCACGCGGTGTGTACAACACGTATACTCAGGACAATCTGCGCTACTCTCAGAATGCGCCCCTAACCATGTACGACGAGGTGAACACCAAGTGCAACCTGCCCGCACAGATCGACATCGAGGCTACCAAGGGCGCTGAGTACCGCTTTGTGATGGTTGCCAAAGGCGGTGGCTCTGCCAACAAGACCTACTTCTACCCGATGACCAAGGCTACGATTCAGAACGAGGGCACACTGCTGCCGTTCCTCGTGGAGAAGATGAAGAGCCTCGGCACAGCCGCTTGTCCTCCTTACCACATCTGCTTCGTCATTGGCGGCACATCGGCAGAGAAGAACCTGCTGACCGTGAAGCTCGGCTCTATCCACTATCTCGACAACCTGCCAACGACGGGCGACGAGACCGGCCGCGCCTTCCGCGACCTCGACCTCGAGGCCAAGCTGCTCGAAGAAGCTCATAAGATTGGCTTCGGCGCACAGTTCGGTGGTAAGTACTTCGCCCACGACGTGCGTGTGATCCGCCTGCCCCGTCACGGTGCCAGCTGCCCGATCGGTCTCGGCGTGAGCTGCTCTGCCGACCGCAACATCAAGGCAAAGATCAACAAGGACGGTATCTGGTTGGAGAAGATGGACACCAATCCTGGCAACCTCATTCCTGCTGAATTGCAGCAGCCGGGCGACAATGGCGGCATTGCCATCAACCTCGACGAGGGCATGGACAAGGCGCGTGCCATCCTGACAAAGTATCCTGTCTCCACGCGTGTGAGCCTTACCGGCACCATCATCGTGGCTCGCGACATCGCCCACGCCAAGCTGAAAGCCCGTCTCGACAAGGGCGAGGAGCTGCCCGAGTACTTCAAGAACCATCCTGTGCTCTACGCTGGTCCGGCAAAGACTCCGGAAGGCTATCCTTGCGGTTCCATGGGTCCGACAACGTCCAACCGTATGGATCCGTATGTCGACGAGTTCCAGGATCACGGCGGTTCCATGATCATGATTGGCAAGGGCAACCGCACGCAGGTCGTCACCGACGCCTGCAAGAAACACGGAGGCTTCTATCTGGGCACCATCGGCGGCGTGGCTGCTGTGCTGTCTCAGGATGCCATCAAGAGCATCGAGTGCGTGGAGTATCCCGAACTCGGCATGGAGGCTATCTGGAAGATCACTGTCAAGGACTTCCCCGCCTTCATTCTCGTGGATGACAAGGGCCATGACTTCTTCAAGGAGTTGAAGCCCTGGACTTGTGGCGCTTGCAAATAACAGAATCTAAGCTGTTAAAAATAGTAAGTCCGGAAGTGGCAATTGCTGCTTCCGGACTTTTTTCGTTGTTAATGATCACAAACTTAGTGTTCCAGCTTTTTTTATTGACATCTTGTCTATTTCACCTTTGCGCTGAGCGGCAGTCGGCTGGTGAGCGCTGATGTTGAGGCAGTGGGACGCAGGCGCAGGTCAAAGGTCGTCGACTTCTCGCCGGAGTATGACATCCAGCGGAGCGTCAGTTTCACCTTGTCGCCGTGGACTCTCTTCAGCTCATTGAGGTTGAAAGCGATGAGTGCGTCACCCCAAGTGCCGTAGGTGTCGCCTTTGGCATCCTGACGAAGTACCAGGTCGAAGGGATCGTCGGGATTGGTACCTGTGACCAGATTGATGTAGTGCACCCGGCCACTGTTGCCCCAGCGCGTGCGGAAACGGAGTGTCAGATAGCCATCCTCAGCCACGGTCACCCAGTCTCTGACGATTTCTATCGGGTCGTTGCCATAGGTCTTATCGTCGTCGTTGCCTGTCGTGACTACCGGCAGTTTTGTGCGGATGCTGTCGATCCAAACGATGTTCACGCGGTTGTCGTCGTTCGTTGTGGAGTTGGCTTTATAGCAGTTGACGAGCGCGCGCACCTCTTTGTTGCCAAAGGGCGATTGCTGCATGTTGGCCGGCGTGAGCGTTGTAGAGTCGTCGAGCTGCATGGTGAACGAGCCGTCGGCGGCCGGACGCACGGTCACGAGGGCGTTGGGGAGGTAGCTGGGATAATAATAGTTGTCATCGTCGTCGTTGCATGATTGGAGAGTGACGAGCCCGGCCAACAGTCCAAGGGCCAGGATTGCTTTCTTGAAATAGTGTTTCATGATCTTTTTCCTTTCTTGATGTTTACTCGTAAAATAGAGTGAGAGAGGAAAACTTGCTTGTGTTTTACATTTTTTTGCTACCTTTGCAATTCGTCAACAACAGCTATTCATCAAAGCGAACCGCATTATGGGAAAAGTCATAGACAGGGAGAAGCGTACGATTGCGTTTATGATCCGGCTCTATTGCCGTCATCGTCTTCATCAGCAGGAGCCTTCCGAGGAATACCGTGCGCTGACCGACTATTGTCAGCACCGCTTGGATCATTGCCGATGGCAGGACGAGAAGCCGGCGTGCAAGCGTTGTCCCTGTCACTGCTATGCGCCCGAGCAGCGTGAGCGCGTGCGGCAGATCATGCGGTGGACGGGTCCTCGTATGATTCTCTATGCTCCGTTGGAGGTGCTCCGCCATCTGCTCAACAAGGGATAAACGCAGTACAGAGGTTTACTTGGCGTCGTAGGTGCGGTAGACCATGTAGTCGCCGTCGGCCCGAAAGCTGACCTCACTGCCAGTGCATTCGTTGAGCGTGCCCTGCCACCATTCTTTGTAGGCATAGCTCTGCCAGCGCAGTCCGGTGCTTTCCAGCTTTGTGCAGGAGAAGTTGAAGATGCTCATCTGCTGACGCATAAAGGTGCTGAACACCATATTGCCGTTGGCGGGTGTGAACCAACCGTAGTCGGTGTACATCTCCGGCAGGATGGCGAAGTCGCGCCGGTAGCGCATCATCAGTGCGATGTTGCCGAGAGTGTGGTCCTCGCGTTTGCCGGTAGCCCCCAGATAAGCCAACCGGGGCTGTTGGTTCTCACCGTTTTCCTTTGTTGATGCTTTTATCAGACCAATGGCAAAGCGTGTTGCCTTGGTGAGGTCGTTGTCCTCCTGTTCGCTGACTGCATGGAAGATGTCGGCATACTGCGCCTTGAGTCCGGCGGGGAGGCTGTCGCCGTCGCCCACACCAAAGAGCCTTCCTTCCGCTCTCAGCCTTTCTATCTCTTGTGGCTGGTGCTTGAAGAGTGTGAGCAGCGCGCCGTCGCAGCAGATCAGCCGCTGTGCCTGATGCAGAATACCCAATGGCATTTGATGAGTAGGGAAATCGCCGTCGGCAAGGATGACGGCAGAGAAATCATTCATGTTAGATCCTTTTCGTTGACATGCTTAATTGCAGCTTATAGCAGCTTTCTTCCATTTGAAGTATCCGGCCACGGCGATGGCGACATAGAGAGCGTAGAGGCCGGCGGTGAAGGGCAGGCCTTTATAGACATAGAGGGCGGAGAGCTCAGCGTCGATGACAATCCACAGCAACCACTGCTCCACGTATTTGCGGGCGAGCCACCACAGTCCGATGAAGCTCAGCGCGTTGCCGAAAGAGTCGAGCACGGGCACGGTGGAGTTGGTGAAGCGGATGAGAATCCAGTAGACCAGTGCCCAGGCAGCGAGAAAGAGCAGCAGAGAGGGAATAAGCAGACTGCGCTTGACGTGCGTGATAGGCATGTCGCCCTCGTGCGCTTGTCCGCGTTTCTTGCCCAACTTCCATACGAACAGACCGTAGACGGCAGCTAAGGCGTAGTAGACCTGCATGCCGAAGTCGGCATAGAGTCCGGCGTCGAGATACACAAACATATAGACCACCGGCATGATGATGCCGGTGATCCATAGCCATATCGAGGCCTTGTACTCCTGATAGATATATACAAGGCCGATGATCGTTCCAAATAAATCCAGCATTAGAAGTTGATGCTCAGATGTGCCATCCAGTTAAACGGAGCCGAGGGCGCGAAGCCTGCCTCGTAGAGGTCGTCGGTGCAGTAAGCCTCGACATTGCCCTTGCTGTCCTTGCGGAACGAGGGGGCAGCCCATCCGTTGTTGTCATACTTGGCGTTGAAGATGTTGTAGAGCGTCACGCCGAGGGTGATATCCTTCAGTCCGAAGCAGGGCAGGGCGAAGTGATAGCTCAGGTTCACATTGGTATTGAAATGCGCTTTGAGGAACATATCCACGTTCCGGTCGAAGCTGCCGTCCTTATTATAGTTCTTATAACTGTCGAAGTCGGTGTTGGTCAGATACTGTTTGCCGATGTACTGGCTTTGGATGCCGGCGTTGAAACCTTTGTAATTGAACGTGAAGATGTTGTTGAAGATGAAGTCGGGCGAGAAAGCAGTGTGGGTGTCGCCGAGACTGACTGCCGATCCGTCTTTGAGTGTCACCGTCCAGTCCTTGCAGATGTTGCGTGAGAGCGTGGCGTTGGCATCCCAGCGGAACCAGTCGACGGGCTTCCAGGCAGCCTCCAGCTCCACACCCTCGCGGTAGGAGCGTCCACTGTTCTCGTTGCTGGCCTTCATCTCACCGATGTCGTTGAGCTCACCGGTGAGCACATACTGGTGGTTGTAATACATATAATAGAAGTTGGCACCGGCGGTGAACTTATGACTCTCATAACGGTAGCCGAACTCTACGTCCTGCAGCTTCTCGGCTTTCAGATGCTGCACCTCATTGTCCTGGTAGTCGTTGCGTGTGGGCTCCTTATGGCTGATGGCGTAGCTGGCATAGAGGCGGTTGTGGCTGTCGAGCTGATAGTTGATACCAAACTTCGGGTTGAAGAAGTCGAAGTCGTCGTGTGCCCAGTAGCCCTTCGTGCGGTCCTCATTGATGTAATAGTCGCGGGGATCCTGCATGCGGTAGCCCACATGACGATACTGCAAGTCTATGTAAGCGTTGAGGCCGGGGAGGAAGGTCCACGACTCTTTCGTATAGAGGTTAAAGTCGGACTTCCATGCGCGGTTACGGTAATATTCGTATCCGGGATAGAACGTGTTGACCTTGTCCTTTGTCCACAGCACCTCACCCCAGTGGTCGCCGATATATTTGTTCCATCCGCCGCCGAGGGTAGCCTTATAGTTCGACTTGTTGTCGTAGTTGATACTTGCCACCACGCCGTAGAGGTTATTCTCCATGAGTTTCTTACGCGTCAGGTCGCTCTCGAACTCAGTGTCGGACAGTCCGTAGTCCTTGTAGTCCTTGTTAGACTTGTACTCGTTGTAGTAGCCATAGCCGTAGGTGTAGTGCAGCGTGACGTTTGAAGACCAGTTCTGACCATACAGCTGGTTCCAGATGGCCTGATAGTTCATCTGATGATAGTTGTCGGTCTGATCCTTATAATACTGTACGTTCCCCTTGTCGTCGTAGTACTCGCCGCAGGAGTTGTAGCGTCGGCCGTAGAGGCTCTGCTCATATTTCGAAGCGTAGTTCCAGGCGTGGTAAGTGCGTTCTGTGCCATTGAAGGTAAGGAATTTCACCATCGTGTTGTCGGTGAAGTATCCGGCCTGGAGGAAGTAGGAGTTGAGTTTCGTAGAGGCGCGGTCGAGGTATCCTTTCGATCCGATGTTAGACAGCCGGCCCTGCAGTCCCCAGTGCCCGCCAAGCAAACCGGTGCCAAAGCGCAGTGTCTCCTTGTGGCTATAGTATGAGCCTGCACTGGCGTCGAGGCCGATATAAGGCTGAGTGCCGATGTTCTCGGTCTGCATGTTCAGCGTAGCACCGAAGGCACCGGCGCCGTTGGTCGACGTACCTGCGCCGCGCTGTATCTGCATGCTCTGCACCGACGAGGCGAAGTCGGCCATGTTGACGAAGTATACCTGTGAGCTCTCTGCGTCGTTGACGGGGACGCCGTTGGCCGTGATGTTGATGCGGCTGGGATCCACGCCACGCACGCGGATGGAGGTATAGCCAATGCCGTTGCCGGCATCGGATGTGGTGGTGACGGAAGGCGTCAGTGAGAGGATATACGGAATATCCTGTCCGAAGTTCACTTGTTTGATTTGTTTCTGAGTGAGCGTAGAGAAGGCCATAGGCGTCTTCTTTCCGGCGCGGGTGGAAGTCACCTGTACGCCTTGGAGCTCATACGTGCGGATGGAGTCTACCGGCTCGTTGTCGGCAGCCCATGAGGTAGTGGCGGCACAAGAGAGTGCGGCCATCATCAATAAGTGTTTATCCATGACTGTTAAAAAAATAAATTAGATGTTTTCTTTTTACCATGAGCACAATATCTATTAAAGAGGTGAAAAGAAAATCTCGTCCCTGCGTCGGCATTGTCCGTATCAGGTTCAACGGGTATGATCTCAGCGAGGGCAAACGCCCAGGCACCCCAATAATGTGTTGTGTGTGTGACAGCTTTGACTGCTTGACACACTGCAAAGTTACAAAGAAATCCGAAAACGAGGAAGCTTTTGCAAAAAAATGTTGTAAGGACGTTAAGAGTCCTACTTCTTGATGGCCGCATCTATTGTTGAATAAACTGACATTTTAGAGGCCTTATTTTGCCGTTCTTTGCCAGCAAAAGGTCTCTTGCCCGATTTCGTGCAATTTTTGAGCATTTTCTTAAATCGTTGATTAACAGCCAGATAAGTTTTAGACCGTTTTTAAGCTCTTGTCAAAGTACCTTTTTGACGAAAAATTCTCTAGAGAATTTTTCGTCATCTCGGTTGTTTCATCTCATAAAACTGCCTTTCTGACCCGATGAAAAAGCCTTTCTGACCTCATCATCTCACTATTTTGTGGATTTCATCCCACTATTTTCTTGTTTTCATCTTGCTTCTTTCTCAAAAAGCCCTCGCTGTGCGCTCTAGATTGAAATTTCTTTCGGACATGTTTTTGTCAGTGTTTTTCACGATACAAAGACTTAGACTATACGTTTAATAGGAATTGTTTTTTACATGAAGGTCCATGAATGAACCACGAATTTTCATAAATTTGATCTTTTGCGAACGGTTCTTCCATTCAGAATGGAAGAAATCTCCCATTCTGAATGGAAGAAGTTGAGGTCTGTTTTTGAGCAATCCTTGCTGTCAAGACCGGAAGTTGGTATTTCCTTACAGCCTTCCTCATAACGGCTATCCTACGTGTGCTTCCTAAAAAAAACATCAAATTCGTAGAGAATAATTTGCGATTCTAAATAATTATCGCTAACTTTGCTAACAGAACCAAGAACTAAAAATACTTTATAGATTATGAGATTTAGACTTGTATTTCTGAATTTTCAATTAGTTTGTAGCGATAACCTACTACGACTCGTTTTTCTTTGGCCTTCCTCTTTTTCTCCCTACCTTTTTCGACTTGTATCCCGGT
>ONHQ01000042.1 GCA_900317685.1 uncultured Prevotella sp.
AAAAAGTCAATTGGCATTTCACTACCAAGGACGCGAGGGTTAAGCTCGTGAGCCTCTATCCTAAATTTGGGTAAAACTCGTCAGGACACTACACTAGTGTAGATTCGAGGATAAATGCTTCATGAATGAACGAATAAATTAATGAGTAAGTGGTGAAGATCTGTGTCACAGAGTTGGCACTAATAAATGTCACTCTATTAATATTTCGAAAAAAGGAGAGATAGATTTGGTACTTCCCAACGGGATTCGTACATTTGCGGTACTCAACACATTAAACACTAAAGATTATGGCAAAAGTTAGTTTATTAGGCAATGCGATGAACACCATCGGCACTCTGCCCGCAAAAGGAAGTATCGCACCTGATTTCGAGGCTACCAAAGGTGACCTCAGCACCCTGAAGCTCAGCGACCTGCGCGGTAAGCGTGTGGTGCTCAACATATTCCCCAGCCTCGACACAGCCACCTGCGCTGCCTCGGTGCGTCACTTCAACGCAGACGCTTCGAAGATGGACAACACTGTGGTGCTCTGCATCTCTGAGGATCTGCCCTTCGCCCAGGGCCGCTTCTGTACGACAGAGGGTTTGAAGAACGTGATACCCGTATCGCTGTTCCGCTCTCCCGAGTTCGGCAAGGCTTACGGCACCGTGATCGTTGACGGTCCGATGCGTGGTCTGCAGTCCCGTGCCGTCGTCGTCGTTGACGAAGAAGGCAAGGTCGTCTACACCCAGCAGGTGGAGAAGATCGAGGATGAGCCCGACTATAAGAGTGCGCTGGAAGCATTGAAATAAAAAAAAAGACTCTCTTCCCCCTAGCCCCCCTCTCCCTGGAGGGAGAGGGGGAAATTGCGATTCCATGCGACACCCCAAGGTCGTCATTAAAGGCGCAATGGATATTTCCCGTGGCACGGATAAGCGCATCGGATCAACCCTGTATTTGGAGAAGAGGGCTCATGAACACGATTCTTTTACAAAAGCAAATAGAACCTCTTGCATCACAGCAAGGAAAACCTTGAAAACAAGCTGATACGACACATAGACCGCTGAGGGCAGCGGACCTCCCGGACGTATCTTATTCCTCCACCGTATTCTCGCCGGTCTCATAGCTTCTCACCATGTCTTTGAGAATGTTCAGCATCTCCTGACGAAAGTCGTCGGGGCTGAGCACGATGACTTTCCGCCCGTGCCACAACAGCTCCTGCTCGAAGTCGCGCGTGGGACTGACGTAGAGCTCATAGTCGGTATAAGACCCGTCGGCGGCGTCGCGTAGCTTGGTCTGACTCTCGTGGATCGGCACTTCCTCGATGTAGTTATTCTCAGGATAGAAGGCACGGATGCGTATCTTCCGTGGCGGGAGGTTCTGCTGACGGATGATGCCAAAGCAACCGTCGTAGAAATTGTCCGGCTTCAACAGTTCCAGCGTTCTCTTCGACAGCAGTTGTCGCTCGCAGACGATGTCCAGATAACTGATGCGGTCGAAAGGCAGCACACGTGGATGATAGTCGGAGCCGTCGGTGTTGGGCTTGGGTTCGTGCCCATTCTGCTGCATCAGGTTGCCGATGACATACCAGCGTTGGTGGAACAGACGGAGAAAAGCTGGGACGAGCTCCATCTCCATTTCGTCACCATAGGGTGTGCGGTAATGGAACCGGATGGCATAGTGCTTGTCGATAGCCTGGATGATGTCGTCGAGGTACTGCGTATTTTCGGGTGCCTTCTCTAACATCACCTTGTCATGGTATTTCAGTCTGTCGCCGAGCGATGCCATGCGCAGGGAGCTGAGCAGCCATTCAGAGACCTCCGAATCCGCATAGCGGTCGCGGCGGATGAAATAGCGATAGCCGTCAGCCTTGTCGCACTCTATCTCAATGCCAAAGAGGTTGGCAATCTCCTCACGGTAGCGGTGGAAGGTGCGCACGCTGAGTTCCTTGCCGTCGATATTGCTCGACGACTCCGCCCAGTCGTCACAAATCTCTTGTATCGTCCTGTTGTCCATAGTCAGTATTCAATATTTTTAGTATCGTTCTTCTACTTTAAGAACGCCTCTACCACCTTGTACCAGTAGTCCCAGGAGTAGCCGACGGAGGGGTGGTTGACGGCCATCACCTTCACGCGTCCGCCACCATTGAGGGCGTAGCTGCCGGTATAGACCGTGTAGCCGTCAATAATAATGTCGTCACCGTCCTGCCAGCGCTCACCGCCCGGCATTTGTCCCCACAGTCGGTTGCCCCAGGCGATGATATACTGTGGTCGGTATTGGTCGAGCACGCTGAAGTAGGCCTGCTCGGCCTGGCGGTACTCCGCATCCGTTCCCGCCTTGCGCGGACCGCCCATTGCTATCTGAAGGTAGTTGTAGAACAGTACACTCTGCCAAATGCGATGCCGCTCCGGCCAGTCGGTCTCATGACCTACGAGGCTGCGTTCGAACTTCAGGAATGTGCTCATCCATCGCTCACGCGACTTCAGCTCATTGAGGTAGTCGCCGACGACACCATTGGTGAACGCCATGCACTCCCGATGGTTGATTAAATTACCGCAGTCGGCACAGCCCTCATCACAGTAGTGGCTCTCGCCGAGCACCATGATGCGCTTGCCGAAAAGGCCACCTATAGTGTAGTCCTTGCCCACGTAGGGCTGAAAGAAAACATTCATAGAGTTAGAAATTAGAAGTTAGAAATTGAAAGATGGGCGTTTGGAGCTTTGTGAGCCTCGTCCATCTGTTTCCAAATCTCCCTGTAAATAATCATTCCCTTGAATTTGTGTCCGCAGTTGTCGCAGACAAAGGTTTTTATTCCTCTAAGCATTTCGTTTTTGTTTTATGGTTTACAAGTGCAAAGATAAGTAACAGATGTGTCAAATGATGTCAGAGGTAAGAATATTTTTACCTGTCATAGGAAGATGTTCACGCAACCCATGAGCGTGCCGAGCATGGCACCGAGCCACACGATGGCACGCAGCTCCTAAACACTCACTCTATGCCTAAATCGTTAAACATGCTCCCTATCTCTGAGTAAGTATAATCACGGTTTCCATTTCTCACATCAACGAGCGACCTATTAGTATTGGCTATGGCATTAACGAAATTGCCACCCTGCTTCTCAAAGAATTGGTGAAGCGGATGCCCACGGAAGAATTTCAGTGTCTTGTCATACCCACATATCTTATTGAGCAGAACTTCTACGTCCTCAGAGGTTTGGAACTTCTGGGTCGTGTACTTGAAATAATAGATGAAGAATAGCTCTGTGCACCGCTCGGTCTCATAGAAACGTATCTGGCAATCTATGCCGGAACGCTTTTTCACAATATGAACATTATGGTATTTCTTCTTCAACCTTTGATATTCAGCCATACTTTTGGCATCCTTCTTCTTGGTGTCCATATCAATCAGGCAGAACACCTGTGAGTAGCCCATCTGAATGGAACTCTCGATAGACCTTTGCAGCTCGCGTAGACTCGTATTCTTCGGAGAGTCCGGCTTAATGTGCTGCAAGATACGGAACTCATCCTTTAACGAGTTAAGATAATAGAACTCCGTAGGACCTTCACCTATTATGATGGTTGTATTTCTTTGTTTTCCCATATCAGTCAAGATCAATAAATGGCGAACCGAGTTCGGGCTTAGCTCCTAACCGGCCTATTCTGTAAGAGTTATAAAGAGAGAGGTTCTTGTGCAGTCCAAACTTGTCAGCCCTTGTATAGACCGAAGACGCAGTCTCATGAGATTTCTCTGCGAACCACACGACCTGTCGGTGCTCGTTGATGAGATCTTCCGCCAGCAGAGAAGTTTCCTGCGAGGTCATGATAAGTTGAGAAGAGTCAGAGTTGTAAAGGAACACATTGATATAATATAGGAGTAAGTCATAGTGCAGGTCCTCGCCCAACTCATCAAGCATATATATATGGCTCCCGGTTATCGCATCATAGAGATACTTCAAGTCAGCAATGAAACGAATGGTACCGGCAGACTGGGTACTGTCGGGCAATTCGAAATCCTCACTGCTTGTCGTATTCACAAAGGCTACGGTCTCATCGCGGCCATTCGACAACACATGGAAGTCCGAGATGTTGAAGTCGGCCTTCTTCAGCATCTGCATATAAAACTTCTTTCTTTTGGCATCTGCATCGACCTCACGCATCTGGGGGAGCACGTCACCATCATTCATTTTCAATACACCATGTACGTGGTCTCTTATCCAGTCGTAAAGTTTTGCCATCGGCTCGGCATCATCGGGCAATGCCACCTTGCCATAGGTAGACAAGACAGTATGATTATTGAGTGTGTTCTGGATGAGCGCGTCTATTGTCTTGGATTTGATTCCGACATTCGTACCAAATTTGATGCTCACCTGTTTGTTGTCACCATTGAATGTGCGTTCATAAAACAGTGACTTTGCCTTCTTGGGAAAATATTCCAGTAACTCTCTTATAATGTGTTTCCGTGTGTATTCAACAAGATAGTCGTAGCGGACGCCCTCAACAAAGAATGACACATACATCTTTGTCGGTTTGTCCGCAGTAAGGGCAAAAGGCATACCTGACAGCACGGGATCGTTTCTGTTGGAGCGAGAAGTAAAGAGCAGGTCAAAGACATTCTGCATAGCCTTTAACATGTTGGATTTACCTGAAGCATTGGCACCATATATAATGCCGAGCTTCGAGAGATACACGCCTGGGGTTGGCTCTACCCGCATCCACTCGTCCTCTTTGAACCTTACCTCAAAGTTCATTTCTTGACGCTCTTTGATGGAATAATAGTTCTCCACCCAAAAATCCCTTATCATAAGCTTAATTTCTTAATATTTTGCCACTTTTCGTAAGTTTGCTACAAAAATAGGGGAAATATTTGGATAAATCAAAGAAATGCCTAACTTTTTACGACTTGTCTTTGAACTAAGAAGTCGTAGTGCTGTATCGCCGTGTGCGGACGAAACAGCATGCGGATGGTAATGTCGTTGGTGACGTAACCGATGATGCCACCAACCAATAGTGAAAGGATGTAGAGCGTAATGAACATACTGTCTTTTTGAGTTCTAAAGCTTTGCTATGTCCTCAATAGACATTCCGGTTACTTTTGCTATCGTCTCCAATGGCAGTCCCAAGGCTTTCATTGTCTTAGCATTCTTTCTTTTTTCTTTAATGGCACCTTTTAGCTCGGCAGTGTCAAGCACATTCTTCATATCCCGATAGACTTTCAAGCTGTCCTCATAGTCCTGACGCTCCTCGGGGGTATACTTTGCTATCTCTGCCTGCTCAAACAGTCGCGTGAAGATGCGCTCCTGCAAGGCTGACGGGCGCGCCATCAGACGGGAAAGATTATGAAGGACAAAGAGCCATTTGTCGAACATCGTCTCTAACTCATCTTCCTTCTTGGTAAACTTTGGCATCTCGAGATAAAGGAATGTCAGCTTATCATAGAACACATGCTTGTCGTCAACATCCACCAATTTCACCTCATGCCGAAGACTGTCCTGAGGATATTCATTATCCGGGAAGACGAAATCTAAGATTCCAACCGTATACACTCCTTTTAGTCTGAAATCCCAGATGCCTTTCTTCCCTTGATTTTGTATAGGGAAAGTAGCGTAGAATACACTCCTGTCTTTGAAGAACTGCTGCTCGGCCTTCTGCATCTCCACGATGAACGTCTCGCCTTGCTCGTTCTCGCAATATACATCGAAGATAGCACGGCGGTCGCCATAGCCATTGCCGAGGTTCTCGCCATTGAGATAGGTAAGATCACTCACCACTTCCTTGCCTTCGAAGAGCGAGTTGAGGAAGCTAATCAGCAAATCCTTATTGAGAGGAGTACCGAACAACTTCTTAAAGCCGAAGTCCGTGTAGGGATTGATATATTTACCTTCTCCCATTTCTTCTATCTCACGTATGCTTCTTTCTGTCATGCCTTTGTATATTTTGACGGTTACATTTGCAAATATAAGCATTGTTTTTTATATCTGCAAATTATTTGTGCGGATAGTTTTCGAATTCGAAGAAGAGAGATGAGGCAAGGTTGACTCTGTGAGAATTCTTGCAGAGTTTATTGTTCTTACGGACGACATGGCTTTTCACAGATATTTTCTCGCAAAGCCGCAAAGAACGCAAAGAAATGGCTCTACTGCCTGCTTTGCGAACTTAAGCCTTGGCGTACTTCATAATTTACTTTGTAAATCCCACAAGCATCACTAGAGATTATTAAGTCTACAAAAGAAATAGCTTATTCTGTCACGTCTTCGTATTCCGCATCCTCTACCTTACTATCATCTGTAGGGTTTGAGTCAACCTTAATATCATACATCTGCTCCCGCAATTTCTTTTGGAGACGTTTAGCAGATGGTCGGAACGATGCAAACGTAAGAGTACCAGATATAGCTCCTCCAAGAATAGAAATTGCTTTCCCCAACCCTTTTGCGAAAGAGCTTTTCGTTAAATTGATCCCAATCCATTTAGCCACTTGCTTAATTATAGGATAGTAAACCGTTTTTGTAAGGGCCTGTCGTGGCAAGCGCTTAACCACTTGTTCTGCGAATGCCTTAATAACGTTATTTGCAGCAGCTGCTCCCATCATCACCCCTACAAAAAGAGTAAGCATGTCTTGTGATGTTTCTGAAAGATTTCCCTCTTCATCACGCAAATCAGGAATACCATAAAGGTAAGCCAGTTTCTGAGCAAGAACAAAAGTATGCCAATAGTACTTTGCCATGTCCCCACGGATGGTAGCAGCCATTCTGCGCTCGATCGCACAGTCTTCCGTGACCCATGGAAAGTGGAATTTAAAAGGAAGCATCCTCTCGCTCCACAATCTAAAAGCAAATTTAGGGGAATGTTTCTCAAACTTGCAACTAAATCACGAACTATTTTTGCAGATTCCTCTATTTTTCACATGCTTGTCGCATTATGTTCATCTCCTCACCCAGCTTCTGCCACCATTCGTGGAGTAGTACAGTCCCTTGGTAGTGTTGGCGAGCAGGGTGTTGCCATCTTCCTGCAGGTTGATGAAGTCGCCGTAGGAGCTGTTGACACAGCACGGTGAGAAGCTGCGGGCCGCATTTGTAGAGGCATAGAGACCACGTGACGTGACGGCAAGGATCTCACGGCCGACGGGAAGCAGGTCGCGGAAGGTGCCGTAAGAGGTGTTGGTGCAACGTGGTGACCAGGAGCGGCCCTCGTTGGTGGACACCTCGATGGTGTTGTTGCTTGAGTTGATGCGGAGGAGCTCTCCCTTGGAGAAGAAACCACCGCCGGATTTGATGATCTGTGGCATAGTATGATGTTTATTTAAGTTCTTTAGTTGATATGTTGTGCTTTTAGTTCTACTGCTCGTCTGCGCTGAAGCCGTCATCGGCACGGTCGCAAAGAGAAGAAAAAGAAAGCGTGAGCATACTCTCCGATATTTTGCCCACGTAGGTTCTCGCACAACCCGAATCAACAAAACAACAGGAGCAGCCCACGCCCTATAAGCATGGGCATCACTCGCTATCCATTGATTGATTCGTTTCAAAAATCTTGCCAACGAGCGCAATGAAAACGTTGTTTTCAAAGTGCCGAGGTCAGCTGGATTTTCTGTAAACTTGCGAGATTTACGTGAATCAAACGGCAGCGTGATGCTTGTCATCTTTATCCTCAATGTCCGGTGGCAGTCACTTGCGACTGCCATTCCAGTTGCAAACTTACGAAGAATATCGTTAGGATGCAACTTTTGGGACAATATTTTTAAATAAAATAGGCTTCGCCTTAGCAATCTCAAGCGAGCTTGATTGCATTCGGCTTGCTCTATTTTTAAATAAAATAGGCTGCGCCTCAGCAATCTCAAGCGAGCTTGATTGCATTCGGCTTGCTCTATTTTTGGATAAAATAGGCTTCGCCTCAGCAATTTCAAGCGTGCTTGATTGCATTCGGCTTGCTCTATTTTTAGATAAAATAGGCTTCGCCTCAGCAATCTCAAGCGAGCTTGATTGCATTCGGCTTGCTCTATTTTTACTGCTCCTGCTGAAGTTTTTTCTTTCATGGATGTAAAATTAAAGCATAGCTGTGCCAAATACTGTCAAAGAAAGAAGAAACTTCCATCTTTTCTGTAGATTCTATATAAAAAATAGGAGGTGCGGCATCCTCGCTGCATGTCAATACACAGTGGAATGCCACACCTCCTATTTATATATATATACTGCGGGGCACTGAGAGGTGTGCCTCTCATAAGCCCTCAAACCGAAAATGGCAAAGGGCCTTAGCCCTTGGCGCTGACACAAAGAGGCTTTTCTGGTTTTTGTTCAAAAAAACTATTTTCCTTGAGCTATGCACTCTCTAACCAACTACGGATCTGTAACCAGTGAAGAAGACTAACATCCGACCCACGGAAAATATCCACTATGCCGAATAATCACCTTCAAGGAATGGGAGATCCACTATCTTTCATATTATATGATGCGAGGCTCATATCATCAAGGATGATGTTATGGTTTCTTGAAACATTTCACCCCCTCCCTTTAGAGAGTAGCTGGAGGTAAGAGGCTATTTGATGCTATCTATGAACAGCAGCAAACGGTTGGTGACGTTCACGGCAGAGACACCGGAATCGAAGTCGAGTGATACCAGGTTGAGCTGCGGATACATCTTCTTTAGTTTTTTCTCAATACCTTTCGAGACGATGTGATTGGCGATACAGCCGAAGGGCTGGAGGCTGGCCACGTTGTTCACGCCCTGCCGTACCAGGCTGATGATGTCGCTCGGCAAGAGCCAGCCCTCGCCGAACTGCGCCGCAAGGCTCACCACGCCGTTCACCTCCTTGGCATCGTCGAAGATGTTGGTGAACGGACGAAAATAGCGGAAGCGCGAGGCAAGGTGGTTGATCTTCTTCTCCCTACGCCATATCAGACTATAGATACTCTTCACCAAGAAGTCCGGCACGTTGCTGCACTTCAGTCCGAGATGCTTAGAGGCTATCACGTTGACAAACTCCTGCAAGAAGAAGGGAGAGAGCAACGGCGGAACGACCTCACAGCCTTTAGCGATGATCTTACGCGCCAGGAACTGATGGGCAAAGGGATTGAACTTCAGGAAGATCTCTCCCACGATACCCACGGCCGGCACCTCCTTGTCCTCAACGATGCTGTCGAACTCTTCAGCGGCTTTGGCGATGAGATCCATCAGTCCCTTTGGACTGTTATGAAGTATCGGCTCAGCAGCCAACGCGAGGTATTTGTCACGCAGCAGCTCAGCATCGTTCGTTGCTCCCTGTGGTCCCACATGATAAGCATCTTTGCGCAGACGGCACACAGCACCATGATAGAACTTCGAGATCGTGTCGCCATAGAGGAACATCGTGGTAATGATGGGAGCCAACCGGAACCATGGCACATTGAGCGCATCGCTCTGGTTCGCGTCTTCCTCCTCCGCGTTGGTCGACACACCAAGGGTGATCAATGGCACACGCTTAAAGCCGTTGGCATCCAGCGCACGGCGGATGAGGGCAGCATAGTTGGTCGCACGGCACTGTCCACCGGTCTGACTCATCACCACCGACACCTTGTCGGGATCATATTTCCCCGACCGCAGTGCCTTGACAAAGTCACCGACAATCAGCGTGGCAGGATAGCACACCTCATTATTGGCGTACTTCAATCCATACTCCGCACTCTCGGCATCGCTGGGCGGCAAGACTTCCACATCCCAACCGATCAGACGACAGATCGGAGGCAACAGTGGAGTGAGATATTCTGTAAAATAAGGAGCAAGAATATGACGGGTGATCGGTGGCAAAGAATTCTCTGCATCTGACTTATCTGCTGTCTGCGCGTCTACATCGCAGGCTGTTTTCTGCTTTTCCGTTTCGCTCTTCTGTCCTCTGAGCGACTCGATGAGCGAGCGAACACGCAACTTCAAGCTGCCGAGGTTGCTCACATCGTCGATCTTCAATAAAGTGTAGGGCTTGCCATGCTCACGAAGGATATGGCGCACCTCGTCCTGTATGAAAGAGTCGGGGCCACAGCCAAAAGAAGTCATCTGTACGAAATGTACATCGTCTGGCTGTTCGGCGCACCACTGTCCCGACTTGATGATGCGATTCATATAGGCCCACTGCTTCACCAGACAGGTGTCGCCGGACGGTGTCTTCTCGTCAGCTCTGACGATGTCGTCGGAGATCACGTTCACGCCAAGCGCCGCGATCATCTCCGAAAGCTTGTGCTGGATGAGCGGATCGGTATGATAGGGACGACCGGCCAAGAGAATGGTCAGCTTGCCATCCTTGCGACTTTGTGCCAGAATATCTTCGCAGCGCTGTTTCACCTGAGCAGTATACTCCCGCTCAGCCTTCAAGGCCGCAGTCAGCGCAGCCTCAGCAGTGTGCTTGTCGACACCGTGTTTTTTGAGAAAGGCAAGGATCTGCTTGCGCAGCAAAGGCTCATCACGGAAATTGATCACAGGCGACTCCACACGGTGCTGCAGTGTCATGGCACTACGGATCACGTCGGAGTAGGCCGTGACAATCGGACAGTTATAGCTGTTGATGGTGCGGTCATCGTCCTGATGCTCAAAGACCACATAGGGCATGAAGATAAATCCTGTCCTACCCTCAGGTAGCTGGTCAAGCCGTTCGTCGAGTTCCTTGACATGAGCGTGGGTGAGTTTTGCGGGGAAACAGATGTTGTCGCTCATCACCGTGCCCAGCGTGCGCTCATATTTCTTGAATGTAGACTCCGAACTGAGCATCACCTCAAAGCCCGCCCTCGTGAAGAGCGTATGCCAAAACGGGAACTCCTCATACATATTCAGCACGCGGGGGATGGCGACGACCTCTGTGCGCGACGGCATGGAGGGCTGTTCGGCACGGCCGAAGAGCGCCACGTATTTCTCATGATAGATATTCTCTCCCTTGTCGTGGTTCTTTCCCTGATTGTTGAAGACCCGCTCACATTTATTGCCGGAGTAATAGCGCCGGCCACCGCCAAAGCGGTACATCGTCACCAGGCATTGGTTTTCACAGCCCTTGCAGTTGAGCAGACGTGTCTCGCACGATGATTGCTGGAGCAGATCATCGAGCATAGCGTGGTGTTGCTCCGTCCGGTTCTGACAACACTGAATGGCGTGGAGGGCACAACCATAGGCACCCATCATCTCCGGAATGTTGCTGCGAGCCACCCGCGTGTGTGAGAGCAACTCAAAAGCACGGACGACAGCATCGTTCTTCATCGTGCCGCCCTGCACGACGATATGTTTTCCGAGATCATCATTACCTCTGAGCTTCAACACCTTATAAAGGCAGTTGCGCACCACCGAATACGCCAGTCCGGCAGCGATATCAGCCACCGTAGCGCCCTCGCGCAGAACCTGCTTCACCTTAGAATTCATAAACACCGTACAGCGCGTGCCGAGGTCACAGGGGCGGTCGGCCTGACAAGCCAGGGCTGCAAAGTCCTGCACACGGTAGCCCAGACTTTGGGCAAAGGTCTGGATAAACGTTCCGCAACCCGACGAGCAGGCTTCGTTGAGTTCCATACGCACCACAGCGCCATGATCGACAAAGATCGCCTTCATGTCCTGGCCGCCGATGTCGAGGATAAACGACACGTCGGGCAGCAGCCGCGCAGCAGCCCGCTCATGGGCCATCGTCTCGATGATGCCGTCGTCGAGGTTGAAGGCTGCTTTGATCAGCTCTTCGCCATAGCCTGTAGAGCACGAGCCCACGATGTCGAGTATGGTTCCGCTTTCTTCTGCCTTTTGCTTCAGACGTTTCAAAGCTTCCTCCACGGCATGGATCGGATTGCCGAGATTCATGCTGTAGTCGTTGAAGATGATCTCACCCTGATGGCCCTTGTCTGCACGCACCACGATGAGCTTTGTCGTCGTGGAGCCCGAGTCGATGCCGATGACCACCTCTTCGCGTCCGCCGCGCATGGGATAGAGCGGCGTGGCATAGCGCTGTTTGTCGTGCAACCACGCTGTATATTCAGCCTCAGAGCGGAAGAGCGGCTGCAACTCGTCGGCCGCTACGGCAGCTGTGTGTCCACAACTCTGGTGGCGACGGCAGCTTTCCGGATGGGCGATGCGGTCGAGCAGTTCGTCAACGTCCACCGCTTTGGCCTCCTTCCCGGCACGGATGGCACAGCCGAGCGCCGGGATGAGGTTGCCCTCTTTGAGCACGATGAAGTCTTTAGCTTCGAGATGAAGATAGTCGGAAAACGCCTTGCGCAGGGCAGGGAGGAATGTCAGCGGACCGCCGCAAAGGAGGATTGGCGGCGTGAAGTCGATGCCGTGGCTCAGCGTGGTGACGGTCTGCACGGCGATGCTGTGGAAGATGCTGGCAGCGATGTCGCTCTCCGGCAGGTTGCGCGACATGAGGTTCTGCACGTCGGTCTTGGCAAAGACACCACAGCGTGCGGCCATCGGATAGACATGGGTGGAGGTCATGGCCAGCTCGCTCATGCGTTGGTTGTCGCAGCCGAGCAGCAAAGCCATCTGATCGATAAACGCCCCGGTGCCTCCCGCGCAGTTGCCGTTCATGCGCAGCTCCGTACTCTGCCCATTGAAGAAGACCACCTTGGCATCCTCACCGCCGATGTCCACCAGTGCACGCGCCTCAGGATAGCGGTTGCGAGCAAACACCGTGGCTGCCACAACCTCCTGGACAAACTCCGCACGGAGCTCGTCGGCTGTGGCCATACCCACCGATCCGGTCACGCAAAGACGCAATGACGGATTGCCGAGCTGATGCTTGATCTCGTTGAGATAGGTCGTGGTCAGTTCACGCACTTGGGCGTTGTGTCGCCGATACTGTGAATAAACGATATGATCTTCGTCATCAAGAACAACGATTTTCGCCGTCGTGGATCCGACATCCAGTCCGGCTCTGTATTCTTTTCCCATATCTTTATTGGCGTTTTCCTATATTTCTTTATTCTTGCAAAGTTACTAAAAAACTATTACATTTTCTCCGTGGATTTATTTATTTTTGCTTATTTATCGCAAAACACAAGAGTTATTTCCAAAATAATTCATATCTTTGTACGTAATAGAAACGTCACGACTATGGAGCAGACAACAGACAACACATCCGCCACTAACGGCAAAGAGAACATCGCCGCCTATCGCGAGCGCATCGTCGCAGCCATCTGTCAAGCTAAAGACAAAAACGGCAACGCACGATACAACGAGGAGGAGGCAAGAGAGCTCTCGGAGGAACTCTCCGACGAAGACCTCGCCTTCGGCATGGACTACAACACACCGGAAGAGGTGGCAGAGCTGCTGGTCGACAGCGGACTGGCCTGAGCAGGCGGACTATACACATCAGTAAAAGCAAGAAAAAGATATGAACGAACAACTCAATGACGCCTACATACAGGAGGTAGAAAAACAAAAGATTCTCAGCGATGCTGAGGAGCAGCAGCTCGCCGGGAAGATCGCACAAGGCGACAAGCGGGCTTTGGACAAGCTGGTGGCGGCCAACCTGAGCTATGTCATCAGCGTGGCCAACCAATACAAAAACCGCGGACTCAGCATGGATGACCTGGTCAGCGAGGGCAACATCGGCATGATCAAGGCGGCCACGCATTTCGACGGCAAGCACGGCAAGCGCTTTGTCACCTATGCCGCGCCTTACATCCGTGAGGCTATCGAGCAGGCTATCGAGCAGCAGGCTGGCCTCTACCGCGTGCCGCGCAACGCCAAGGATCCCGCATGGGAGAAGAAACGCAGCCATCCGCTGTCCATCGACGCGCCCATCGGCGGCAGCAATGAGCTGAGCCTGGGACATGTCATACCGGACAAAGACGCCACGCAACCCGACAACGCCCTGGAGGACGAGACAGCAACCGCCGAACTGCTACAAATCATCGGGCAACTTGACTCGCGCAGCCGTCAAGTGATACAGCGCTTCTATGGTATCGGCGCCGAGCACCGCACGCTCGCCGAGACGGCACAGGAGATGGGACTGAAACGCGAGCGCGTTAGACAGATCCGCAACACTGCCGTCAGAAAGCTCTGCAAACTCTCGAAGAACAAAAACATCAAATCGTTCCTCCTCAAATAACATTCCGCCGACATCACTATGCGCTATCTGATCATCTCTGACATCCACGGCAGCCTGCCCCGGCTGCAGCGTGCACTGGACTTCTATCGTCAACAACAGTGCGACATGCTTCTCATCCTCGGCGACATCCTCAACTACGGGCCACGCAACAGCATACCCGAGGGTATCGACGCCAAGGGTATTGTCGCAGCACTCAACCCGCTGGCCGATGACATCGTCGCCGTACGCGGCAACTGCGATGCCGAGGTCGACCAGATGCTGCTCCGCTTCCCGATGATGAGCGACTATGTGCTCCTCGTCGACGAGGGCCGCCGCATCCTGCTCACCCATGGCCATGTCTACAACCCCGACCATCTGCCCACCGGCCACTACGATGCAGTCTTCTTCGGTCACACTCATCTCTGGCAACTTGAGCACGCGGCCGACGGCACGCTGATCTGCAACACAGGATCCATCACCTTCCCCAAGGGTGGCAACGAGCCCACTATGGCATTGATGGACAACGGCCATGTCGCCATATATAACCTCGACGGGAAGATGTTAGGCCCTTCCTTAACCCTCCCCAAGGGGAGGGAATGACATAACTTTTTCACGCACCATCTTATATTCTTTATTCAGCAGAGCGAAGCGTTTACTAAAAAGCAACTTGGCATAAGGAATCAAATTCTCACCATATAATGCTCCCCCCCCTGGTGGGGGGAGCAAGCCCAAACGATTTTGCTTTCAGTTCAAAGTAAGGATAATCCCTTTCCCTATTGCGCAAGTTTCAATGAAGTAAGCTTCACTTGCGGTTTAAGTACGTTGTGGACCGTCTTTATTTGTTTCTTAACGGCCAACGTGGCATTTCCCTTTATATCACGACTTGACGAACCCACTCGGAAAGTGTAAACACCCGGATCAACGACCCAAGCACTCTTGCTCTCATAGAAGCTGGCCAAATCAATCTTGTCGATATTCATCACCAGCGTCTGGCTCTCGCCGGGCTGCAAGGTGCGTGTTTTTGCAAAAGCCTTGAGTTCCTGTGCGGGCTTGTCTTCCTTACCCTTTGGTGCTGTCACATAGACTTGCGCCACTTCCTTACCCGGGCGCTTACCCGTATTGGTAATCGTCACAGATAGGCTGATGCTCTTTCCCTGATCCTTTACATACGGTTTGCCAAACGAGAAAGTCGTATAGCTTAAGCCAAAGCCGAAAGGATAGGACACCTCTTTCTTGAACGTATCGTAATAGCGATAGCCCACGTAGATACCTTCTTCATAGTTGGTGTAACCGACGTTTTTCACTTGTGCCATCTTAGAGGCATCCTTAAACATACTCGACAGACCAAGAGACTCATCCTTCACATCAGACGGGAAATTCTTTGTTGAAGGATCATCATTGATACTCACCGGCCATGTCATTGGCAGTTTACCAGATGGTGTAGACTTACCCATGAGCAGGTCAGCGATGGAGTTGCCGATCTCCTGCCCACACTGCCATGGTAACAGAATGGCATCAGGCAGATCCTTCCAAGAGGCAGTCTCCATGACGCCGCCCACATTGAGCACCGCCACCACTTTCTTTCCAGCCTGGTGATAAGCCGCGCAGACGCGATGCAGCAGCTCCTTTTCCTGAGTACTGAGGTTATAGTTCTCTGCCGTGCGGTCTTGTCCTTCTCCCGAAATACGACTCAAGGTGATGATTGCCACATCGTTGTTGCTCACCTCCTCACTGGTGACCTCAGCCTCCAACTCATCAGGAAGTTTTGGAACCTCAAGTACGTTGGCGTTGAGCTTACCGTGCTTGCGTGTCCACTCTTCCAAATAGGCAGCATAGCGGTTGGTCAGGGTTTCATCGACATGACAACCAGCATTACGCAAGCCCTCAACAAGAGAAATTGTATAAGCCCGATTGACATTGCCAGAACCTGTACCGCCTGCTATCAGACTGTAGCTGGCATTGCCATAGAGTGCGACATTGCGCACGGATGTCAACGGCAATGTGCCATTGTTCTTCAACAGAACAGTTCCTTCCGCAGCAGCCTGACGGGTTACTTGGGCATGAGCTTCAAGA
The DNA here is from genome assembly GCA_900317685.1 of uncultured Prevotella sp. Lineage (GTDB taxonomy): Bacteria > Bacteroidota > Bacteroidia > Bacteroidales > Bacteroidaceae > Prevotella. The sequence continues at coordinate 16,069 of ONHQ01000042.1, forward strand.
TCAGGATGATTGCTATAGTGATAACCGACAAAGCGCTTGGTACGCACCACCAGGTCAAGCACATTACGCACACACTGATTGAGATACTTCACATCGAGTTTACCACTCTTCACCGCATCCACAATCTCCTTCACATCCTTGTCCATCCCCGGTTCAATAAGGTCGTTGCCAGCCCAGATGTTAGCGCCACGATCGGTATGCCCACCGCGCCACACGGGATCGGTGCCACCAAACCAATCTGTCATCACAAGGCCTTTATATCCCCACTCATCACGCAGGATAGTTGTCAGCAAATCGTGACTTTCAGAGGTCATGACACCATTGACACGGTTATAGCTCGACATGATAGTCCAAGGATGGGACTTCTCAATGCATATCTGGAAGTTCTTAAGATAGAGCTCACGAGCCGCACGCTGACTGACACGGGCATCGTTGCCCATACGCATTGTCTCTTGATTGTTGAAAGCAAAGTGCTTCACAGACGTGCCGACGCCCTGACTCTGAATGCCATTGACATAGGCAGCAGCTATATTGCCCGAGAGCACCGGGTCCTCGGAGTAATACTCAAAATTGCGGCCACACAGCGGATTGCGTTGCAGACAAAGAGCAGGAGCTAACAACACCTCCACACCATACTCTCTCACTTCTTGTCCCATAGCTTTAGTGACATCTTCGACGAGTGCCGTATTCCAAGAGCTGGCCAAGGACGTGCCGATAGGGAAATGAGTAGCATAGTATTTATTGTGATCAAACGGTCTGTCGACATTGATGCGCAATCCAGCGGGGCCGTCGCTGAGCACCACAGAAGGGATACCAAGACGTGGAATAGCCTTTGTCGTACCAGCCGCTCCAGGCACGATACTTGAAGAAGAGCCTATTACAGGTCGTGCAGAAAATCCCCCCATACCATCACCGACTACAAGATTAGCTTTCTCTTCCAAAGTCATAGCAGCAATGACAGCATCTATATTATCGGCACGCAATTGAGGCGCAGGCTGTGCGGCCGCCGGCAGTGAGGCGAACGCCGTGAGCGCAGAAAATAATAACGCTTTGATTTTCATAGAACCGTAATTATTCATTAAGAAACCTGTCCTTCCTATTTAAACAGTTTCTGAGCAAACTCGGTGAGATAGATGCGCCAATTGCGCCAGATGTGTCCGCCCTCGGTTTCCATATAGGTGAAAGGATACCCTTTGGCTGTGAGCTTCGCACGGAAGTCTGCATTGTCCTTATAGAGGAAATCGGTCTTGCCGATGCCGATCCAGTACAGCTTAGGTTTAGCAGCAAACAGTTTGGCGAGTTTCCCGTAAAGATCATCATAAACGCGTTCGCTTTCCACACCACTTTTCTGCTGCTTGTTGATTGCGGCAGAGAAAAGACCGACATAGCCAAAAGTATCAGGATAGTTGGCAGAGATATACAGCGAATGGCAACCGCCCATGGACAGACCGGCTATGGCACGGTCGTTTTTGTCGGCCTTGACACGATAGTTGCTTTCTACAAACTTGATCACATCAGGGAAAGCCAACTCAAAGTTACCGTCCATAGTCTTAGGAAGCATCAGTGTTGGCACGGTGAAGCCATTAGGAGTTTCACCCGGTGCGGCTTCTTGCGATATGTTGCCATTGGTCATCACCACGATCATTGGTTTCGCCTTACCGGCGGCGATCAAATTATCAAGGATCTGAGCCGCCCTTCCCAGTTCCGACCAAGCATTCTCATCACCACCAATGCCATGAAGCAGATAGAGCACAGGATACTTTTCCTTGCTGGTCTCATAGCCGGCAGGCGTATACACCGTGAGGCGACGTTTCAGGCCTGCAGTAGGACTGTTGTACCAGATCTTTGACACGGTACCATGAGGCACTTCCTTCACACGGTACCAGTCTCCCTGCCCGCCACCGATGAGCAGCATGCTGAAGAGGTTGGTCACGTCGCGTACACAATACACATTGCTTGGGTCAAGTGTACGTACGCCATCGACCACCACATTATATGTATAGAGTTCCGAGGGGAGTTTACCCGTCTTGAACGACCACACGCCCTTGTCGTCCTTCACGAGATCTGCCACACCCGGTGCATCGTACTTACCCATCGGCGTGTCTATCTTACGGGTAGGAAGCATATCGCCGGTAATCTGTACTTTCTGAGCCTGAGGCGCTAACACGCGGAAGGTGACACTGTTGTCGGCATTGATTTCGGGCGACACCACTGGCATCTGAGCCCAAGAGAGATTTTGCTGTGCATAAAGGCCCATTGCCATGAGAGCACCAAGAGCCAAAGTTGAAATACGTTTAAGATTCATAGTTTAGGAATATTTCTTGATGATTATATGTTATAAATTTTACCAATTGACGTTTTGCTTGATATTCGGATTCAGTTCTTTCTCCTTTAAAGGAATAGGCAGAAGCATGTTTTTCTCCTTGAAGCCATAATCTGTGTTCTTGAAGTCCCAGCTGACTCCCTTAGCCGTCAAGGAAGGAATCTGCTCACCTTGTTTGCCCAATACCTTCATTGCATCGCCCCATCTGACAAGATCTTGATAGCGTGTGCATTCAAGCCAAAGCTCCAGCCGCTTCTCCGTTTTGATGTTGTCGAGTGTGACAGTAGTCAGCGGAGCGAGACGAGCACGCGAGCGAATCAGATTGATGTCTTTGAGAGCCTCCTCTGCATTTCCATTCTGCAGATTAGCCTCAGCAGCCAGCAAGAGCACCTCGGCATAGCGCATGATGCGCAAGTCGATGTATTGCAAAGCCTGGAAGTAGGATGCATCAGTGATGCAGTCCTCTTTGAGCGCTCGGTTCTTCCAGTTGAAATAGCCCTCATTGCCATAATAAGAAGCACCGGCCTGCAATGTCACGCCATAATCCTGCATCTGCTGATAGGTACGGATGGTGTTGTTGAGTCGGTATCCGTCCTTACCCTCGTCAGCGACAAAGGCATCATAGACCTCTTTGCGAGGATTCATAAAGCCGTAGGTACCAGTAGCAATCTCAGAGGCGGCCTTACCGGTAAGGTTGAGATGATCGGTACGCCAGCCAATCATCAGGAACTGCATGGTCAGTTGCGACCATTGCTGGCTAGGGTCATTGCGCATCTGAATCTCAAGCATCGACTCACAGCAGTTGTTGGTAGCCGCATGCATGATCTTGCTATAGTCACCCTGATAGAGTTGATACTTTCCACTGTTCACTACCCTGTTGAGCATGTCTGCGGCCTCGGCATATTTCTTTTGGAAGAGATAAGCCTTACCCAGCATTGCCTCGGCGACTTCCTTAGTGACACGGATGGTGGTTGCCTGGTCATTTACGTCGGTCTTCGACGGTAGCGCATCACTGCTGATCGCCTCGTTAAGATCCTTTTCCACACATGCCCACAACTGCTCCGGCGTGCTGTTAGCCGGACGATATTCATTGGGCTGCAGCAGATGATCCACAACGGGTGCCGTACCCCACAGTGTGACGAGTTCGAAATGGCAGAAAGCTCTCCAAAACTTAGCCTCAGCCACGCAGCGTTTCTTTTCGCTGGTATTGGGATCCGTCTTGTCGATGATGAGGTTGGCATTATAGATATTGGTATAGAGCCCACTGTACAAAGCTTGAATCATGCTTTCGTCGGCGCCGAAACGATACTCGTTGAGTTTCTCCATCTCTCCGTTGTCACCACGTGACCCACCGCCGACCCAAGCATCATCGGAGAGAGCGTTCTTGACAAACCACCAGTTAAAGTAGTTGGACTTCAGGCCCACATAGAGTGTGGCCAAGGCCTCGTCGACTTCCTGGTCGGTCTGATAGAAATCGTCCATACCGCCCATGTTGCCGTTCTTGGGAATATCGAGACGGTCAGAGCATCCGCTCACAAAGGCCACGAGTAGGAGCAGCATGCTATAGAATATATTCTTTTTCATTGTTGTGTTCTTTTTAGTTAGAGATTTTCTTCATGCATACCCACGTAGGGTTAGAACTCGATGGTAGCACCGACAACGACCTTCTTCGATGTGGGATATGCACCTTTGTCCACACCCATGCCGGAAGTAGCACTTGTCGAAGCCTCCGGGTCAAAGCCTTTATAAGAGGTGAAGGTGAAGAAGTCATCGAGAGAAGCGTAGATCCTCAAGTTACTGATGAAAGTCTTATTCAGCAAAGTCTTCGGCAGGGTGTAACCGAGCTGTATTTGCTTGAGCTTGAAATAAGAGCCATCTTTGACCATGGCATCCGAAACAGAATACTTGTCCATGTTATTGGCACCGGCCCTCGGCACAGAGGCATTGGTATGGTCGGATGTCCAGCGGTCGTCATAGAGATAATCCTTCATCTTGTTCCAAGCGAGCATGTCGGGACGATTGATACAGCAGAACACATCATTACCCTGTGCACCTGTACCAAAGAGCGTGAAGTCAAGACCCTTGTAAGCAGCAGTGAGCGTGATGCCATAGGTGATCGATGGAATGCCGTCACCGATATTGGTCAGGTCATTCTCCGTGATCTGATTATCGCCGTCAAGATCATAGAACTGTGGATCACCGGTTTTGGGGTCAACACCTTTGAACTTATAGCCGCGGAAGTAGTAAACAGGATAGCCCTGCTCAAAGAAGGTGATGTCATAGGTATGGAACTTCGTGCCGGTGAGTCGGGTGATTGACGGATCGATATAGGTCACCTTGTTGCTCAGCGTAGAGAGGTTGCCACGCACGCTATATTGGAAATCACGTATATGGTCTCGCCATCCCAGTTCAAATTCAAATCCCCGGTTGCGCACCTTACCTGCATTGATCGGTGAAGTGGCGCCACCAATCTCCAGAGAAGGCGTGGTGTTCCAGATCAGGAGGTCCTTGGTATTCTTGTTGAAATAGTCAACGCTGAAATTCAGTCGGGAGTTAAACGCGTAGAGGTCAAGACCCAAGTCAAACTGTTCAGAGGTTTCCCACTTCAGATCGTCATTGCCCATTGTAGAGGGAGCAACAGCCTTGGTATAGACCAGTCCTGGTGCAAAAGCATAGATACCGCCTTGTGCCATGTCGGTGCCATAGCTATAGTTGCCAAGAGCGGAAAGAGATCCGTTCTGTCCCCAGCTGGCACGCAGCTTGGCACTGTCAATGACCTTGCGCAACGGCTGGAAGAAGTTTTCCTCCGACATAGTCCATCCAAAGGAAGCTGCAGGGAAGTAGCCCCAGCGCTTGTTCTTTGGCAATTTGCTCAGGTCAGCGGCATCAGCACGCAGAGAGAACTGGGCATAGTAGCGATTGCGATAGTTATAGCCCACGCGCCCGAAGTAAGAGAGTTTGGAACCACGTGTCGTCTCACCGTCGACGACCTGCGTAGCCGACGCAGCCTTGTAATGAAGATAGTAGAAGAGCGGATCGTTTTTCGACACGGAGTGCTCTCCATTGGCATTAAGCGTACCACTCACGTAGTCATATGAAGACTCCTGATAGCTCATACCCAACATCGCCGTAAGGGTGTGTCCTCCGAACGTCCTCATATAGTTGGCGAAGTTCTCCCATTGGTAATAGATACTGGTCGAGGACGTGCTGCCCATGTCCACCAAATCGCGGTTTTGCGTAGCATTGCCGTAGAAAGGCAGTGAGACCGTGCGATTGCGCGTGCCAGCGAGACGATAGCCAAAGCGCGAGGTGAGCGTCAGACCTTTGAGCGGAGTGAAGTCGGCATAGATCGATCCATTGACATTGTAGCCCGAAGCCTTGTTGGCATTGTTTTCACTCATAATCAGCGGATTGTACTGCTCACCATTGGAGAAGCGCGACACACCATAATAGTCACCGTTCTCGGCGCGCAGCAGTGTACGTCCGTTAGCTTGTGCCTGAGCCAGGAAATCAGGTAAGTTGTCGGGACTGTAATAGGCAGGGGTCAGCGGATCCATGGTCATCACTGCTGTCAGTACAGAACCATACTCGCTGCCCTCAGAAACAGAGCGGGTATTGTATTTCTCGATTTGGTTGGTCGTGCCCACCTTGAGCCACTTCTTGATTCTGTATTCCGCATTGATCGTCGCCGTCAGTCGGGTATAGCTGTCACGGTCGCCCTTGACAATACCGTCGTTATTGAGATAGGACAGCGAGAGATAGTAGTTGCCGTCTTTGTTTCCGCCTTGGAATGCCAGATTGTGCTTCATCATCTCGCCGTTCTCAAAAGCTTCCTTGGCCCAATCCGTGTCGGTCACGCCGTCCCAGTTCTTGAGCATGTAGTCTTTGGTGAAGGCACCGGCCTCACTCATATAGTTGATATATTCCTCGGCATTGAGCACCTTCGGCACATGGTTGACCGACTGCGATGCGTACTGAAAGTCGTAGGAGATCTTACCACTGCCCGTAGTACCTTTCTTCGTTGTGATCAGCACGACACCATTTCCAGCCTCAGCACCGTAGATAGCAGCCGAGGCGGCATCTTTGAGGATCTCCATGGAGGCAATGTCGTTAGGATCAATACCACTGATATTGGTCGTGCGCACGCCATCAACGACGTAGAGCGGACTTGAACTGACATTAGAAGAGTAGCCACGGATGCGCACTGTGGGCGTGCTGCCCGGCGCTGCCGAGGTGGTGATGACCTGCACACCGGAAGTCTTGCCTTGCAAGGCCTGGTTGGCATCGGTGATCGTACGGTGCTCCATATCCTCGGCCTTGACTTGCGAGATGGCTCCGGTGACAGAGCTCTTGCGCTGCACGCCATAGCCGACGACAACTACATCATCGAGCACCTTACTGTCTTCCTGCATCAGCACCTTCATATTCGACGTTGCTGTGGCGACAGCACTGCGATAGCCTAAATAAGAAAAGGAGAGTTTGGCACCACGCTTGACTTGAATGGAGAAGTGACCATCAAGATCAGTGACCGTACCGGTAGAGGTTCCTTCCGGACGAACCGTGACGCCAATCATGGGGTTAGCATCTTTGTCGACTACTACACCATTGACACGCAACAGTTCCTGTGCCAACGACGGAAGCCCACAGGATGCCAGCAGGATGGCCATTGCCAAGATGCGTTTTTTCTGTAAGTTGATTCTCATAAGATTTTAGTTATAGGGTTTAATAATCTGCTGCAAAATTAGGAAAAAGAGCAATATGTCTTTTTCTAATAGGTTTTAAAGATTTACACGTTTGTTCAAAAGTGAAATTTGCCAGTCCTAAAGTTTATTTATATGTTCAAATAGCTATCCCAAACATAATGAATAGAGCCGACACAACTGTTTTTCAGTTGCGTCGGCTCTCTTTTTAGGTTCATATCCAGCTGCTATCGGTGCAGCAGATCCAGTCTTACCTTTGGTTTCAACACATTGTGAACCTTAGCCACATATTTATCTACACGTACATTTGCCTGGGTCTCTACCTTCTCCGCGGAAGAGCAAACGAGAAAACGATATACCCCAGCATCTGTCACCCACGCACTCTTCTTCTCATTGAAAGAGCATTGTCGGCACGAAGCCGTGGCTGTGACATGACACCGAGCACGTTGATAGCTGCTACGGCCAAGGTAAATAGTTTTTGGGCTGTCATTAATTTGGGATTTAGAAAGTGAATAAAATGTTTTATGCACAAAGTTATGAAAATCATCGTGAAAATACTTCCTCTAATGTACTAAAGTATTTCTCAATGGTTAAAAAATAGGTCTCTGTCAGCTCATCCCTCTTGATTTTCCATTGCGCTATTTGCTTATTTGTTCAAATCATTGCATCTGTGTTAAAAAACTGGTCAAACCATTGGTAGTCATAGGAAAAGAACGTATCTTTGTCTATAGAAATACAATCTTAAAACATGAAAATAGCACAAGTCCTTCTGTCACTGATACTGTCACTGGCCTTGCTCGCGTGTTCCCACAACTCAGGCAATGTCAATGAAAACCATAAGGAGCAGCAATTGTTGCTCTCCAAACATATCTCCAACGAGCAGATCAACGGATTCATGGAGGACCGCTTCGGACAGATGTGGATCAGCACTTTCCGTGGACTCAACAAATATGATGGCAACACCTTTCACCAATATTATTGCATCGACGACAGCATCGGACTGCCCGACAACAACGTGAAATACTGCTACCGCGACTCGCGGGGACAACTATGGGTGTCGACCGTCAACGGACTATGCCGATACAATGGCAATGACGGATTCACACGGGTCAGAATGAATGTCAAAAACAAAAATGTGCTCTACATGTTGGAAAGCCGGGATCACCGCTTGTTTTTTGTCACCATGGATCAAGTCTACGAATACAACGACAAAGACAACAGCGTTGATGTCAGGCTGCGCAATATCGACCATGACAGCCCTTACAACGTCACCTGTCACCTCGATGTCCACAACCTGCTATGGATTCGCAAGGCCAAGACGCTCACGGCATACGCTCTCAGCACATTCCGCCCCGTCGTCACCATTGCCATCGACAACAGCAACGGCAGTTTTCTGCTCAATGGGCATCAGCTATGGATCAGCGGTCCTGAAGGACTGCGACTCTTCGATACTACCCTACGCCGCTTCATGCCCTTGCCGCCGGTGCTTGAGCATCCGGCAATCAGCAATGATGTCGTGTCGCTGATCCATCCTTACGGCAAAGGCGACTTGCTGCTCAACACCTACCGCCACGGACTCTGGTTCTATGATCATCGCCAGCAGAAACTCGTCAACCAATCGGAAGAAGATTTCCCCTTCGAGGCTCCGGACTTCAACGTCACGCAGATCTATACCGACTCTCACGGCAACCTTTGGCTGGGTTCTGAAGGCCAAGGATTCAAGGTGGTGTATAGATATAAGGACATGTTCAATGCCGACACCCATCTCATTCGGGCTCTCAACCGGCAAGACGTGAAATCAGTAGCTGCTGACAACCAGCATCGGCTTTGGATAGCAAGCAAGCAAAAAGGACTCTGCGTATACGACACGCAGACGCGACAACTGACCAACCTGCAAACGGGCTACTCGCCGACCAACAGCAACAAATACGACATCTACAAAGTGTTTGTCGATCACAAACAGAGACTGTGGCTACTGACCATGAGCGGAATCAGTAAATGCCAGTACGACGGAAACCGCCTCAGTGTGCTCAAAACCTATCCAGTCTACATGCCCATGGAAATCACTGAAGACCATCGTGGCACGATATGGGTATCGACGGCAGGATATTATGTTTGTGCCATCAATCCAGAGAACGACCATTATACATTGAAACAAGTATTCCCGAAGACTTTCACCTTCATCCCCGGGCTGCTCACGCTCCGCAATGGCGACATTCTCCTTTCTGCCTTTGCCCAATCACCCATGCTCATCGACAGACAAAGCCAGGAGTTGCGACGCTTCACAATCAGGCAGGAAGATATCCAAGCCTGCATACGACGCAGCGTCTACATCCCGACGAAGAGCTTCCAGGACAGCAAAGGAAACATCTGGCTCGGCACGGTGACCAACGGACTGTTGCGCTACGATGCCCGCACCCACCGCATGACTGCAATCCAAGGACTGTCATGCGCTGACGTGTCGAGTATTGAGGAGGATCAGAGAGGCAACATCTGGGTGAGCACCATGGACGGACTCAACAAGGTGGATCCTCGCAACTACAGCATCACCATCTACCATGAGGCTGACGGCATCGGAGGCTTCCAGTTCAACGACAGAGCCTCCTGTCGCATGGCCGACGGCACGCTCGTCTTCGGCGGTACGCATGGACTTACGGTCTTCAACCCGATGAAGATAGTAGCCACCGGCTCGCCACGGCTGATGTTTGAAAACCTGAAAGTGCACAACAACATCGTCTTCCCCGGCAAAGGACAGCCCATCAGCGAGAGCATGGAGACGGCGAAAGAGATCAACCTTGGCTATCGCCAAAACAGCTTCTCCATATCTTTTGCTGCCATCGACTACAGCGACTTCAAACGCATACACTATTACTACCGTCTGGAAGGACACGACAACATCTGGACAGACGCCGACGGCAACAACGAGGCTCACTACTCCAATCTGCCTTCGGGCAACTACACCTTCCACATAAAAATTGTAGGCAACGACTCTGACCGGCCATTGGCCGAGAACACCATCAAGGTGAGAATAGCTCCGGAACCTTGGAACACATGGTGGGCATGGTGCTTCTATCTCTTAGCAACGGCCGCCATCTACTGGTATGTGAGGAAAGCAAGAAAGCGCATCGAGGAAGAGAAGCGACTCGCCTTCAAAGCGGAAGAAGAGCGGGAGCAGGAGCAACGCATCAACAAGATGAACATGAGTTTCTTCGCAAATGTCTCACACGAGTTCCGAACACCTCTCACCATGATCGCCGGACCCGTGGAGCAACTGCGCAACAGCGGCGACATCCGACCACAAGATCATCGGCTCCTCGACATCGTGGCCAGAAGCGTCAACCGCATGCTACGTCTGGTCAACCAAATGCTCGACTTCAACAAACTCGAGAACGACACGCTACGACTGCATGTGGAACAAAAAGACATCATCGCAGAACTGCGCCGATACCTTGCCATCTTCACCATGAATGCTGAAGAGAAGGGCATCACGATCCGTACGCAAGGACTGGAAGGCAGCCTGACGATGTGGCTCGATGCCGACAAACTGGAGAAGATCTTCAACAACCTCATGTCCAACGCCATGAAGTTTACGCCACGTGGCGGTGCCATCGATGTCGTCTTCGACACGCTGGACAATGGGCACCGCATCTCACTCAGCATTGCTGACACAGGAAAAGGCATACCGCAAAGTGAACTGGAGAATATCTTCAAGCGCTATTATCAGCTCAACAACCAGTCGGAAGGCACCATCAACTGGGGATCAGGCATCGGACTCTACTATGCCCGGGAACTGGCACGGCTGCATCATGGCACGCTGTCGGCCAATAATCGCACGGACTGCACAGGGGCTCTTTTCACCCTGGTGTTGCCAACCGACGAAAGCGCTTACACCGAGGAGGAAAAGAAATCCCTGGAACCAGCTTACGCCGACATTCCCGCAAAGACACCGGCAAACGACGTGGTCGATGTCGCTGACGAGCAAGACAGTGAGGACAAACGGTCAAAGGTTCTCGTCGTGGATGACGATACCGAGGTAGTACACTATCTGCGCACGCTGCTTGCTCCCGAATATAAAATGATTTATTGCTTCGACGCTGAAAGTGCATTGAAGGCAGCACACGAAGAGAGACCCCAGCTTATCCTCAGCGACGTGGTCATGCCGGGCATGAGTGGTTATGAACTCTGCCACATGATCAAAGACGACTTACAGACCAGCCACATCCCTGTGATACTGGTTACAGCAAAGATAACGGACGAAAACAAAGTGGAAGGCCTCAACAGTGGTGCTGACGCCTACGTCACCAAGCCCTTTGCGCCCAAAGTGTTGATGGCAATGATCAAGTCGCTGCTCACCAATCGCGAACGGGTACGCACGATTCTCACCTCCACGACGGAAACTGACAAAGACGTGGAGGATGTGCTCTCGGCACAAGACAAGCACTTCATGGACGAACTTTATCAGATGATGGAAAAGGAAATGGCCAATGCAGAGCTCGACGTGAACAAGGCTACAGAAATGATGCATGTCTCGCGCACCAAACTCTACTATAAGGTAAAAGGACTCACAGGTGAGAGTCCCAGCACATTCTTCAAAACCTATAAGCTCAATAAAGCTGCGGAACTGATCAAGGCCGGTGAGCACACCATATCGGAGATAGCCTTCATGACAGGCTTCAACACGCTCTCGCACTTCTCCACTTCCTTCAAGAAGCAGTTTGGCTGCACGCCGAGCGAATATGGCAAAAAGAAATATTGAGTACTCATTAAATATTGAGTACTCATTTATATATGCAATTACTACTCAACAGACATTAGTTGCTGCCCTATCTTATGAAGTCCGGCAACGATACGCTTACGCTGCTGTGCCCGCGGTTTTTTCAGACCATTGGCATAGTGGCTAAGCTGACGTTGGTTAACGCCTGAAGCCCGCGAAATGGCTGCCATGGTAGTATAGTCCTCACTGCAACGAAGCAAAGCTGCGGTACTTACTGGATGATAGACGAACTCATAATCACCCTCGCGCAACCAAGCTGGTACTTCGTCACCGTCATTTAACATGCCTGCTACATGGAAATCAAGAGTATCCTTCGCTTCTTTCTGAACCTCGCTCCACGTACGAGCCGTAAATACTACACCGCCTGGAATCATATCGCCAAATGATGCAGCAAAATTCTTGTTGCACCAATCTACATAAACATCTACCTTTACCATAGTATACACTCCTTTCCTAATTTCTATTTAAATCCAGCCTGTTTCCAAATGCTATTCAACAAGAACTGGCTTAATACTTCACTATTTTTGCCTCTGACCGTCACCTTCCCTTTCTTTTGGGGGTGCTTGAATTGTCGATGGTCACCCTTACAATAGCATTGGATCCAACCATCACTTTCCAAAAGACGAATAACTTCTATTACTTTATATCTTTTCATCTTTGGCAGTATCTTTCAATGTTACAAAGGTAGTAAAAATAATATTCTTATCCAAACTTTTTAAAGGAAATCTGTAATCAGCGAAACAAAACTAATCAAATTCTATATGTAGTACTCCGCCGCATCGACGAGGCCGGCGCGAAGGGCATACTTCGTGGCCTCATGGACGTTGTTCACACCGAGCTTGCGGAAGATGTTCTTGCGATGGGTGTTGACGGTGTGGAAACTGGAGAAGCGCTTGGCCGCAATCTCCTTGGTGGTCATGCCAAGGGCAATGTCTTTGAGGATCTCCTGCTCGGTCTTGGTGAGGTTGACCGTCTCGGGATGGCTGTCAGTGGACTGCTCCTCGATGAGCAGCTCCATGGCATGCTGACAGATGAACCGCTTGCCGTGCATCAAAAAGCGAAGGGCTTCGCGGATCTCAGACAGCGGCGAGTCCTTCATGATGATGCTGAACTGCTGTCCGTTGAGCATCACCATCTTCATGAATTCCGCGCTAAGCTCTTCACTGAAGAGCAGCCAGAGGGTTTCGGGGAAACGCTGGCTGAGGATAAACATCTCATTGGCGTCGTTGAAGTCAAAGAGATTGTAGTCGAGTACGACTATTTCTGCCGGACTTTCCTTCAGTCTCTCGATCAGTCCAGCTTTGTCCTCTACATATCGTGGATCGTCCTGCCCCATTTCCTGAAGCAGGTACATCAGTCCCATGCGTGTAATGCCTTGCGGGTCAGCCAAAATGATTTCCATTGCCATTCTCTCCCTTAATCTTATTTCTTTTACCTTATGCTTACTTTTCAGTGCAAAAGTAATAATAATAATTAAGAACTCAAAGGAAATTCCAATCTTTTATAAAGAATATCAAGAAAGAATTGGGAATTGAAAGTTACATTGCTATAGCCTGTTTTTAAGGTTTTCCTCTGTGGCAGCGCCAAGATTCGACGTAGGAGAATCTGCCATTTGCGGTTTGAGGACGGTGAGAGGCGTGCCCTCTCATAAGGGCACAGCGGATATTCTCCGTGGAATGATGGTGAGAGGAAACAGAAATGTTCTGTATATTGTACAGGCTTCTCCAACGTGTGGGCATCCATCACCACGAAGGAAAAGAAAATAGTCCTGAACTGGCTTTAGCTCCTCATGGAGACTCACCCCTACGGGGTTAAAGCCTGTTCATGACGAAAATTGCTATCGCATAAAATTGCACCTTGACGGTGCATAAAATCATCTGCGCCTCACTATTCCGTCCACAAGCGATTCTGATAGTCGTCATTTAAGCTATCGGTTGCAGGAGTTTATGCGCCGCAGGCGCTATTTTATGCGTCGAAGACGCAAATTTATGCCCAGCGCAATTTTCCTCTATTTTCTTTAAAATAAAAATATAGTTAGCCACGCAGTGGCAAAGTCAGGGGTTAGGGCGGGTCACCGTGCCCGCCCTCGCATCCTTGAGCCCCATCCCTCCTCTCGCCTGCGGAAAAATCTCCACTGCCCCGTGTTTTTTTTTGTTGAAGTGCAAAACTATTTATACCTTTGTAGCATCAGAATTTATATAACCGAAAAAACAAAAACGATGATCGTAGACAAACTGGAGAATCTGGGACTGTATGGGTCCCTGAGCCCGCTGCTGAAAGAGGTGGCGGCATGGATCGGGCAGCACGACCTGAACAAGTTGGAGAACGGGCGACATGAGATCATGGGCAGCCGGCTGTATGTCAACGTGGAGGATGACCGCGGCAAGCGCCCCGACGAGGCGGTCATCGAGTACCACCGCCGGATGATCGACGTACAGGTGCCGCTGAACCGGGCCGAGACGTATGGCTACACGCCGGTGGCAGACTTGCCGGTGGTGAGCTTCGACACAGAGAAGGATATTGCCAAGGTGCCGGGTGTCAGCCCGCGCAGCCGTGTGACGGTGGAGCCCGGCGAGTTTGCCATCTTCTTCCCGCAGGACGGCCACGCTCCCTGCATCGCCGAGGGCATGATCCACAAGGCCGTGTTTAAGGTGGAGAAATAGCGTGGGTGGATATTCTCCGTGGATCGGATATGAGTCATCTTTTCTGGTCACAGATCCGTAATTGGTTAGGAATGTCGTTGCACAAGGTAAATAGCTTTTTAACAAAAACCAGGAAAACCTCTTTGTGTCAGCGCCAAGGGCTAAGGCCCTTTGCCATTTTCGGTTT
>ONHQ01000044.1 GCA_900317685.1 uncultured Prevotella sp.
CTGCTGAAGTCGAATGCGCTCCAATGATGTCTGGAGCATACTTTCTGTTTTTTCCATCATTGCTGACTTTAGGTGTCAACCTTATTTAAAAAAAGACAGCGCCAGAAACTAACATCATCATTGCTGTTGGAACATAAAATACAACAGAAACTTGCAAATATGAAAACAAACGCTTATCTTTGCACCTGACCAAACAACAATATACTAAAGACAAATCATGAAACACTCTTTGCTGTACGCTCTCACTGTCTCCGTGCTGATGGCCACTCCTGCCAAAGGTCTGGCTCAAGAGCAAATCTATCCCCATCATTTCAATCTCAACGAGGTGACGCTACTCGACAGTCCCATGAAGCAGGCCATGGACTTAAACTTCCGTGTGCTCCTCGACTACGATACCGACCGATTGCTCACGCCATTCATCCGACAAGCCGGACTCACCACGGGCCGGTATACCAATTGGCTGCTGCTCCATCCAAACTTCAAGAACTGGGGCGGCAACGGCTTTGACTTGTCAGGTCATGTGGGCGGGCACTATCTCTCTGCCCTCGCCATGGCCTATGCCGCCTGCCAGGACAAGCAGACTCGCGCTTTGCTCAAGTCGCGACTCGACTATATGCTCAGTGTTCTGAAAGACTGCCAGGATGTATACCAGCACGACAAGACTGGTATGAAAGGCTTTCTCGGCGGACAACCGATCAACGAGGTGTGGCGAGAACTCTATCAGGGCAACGCCAAGGCTTTCGATCCCGTTCGCGGGTGGGTGCCCTTCTACTGCGAGCATAAAGTGATGGCCGGACTGCGCGATGCCTATCTCTACACCGGCAACAAGACCGCCAAAGAGATGTATCGCAAGATGGCTGACTGGGCCGTGGCGCTGATCAGTCATCTCAGCACCGAACAGATGCAAAGCATCCTCAACACGGAGCAGGGAGGCATGAACGAGGTGCTCGCTGATGCCTACACGATTTTCGGTAACAAAAAATACCTCGAAGCTGCCAAGGCGTTCTCACACCAAACGATGGTCGACGGTATGCAGACGCTCAACACCACGTTTCTCGACAACCGGCACGCCAACACACAGGTGCCAAAATACATCGGCTTCGAACGCATCGCTGAAGAGAGTTCTGCCGACAAGCGCTATGCCAAGGCTGCACAAAACTTCTGGACCGATGTGGCAAATTACCGCACGACATGCATCGGCGGCAACAGCGTTGAAGAGCACTTCCTCTCCAAAGCCAACAGCAACCGCTATATCGACAGAGCCGACGGACCTGAGAGCTGCAACTCCAACAACATGCTGAAACTCTCGGAAATACTCGCCGACCGCACCCACGATGCCCGCTACGCCGACTTCTATGAGTATACCACGCTCAACCATATCCTCTCCACACAAGACCCGAAGACGGGTGGTTATGTCTATTTCACCACGCTGCGCCCACAAGGATACCGCATCTATTCGCAGGTAAACAAAGGCATGTGGTGCTGCGTCGGCACGGGTATGGAGAACCACAGCAAATACGGACAGTTTGTCTACACCCATGACGCAGACTCTGTGCTCTATGTCAATCTCTTCACCCCAAGTCATCTCTCCGACCGACGCTTCGACGTGACACAGACCACCTCTTATCCTTATAGCCAGCAGACCACGCTGACCATCAACCGCGAGGGCAATTTCTCATTGGCCATCCGCCATCCCTGGTGGACCACAGCCGACTATCGCATCACCGTCAATGGTGAGCCACAAACGGTCAAGACAACCGTGGGACAGGCTTCCTACGTCAAGCTGCACCGCCAGTGGAAAGCCGGAGACAAGGTACAAGTTGATTTACCCATGGCAATGCGCGTAGTGCCCTGTCCCAACCTAGCGGACTATATTGCCTTTGAGTATGGTCCTGTCTTGCTTGCCGCAAAGACCACCGCCAGCGACAAGGCTGACGCTGACGCGACAGGATTGAGCTATGAGGCGTTGAAAAACGAATATGCCGGGGAAGGACGTATGGACCATGCACCCGGTGCCGTGGGCAAGAGTCTGCCGCTCACCACGGCTCCGCTACTCATCGGCGAGCGCAGCGAGGTACTCTCCCGCGTCGGCAAGGGCGACCCGAATACGCTTCGTTTCCCGTTGGATGTGAGCCGCCCGGGCGTAACAGGCTATCACTGGACTCGCCTCATGTTGCAGCCGTTTGCTACGATCCACCACGCACGCTATATGTGTTACTGGTATCAACAGACGCCAGAAGGCTATGCTCAGAGCGACATGGCGGAGACGGAACGAAAGGCTGAAGCACTCGCCAAGCGCACCATCGACTTCGTCTCTCCAGGTGAACAGCAAAACGAGGCGGGACACGAATACAACTACACGACCGACTCTCACGCGGGATCATTCCGCGACGAGACCTATCGCGACGCACAACGTGGCGGATATGTACAGTACACGCTCTTTAACGCATCCGCCGATGCTGACAGTCTTGCTATCCTCTGCCGATTCACTACAGCTGATAAGGGTCGTCAGGCTACGCTGACTGTCAACGGCGTAAAGATCGCCGACATCGTCGTTCCGGAGAAAGCTGAAGGCGAGACCAATGGCTTCTTCGATGTCGAATACCCACTGCCGTCCAGTCTCCTCCGTGGCAAAAGCGGAAAAGCTACCGCCAAGTTCCTCGTCAGACTGTCTGCCGATGGTGCCACACCAAACCCAGGCTGGTACGGACTGCGATTGGTCAGAACCAATAAATAATAAAGATGTCAAGGTAACAAATCGTGAATCAGCAGGCATTTTTCGACATTTCTCTCTGCTGCACGATTGATTGAAAGATAAGTGAACAACAGGAAAGAATCTTTTTTGTAATTTTGTGGAAGACAATCCTAATAACAATTCTTCTATGAGATTACAACAAAAGATTCTTTTTTTTATGTTCGCATTGGCCATGATGCTGAGCCCAAGCTCCAGTCTGGCAGCGAACCGCAGTGGTGATTTCACGGTAGGAAAAGGCACCTTTCTCCTCAACGGCAAGCCGTTTGTCGTCAAAGCCGCTGAGGTGCACTATCCGCGCATACCCCGACCCTATTGGGAGCAGCGCATCAAAATGTGCAAAGCCCTCGGCATGAACACACTCTGCCTCTATGTCTTCTGGAACATCCATGAGCCACAACAGGATCACTTCAACTTTACGGGCAACAACGACGTGGCCGCCTTCTGCCGTCTGGCACAGAAAAACGGGATGTACGTCATCGTGCGACCGGGACCATACGTCTGCGCCGAGTGGGAAATGGGTGGACTGCCCTGGTGGCTGTTGAAGAAGAAGGACATCCGTCTGCGCGAGCAGGATCCGTTTTTCATGCAGCGTGTGAAGGTCTTCGAGGAGAAAGTCGCTGAGCAGCTCGCCCCGCTGACCATACAGCATGGTGGACCGATCATCATGGTGCAAGTGGAGAACGAGTATGGCAGCTATGGCGAGGACAAACCTTACATCCGTGCCATCCGCGATCTGCTCAAGGCTAATTGGTACTCCAAGGACAAGCAGGGCAACAAGGTTGGTCCGGTTCTCTTCCAGTGCGACTGGTCGAGCAACTTCACCAAGAACGGCCTCGACGACCTTGTGTGGACGATGAACTTCGGCACAGGCGCCAACATCGACCAACAGTTCAAACGCCTCGGCGAACTGCGTCCCGACGCTCCGAAGATGTGCTCGGAGTTCTGGAGCGGGTGGTTTGACAAGTGGGGAGCACGCCACGAGACACGTCCGGCCAAAGACATGGTGGCCGGTATCGACGAGATGCTCTCCAAAGGCATCTCCTTCTCACTCTACATGACGCACGGAGGAACGAGCTTCGGACATTGGGCAGGAGCCAACAGCCCGGGATTCGCACCCGACGTGACCTCCTACGACTACGATGCGCCGATCAATGAATATGGACGCACGACACCAAAGTTCTTTGAGTTGCGCCACACCATGGAGAAATACAATGGTGGCAAAGCTTTGCCCGCTGTCCCCCAGCCTGCGGCTCCGCTGGTCAGCTTCCCCAAGGTGAAGCTCTCCGCCCGCATCCCTCTCTGTCAGTTCATCACACGCACAGTGAAGAGCCACGATACAAAGACCTTTGAAGAGATGGACATGGGATGGGGCTCGGCCTTCTACTCCACTACCCTGCCCGACATCAGTCAACCCAGCCGTCTCACCATTAGCGATGCCCACGACTATGCGCAGGTGTTCATCAACGGGGAGTTTGTTGGGAAGATCGACCGCGTGAAAAATGAGAAGAGCATCATGTTGCCGCCCGTGAAGAAAGGTTCCAAACTCGACATTCTCGTAGAGGCTATGGGACGTATCAACTTCGGGCGCGCCATCAAGGACTACAAGGGTATCACGGGCGACGTGACCATCGCCACCACCGACGGACAGCACGATATCACCTACAACCTCAAAGACTGGCAGATAGGACTTATTCCCGACGACGTGGACACGCTGGCCTCACAGTCCCGCAAGCCGTATGTAGAACTGCTCACCCATCTCAATGTACTCAACAGCGACAAGGAGCCTAACGTCTTCCTCGGCACGTTCAACCTCAATAAGGTGGGCGACACCTTTATTAATATGGAGAACTTCGGCAAAGGTCAGGTCTATGTCAACGGCCATGCCCTCGGCCGTTTCTGGCGCATCGGTCCTCAGCAGACGCTCTACTGCCCGGGATGCTGGCTGAAGAAGGGCAAGAACGACATCATGGTGCTCGACGTCATCGGCACCAACAACCCCGTGCTGTGGGGACAGGACAAGCCAGAGCTCGACAAACTGCAACTGGAGAAGACCAACCTGCATAACAACATCGGCGACAAGCCGGACCTGAACAGCCGCACGCCGGCCTTCAGCGGTGCATTCCAGTCGGGCAACGGCTGGCAGACGGTGCGCTTCGCCCAGCCGCAGCGAGGCCGCTACCTCGCCATCCTCATCAGCAGCAACCAGAGCGGCAAGGACCTCTCCGCCATCGCCGAGCTGTACTTGCAGGATGCACAAGGTAAGCGCATCAGCCGGGAGACATGGACCACGAAATACGCCGACTCCGAGGATGCCGACAACGGCAACCATACGGGCGACAAGGTCTTCGACCTGCAGGAGTCGACCTACTGGCAGACCATCCCGGGCACTGACCTGCCCCACCTCCTCGTCATCGACCTCGGCTCCACCCAGACCGTCTCCGCCCTCGAATACCTGCCACGCGCCGAACAAGGTGCTCCCGGCAGCATCAAGGACTGCAAGGTCTACGTATACTAAGCCATAGCCCCCGTTCCTCATCGTTGAAGAACGGGGGCTATCGTGTTTCTTGAAGGAAGCCATTTGCCAAGAAAGGGAAGATAAGTCTATAAGTATACAATTGAATCAAAACTCAATTGCATTAAATTTATTCCTTATAGACAAACTTGCAATTCGTTCAACAAACACGAGCTTATGTATGACTACATTACAATAAAATATCGGCGCGAGATGGTTCAGAAAGATCAATTAAGGAAAAAGGCCGTGAATCCACAATCGGATTCACGGCCTTTCTTATGATAGCTTATATGAAGGTCTACTTCTCAGGTGTGACCTTGTCAGCGTAGTCGAGCACATTCTTGCGGTTGGCTTCCATGCGCTCGTACTCTTCCTTAGAACCCACGATGATCTTATCCCACTGACGCATACCGGTACCGGCAGGGATGAGGTGACCGCAGATCACGTTCTCCTTCATGCCCTCCAGGTAGTCGACCTTTCCACGGATAGCCGCCTCGTTGAGCACCTTGGTGGTCTCCTGGAATGAGGCAGCACTCATGAAACTCTTCGTACCCAGAGCGGCACGGGTGATACCCTGCAGCACCTGAGTAGAGGTAGCAGGCACAGCGTCACGGACAGTGACGGTCTTCAGGTCACGACGCTTCAGGCTGGAGTTCTCGTCACGCAGCTTGCGCACAGTGACGATCTGACCCTTGTGGAGGTTCTCAGAGTCACCCTCGTCGATCACCACCTTCTTACCCCAGATACGGTCGTTCTCGTCAGCGAAGTCGAGCTTGTCAACGAGATCCTGCTCAAGGAACGAGGTGTCGCCCGGGTCGTCGATGCGTACCTTACGCATCATCTGACGGACGATAATCTCGAAGTGCTTGTCGTTGATCTTCACACCCTGGAGGCGGTAGACGTTCTGCACCTCATTGACAATGTACTCCTGTACAGCGGTGGGACCCTTGATGGCAAGGATGTCGCCCGGTGTAATCTCACCGTCGGAGAGTGCTGTACCAGCACGCACAGCATCGTGCTCCTGAACCAGGATCTGACGAGACAATGGTACAAGATACTTACGCTGGTCACCCGTCTTGGAGGTGATGATGATCTCCTGGTTACCACGCTTCAGCTTACCCATGGTCACCTCACCGTCGATCTCAGAGACCACAGCGGGGTTCGTCGGGTTACGAGCCTCGAAGAGCTCGGTCACACGTGGCAGACCACCGGTGATACCACCGGCGTTGAACACGGCACGAGGGATGCGAACCAGTGTGGTACCGGTCTCGATGACCTGACCGTCCTCGATGTTGGCGATATGGCCGCCCACAGGGAAGTTATAGGTACCGAGCACCTGACCATTCTCGTCAACGACGTGAACTGTCGGGATGACGTTGTGGTCCTTGGACTCAGTAATGATACGCTCGGTCATACCGGAGGTCTCGTCGGTCTCAGTCTTGAAGGTTGCACCCTCAATGACATTGTCGAACTGCAGCTTACCTGCATACTCACTGACGATCACAGCATTGAACGGATCCCACTTGCAGACCACGTCGCCCTTCTTCACTACGTCACCATCCTTGAAGAACAGTGAGCTACCGTAAGGAACGGTCAGCGTAGCCATGTTAATATCAGTATTGGGGTCAACGAACTGTACCTCAGCCAAACGGCTCACTACCATCTGGCACTCGACAGGATTGCTTTCGTCGCTCTTGTCTACGAATGGTACCGTACGCAAGCCCTCGAACTTCAGCTTAGCGTCATACTTAGAGGTGATGGATGCGTTGGCGGCAGCGTTCTCAGCAATACCACCGGAGTGGAAGGTACGAAGCGTCAGCTGTGTACCCGGCTCACCGATAGCCTGTGCAGCGATGACACCGACAGCCTCACCAAGCTGAACCATCTTGGAAGTAGCCAAGTTGCGGCCGTAGCACTTGCGGCAGACGCCCTTCTTGCTCTCACAGGTCAGCACCGAGCGGATCTCTACCATCTCGATACCGGCATCCTCGACAGCCTGTGCCTTTGCCTCGGTGATCTCCTCACCGGCCTTGACAATGATCTCACTGGTGTGAGGATTGATGACATCGTGAACGGAGACACGACCCAGGATACGCTCAGCAAGTGTGGAGACAACCTCGTCGCCCTCTTTCAGGGCGCGGCACTCCAGACCACGCAGTGTACCGCAGTCTTCCTCGGTGATGATGACATCGTGCGACACGTCGACGAGTCGACGAGTCAGGTATCCGGCATCGGCCGTCTTCATAGCCGTGTCGGCAAGACCCTTACGGGCACCGTGTGAGGCAATGAAGTACTCCTGCACAGACATACCCTCCTTCAGGTTGTTCAGGATAGGGTTCTCGATGATGGAGTTACCCTCTGCACCGGCTTTCTGCGGCTTGGCCATCAGACCACGCATACCAGCGAGCTGGGCAATCTGGTCAGCAGAACCACGGGCACCGGAGTCAAGCATCATGAACACGGCGTTGAAACCTTGGTCGGCCTCGGTCATGTGCTTCATCACAGCTTTCTTCAAGTCGTTGTTGACATGTGTCCAGGCGTTGATGACCTCATTATAGCGCTCCTTATCAGTGATAAGACCCATATCGAAGTTGGCCTTGACCTCATCGACCTCGTCCTGGCCACGCTTCACGATCTCTGCCTTTTCCTTTGGAACGATGATGTCATCGAGGTTGAAGGAAAGACCGGCAAGGTAAGACATGCGGTAACCGAGGTTCTTCACACCGTCAAGGAACGTGCAGGCACGGTCCATACCCACATGCTTGATCACATCAGCGATGAGCTTACGCAGCGTCTTCTTGGAGATGACACCGTTGAAGAAGCCAATCTCCTTCGGGATGATCTCGTTGACTATGATACGTCCCACGGTAGTCTCTACGATATGACGGATAGGATTACCCTTCTCGTCAATGTCGTCGACGAGGCACTTCACCTGAGCGTGCTCGTCAACTCGTTTCTCATTGAGAGCGATGATAGCCTCTTCAGGGCCGTAGAAGGTCTGACCCTCACCCTTGGCACCCGGACGGATCTTGGTGATATAGTAAAGGCCGAGCACCATATCCTGCGACGGCACGGTGACAGGAGCACCATTGGCCGGGTTGAGGATGTTGTGGCTCTGAAGCATCAGAATCTGCGCTTCCAGCACGGCCTCGTTGCTCAACGGCAAGTGAACAGCCATCTGGTCACCATCGAAGTCAGCGTTGAACGGCGTACAAGCCAATGGGTGGAGCTGGATAGCCTTACCCTCGATCATCTTTGGCTGGAAAGCCATCACAGACAGACGGTGAAGCGTAGGAGCACGGTTCAGGAGCACAGGGTGACCCTTCATCACGTTCTCCAGAATATCCCAGATCACCGGCTCACGGCGGTCCACAATCTTCTTAGCGCTCTTGACCGTCTTCACGATGCCGCGCTCAATGAGCTTGCGGATGATGAACGGCTTGTAGAGTTCGGCAGCCATCAACTTCGGCAGGCCACACTCACCCATCTTCAACTCAGGACCGACGACGATCACAGAACGGGCAGAGTAGTCGACACGCTTACCGAGCAGGTTCTGACGGAAGCGGCCTTGCTTACCTTTCAGCGAGTCAGAGAGGGACTTCAACGGACGGTTGCTCTCGCTCTTCACGGCGCTGGCCTTGCGGCTGTTGTCGAAGAGAGAGTCAACAGCCTCCTGGAGCATACGTTTCTCGTTACGGAGAATCACCTCTGGAGCCTTGATCTCGATGAGTCGTTTCAGACGGTTGTTACGGATGATGACACGACGATAGAGGTCGTTGAGGTCGGAAGTGGCGAAACGGCCACCGTCCAACGGAACCAACGGACGCAGCTCTGGCGGAATGACCGGAATGATCTTCATGATCATCCACTCCGGCTTGTTCACATCCTTGGAGCCACGGAAAGCCTCCACGACCTGCAGACGCTTCAAGGCCTCGGTCTTGCGCATCTGGCTGGAGTCGCTGTTGGCACGGTCACGCAGCTCATAGCTGAGCTTGTCGAGGTCGATCTGCTTGAGCAGGTCAAGGATAGCCTCGGCACCCATCTTGGCGATGAACTTCGTAGGATCAGCATCGTCGAGCATATCGTTGTTCTCAGGAATCTTGTTGTCGATGATGTCGAGATACTCTTCCTCTGACAACAGATCGAGCTTATGGGAACCATTGAGATCCTCCACGCCCTCAGCGTCCTTCTGTCCTTCGAGGATACCGGGCTGGATGACGATATACTTCTCGTAGTAGATCACCTGGTCGAGCTTCTTGGTAGGCAGTCCGAGCAAGTAACCGATCTTGTTTGGCAAAGAGCGGAAGTACCAAATATGAGCTACAGGAACGACGAGCTCGATATGTCCGGCACGCTCACGACGTACCTTCTTCTCCGTGACCTCAACACCGCAACGGTCGCAGACGATACCTTTGTAGCGGATGCGCTTGTACTTACCGCAGGCGCACTCATAGTCTTTCGTCGGACCGAAGATTCTCTCGCAGAACAAGCCGTCACGCTCAGGCTTGTAGGTGCGGTAGTTGATGGTCTCGGGCTTGGTCACCTCACCATAGGAGTTCTCCTTGATTGTCTCAGGAGAGGCCAGGCTAATGGTAATCTTGGTAAAATTATTCTTTACCTTTGTATCTTTTTTGAAAGCCATACTTCTAACTTTTCAATATTCCAAACTTAATCCAACTTAATGTTCAGTCCCAGACCGCGAAGCTCATGCAGCAACACATTGAGCGACTCGGGGATTCCCGGTGTCGGCATGGGGTCGCCCTTGACGATAGCCTCGTAAGCCTTGGAACGACCGGTGACATCGTCACTCTTGATGGTAAGCATCTCTTGCAGGACATGGCTGGCGCCGAAGCCCTCAAGAGCCCAGACCTCCATCTCTCCGAAGCGCTGTCCACCGAACTGAGCCTTACCACCAAGTGGCTGCTGAGTGATGAGAGAGTACGGACCGATAGAACGGGCGTGCATCTTATCCTCAACCATGTGACCGAGCTTCAAGAAGTAGGTGATACCCACAGTAGCCTTCTGGTCGAAAGGCTCACCGGTCTCACCATCGTAAACGGTCGTAGAGCAGAGGTTAGGCAGACCGGCCTTCTCTGTCCACTCACGCAGGTCGTCAAGCTTAGCACCGTCGAAGATTGGAGTAGCGAACTTCACACCGAGCTTCTTACCGGCTGCACCGAGGATAGCCTCGAAGATCTGTCCTAAGTTCATACGAGAAGGCACACCCATCGGGTTCAGTACCAAGTCGACAGGACGACCATCAGCCAAGAACGGCATATCCTCCTGACGCACGATCTTAGAGACGATACCCTTGTTACCGTGACGACCGGCAAGCTTATCACCGACCTGGATCTTACGCTTCTTGGCGATATAGACCTTAGCCATCTTCAAGATGCCGGAAGGCAGCTCATCACCAATAGTGATAGCGAACTTGCGGCGGTTCTGCTCAGCAGCGAGCTGCTTGTCCTTGCGGATATAGTTCATGATCAGCTTCTGGATGAGTCCGTTGACATGCTCATCATCGGTCCAGCCATTGCTCTGGATGCCGTCATACTCAAGGTTCTTCAGTGCAGGCACCGTGAACTTGCTGCCCTTGGTGAGCACCTCTGCCTCTGTGTAGTCTTTCACACCCTGGCAAGCCTTACCGTCGGTGAGTGTCATCAGCTTGTCAACGAGCATGTTCTTCAGCTCGTCGCTCTTTGCCTCGTACTCCTCATCAATCTTCTGAAGCTTAATCTTATCTTGTTTCTTCGACTCACGTGTTTTCTCAGCACGCTGGAAGAGTTTCTTGTCGATCACAACACCGCTCAAAGAAGGATTGGCCTTGAGTGAAGAATCCTTTACGTCACCAGCCTTATCACCGAAGATGGCGCGGAGCAACTTCTCCTCTGGTGAAGGATCGCTCTCACCCTTAGGCGAGATCTTACCGATCATGATGTCACCCGGCTCTACACGGGCACCGACACGGATGATACCGTTGTCATCGAGATCCTTCGTAGCTTCTTCACTGACGTTAGGAATATCGCTGGTGAACACCTCCATGCCGCGCTTGGTCTCACGCACGTCGAGAGAATACTCGTCGACGTGAACGGATGTCAGCACATCGTCGCGAACCATACGCTCAGAGATGACGACAGCATCCTCATAGTTGTAACCCTTCCAAGGCATGTAAGCAACCAACAGGTTACGACCCAGAGCCAGCTCACCATTTTCAGTGGCATAACCCTCAGTCAGGATGTCGCCCTTCTTCACGCGCTGGCCCTTGTTGCAGATAGGACGCAGGTCGATGGTCATGTTCTGGTTGGTACGGCGGAACTTAGGAATGCGGTATTCCTTGAGAGCCGGCTCGAAGCTGACAAACTCCTCGTCTTCCGTACGGTCATAGAGAATGCGGATGGTAGTAGCGTCGACATACTCGATGACACCTTCGCCTTCGGCTGTGATCATCGTGCGGCTGTCTTCGCAGACCTGCTTCTCAAGTCCGGTACCTACGATAGGTGCATCGTTGTGAAGCAAAGGCACTGCCTGACGCATCATGTTACATCCCATCAGGGCGCGGTGACCGTCATCATGCTCCAAGAAAGGAATCAAGCAGGCACTCACTGAGGCGATCTGCTGCGGCGACACATCCATCAGGCTCACCTCACCAGGTTCCACAACAGGGAAGTCGGCAGCGAGACGGCAGTGAACGAAGTCACGAACGAAAGAACCATCCTCTTTCAGCGGTGCATTACCCTGAGCGATGAGCTGTCCATCCTCTTCCTCAGCCGTGAGATACTGTACATCCTTGTTGTCTAAGTCCACCTTGCCGTCCTTCACCACACGGTACGGAGTCTCGATAAAACCGAGCTCGTTGATCGTAGCATAGACGCAAAGAGAGGAGATCAGACCGATGTTAGGACCCTCAGGCGACTCAATAGGACAGAGACGGCCATAGTGGGTATAGTGTACGTCACGAACCTCGAAGCCTGCACGCTCACGAGACAGACCGCCAGGACCCAAAGCGGAGAGACGGCGCTTGTGAGTGACCTCAGCCAATGGGTTGGTCTGGTCCATGAACTGGCTCAACGGGTTGGTACCGAAGAACGAGTTGATGACGCTGGAAATAGTCTTTGCGTTGATCAAGTCTGTCGGCGTGAACACCTCGTTGTCACGTACGTTCATACGCTCACGGATGGTACGGCTCATACGGGCCAAGCCGATAGAGAACTGGTTGGCCAGCTGCTCACCGACCGTACGTACACGACGGTTGCTCAAGTGGTCGATATCGTCAACGGTAGCATTGGAGTTGACGAGCTTGATCAGATATTTAATGATCTCGATGATGTCCTCCTTGGTGAGCACACGCACGTCAGGATCGATGTCGAGATTCAGTTTCTTGTTGATACGATAGCGGCCTACATCACCCAAGTCGTAACGCTTGTCAGAGAAGAACAGGTTCTGGAAGACCTCGCGTGCACTGGCATCATCAGCAGGATCAGCGTTACGCAACTGCTTATAGATGAAGCGTACAGCCTCGATCTCAGAGTTGCTCTGGTCTTTCTCCAAGGTCTTGAAGATGATATCGTACTTGGAAGCTGCCTCATTATTCTTATGTACAAGAACCGTAGAGACACCGCTGTCGATGATCGTTTGGAAGTTATCATCAGTGATCTCAGTCTCACGCTCGAGCACCATCTCGTTACGCTCAGCGGTAACGACCTCACCGGTGTCCTCATCAACGAAGTCCTCAGTCCATGTTCTCAGCACACGTGCGGCGAGCTTACGACCGATCAGTTGAGACTTGTTCTTCTCAGATACCTTCACCTCCTCTGCGAGGTCGAAGATCTGAAGAATGTCCTTATCACTTTCGTAACCGATGGCACGCAAAAGCGTTGTCACAGGCAACTTCTTCTTACGATCGATATAAGCGTACATGACATTGTTGATGTCTGTAGCGAACTCAATCCAAGAGCCCTTGAAAGGAATGACACGTGCGCTGTAGAGCACAGTACCATTGGCATGGACACCCTGGCCGAAGAACACACCCGGTGAACGGTGGAGCTGAGCCACTACGACACGCTCTGCACCATTGATCACGAAGGTGCCGTTGTTAGTCATATAAGGAATGGTACCCAAGAAGACATCCTGGATGAAAGTGCCGAAGTCCTCATGGTCAGGATCGGTACAATACAGTTTCATCTTAGCCTTCAAAGGCACACTGTAGGTCAGACCGCGCTCCAGGCATTCGTCAATGGTATAGCGGGGCGGGTCGATATAATAATCGAGGAACTCAAGCACGAAGTTGTTGCGAGTATCGGTGATCGGGAAGTTCTCAGCGAACACCTTATACAAGCCATCGTTCTTGCGCTCCTCTGGTGGAGTGTCAAGTTGGAGGAAATCACGGAAGGATTTCAGTTGCACGTCGAGGAAATCCGGAAAAGGATAAGGATTCTGGACGCTGGCAAAATTTACTCTGTTATCAATAACGTTTGACATAAGAAATCAATTGTAGTCTAATACCAGTCTTAGCCGAAGCTGAAAGAAGAGGAAAACAAAGAATTGATCGAAAGCTATGAGATCGAAAGCTATGATCTAAGCAACGACAGAAGCCATGATCAACGGGGATAAAGACACAAAAAGGTTAGGACTCACCGACTGGGCAAATCCTAACCCTTAAGTATGTAACTGTCGTCATGCCACTGTTGAAGTGACGCAACGGCTAAAAGAGACTAAATTACTTCAGCTCAACCTTAGCACCAGCTTCCTCGATAGCCTTCTTCAGGTTCTCAGCCTCGTCCTTAGACAGGCCCTCCTTCAGAGTAGCAGGAACAGACTCAACGAGAGTCTTAGCGTCCTTCAGACCGAGACCACAAGCCTCCTTAACGGCCTTAACGACCTGGAGCTTTGTAGCACCGACATCAGTCAGCACAACATCGAAAGAGCTCTTCTCCTCAGCTGCAGGAGCTGCGCCAGCAGCAGGACCAGCAACTGCAACAGCTGCAGCAGCGGGCTCGATACCATACTCGTCCTTCAGGACTGTTGCCAATTCATTTACCTCTTTAACAGTAAGATTTACTAATTCTTCTGCAATAGCTTTAACGTCTGCCATTTTTGTATTTATTTAAATTTTGTTCTTGAAAATGTAGTGACTTAATTGATTACTCAGGACGCTCGCCTAAAGTCTTCAGCACACCATGGATAGTGTTTGCGCCTGACTGAAGAGCAGAAACCACGTTCTTTGCGGGGCTCTGCAACAGAGCAACGATGTCGGCAATAACCTCGTTCTTGCTCTTGATGGAAGCCAGCTCATCGAGCTTGTCGGCACCAACATAGAAACCTTCCTCAGCATAGGCAGCCTTCAAAGAAGGTACGCCAGCTTTTGCGATTTCCTTATCTTTGAGCAGTTTGGCAGGTACATTGGCAGTGTTGGCGAACAGCACAGCGGTGTTACCCTTCAGTGTACCATAAAGCTCAGAATAGTCGATGTCAGCAGCCTCGA
This sequence comes from uncultured Prevotella sp., assembly GCA_900317685.1. GTDB lineage: Bacteria > Bacteroidota > Bacteroidia > Bacteroidales > Bacteroidaceae > Prevotella. The sequence continues at coordinate 14,749 of ONHQ01000044.1, forward strand.
AAGCCTTGTGAAGAAGCTTGTTCTTCACCACGACCATCTTGATCTCCTGCTTGAAACACTTGCGACGAAGAGAAGATGTTGCCTCTGCATTCATTCCGGTGACATCCACCAGATAGAAATGAGGATATTCCTTCAGCTTCTCGCCAAGGTCAACAATGATAGTATCTTTTACTTCTTTCTTCATTTTTCCAAACTTTTAGAGTGATTCAACTGATTTAGGATCAATCTTGATACCCTTACTCATTGTACTTGAAATAAAGATACTCTTGAGGTATGTACCTTTAGCAGCAGCAGGCTTCAAACGGACCACAGTGTTGATAAACTCTTTGGCATTGCCATAGATCTGATCAGCAGTCATAGAAATCTTGCCGATAGAAGTATGAATAATACCAGCCTTGTCAACCTTGAAGTCGATCTTACCTTGCTTAACTTCCTTGACAGCCTTAGCGACATCCATTGTCACCGTACCAGACTTCGGGTTAGGCATCAAACCACGGGGACCGAGGAAACGGCCCAGAGGACCTACCTTACCCATGCAGGAAGGCATGGTGATGATGACATCGACATCTGTCCAGCCACCTTTGATCTTCTCAATATACTCATCGAGACCAGCGTAGTCAGCACCAGCTGCCTTAGCAGCCTCTTCCTGATCAGGTGTACACAGAGCAAGCACGCGAACTGTCTTACCAGTTCCGTTAGGCAGAGACACCACGCCGCGAACCATCTGGTTAGCCTTGCGAGGATCAACGCCCAAGCGAACATCCACATCTACAGAAGCATCAAACTTTGTTGTAGTGATCTCTTTTACGAGTTCTGCAGCCTCTTTCAATGTGTATGCCTTCCCTGCTTCAACCTTCTCAGCTACTGATTTCTGATTTTTTGTCAGTTTACTCATTTTACTTGCTTAATTGAAGTTTAATTATTTACCAGGGAAGTCACCGTTAACAGTGATGCCCATGCTGCGTGCAGTACCTGCGATCAGTCTCATGGCACTCTCGACAGTGAAGCAGTTCAAGTCAGCCATCTTGTCCTCAGCGATCGCTTTAACCTGATCCCAAGTCACGCTAGCCACTTTCTTACGGTTAGGCTGGCCGGAACCAGACTTCACCTTGGCAGCTTCCTTGAGCTGGACAGCAGCAGGAGGAGTCTTGATGACGAAGCTGAACGACTTATCTGTGTAGTAAGTGATGACGACAGGCAGAACCTTACCAGCCTTATCCTGAGTACGAGCATTGAACTCCTTGCAGAAGCCCATGATGTTAATACCCTTGGAACCCAAAGCCGGTCCTACTGGAGGGGAGGGGTTTGCAGCGCCACCTTTAATCTGTAACTTGATTAATCCAGCAACTTCTTTAGCCATTTCTAATTGAAATTAAAATAAATGTAACGTATAAGGCGCGCGTAGCCCGTAACAACTACTCAGCGACCTTCTCAACTTGCATAAAACCAAGCTCCAAGGGTGTCTTGCGCCCAAAGATCTTGACCATCACCTTCAGCTTGCGTTTCTCAGTGTTGATCTCTTCGATCACACCCTCAAAACCAGCGAAAGGACCGTCGGTGACTTTCACAGTCTCATCCAGCAGATAAGGAACCTCCACATCGTTGTCGATCTGTGTTTCCTCAGCCTGTCCAATCATACGATTGATCTGAGACTCTGGTACCGGAGCCGGATGATCCAGACCGCCGAGAATGCCTAAACAGTTAGGCATGTTTCTTAAGTCAACAGGAACATCACCGATCATGTCGGCCTGTACAAACACGTAACCGGGGAGAGCGATCTTCTCTTTCTCCACTCGCTTACCATCTTTAATGCTTGCATGTTTCTCCATCGGGATGAGCACCTGATAGACATGGTCAGCCAGACGCTGGTTATGACGCAGCTCAGCTTCGATGTACTCTTTCAGTTTTGCCTCTTTGCCGCTGGATGCACGCAAAACATACCAATTCTTAGTATTTGCCATTGCCTTAATGATTAGCCTGGGTATACAATACCCATCAGGTTCTTGAACACCAAGTCCATAGCGAAGACGATCAGTGCAATGATAAGGGAAGCAGATAATACAATCACTGCACTGTGAGTCAACTCCTTCTGTGTTGGCCAAGTGGTTTTATGTGCAAGCTCGTCATAACAAGCCTTGCAATAATTCACTATCTTATTAAACATATTATCTTCTATTTAGCACGGGTTGAAAGACTCGAACTCTCGACACCTGGTTTTGGAGACCAGTGCTCTACCAACTGAGCTAAACCCGTAAGAAAGTCTCCGCATCCGCAGACGCGGAGACTTGCGTATCTTGGAAATAGATAATCTAAATTATCCCTCCTCTGCTACGTCAGGCAGAATCTTTGTGATCTGGCCAGAACCAACCGTACGACCACCCTCGCGGATAGCGAAACGGAGACCCTCATTCAGAGCAACCTTGTAGATCAGGCGAACCTCGATCTCAACGTTGTCACCAGGCATCACCATGTCTACACCTTCAGGAAGAGTGATCTCACCGGTGCAGTCCATTGTGCGGAGGTAGAACTGAGGACGATAGCGGTTGCCGAACGGAGTGTGACGACCACCCTCTTCCTTCTTCAGCACATAGATAGAAGCCTTGAAGTGATCGTGCGGAGTGATAGCACCCGGGTGCACGACAACCATACCACGCTTCACCTCGTCCTTGTCGATACCACGGAGGAGCAGACCGACGTTGTCACCAGCCTCACCCTCTTCCAGGGTCTTACGGAACATCTCGACACCAGTGATGACAGACTTCTTGTCCTCACCAAGACCGAGCAGCTGAACCTCATCACCAACCTTGCACTTACCAGTCTCGATACGACCAGTAGCAACAGTACCACGACCAGTGATAGAGAAGACATCCTCAACAGGCATCAAGAAAGGCTTATCAACCTCACGAACAGGCTCCTGGATCCAGTTGTCAACAGTGTCCATCAGCTCCATGATCTTGTCTTCCCACTTCTTCACACCATTCAGTGCACCCAGAGCAGAACCACAGATGATAGGAGTATCCTCTTCATAACCGTAAGAAGTCAGAAGATCCTGGACATCCATCTTCACGAGGTCAATCATCTCATCGTCGACTTCAGGATCATCGCACTTGTTGAGGAAAACAACCAAACGAGGCACGTTTACCTGACGAGCGAGCAGCACGTGCTCACGAGTCTGAGGCATAGGACCATCGGTAGCAGCAACCACGAGGATAGCACCATCCATCTGAGCAGCACCAGTTACCATGTTCTTCACATAGTCGGCGTGTCCCGGGCAGTCCACGTGAGCGTAGTGACGCTTTGCAGTCTCATACTCGATGTGGGCGGTGTTGATGGTGATACCACGCTCTTTCTCCTCAGGAGCGTTGTCGATCTGATCGAAGGACTTCACATCCTCACCTGTACCCAGACGCTCATGCAGCACCTTAGAGATAGCTGCGGTCAGAGTAGTCTTACCGTGGTCGACGTGACCAATTGTACCAATGTTAACATGCGGTTTGGTACGCACATAAACCTCTTTAGCCATAGCTTTACTTTTTTATTGTATTAATTAAATAATCAAATAGATGATTCTCTTGACAACCTTGACTTGTCACACTGATATTTAGTTAGACTTCGTTTAGGCATCAAAGTGGAGCTGTAACTGAGAGTTGAACTCAGGACCTCTTCCTTACCAAGGAAGTGCTCTACCACTGAGCTATTACAGCAAAAAAGAGAGCGGAAAACGGGGCTCAAACCCGCGACCCCCAGCTTGGAAGGCTAGTGCTCTATCAACTGAGCTATTTCCGCATTACGCTCCAAGGAGGAGACGTCTCATGCTTACGCATTGTGGGTGGTGATGGATTCGAACCACCGAAGGCAAGAGCCAGCAGATTTACAGTCTGCCCCATTTGGCCACTCTGGTAACCACCCAGTCAATGTTTAAAAGATCTCTGTCCTCATGAAGAGGAGCCTCTTGTCGGATTCGAACCAACGACCCCGAGATTACAAATCACGTGCTCTGGCCAACTGAGCTAAAGAGGCATATCCTGCAGCCGCCTTGCACGACTTTCATAGGACTCGTTGTAAAACGGCTGCAAAGATACTACTTATTTTTCAATCTCCAAAACTTTTCGGGGAAATTTTTCAATGTTTGCGTATTTTTTCTTTGAATTTCTCCAGTTGCACCCGCAATGAGTCCACGCACTGGTCGACTCCCTCTTCAAAAGTGTCGCAGGTCTTGGCCACGTAAAGTGGGCTTCCACCGGGCACAGTCACCGTGATACTGGTTTCCTTATTGAGAGCGGTAGCGGGCTTGACAACTTTTAATTGCACCTCTACTTTCTGAATGTCTTCGAATGATTTTTCCAACTTGGCGGTCTTCTTCTCGATGAACGCCTGCAGCTTCTCGGTAGCGTCGAAGTGAATCGACTGAATCTTTACTTCCATAGTTACCTCCGTTTTTTGTTAAAGGTTAAACTCATGCCCGAGGATGGGCATCTTGATACACTCGCTTGAGTTGCTCGAACGTCGTATGCGTATAGATCTCCGTGGTGGAGGCCGACGCATGTCCCAACAACCGTCTCACACTTTCTATACCCGCACCATGGTTGAGCATGGCGGTGGCAAAGGTGTGGCGCAAGACATGCGGCGAAAGCTTCTTCATGGAGCTGACCATTCGCAGATGGCTCTTCACCATCGTTTCCACCTGGCTGCCACCCAACCGGCATCCCTTCTCTGACAGGAAGAAGGCATCCTCCTGCTTGGGAACCACTTCGTCTCTCACCGACATATAATGCCGCAAGGTCTCCGCAAGCTCCTCCCCGAAAGGTATGATACGCTGCTTATTGCCTTTACCGGTCACCTTGAGCTGCCGGTTGACAAAGTCCACATCCGCATCACGCAGTCCCATCAGCTCTGCACGCCGTATCCCTGTTTCATAGAAAGTCATAATAACAGTACGCGCGCACGTACTCTTATAATCGTCTCCCCAGTGATCACTGTCCAAGAGCCTGTCCATCTGCTCTTCCTGTAGGAAGCTGGGCAAAGGCTTTTTCAGTTTCGGTGCACGAATGCTGACCGTCGGGTCTTTCTTCACCAGATGATGCGACAAGGCAAACCTATACAACGACTTGAGTGCGGACAATCGCCGGGCAACAGTGGTTGTACTATTGCCTTCATCGACCATCTGCTCCATCCAGTTGCGGATGATGTCGCCGTCTATGGTCTCCCATGTCGGCTGGCCGTCCAATGCCTGAAAGTATTCCTCGAACATCTTGAAGTCCTCGGAATAGCTGACCACCGTCAATGGCGAGCGGTTGAGCTCGTACTTGAGATAGTCCAGGAATCGGTCTTTTATCTCCATCATTATAGCCTCCAAACGCTACTCTTGCGTTTTCAGCAACGAATGTACGAAGAAAAATTCAAACTACCAAACTTTTTGAGTATTTTTTACTCTTGGAGTCGTTTTTTACTCCTCTTCCTGACGAAGCTTCTGTACGTAGATAGCGTGCTCCATCTTGAGACGTTTCTTAACAGAGGGCTTGTCAAACTGCTGACGAGCGCGAAGCTCCTTCACCACACCTGTCTTTTCAAACTTTCTCTTGAACTTCTTGAGAGCTCTTTCGATGTTCTCGCCATCCTTTACTGGTACAATAATCATTTTGTTTTGGTTTTATTATTTTAAATGTGAAACATACGCAACTGGGCGCCATCAATGCATGGTACCACAATTTGCGGTTGCAAAATTACATCTAATTTTCCAAATACGCAAATAATTAACTAATTTTCTGCAAGTTGTGTTGTTGGACAGAGGGAACAGACAAGACAAATGAGCTTTTCATGAAGACAGAAAGACAGAAAGAACATATTTATAAAGACAGTAGTTCTTTTTATTAAGACAGAAAGACAGAAAGAACATATTTATAAAGACAGTAGTTCTTTTTATTAAGACAGAAAGACATAAAGAACATATTTATAAAGACAGTAGTTCTTTTTATTAAGACAGAAAGACATAAAAGACATATTCGTTCTTACATATTTGCACCTTATATATATTGGTGTGCACTACCTGATCAAAGCAAATTCAGTTCTGTTCCTTCCCAGCGCTCCACTTTCTTCAATTCTCAAACACTTGAAAATGGAAAAACACCCTAAGCACATCGTCTTATGATCACATGATCCTGTGCATAGGGTGAGCTCATTCCCTCCCCTTGGGGAGGGTTAGGGAAGGGCCGGAGGACTGGAGGGCCTTAGGTCTTTCGGGCTTGTCCTTCTATATCTCCTTTGTCTTTTCCTTCAACCACTCTTTCTCTTCCTCGTCGAGATGGGGAGCGAGTTGCTCATAGACATATTTGTGGTAGCTGTTAAGCCAGGCGACCTCTTCGGACGTGAGCTCGTCGAGGATGATGGGCTCGGTGTCAATAGGACACAGGGTGAGCGGCTCAAACTGGAGGAAGGTGCCAAAGTCCGTAGTCTTGTAAGGACGGATGAGCAGCGTGTTTTCGATGCGCACGCCAAACTTACCGGCAAGGTAGAGACCGGGCTCGTCGGTAACCGTCATACCGTCGACAAGCGGAGAGGGCATGTACTCCATACGTATCTGGTGAGGGCCCTCGTGGACATTGAGGTAAGAGCCCACGCCGTGACCCGTGCCGTGAAGATAGTTCAGGCCCTCACGCCACATCGCCTCGCGGGCAAGGATGTCGAGTTGCGTACCGCTGGCACCCTCAGGGAACTTGCAGAGTTCGAGTTGGATGTGTCCCTTGAGCACAAGCGTATAGATATGGCGTTCCTCGTCGGTGAGCGGTCCGAGAGGTATAGTGCGCGTGATGTCGGTGGTACCGTCCTGATACTGTGCGCCACTGTCAAGAAGCAAGAAGCCACGAGGTTCCAAGGGTATGTCGGTCTCCGGCGTAGCCTCGTAGTGAACGATGGCACCATGGGCAGCATATCCCGCGATGGTGTCGAAGCTGATGTCACGGAACAGCGGCTGCTCGGCACGCAGGGCAGTGAGCTTGCGGTCGATGCTCATCTCGGTCTGATCACCGGCTGCCACGGCAGGCTTCAGCCATCTGAGAAACTTCACCAAAGCGATGCCGTCACGCAGCATGGCGTGGTGGTAGCCGTCTATCTCTACCGCATTCTTAATCGCTTTCATGGCAGGCACCGGCGAGACATGGCTGACCACAGGACGACAGTTGGCCACGCGATAGAGCGAATAGCAGGTCTCATTGGGATCGAGCAGGATGTTGTACTCGGGATATTGCTTCAAGCCCTTGGCCACATCGGCGTAAGGAGCCACACCGACGCCCTCTCCGGCGAGATAGTCACGCACCTCGTCAGTGACCTTCTCCTTATTTATATATAAGGTGGCATGTGCGGTGTCGATGAGCAGGTAGGCTACGAAGACGGGATTGCAGTGCACGTCGGTACCACGAAGGTTGAGCGTCCACGCCACATCGTCGAGCGCCGAGACGAGCATGCCGTCGGCATGGAGTGCGCGCAAGGCCTTGCGGATGCGTGCGAGTTTGTCGGCAGCACGCTCCCCGGCATATTCCAGCGGCTGTATCTCCACGCGGTGGTCGGGGATAGCCGGACGGTCACGCCATACGACGGACAGCGGGTCGAAGTTGTGGCGCACGGTGATGCCGCCTTCCTGACGCAGGTCGGCGATCATCGCCTCCACGCTGCTGCAACTGTTCACCATGCCGTCCATGCCGACAACGGCGCCATCGACATCGCGAAGCTCCTGGCCGAGCCATTGCGCAATGGTCGGCGTGCCCTTCACCTTCAGCTTCATCAGCTGGAACTCGGTGCCGCTCAGCTGGTCTGCGGCGGCCAGGAAGTAGCGGCTGTCGGTCCACAGCGCGGCACTGTGCAGCGTGACCACGGCCGTACCCGCCGAGCCGTTGAAACCACTCACCCACTCACGACCCTTCCACCGGTCGGGGACATACTCACTGTTGTGGGGATCGGTACTGGGAAAGATAAACGCATCGAGATGCTCACGGCGCATCACCTCACGCAGATCGCGCAGCCGTTGACTGATTACTTCTTTCATAGCATATAACGATTAATGGTTTGGTCTAATCCCTGAAATGTCAAACAGAGATAACAAAAGACGTAACAAAGATAATACTTTTAAGAATAAACAACAAATAAAAGCGAAAAGAAATCACTCAATGAATAGATTTTTTAGTAACTTTGCATGGCTGCAAGGAAGAAAGTCCCACTGACGCACTTTCTGTAGCCAGAAAACACAGAAAAGTATTTCTGAACTAAATAATTAGTGTTATGAACTATTTAACAAATGACAAGCTGGTCATCGTCGGTGCAGGCGGTATGATCGGTTCCAACATGGTGCAGAGCGTTCTGATGCTCGGCCTTACTCCTAACGTATGTCTCTATGATATCTATGAGCCGGGTGTTCATGGTGTCTTCGATGAGATTCAGCAGTGCGCATTCCCAGGTGCCAACGTCACCTACTATGCTCCTGCCGTTGAGGATATGGGCAATCCTGAGAAGGTTGCCGAGGCTGCCAAGAAGGCTTTCACCGGCGCTAAATACATCATCTCCTCTGGTGGTGCTCCCCGTAAGGCTGGCATGACACGTGAGGATCTGCTGAAGGGCAACTGCAAGATCGCTGCTGACTTCGGTGACAACATCAAGAAGTACTGCCCGGACGTTGAGCACGTGGTTGTCATCTTCAACCCTGCTGACGTGACCGCTCTGACTACTCTGATCCACTCTGGCTTGAAGCCCAACCAGCTGACCTCTCTGGCTGCTCTCGACTCTACTCGTCTGCAGCAGGCTCTGGCACTGGAGTTCGGCGTTCAGCAGGACAAGGTGACAGGTGCTCACACATACGGTGGCCACGGCGAGCAGATGGCTGTCTTCGCTTCTCAGGTGAAAGTCGACGGCAAGCCGCTGGCTGAGATGGGCCTGAGCGACGAGCGTTGGCAGGAGATCAAGCACATCACCGTACAGGGTGGTTCCAACATCATCAAGCTGCGTGGCCGTAGCTCTTTCCAGAGCCCTGCCTACAACGCTGTGAAGATGATCGAGGCTGCCATGGGCGGCGAGAAGTTCACACTGCCTGCCGGCTGCTATGCCGACATCCCTGAGCTGGGCTTCAAGGACGTGATGATGGCTCTGCCTACTACCATCGACAAGAGCGGTGTGCACTACACTGTTCCTACAGGTACTAAGGAAGAGATGGCTGACCTGCAGAAGAGCTACGAGCACCTCTGCAACATGCGTCAGGAGGTCATCGACCTCGGCATCATTCCGCCTATCAATGAGTGGAACAAGATGAACCCGAACCTGAAGTAAAGCCCACCCCTAACAGCCCTCTCCCGCCCCTCCCAAGGGAGGGGAGAGAGCTCACCGGACGCGCCCATAACCCCTCCCAAGAGAGGGGGAAAAGCAAGCCCTTCTCCAACCCCAAACGAGAAAGGAGAATCACAAATCCCATGTAAGGGCTTTGCGATTCTCCCCCCTCGGGGGGAGTTAGAGGAGGGCTTGATCTTTTCACTCTCTGAGGAGTTAGAGGAGGGCTTTTCTTTTCCCCCTCGGGGGGAGTTAGAGGAGGGCTTTTTTATTTGATTATCCAATATGGCTTCCATAGAACTTGCTTTTCACGAATACTACCGCCCGCTCTGTCTCTATGCCATGCACTATCTCTGTGGTGATGTCGACGCCGCCGAGGATGTGGTGCAGGACTGCTTCGTCAGGCTGTGGCAACGCGAGGCCAACAATGACAAGGCGTTTCTCTATACTGCTGTGCGCAATGCGTGTATCGACCGGCTGCGCCGCAACGATCCGCTCTGCCACGAAGTAGAGCCGCAGGACTTGGAAGGTACCATCACCGACGAAGAGGCACAGGACCGCTCTTTTCTCGAAGCCCGTCTATGGAAAGCGATTGACTCCCTACCCCAGCGTCAGCGCGAGGCACTACTGTTATGCAAGCGCGACGGACTGTCCTACCGAGAAACAGCCGAGAAGATGGGCATCAGCGAGAAGACCGTTGAGCATCTTCTCTCCAACGCCATGAAAGCGCTTCGGGGCCATCGCGCCGACATCTACCGCATCGTACTCATCTTTTATTAATCTCCGATTTTGTTGAGTATACTGACAAAAAACGGCCCTTATTTTGCGCTTCTTTTCCAACGAAAGGCCTTTTGCCCGAAAAGAAGCGATTTTTGCGTGTTTTTTATAAGTCCTTGATAAACAATCACTTACTAAAATAAGCATTTTTGCGGTATTATCAGAAAGCCTATCTGACCAAAAATTCTCTAGAGAATTTTTCATCAGAAAGGCAGTTTGATGCACTCAAACTGCCTTTCTGATAGCATCAAACTGCCTTTTTCATCATAAGAAACCACTGTTTTGTGAGTGAACGAGCGGAATTTTCATTTTTCCAGACCCGTTTTCTATAAAAAAGCCCTCGCCATTCGCTCTAGATTGGAAGTGCAGGCGAACATACTTTTGTCAATATGTTTTTATCAACAACATTCAGGTGTTCCAAATTTGAGATGTACGCAAGAATGACACAAAAATAGCTATTCGATTATTTACGAATTTCGATAATTATGCTTAACTTTGCGACAAAGAGTATAAAACATGTTAGTTACTTTTGGTGAGCAATACTTGGAAGACCTTTATACAAAGGGCAAGGCCTAAGGGAAAAAATACCGCTATCAACCTCAGATTATCAGAGGCTATCAAAAAGCAGTAAAGTTCTTGGTTTCCGCCAAGCGAATAGGAGATTTGTTCCCGATAAAGTCATTGCATTTTGAAGCTCTTCATGGCGATAAGGAAGGACGGTTCTCTATCAAGGCCAACGACCAATGTAAAGTTGAGTTCACTGTCACAAATGCAGAGGATGACATTATTGTCTCCATCTCCAATATTTTAGAGTTGTCTAATCATTATAAATAGATGTTCATGGGAAACGAGAAATATGCCAACAATATGATGCCTTCTATGCTCATTCATCCTGGAGAGATGCTTAAGGACGAGATAGAAGCACGTGGCATCACGCAGAAAGATCTGGCCAAGAGAATGGGTGTCTCCTACACGGTCTTCAACGAGATTCTCAATGGCAAGCGCCCGATAACTACAGAATATGCCTTGCTCTTGGAGGCTGCATTAGGCATTGATGCCGGAGTATGGCTCCGCCTTCAAGCTGATTATAACATGCAGAAAGCCAAAAGCGACAAATCTTTCATAGCGCGTCTGGAACAGATAAGGAAATATGCAGCAGTGTTATAATCGCTCAGAAAAGTGTGGGCGTAGGCAGATCCAGATAGCACCGGTCACCGGCCGATCTGTTGCTACCCTTATCTGAAAAGGACCATGTAGCCTTGGTGACGTCCGCCAGGGAAAGGTACATGTATACGGTTGAGTCCTTGCTCTGACAAAGCAGTACTTTCCAAAAGAGCGACTGCACCTGCTGATGTCCAGACGCCGTGGTGTTCATCTCCCACGATGACTTGTTGGCATCCACGTGATTATTCGTGTCATTCATGGCCACCGTCACATCGTTGAACGTGCCATTGACACAACAGAGCCGAGTCACCCCTGGCTGTTCTGCCGGAGCATCATCATCACTGCATGCAACCATCAGCATAGCAGCGAGGATGAGAAACAATATCTTCTTCATTTGTTTTTCCTTACTATTTTTATGGTTCATTCCTAATGAAGAGTGCACCATCATTTTTTGGACTTATAACGCTCCATCTTCGATGGAATAAAAAATATCACCGAATATAAAGAATATATTGGTTTAAATCTCACCTACGAACTATTCTACAACACGGAAAAAGCCAGGCTGACAGGCACCTGTCGGTGCAAGGCCGCATTGAAGAACACGCCTTCAAGGCTGGCCTGTATTCCCCGTCTGAAGTCTACCGTGGTGTTGTGAGGCGTCGCGTCGTTTTCCGTCGTCGTCTCCGAGTAAGTAATATTCAGCCATCTCACGGAGATGGGGTGAGCGTCTTTGGGGCAATATCGTGTCACGCCGCCGGTGTGCAGGTTCTTCACCTCCAGGTAGCAGCTGTCTTCCGTGTGGACCTGTCCACCATCGTTAGGACTGTAGATAAGGACGTTGCTACGAGAGAGGTCCTTCATCGTCAGATGCAGGACGACGACCGAGTCTTGTTGGGCACTCAGGACAACCCTCAACTTCATGGAGGGTATGTCGTCTCCCTCGAAAGCAACCTGATAGCTCGTGTCGCTCGCATCAGTCCATTTCTCATAAACCGGAACATTGTTGAGCAGACCATTCAGCTCGCATCCCAGCGTCACATGAAGGTCGTCCTCCTTGTCGTGGTGGTCGTCAGACGAACAAGAACACAGCACGACTGCCTGTAACATACAAATAGCAAGCAATAATAACTTTGCAATACCTTTCTTTTTCATTGATAACATTAGTCTTTTATTATTTCATTGCGCGAATTCAAATAGCAAGTGCAAATTTACGAAAGCTTTTCATAAAAGCATTCTATAGGTGTGGCAAAATTTAATTTTTCTCTTGGTCGCCTGTTAATTTTATGCATAATCCGGTTCACATCTTGCGTTGCGACAGGCCATGACAAGAAGAGCACGACCATGCCCGTTTTTTCCAAATAAGCTGTTCGTTTTCTATATTGCGGTGCAAAAGTAGCCATTACATGGGATCAGTTGCAATTATCCATGTTTATTTCACTATGTCAATGCGCATAATATGCTCGTGTGACCTTTCGGGTCACCTCAGCAGTAGATATAGGCCGAACCTTACCCCCGGTCTGCGCTCCTGTCGTCGC